>JAHHSL010000001.1 GCA_020025235.1 Ruthenibacterium sp.
AGACAGCTTAGTTAGTATACCAATTCCAGAGCCAATTGTCAACACCTTTTTTGAAATTTCTTCTTTATTTGTGTTTTATGATCTGTTTACTGTTTATAAAAGGAAAAAGACTCTGTGCCAGGCCCTTTCGGTCTGCCGCAGAGTCTTTTATGCTTTGTCTTATGCTTTTGATACGATCCTGGTTACAAAGACTTCGCTTGCATCGCTGCCTTTGATTTCGCCGGTGTAGTATACTTCTACCTCTGCGTCCACCACGATCCGTCCCGACACATCTGCCGTATCTTTGGAAAAGTCGATTTCCCTTCCGGTTTCATTTTCTTTCACCAGCACCGAGTTCATAGTAGCATCCACTATGATCCCGCGAACCACATTTTCCCCCTGCGGGCCGACTGCCGGTTCAGTGGATGACGATACCTCCGGCTGGGATTCCGGTTCCTTTGATGAATCTTCCTCGACTTTCGATTCACTTTCTGATTCGCTTTCCGGCTTGCTGCTTTCTTCCTTTGGATCTGATGCAGATGCCGTACTTTCCGATTCGGAAGATTCCTCCTGCGACATAGACGTATCTGCCGACAGATCTTCCGGTTCATTCGGCTGCTTATGCATCAAAACTGTACCGAGCAAAATGCCAACCACAAAAATCAGCACAACCAAAACTGCACCGATCCATTTGTTATTTTTCATAGTATCAACCTCCCGGAACAATGCCGCAGGCAAAACCGCCTGCGGCATCCTCCCTTACTTCAATGTTGTTCCCGGGTAATAATGTGCCAGAATTTTTTCATAATTCCAGCCCTGCTTTGCATAGGTATATGCGCCCCACTGGCTCATGCCGACGCAATGTCCGTTTCCTTCTGTTGTGAATTTCCACGTATCACTGCTGCTGTTATACTGATAGGTGAATTTCGGCGAATATAGACCCCATGTATTTTCGTAGAACTTGCCTCCGGGAATCGTTTTTCCGCACACCTTGATCGAAACGATATACCCGTTTTTGTCGTACACAGGCTCCGTCAGCCAGTTTTCATGCGGCGTTTCATCCAGCAGCGATGTCGGAACCAGCTTGGACAGGTTCTTCTTCATGGAATCCAACGTCATGTCCCTTGTTTTGCCGCGCCATTCCTTTTCCGGGCTTTCGACCGGAGTATTCAGGTACGGCAGATTCAGGTTCCACATATTCTTTGCCGTATTGGTGTACGGGCCGCTTGCGGAGCCATATGCGGCATTGATCGGTGCATTATCATAATACAGCGTTTTCCCCGCAACCGCTTCCACGTCGCGTTTTACGGAAGCACTCGGTTTTTTCAGTCCGACTGCCGGGACCGGGTTGCCGTGCTTCTGCTGATACTGGATCCAGCTGTACGCCGCGACCGCCTGCGCTTTATTCACTTCGGAATTATTCCACTGACCCACCTCGTTCATAACGATCTGTGCCAGAATATCCGTCACGGAACCCGTCACCTGTCTGGAGGTGTTGAGGTCATATACCGACAGCGTCAGTTCCGCGCCGTTGCCCGAAGAACCGCCCGCATTGATCAGTGTCTTATAGTCCACATAGCTGATGTTCATATCCACATCGCCGGAAATGCCGGGCACGCTGCCATCCGATGCATACTGCCAGATCGGTGCAGCAAATCCGATATCGCCTGCAGTTCCGGCATTCAGATCCGGTTTCAGCGGATAACGCGCATACCAGAAATCATATCCCTTGGCCACAAGATATTTTCCGTCATAATGATTCAGCAGCCAGTTGCGGTTGGAATAGAAGCCCGGGTGGTAGCCGTAGCCCCTCAGACGTTCCATGCCTTTTTCGAGCATTTCCGTACGCAGGTTGTAGTTTGTCTTTTCCAGGATCTTGTTCCATTCAAAGTCAATGTACACCGGATAATCAAACCGGATATCATCCCTGCGCAGCGCCTGCATCTGTGCCGAATTGTGGAAGAAGTCTACCTCTTGGTAAATTTCTTTCACATTGAACGCATAGGAGAACAGATATGCGCCGACCGCAATTCCGTTTGCCTTGGCTTCGCGCACATTGTATTCAAAGTTCGGGTCGATTGCATAATCGTTGGCCGCCTTGCTCCATGTCAGTGCACGGATGATTGCAAAATCGACACCGGACCGCTTTACCTCCGCCCAGTTAATTTTGCCCTGATACACCGAAACGTCGATGCCGTGATAGGGGCCATCCTTTTTGATCTCCAGCTCGCCGCTGTAAATCGTGATGTTTCCCACCGAGTCTTTGACCTGAATCGTATCAGCCGGCAGCACCGTGCCCGCCGCAAATTCACGATTTGCTTCTTTTGTCCATGTTTTGCCGCCGTCCCAGCTGTACTGCATTTTGCCGGCATCCGTCAGTTTTGACGGCTTTGCTTTGATATGTACGGTTTTGTTTACTCCGCTGCCGTTATAGCTGACCGATTCGATCACGGGCGGCGCCACATATTTGCCTTCCGGCATCAGATACGTTTTCACGCCATCGATGTCAAACCAGCCGCCCTTTTCATTCAAAACACCTGTTACCGGATCTGCATAGCGGCGCTGACCGTCCTTATCTTCAAACCAGCCTTTGATAAGCTTGTCCCCAAAATAATACAGTTTTCCGTCGATCCGCTGGAATCCGGATGCACAGGTATCGTCTTTCAGAACATACTGCTCATTTCCGTCGGAATCGGTTGTCCATGCCGGGCCGTGCACCTGCGTGCCCTTTTCCGGATCGAAGCAATACCATTTCCCGTCGATCTGGATCCTGCCGTACTGCGGTTCCTGCTTTCCGGTATCCTTGCTGAAGAAGCGCCACTCGTTTTCGATCTTGTGCCAGCCGCTTTGACGCTTGGGCGTCAGATAATACCAGCTGTCTTCCACCTGTGTGTATCCGGTGGCGGCATAGTCCTCCTGTGTCAGATAATAAACGCTGCCGGTTTTCGGCATTGTCACCCAGCCCGGCCCGTGCACGAGCTTGGAGGTATCCTCTGCATAATAGTACCATTTATCGTCAAACTGATACCAGCCCGAGCGCGCACTTGTGCTAAGGTAGTATTCGTCACCGTCGATTTCCATTCTGCCGGTTGCCGCATGGCCTTCTGCCGTCAGATAATACTTTTTGCCGCTCTCCATTTCCAGCCAGCCCGGCCCTTTACGCATCCGAGCCGTTTCGGGGTCATAATAATACCACTTGCCTTCGATTTCGCGCCAGCCCTTCTGCGCACTGGTGCTGAAATAGTACATTTCGCCGTCGACCTCCTGCTGTCCTATCGCGGCACAGCCTTCCGTCGTCAGATAATATTTGCGTCCGTTTTCAAACTCCAGCCAGCGGGGGCCCTGAACCTGACGGCCGGTTTCGGGGTCAAAATAATACCAGTCGCCCTCGATTTCGTACCAGCCGCTGCGCGGGCGCAGGGACATGCCGAAATAATACCATTCCCCGTCGATGCGTTTCCACCCCCGGGCGCACGCGCCTGTCTCGGTGAGGTAATAGGTTTTGTCGTTTGCTTCGATCCACTGCGGGCCGCGCATCTGCATACCGGTTTCGGGGTCAAAATAATACCATTCATCTTCGATTTCATGCCAGCCCGTCTGCGGGGTCACGGCAGAATTGAAATAATACCACACGCCATCTACGCGTTTCCAGCCCTTTGCCGGTGTATGATCTTCCTGCAGATAATAAAGCTCGCCGTTCTGGTCGCGCACCCACGCCGGGCCTTTCAGCATTTCGGATGTATCGGTATTGATCGCATACCATTTTTCATTCTGCTGTTCCCATTTGATATTCTGTCTTGGGGGATCTTCGTTTCCGATCACCAGATTTTCCTTGTTTTCAGCCTGCAGATCTTCTGCTTGCGCCGGCACTTCTTCTGTTTCTGCTGCCGGATTTTCCTGCTGCGGTTCGGATTCCTGCGAAGGCTCCGCTTCCGGTACCGGCGTTTCCGTTTCCGCCACCACTGATTCCGTTACCGCTGACGAAACCTCCGGCTGCGGCGGGGCCTGTCCGTTATCCTGCGCAAAGCCGCAGGTCATTCCGGCTGTGATCCCCGCAACCGCAATGATAGAAATGATCCTTTTGTAGAAATTCTTATATAACAACTGTTCTTCCTCCATATCGGCGAAAATAAGGATAAAATACCCGACTATAGTTAATTAAAGGATAACATGATTTTTTTCTTTTTTCAAGATTTCGTCTTTCTTTTTACATAGATATCACAGATTCACATCTTTTTCTGGCAGCTGTATCTGCCGATGCGTATATTTTACGACGCACGGCTTTCTTTTGGAGCAGACGCAAAAACAGGGCGCATCGAAAATGATGCGCCCTGTTTTGCTTTTCATGATTCATTTTTCTGATGCAGAAAAGCGATTTTATTTTGCATTTGCAAATGCTTCAAATGCCTTATAGGTCATGTACACGTCCAGCTTTGCAACCAGTTCAAACGGGGAATGCATGCACAGCACCGGCACGCCGATATCCACAACGTCGATGTCGCGGTTTGCAACATACTGTGCAACCGTTCCGCCGCCGCCGAGGTCGATTTTTCCCAGTTCGCCGGTCTGCCAGATAACACCTGCGGCATCCAGGATACCGGTTACATAGGACATCATCTCTGCAGTTGCGTCATTCGTGCCGCCCTTGCCGCGGGAGCCGGTGTACTTTGTCACAACGACACCGCGGTTGAGATACGATGCGTTGCGGCGTTCCATAACGTCCGGGAAGGTCGGGTCGAATGCCGCGTTCACGTCCGCAGACAGGCACTTCGTATTCTGCAGCATCATCTTGTAATTTGCGCCCTGTGCGTCGGCAAGATAGCCGAGGAAATGGAACACAAAATCGCTTTCCAGACCGGTCGGGCCGGTGGAGCCGATTTCTTCCTTATCGGCAAGGATGCAGACCGTGGTATATTCGGGGTCGCGCACTTCGATTTCCGCCTGCAGCGCCGTATATGCGCACACGCGGTCATCGTGGCCGTAGGAACCGATCATGCTGCGGTCAAAGCCGACGTCCGTAGCCTTGACAGCCGGAACCGCTTCCAGCTCGGCACGGGTGAAATCGCGCTCTGTGATGCCGTATTTTTCGTTGAGCAGCTGCAGGATGCGCAGCTTCACGCGCTCGCTGATGTCCTGATCCTCATACGGCAGCGAACCGACCACGATGTTCAGTTCTTCGCCGCGCAGGCCGTCTGCCAGTGTGCGCTTGTTCTGTTCGGCCGCCAGATGCGGCAGCAGATCCGTCACGCAGAAAACGGGGTCGCCCTCGTCTTCGCCGATGCGCACTTCCACCTTCGTGCCGTCGGCGCGGTAGATGACACCGTGCAGAGAAAGCGGCGTAACACCCCACTGATATTTGCGGATGCCGCCGTAATAGTGGGTTTTCAGCAGGGCCATGTCGTTATCCTCATACAGGGGATTCGGCTTGAGGTCAAGGCGCGGGGAGTCGATGTGCGCCACCATCAGGCGGACGCCCTCATCCAGCGGCTTTTTGCCGATGGTCGCTGCAAGGATCGCCTTGCCGCGGTTGTTGTAATAAATCTTTTCACCCGCTTTGAAGCTGTCGCCGATGCGCTGCATGGCACGGTAGCCGTTATCAAGCAGGATCTTTTCAGTATGTGCTGCTACTTCGCGTTCCGTTTTGCCTGCGTTCAGGAAGTTTTTATAGTCCTCGCAGAATTCCTCAGCCGCTTTTACGGCTTCGGGCTTTACGTCCGCGATGTGGCGCTGCGTGAATGTCAGCTTTTCCTGCAGCTCTTTTGCTGCGCTTTTTTCCTTTTCCATTTTTTACACTCCTTCATCCTGCGCGTAAAGCGCAAGATATCTTTTATAATTTTTATTTACCTTATAAACGTACAGATTCATCTGTTCGTAAGGAAATTCCGTTAATGTCCTTCCATCCTTTGAATATTCCGGATTTTGGACAAGACCGTCCACCAGCCCCAGCCCGCTGTGGTAAGCCGCAGCCGCCGTGGAAAGATCGCCGTCATAATGCGAAAGACAGTAGGAAATCAGATAGGTGCCGAACCGGATATTCACCTGCGGATCATACAGATCATCAAACGTAAGGTTTTCCTCTTTCGCGATTTTGGATTTGATCCATGCAAAGGTTTCTTCCGTGATCTGCATCAGCCCGCGGGCGCCCACGTTGGATTCTGCCTGCGGTCGAAAATTGCTTTCGGTGCGGATAATGGCAAAAACAATGTTTTCGTCAACACCGTATTCCTCTGCATACTGCTGAACGGTTTCTTCATAAGTGCGTGGGTAAAACGTACCTGCAAGCAGCCGCCTGCCATCCTTTGCAAAAAGAATACACAGAAGGATCACAGCCGCTGCCGCAATCGGGAGCATGCGATGGTTATTCTTTTTCTTCTTGTTCATGCGTCTCCTTTCGGAGCAGGGTATCCAGCACCGTCTGCGCGTTAGCACACAGTGCTTCATTGCTGCCGGTATTTCTGATGATGTAGTCTGCCGCCGCGCACAGCACCGCTTCCGGTGTCTGTGCCGCAAGGCGTTCCTGCGCCGCCGTCTTGGAGATTCCATCCCGCAGCATAATGCGCGAAACCGAAAGCCGTTCGGGCGCCGTCACCACAACGATCGCATCGCAGTACGGCTCGAACGCTTCGCCCACGATCACAGCGCCATCCACAAAGACAAACGGCCTGCCTGTTTCTTCCGCTTTTTTCACACCGTCGAGCAGGCTTTGCACAATGGCCGGATGCGTGATATCCGTCAGCATGCGCGCCGTTTCCTTTGTTTTGAAGGCACGCTCCGCAAGCAGCGCACGATCCAGCGTTCCGTCAGGACGGATCAGGTCTGCCCCGAACGCCCGGCCCAGCTCTTCAAGGCACGGGCTGCCCGGCTGCACGACCTCTCGCGCCGTGCGGTCTGCATCCAGCACCGGATACCCAAGCTTTGCGTAATAGGCCGAAACCGTGCTTTTTCCGCTGCCGGAACGCCCTGTCACTGCGATGACCTTCATCATCACACCTCCGTAACGCGGAACGCCGCCGCACGCAGAAGCCGGTTGTAGACAGCCAGCGCGATGCCGGTTTTTTCCGGGCTGCGCGCGTATACCGTTTTTGCGCCGCGCGCATCCAGTTCGCGCAATGCAGAAAACAGCGCCCGCGCCTGTTCATCCGGCCGCGTTTCGTGTCCATAGGTCACACACGGGCAGGGCAGAAATTCTTCCTCGCCCTCAAAGCACAGCGCGAAAACGCCCTTTTCATTGTGTTCCCTGATATAATCTTTATATGCATCAAACGTCCCGTTTACGATGGTAACATCCGCTTTGGGGGCGTAATGCTTGTATTTCATGCCCGGAGACGCCGCTTTTTCGCCGTCCTTCAGGCGGTTGAGAATGGCGTCGGAAATCGCCACCGGGCAGCCGAGCACTTCTTCCAGCTGTTCGGGCGTGATGTACCCCGGACGCAGCAGGGTCGGCTGTGCGCCTGCCAGCGAGATCACCGTCGATTCCACACCCACGCTGCATGCACCGCCGTCAAGGATCAGCGGGATCTTGCCCTGCATGTCTGCCAGAACGTCCTGTGCTGTTGTGGGGCTGGGGCTGCCGGAAAGGTTTGCCGAAGGTGCCGCAAGCGGCACGCCCGCTTTGCGGATCACTTCCAGCGCAACCGGGTGGCTCGGCATGCGCACCGCTGCCGTGGGCAGGCCGGCGCATACGGAATCCGCCACCTGTTCGCTGCGCGTCATAATCATCGTCAGCGGGCCGGGCCAGAAGGCCTCTGCCAGACGGTATGCGCTTTCGGGGATATCCTGCACCACCATGGGCAGCATTTCCAGCGAAGCGATGTGCGAAATCAGGGGATTATCCTGCGGACGCCCCTTGGCCTTGAAAATTTTTGTCACTGCCGAATCGGAAAGCGAGCTTGCCGCCAGTCCGTATACGGTCTCCGTGGGGATGCCCACGATTTCTCCCGCCTGCAAAAGCGCAGCGGCCTGTCCGATCGATTGCTCATCGGCATTTTTTAATTCCGTCTGCATTATGATTCCTCCGTGGAAGCTTTCAGTTTTTCTGCCTGATCGGCCGTGACGAGTGCATCGATGATTTCGTCGATCGCACCGTCCAGAATGCTGTCAAGCTTATACAGGGTCAGACCGATGCGGTGATCCGTCATGCGGCCCTGCGGGTAATTGTAGGTTCGGATGCGTTCGGAACGGTCGCCCGTGCCGACCTGGCTGCGCCGCTGTGCCGCGATTTCGGAATCGTGCTCCGCCTGCTTTTGTGCCAGCAGACGGCTGCGCAGGACTTTCAGCGCTTTATCCTTGTTTTTATATTGGCTCCGTTCGTCCTGACATTCCACCACCATGCCCGTGGGCAGGTGCGTCACGCGGATCGCGGACGACGTTTTGTTGATGTGCTGTCCGCCCGCGCCGGAAGAACGGAACGTGTCGATTTTGAGGTCTGCCGGATTGATGTCGATTTCCACGTCCTCTGCTTCCGGCATCACCGCGACCGTAACGGTGGAAGTATGCACGCGCCCCTGCGTTTCGGTTTCCGGCACGCGCTGTACGCGGTGCACGCCGCTTTCAAATTTCAGCCGGCTGTACGCGCCCTCGCCATCAATGGAAAAGCTGACTTCCTTCATGCCGCCGAGTTCGGTTTCATTGGCGTTCAGAACTTCGCACTTCCACCCGCGCGCTTCGGCATACATGGTGTACATGCGGAACAGGCTGTGTGCAAACAGCGCGGCCTCTTCCCCGCCTGCGCCGCCGCGGATCTCCACGATCACGTTCCTGTCATCGTTTTCATCCTTCGGCAGAAGCAGAACGCGCAGCTTTTCCTCAAGCCGGGTGATTTTTTCCTTGTTTTCTTCGTACTCCGCCTGGGCAAGCGCCTTGAAATCGGGGTCCAGCCCGCCCTCGTCCAGCATTTCCTTTGCTTCGTCAAACGCCGTGCGTGCGGCGGCATATTCATCATATGCCTCGATCAGCGGCGTAAGATCCTTATAGTCCTTCATCAGTGTGCGGTAAAGGCTGTTGTTGCTGATGACGGTCGGGTCCTGAAGCTGGTTGTTGATTTCTTCGTATCGGCTGCGCACGGCTGCAAGCTGTGTGATCATATCCATATTATTTGTGCTCCTTTGATTGGTGTGTTGTTTTCAAAATCAAAGCTGCACTGCTAAAGCTGCTGCGTGCGCACCACTTTTTTTATGTTCTTTTCGATTTTACTGCGCGGCGTCATGATCTCATGGCCGCATTTCGTGCATCGAATGCGGAAGTCCATCCCCACCCGGAGCACGTCAAAGATATTCCCGCCGCACGGATGCGGTTTTTTCGTGACGATCTGGTCGCCCACCTGAACATCCATTCTGTCTCCTCCGTCTCCTGAGCGTTTTCCGTAAAATACGCACAAATATTGTGCCATAATATTATATAGCAAACTGCCGTGTTTAGCAAATATTCCGCGGGAAGTTTACATATATTTCATTAGCATGCCGTTTTCGGCGTGCGAATGGAAGCATAAAGGACGGTTGGAATTATGGATTATTATCCCGAGGGAACACAAGGATTCCCGACTGCGTATACCCTGAACGATCTGCGCCGCGCCGCCGCATCCGGACAGATTCTGGAAAGCCGCGCGCTCACGTTCGACAGCGAAAAAAGGCTGCATTTCCGCTTTGGCAGCACGGATGTGGTGATGCCGCACGAAGAATGTGCCGACGGCGTGCGGGAGGGCGCCGTGCGCGATATTGCACTTGTCACCCGCGTGGGGCGGCCTGTCTGCTTTCTTGTGACGGATGTGCAGGAATCCGAAGGCCGCGTGCAGATCTCGATTTCCCGCGCAAGGGCGCAGCAGCAGTGCCGGCGTGAATATCTGGATGCCCTGCGTCCCGGCGATATTCTTCCCTGCCGGGTGACGCATCTCGAATCATTCGGCGCATTCTGCGATATCGGCTGCGGCATTCCGGCTCTTTTGCCGATCGACTGCCTTTCCGTCTCCCGCATTTCCGCCCCGGGCGACCGCCTGCGCGAAGGCGACGATATCCTGTGCGCGGTAAAATGCCGCGATGAACAGGGGCGCATCGTACTTACGATGAAAGAACTTCTTGGCACATGGGCCGAAAACGCCGCCTGCTTTTCCCCGGGCGAAACCGTGGTGGGGCTTGTGCGGAGCACGGAAAGCTACGGCGTATTCATTGAGCTTGCGCCGAACCTTGCCGGCCTTGCGGAAGCGCAGCCCGGGCTGTGCCGCGGGCAGCTTGTCAGCGTGTACATCAAAAGCATCCTGCCGCAGAAAATGAAGGTAAAGCTGGTGGTGCTCAATGCGCTGAACGATCAGGATTTCCGCTTTGTGCCGGAATACCGCATCCGCTCCGGTCACATTTCGCACTGGGTCTATTCCCCGCCGGAATGTCCCCGCTGTGTTGAGACGGTATTTGACGAACCTGCAGACCCCGACGCCCCGTAAAAAAACCTTCCCGCCCTTTCTCTTTACTTTTTTGCGTTTGCGCGGTATGATTGATACAGCATTATAATTAGGGAGGGGTACCATGGCGGGAAACGCTTTTACTGCCGGCGTAAAGCCGGGCGGACTTACCACATCGACCGAAATCCGGATCCTTCTGTGTTATCTGATCGGGCATGCAGGTGCTCCGCTTTCACTCGGCGAACTGGAAACCGCACTTTTGAGTGAAGAGCTCGTCAATTATTTTGAGCTGATCGACAATCTTTCCGAACTGTGCAAGCAGGGCTTTATCCAGCAGGATGAAAACGGACGCTACACCATTCTGCCGTCCGGCGCTGAAATTGCAGAGGCTCTTTCGGACGATGTGCCCCGCAGCGTGCGGGACTGCGCCGCGCGCGCCATTCTGGCTGCACAGCAGTTTTCGCGCAAGGAGGCACAGCACCATGTGGAGATCGTTCCGGCTGCCAACGGAACGGGCTATAACATCCGCTGCAGCATCCGCGATATGGAAAGCGATATTTTTTCCTTTTCGCTGTATGTGCCCGATAAGCTGACAGCAAAGCTTGCACGCGCGCAGTTTATCGAAAACGGGGACGATATCTATAAGCTGATGCTTGCTGCCCTGACAAGCAACGACGCCCTTGTGGCAGAGCTGCTGAAAAAAAGCATCCGGTTATGACCGGTTTTGCCGAAAGCATCAGGCTGCGTTCGGCCGCGTTCGGCATCAGGGAGATTTTTTGCAGAAAAATTTTCCGGACGGACTTTCCCGTTTCTGCCCGGATCCCGCTGAAACAGAAGAACGGAGTATATCGAATGTGATATACTCCGTTCTTTTTATTTTCTGTTCCGGCTGCATCTGCATGCCGTTTTTTTGCAGTGTGCGCACGCCGTTTTATTTTCCCTGCGTGCCGCCTTCCACAACGCCGCTTCCCGTCAGCACGTTTGCAATCGTTTTGAAAAAGATCTTCACGTCCAGCCAGAAGCTGATGTTCTGTGCATAATAGCCGTCCAGTTCCGCTTTCACCGGGATCGGAAGCTCGTCCCGTCCGTTCACCTGCGCATAGCCCGTAAGGCCGGGCACCAGATCATTTGCACCGTATTTGTCGCGTTCGGCGATCAGGTCATCCTGATTCCACAGCGCCGGGCGCGGGCCGATCACGCTCATCTGTCCGGCAAGGATGTTGAACAGCTGCGGCAGTTCGTCCAGACTGGTGCGGCGCAGGAAATGTCCGCTGCGCGTGATCAAAGCCTCGGGATTCTGCAGCAGATGCGTCGGCACATCATGCGGCGTATCCGCGTACATCGAGCGAAATTTCAGGATATCGAAAAAACATTTATCCTTTCCCACACGCTTCTGCCGGAAGAAAACCGGCCCTTTGGAATCGCACTTGACCCAGATCGCCAGCCCCAGAAGAAGCGGGGAAAGCAGGATTATGCCGGCAAGGGACATCAGGAAATCCAGAATCCTCTTGACTGCGTTTTTATACATGCTTACTGCTCCTCTGCCCTTTTATTCTCTGCATGGTGGAATGTCGGCACAAGGTCGATCAGTGCCTGTACCATATTATCGCTGTTGTTGGTATACGCCACTTCCTTGAGTGTCTTTAAATGGTCAAAGAAGGTATCCTTGTTCAGCTTCAGCGGCGCGCCGACGAAAATCTTTTTGTTATCCGTCTTGCGCAGGCCTTCCTCGTCCATAAGCAGCTCCTCATACAGCTTTTCGCCCGGACGCAGCCCTGTAAATTTGATTTCGATATCCTTGTACGGGATAAAGCCGGAAAGCTTGATCAGGTTTTCCGCAAGCTCCAGGATCCGCACGGGCTTGCCCATATCCAGCACAAAGATATCGCCGCCGTTGCCCATGGCGCCCGCTTCCAGAACAAGACACACCGCCTCCGGGATCGTCATAAAATAGCGCACGATATCCGGATGTGTCACCGTGACCGGGCCGCCCGCCGCGATCTGCTCTTTAAAGAGCGGGATCACCGAGCCGTTGGAGCCCAGCACATTGCCGAAGCGCACCGCCACGAACTTGGTTTTGCTTTTCTGCGCCAGCGTCTGCACGATCATTTCGCACAGGCGCTTTGTCGCGCCCATGACATTGGTCGGGTTTACCGCCTTGTCGGTCGAAATCAGCACAAAGCGTTCCGCACCGTGACGGTCTGACGCCATTGCGACGTTAAATGTGCCGAACACATTGTTCTTCACTGCCTCTTCCGGTGCATCCTCCATAAGCGGCACATGCTTATGCGCCGCCGCATGGAACACGACCTGCGGCTTGTACTGTGCAAACAGCCGTTCGATCTTATCTTCATCGCGCACCGATGCGATGCACACATCCAGATTCAGTTCTTTTCCGTACTGACGCACCAGTTCCTGCTGAATGGAATAGGCGCTGTTTTCGTAAATATCCAGAATGATCAGCTTGCGGGGCTTGCATGCGGCGATCTGGCGGCACAGCTCCGAACCGATCGAACCGCCGCCGCCCGTTACCAGCACCGTTTTATCCGATACAAGCGTACTCGTCAGGTTGGTAAGCGCAATCGGTTCACGCCCCAATACGTCCTCCACACGCACATCACGCACGCGCGAAAGAACGTCTTTTCCCCCGCCTGCAATCATCTGCACGATATCCGGCAGGATGCGCACATTGCATTTTGTTTTGTTGCAGATGCCCAGAATGCGCCGCTTGTTGTCGTCATCCACTGTCGGGATCGCCAGCAGGATCGTTTCGATCTCGCAGCGTTCCACGACTTCCGGAATATCCTTTGTCGTTCCCATGATTTCAATGCCCATGATCGAACGGCCGACCTTTTCCGGCGCATCGTCCACACAGCCGATGATATTCATTTCCGGATTTTTATTCTTTGCCACTTCATGCAAAAGCGTGCTTGCGGCATCCCCCGCACCGATCAACAGGGTGCGGCGGCTCGCTTTCTGCCGTTTTTTCAGCTTTGTATTGCGGTACATGCGGTACGTCAGGCGCGAATACAGCGTAATGGACGATGCAAACAGCGCACTGAGGAAATAGACGGAAATCGGGACCCGCCGTTCCTGCCACCACATGATACCGGTGACCGTGACGAAAACCGTCACCGCAATGGCCGACGCCACACACAGCCGGAAAAATTCAACAATTTCCGCATAGCGCCACAGGCTGTCATACATGCCCATAAGGCCGTATACGATTTCATAGCAGCACACAAAGAAAAAGCAGCTGGAAATCAGCAGGCTGTTGTGCTGTGTATAGGAAGTGCGCCCCGCGATCAGCGCCCACGGCAGCATATAGGAAAAAGTAACCGCAGCCACGTCAAACGCGATCAGGATCTGTTTGCGAAAACGGCGCAGCATATCGGAAATCTGACTCTGCAAAATGTCATCACCTAACTTTAGACTTCATATCCCGCAGCGGGATCTTTCATTATCCTGTTTACCCTTTATATCTTTTCCATTTTACATCATTTTATCGAAAGAATCAACGTTCAGCTTGGATTCCCGGGTGCAGCACATGCAAAAGGCGGTATTTTTACGGCCTTTCCCGTAAAAATACCGCCTTGTTTTGGATGTATCCCGCTTTACAGAATAATGCAGATCAGCCCCGAACAGCCCTCGTTGATCACACGCTCTATGGTTTCCTGCAGCCGTGTGCGCGCTTCCGGCGGCATATTCATCAGCTTGCTGTGCAGCCCCTCGTTCACCAGTTCATGCAGGCTTTTGCCGAAAATATTGCTCTGCCAGATCTTTCCCGGCTCCTCTTCAAAATCCGCAAGCAGGCTTTTCACCAGATCCTCACTCTGCCGTTCGGTTCCCACGATCGGGGCAACCTCTGTCGAAATTTCCGTGCGGATCATATTGATTGCCGGCGCACTTGCGCGAAGCCGCACCCCGTAGCGTCCGCCCTGATGCACGATTTCCGGTTCTTCCAGCGTCAGGTCTTCGATGCCCGGCATCACGATGCCGTATCCCGTTGCATTCACCTCGTCCAGTGCGCTGCGGATCTTTTCGTATTCGGCGCGCACCCGTGCCAGTTCCAGGATGCACGGCAGCAGGCTCGCCTCGTCGCACACCTCAAGTCCGGTCATCTCCCCCAGAACACGGTAGAAGATATCCCCTTCCAGTACAAGCTCCGCTTCGGCACAGCCCGTGCCGAGATCCAGCTTTTTCATGCGGCTGCTTTCCAGATACGGACATTCGATTTTTTCCGCAGGGTGCGCCACATCGCGCATCACGCTCATATGCGATGCAAATTCCCGAACCGAGGTATAGACTGCCTCCTTGAGCCAATGCCCCTCTTCCAGCTGGGTGACCCATTTGGGCATGAAAAACGAAATTTCACGCAGGGGAAATTCATACAGCACATTTTTCAGGATTTCCTCGATATCCTCTTTCGTCAGCTCCACGCAGCTGACGGGCAGCACCGTGCGCCCGTATTTTTCGCTCAGCTTACGGGCAAGGCTGCGGCTTTCCTCCGATTCCGGCGCAACGCAGTTCAGCAGGATCACAAACGGCTTATTCAGCTCGGAAAGCTCTGCAATTACACGTTCTTCCGCTTTCTCATATCCTTCGCGCGGGATATCGCTGATGGAACTGTCCGTGGTGATGACAAGCCCGATCGTCGAATGTTCGCAGATCACCTTCCGCGTGCCGGTCTCGGCTGCAACATCAAATGGAACTTCCTCCGGGAACCAAGGGCTTTTCACCATGCGCGGCTTTTCGTTTTCCTCATGCCCCATAGCGCCTTCCGCCATATAACCCACGCAGTCGATCAGCCTTGTGCGGAACGAGGCTCCGTCCTCCAGCTCCACCGATACCGCCTGCTCCGGCACGAATTTCGGTTCCGTCGTCATGATCGTGCGCCCTGCCGCCGATTGCGGAAGCTCATCGCGCGCGCGGGCACAGAAGGCTTCGTTCCTGATTTCCGGCAGGACCATAAGCTCCATAAAGCGTTTGATGAATGTGCTTTTGCCGGTGCGCACCGGCCCGACCACGCCGATATAAATATCCCCGCCGGTCCGTGCCGCAATATCCGTATAAAGATCGTTGTGTTCCATCCTGTAAGCTTCCCTCCCTTAATGTGCCGACGGGATCAAAAGCCGCTGTGCCTGCTGCAGGATCCCTGTCTGCGTATCGTTGGCCGCGGCAATCTCCTCCGGCGAGGCCGCATACCGCTTTGCAATGTCGAAAAGATCCTCGCCTTCCTGCGCGAAATAGATGCGCAGTGCGGCTTCATCCTGCCGCTGCAGGGGCTGTGTGCAGCGCACCTCTCCCAGCACGGTTTTCCGGATGCGGCGGCTGACCATTCCGTACACCGTAAGCACGACAGCCGCACTTGTTTCCTCGCCTGTTTTCTGTGCCGTCACATGCTCGATCACCGGGACGCACCGGATGTTCAGATCCTGCCTTGCCCAAGGGTAATGACGCGGCAGCGTGTATTCGCAGACTTTGTCGTAACAGTCGATTTCATCCAGCGCATTGATGCACAGCAGATGTGCCGCCACGCGTCCGCGCAGTACGGTTTCGCCATCCTGCTCCGTCACTTCTATGGGCAGCACCGTTGCCGATGCATCAATGATCTTTGCATTTTCGTCCGGAAGGCGTCCCTGCACCACCGCTTCCGTCTGCTGGGTGAAAACATCCTCCACCTGTTCCAGATAGATTTCCTGCGGCGTCAGTTCGGTTTCGTACTCGGTGGAAAACGCATCGCTGACCGCCGTATATTCCACCGGGCGGTATACACTGGCCGTCAGCAGCAGGGAAACCGAAATCGTCGGCTCTTCCCCTTCTGCGCCCGCCGTGATCGTACAGCCCGCCGTTTCTGCCGATGCAAAGCAGCTGCATTCTTCATCCGCACCCTCGACGTCCAGTACCTCGTTGAACGGGACGCGGCATTCCGCGTGAAGCAGATCATGCCCGGGCGCCGTGCGGTACACCACATCCGCCAGAACCTCCCCTTTCAGCACTGCTTTGCCGGAAAGGAGCTTTGTTTCCGCCACCATGCCCGAGCACTGTGTGTTCAGGATCATTTCCGGCGGGGCTTCAAAGGTGATGTGTTCTTCCGCCGTGACGAATTTTTCGTGCACACCGATCGTGCGGCTGCCCGAAAGCTGTTCGGTTTTCTGGTGGATGCCCGCGCCGGAAAGCGCGGTGATGATCTCGCTTTGCGCCTGTGCCGCAGCCGATACGGAAAGTGCGAACGCCCCGCGCAGATCAATGCGCCGCTGATTCACCGCGCGGCAGTTGATGTACTCCGTTTCACCGGATACCAGCACCGACACCGGCCCCCAGCTGCCCTCTTTTGCCTCCAGCTGCTTTGTGAACGGGATCTTCTGCTCCATCTGACACAGACTTTCATCCTCTTCTGATTGATACAACACTGTACACCGCAGATATCCTTCCACGGTCAGTCTCCCGGCGGTGAGCTGCTTTTGCAGCACCACCGGTGTTACGATGCATTTCACGATTTTGAACACCTGCGGAAGATAATCCGGGATCAGGATCTCGGTTTCCACCGGCAGTTCCAATTTTGTATCGCAAATGCATTCCGCCGCGGTGGCGGTATCTTTGTACACTTTCAATTCCATACGGCCGCGTCGCCCCTTTCGCTGTTCTACCCCATTTATATGAACTGCCGCAGCCCGATATGCAAAAAACGTCCCGCCGGAAAGCGCTGCCGATCAGCGCCGCCCGCGGGACGTTTTGCCGTTTATTATGCTTTTTTCATTTTAAAAACAGCTCTGAGAATACCGGACAGATATTTCGGACTTTTCCATACGACGATTTGCATTGTGGCACCTCGCTTTCCAACTTGCGGGACGCCGCCGCGCCCCTTTGTACCACTATATCCAAACCGCCCCGAAAGTGTTACTCTCCGGTGCGTTCCATGCGTGATTTCACGAAAAAGAGCATTCCTTTTTCAAACCGGACGGTCAATTCTTTCTGCGCCGGCTCGTTGCTTACGCCAAGGGGATATCCGTTTGTCAGCCGTCCTCCGGAAAGCGGGTATTTAAAGCCCTCCAGCGTCAGGTTTTCCACAGACGACCCGATGCTGAAAAACGAATAGTACCACCCTTTGCACGCTGCGAAACGGTATTCACCCGGCGTCAGCACCGTTATTTCGTTTGCTTCGTCCGCAAGCAGTGCTTTCACGCCTTTTTGCGCCAGAAAGATCAGTGTCTGCAGATTGGCCAGCGTGTGGTCAAATCTTCCGCCAAGCCCGCCCAGGATCAGAATTTCATCCGCATTGCGTTCCAGTGCCTTCTTCACAGCGCACAGGGTATCGGTGTCATCCTTTTCCGCCGGCAGCCGGATCGTCTTTTCGGTTTCTTTCGGGAAGGGCGCGCTGTCATAATCCCCGATCAGCAGATCCGGTTCGATGCCGATGCCGCGTGCCGTTTCATAGCCCGCATCGGCTGCGATCACAAAATCCGCACCGGCGCAGTATTCCCGCATTGACGGCGAAACGGGCATCCCTGCAAAAACCACACATTTCATTATCTGTCCCTCTTTTCCTGTACGAAAAAAGCCGCCGACCCGAAAATCGACGGCTTTTTGAAACAGCCTTTTGTGACAGCATCACATCCGGCTTATTTTTCCCATTCTTTCACTTCTTTGGCTTCGTTATAAAGCGTTACATAGCTTTCATAGCGCGTGCGGTCGATTTCGCCTTCCTCAAGCGCCTGCCGCACGGCACAGCCCTTTTCCACGGTATGGGAACATCCGGTAAATTTGCATCTGCCGAAGCATCGCTCAATTTCCGGAAATGCGAACTGCAGATTTTCCTTGGGGATGAAGCAGGCACGCTCCATATCAAGGCTGGCAAAGCCGGGCGTATCCGCCACAAGGCCGCCGCAGCTTTCATACAGCACCACTTCACGCGTCGTATGGCGTCCGCGTCCAAGCTTCTGGCTGATTTCGCCGGTTTCAAGCGTATGCTCGGGCAAAAGCGCACCCAAAAGCGTCGATTTCCCGACACCGGAGTTTCCGCAGAATACGCTGAGCTTTCCGTTAAGCCGCGCGCGGACGGCGTCCAGCCCTTCTCCTGTCGCCGCATTCACACGCAGCACCGGGATGCCCGAATGGGCGTAGCAGGCAGTGATTTCCGCTTCATCTGCCAAATCCGTTTTGGTGATGACGATGATCGGCTGTGCACCCTTATCCACTGCGATTGCGGAAAGCTTGTCAATGACAAGCGTGCTCGGCACAGGCTGCACCGTGCTGACCACGATAAAGAGCTGATCGACATTTGCAACAGGCGGACGCACAAAGACATTTTTTCTCGGTTCGATCTGTGCAATGACCGGCGAACCGCCGTCCCGTTCCAGACGCACCACATCCCCTGCAACGGGTGTGATGCGTTTTTTTCGGAAAATGCCCTTTGCCTTGCACTCCACGATTTCCGCACCGGTTTTGACATAGTAGAAGCCGCCGATTCCTTTTACAATGTAGTTATCCTGCATCTGCATCCTCCGATTTTTATCCTGTATCAGCCTTGATCCGCCGCTTCCGGCTCTTTCGATTCCGTACTTTCCGATTCCGGCTCCGGCTCCGGTTCCGGGGCAGGAGGCGGGGGCGGCGGAGGAGGCGGCGGCCCTTTGGAGATCGTTACTGTAACGACACTTCCGCGCACAAGCATGGAACCCGCTCTCGGGGACTGTTCAATGATCGTACCCGGCGCAGCTTCCGCTTCCGCATACTGTGTTTTCATCAGCAGCCCGTTGCGCGTCAGGCGCATTCCGGCGTCCCGTTCCGACGCTGCCCCCACGCAGGAGGGTACCGTCACATACGGGATTTCCGATTTTTCCCGATAGACATACATTTTTACCGTAGTATTGCGTTTGACAATGGTGCCCGGTTCGGGATCTGTGCGGATCACGCAGTCCGGCGGCACCGAATCATCATCCGTCGGCAGGATCATCAGCGTCAGCCCCAAAGCACGCAGCTTTTCTTTTGCCGTATCCTTGTGCCAGCCCGTGATTTCGGGCACCTTGACGGTTTCCACGCCCTTGCTTACCTTGACAATGATCCGCGAACCGTCTTTCACCTTGCGCGGCGCTCTGGGGATCTGATCGACCACTTCCCCGTAGGGTGCGCTTTCGTGGAACACTTCCTGTTTTTCCAGTGTGAAATCGCGGTATTCAATATCGCTTTTCACATCGTTCCAACGCAGCCCCACAAGGTTCGGCAGCTGCACATCCTGACGGACATTGAACAAATCGAGCTGCGGGATGCTGAACAGCCGATAGATCCACGCGCATGAGCCAACCACGACGATCAGCGTCAGCAGTGCGATGTACGTCAGGACATAGTGCCGTTTTCTGCGTTTATGTCTTTTATTTTTCCCGGTCATTCCCGCCGGAATTTCCGGGATCACCAGCAGCGCCTGTTCTTCCGCTTCGGCATCTGCCTGCACTTCGGCTTCGGCTTCATCCTGTGCTTCGGCTTCTGGCTGCGTCTGTTCGTTTTGTTCTGCCGCTTTGCCGGTCTGTTCTTCGCGTGCGTCACCGGCTTTGTCCGCACCGGTATCGGCATCAGCAGCCGCCTTGTGCACAGCCGGCGCATCTGCCGCTTTTTTGTCTGCCGAAGCCGTATCTGCCTGCCGGCTTTCCTTTTGCTCCGGCTGCCCGTCCGCTTTCTTCGCCGGTTCTGCCGGCTTTGCTTTTTCTGCGCCGGTTTCCGTGCGGGGCTTTTTCCCTTTGCCCTTTCGTTTCTGTCCGCCCGCTTTTTCTGCGTCTGCAGGACGTTCCGTCGCAGTTTCAAAACCTGTTTCCGGCAGTTCCTGCTTTTTGGGTTCAGCCGGCGCTTTCTGCTGCGCCGATGCGCCCTGCTTTGCGGCTGCATTCTGCTGCGGCTGCGTTTTCGCTTTTCCGCCTTTTCTTTTTTTCTTGTTTCGTCCGGATGCCACCGTTTACTCCTTTCGCACACTGTTTGTGTGCAGATGCAGCGACAGATCTTCTGCCGCTGCATGTTCTTCCTGCCCTGTACATTCAGCCGGATGCAATATCAGTCATCATCCGTTTCCGATTCGGAATCCGGCTTCGGCTCTTCGTAATTCCCGCCGAACACGCCGAAGTCGAACGTTTCTTCGCCGCCTGCGCCGAAGTCCACGTTTACTTCAACCGTATCTCCATCCGGTTTTTCCAGTGTGACCGTACCGGTGCCGGTCGATGTGACCGTCCAGACGTATTCCGAAGCTTCGCCCGGCGTCGGCAACCATTCCTGCGGGCCGCTTTCCGAAATCAGGGTGTAAGTGCCGCCCTCGTTCGTCTTATCCACGGCGATCTTGAAGTAGCGGGTGCGTTTTTCCACGCCTTTGGAGACCACAACGTTGACGATGTCGTTCCACTTTGCAACAGTGTCGGCTGCGGGGTCCTGCGAAATGATCGCTCCGGAGGGGACGGTGTCGCTGTATTCCTCGCTTGCAACCTGAACATACAGGCGCTTTTCGCTCAGTGCTTTCTGTGCATCCAGCACCGAAACCATTCCGGTGACATCCGGCACCTTGACCGAACGATCCACTTCCTCCTGGCTGATATACACCACAACGTTGCTCTTATCCGTGTTGGCTTCCACCTGTTCGCCAAAAGCCGGTTCCGTGCTGCTTACGATTCCGCTCGGCTGGCCCTGTGCCACCGTCACGAACTTGAAAGTCGGGATCAGACCCATTCTTTTGCAGGTATCCTGCGCTTCTGCGCGCGTCATGCCTTCCAGCTTCGGCATCGCGACAATTTCGATGCCGCGGCTGATCGTCAGCGTGATCCGCGCATTGTCCTTAACCAGCTTCGGGTCTGACGCCGTCTGGGCACGGGGGTACTGATCGCACACCACACCGGATGCGTACTGTGTATTATATGCTTCCTCGGTATTGAAACTGAACTTGATATCCGGATATTTCGATTTGATTTCCTTCATCGTCAATCCGACAAAGTTCGGCAGTTCCACATCGGGATGCTGGCTGAAAATCCCGTTTCCTTCGTATTTGAAAATCAGGAACACCAGAATGGATGCACCAATCAGAAATGCGGCTGCCATACCTGCCAGAATGGGCAGCACAAGATGTTTTTTTCGGGGCGTCCTGCTGTTTTTCTTTGCAGCGGGGCGTCTTTTTTCTGTCTGTTTACCTGTAGCCGTTTTGTTCACCACCTTATCCACGTATCTTGTCGGCTCTGCGTCCGTCAGATGCTGATATTCAAATTTCACGCTCGGATTTCGCTTGAATTCCTCGATATCCTGCAGCATTGCCTGTGCACTTGCATACCGTTCCCGCGGCTCTTTCGCCATAGCGCGTGCGGTGATCGCGGCAAGCGCTTCGGGCACGGCCGGGTTCAGTTCCCGCAGCGGCGTGGGGATATCCGCGATCTGCTTGATCGCCACCGACACCGGGCTGTCCGATTCAAACGGAAGCTGACCCGAGAGCATTTCATACATCATGACACCCAGCGAATAGATGTCCGATTTTGCGTCCGTAACGTCGCCCTTGGCCTGTTCCGGGCTGATGTAATGCACCGACCCGATCGCCTTGTCCGTCATGGTCTGGTTTTCACTGCGGGAAAAACGGGCAATGCCGAAATCCATCACCTTGATGGAGCTGTCTGCCTGCAGCATGATGTTCTGGGGCTTGATGTCGCGGTGCACGATGCCTTTTTCATGCGCGTGCTGCAGCGCTGCAAGAACCTGCGTGACAAAATGCAGCGTTTCCTTAAAGGTGAGCGGCTGCGCGCGGTATTCCATATATTCCTTCAGCGTGATCCCGTCGATGTATTCCATAACGATATACGGCTGCGGGCCGTTGACGCTGACGTCATATACCTTGACGATATTCGGATGATCCAGCACCGAGATCGCTTTCGATTCATTTTTAAAGCGCCGCACCAGTTCTTCGTTATTGCGGCATTCTTCGCGCAGGATCTTCACGGCAACAAGGCGGTTTTCGGTAAGATCGGTCGCCTTATAGACGATTGCCATGCCGCCGGTGCCGATCAGCTCTTCCAGGCGGTAGCGCTCGTCCAGTTTTTTTCCTATCATTTTATCCATTTTTCTCCTCCGCTGCCTCTATCATCATCAGCAAAACCGTAATGTTGTCGGCCCCTCCTGCTTTCAGTGCCTTTTCCACCAGCACCTGTGCCGTATCAAAAAAGGGGACCTGTTCAAGCGTCTGCCCGATTTCCTGCGCCGTGACGAAATTGCTCAACCCGTCACTGCACAAAAGCAAAATATCCTGCGGCTTTACTGCCGTTTCTCCAAAATCCGCATCCACGTCCTGCGTCACGCCGAGCGCCCGTGTAATCAGGTTTTTCCGCGGATGGTTTTCCGCTTCCTCTTCCGTCAAAAAACCTTCTTCCACAAGCTCCTGCACCATGGAATGGTCTTTTGTCAGCTGTGCGATCGCTCCGTCACGATATAAATAGGCGCGGGAATCCCCGACATGTACATACTGTGCAACACCGTGGTGCACGATGACGCCGACAGCCGTCGTGCCCATTCCGTGCAGCTTCGGCACCGCCTTTGCCTTTTCGTATACAACGCGGTTTGCTTCATCCACTGCGATCTGCAGAAGATCCATGCCTTCCGCAGGGTTCCGCACGTCGTCCACGATTTCCATAACGGCCTTTTCCCATGCATCCACCGCCATGGTGCTGGCAAGGCGCCCGCCGCGCGCGCCGCCCATGCCATCGCACACAACGCCCCAGATCAGGTCGTCCGGGCGGCGGCCTGCGCGATAGCTGTCCTGATTTTCCATGCGCTGATTGCCGATGTCGGTTTTCGCGACAAGCTTCATTCAGCCGTCCCCTCCTTTGCTTCCTCGCGCCGCAGCTGGCCGCATGCGGCACTGATGTCGGTTCCAAGGCGTCTGCGCACCGTTGCATTCACGCCAAGATCTGTCAGCATCTGCTGAAAGCGGCGCACGTTTGCAGCGTCGGTTGCAGAATACGGGGAACCGTCCACCGGATTTATCGGGATCAGGTTGACGTGCGCGCCCATGCCCTTGATCAGCCCCGCAAGCGTCTTTGCGGTTTCCGGGCTGTCGTTTACGCCGTTGACCATGGAATACTCAAAGCTGACGCGCCTGCCGGTCGTTTTCTGGTAATCCCGGCATGCCCGGATCAGCTGTTCAATCGGGTATGCATCGTTGATCGGCATCATCGAACTGCGCATCGGATTCAGCGGCGCATGCAGCGAAACCGAAAGCGTCAGCCCAAGGTGCTTTTCCGCAAGCTCGTAGATTTTCGGCACAAGCCCGCAGGTGGAAAGGCTGATATTGCGCATGCCGATGTTTACGCCGTTCGGCGACGATACGATCGAAAGGAAGTCCATGACATTGTCAAAATTGTCCAGCGGTTCACCGATGCCCATGAGCACAATGTGCGAAACGCGCTCCCCGGTATCCCTTCCCACGGCATAGATCTCGTTCACGATCTCGCCTGCCGTCAGGTTGCGGATGCGCCCGCCCTGCGTCGATGCGCAGAAACGGCAGCCCATACGGCAGCCCACCTGTGTGGATACGCATACAGTATTGCCGTAGGAATAGCGCATCAATACCGTTTCGATGCAGTTTCCGTCTGCAAGACGGAACAAATATTTCACCGTTCCGTCCTTTGATTGCTGTCTGCGCGCGATTTCAAGCGTTTCGATCGTAAAGCGTTCTTCCAGCTTTGCAAGAAAGGCTTTCGGCTGATCGGTCATTTCCTGAAAAGAGCGCACCTGTTTTTCATGCAGCCATTTAAAAATCTGCTTTGCACGGAAGGCAGGCTGGCCCATTTCTTTTACGATCTGTGCAAGCTGCTGTTCCGTATAGGAAGAAATTCCGGTTCTTTCCATTTCATCACACTCTTTCAGAAAATCTTTGTGCCGCGCATGTGCCGGCTGCCCGCCCTTTATTTTTTCTTTTGCAGAAGGGCTATAAAGAAGCCATCCGTGCCGGTTTTGTGCGGATACAGTGTGGCAAAGCCGTCCGCCGTATCCGTTCCGGGGATCGGGTCCGGGATCGGCTGCACCGTAAATTCCGGATGCTGTGCAAGGAATGCAGACACAACACCGGCGTTTTCATCCGGGTTCAGCGTACAGGTGGAATACACCAGCCGTCCGCCGGGCCGGACATAGCGCGAAGCCGTTTCCAGAATCGCGCGCTGCAGCGTCACAAGTTCTTCCAGTCCTTCCAGCGTCTTGCTGCGGATATCCGGCTTTTTGGCAAGCACGCCAAGGCCGGAACACGGCACGTCGCACAAAACGGCGTCTGCATTTGCAAAATCCGCACGGTATACGGATGCATCGTTCTGCAGCACCTGTGCGCATCCGACGCCAAGGCGTTCAAATGCCGATTCGATCAGCGAAAGCCGGTTTTTTGCGGCGTCGCAGGAAATCAATGTGCCGTGATTGCCCATGTATTCGCACAGCGTCGCGCTTTTGCCGCCGGGCGCTGCGCACAGATCCAGCACCTTTTCACCCTTTTTCGGGCACAGTGCCGCACAGGCCAGCTGGGAAGCTTCGCCCTGCACATGGAATGTGCCGCGCTTAAACAGCTTGAGCGCCGTGATATCGCCTTTAAAATCAACATACAGGCTGCCTTTCACATGGCCCGCCTGCACGGGGACCATCTGCTTTTCAAATTCGGCCATCAGATGCCGGGCGTCCGTCTGCATCGTATTGATGCGCAGGCACAGCCGCGGCTGTGCGAAGCTTGCTTTCAGGATCTCCTCACATTCCTGCGGGCATTTTTCCAAAAGCAGCTGCGCAATTTCGCGCGTTACGCTGTATTGTACACAAAG
The DNA here is from genome assembly GCA_020025235.1 of Ruthenibacterium sp. Taxonomy (GTDB): domain Bacteria; phylum Bacillota; class Clostridia; order Oscillospirales; family Ruminococcaceae; genus Ruthenibacterium. Next base: position 25,171 of record JAHHSL010000001.1, read on the forward strand.
GCGCTGTGCCTCATCCGCAAACGTCTCTGCCGCAAGGTCATAGGCCGCTGCGCGCCGCAGCACCGCATTGACAAGCCCTGCTGCGCTGCTTTTTCCCATTTGGCGGATGAGCGTCACCGATTCGTTGATTGCCGCACGCACGGGCACGCTGTCCATAAAGCGCGCCTGATACAGCCCGCTGCGCAGCACGGCGCGCACGGCGGCGTCCAGCTTTCCGACCGGCTTTTGCAGAAATTTCTGCAGGATATAATCAAGCGTGATCATGCGCTCCACTGTGCCGTAAAACACCGCGCTTAAAAACGCACGGTCGCGTGCAGAGCCGTCAAATCCTTCCAGCACGTGATCCAGCACCAGATTGGCATATCCGTTTTGTTCCTGTTTCATCAGCGCGGCAGCTGCCGCGCGACGGGGGTCTTTCATAGATTTTCCTCCGGCGCAGATGATGCGCCCATTGTATATACGGCAAATGCGCGGATTTTATTGCAGTTTGTCGCCTTTTGCAAAACGGCGTCCCGCCGCCCACGCGCTTCCTTCCATGGGGCGGCTGCCCTCCGGCACCACTTCCACAAGCGTCAGCGCACCGGTTTCACAGGCAACCACAAGCGGTTTGATGCTCAGGATCTCTCCCGCTTTCCCCGATGCACCGGCATCACAGAGCGTGCGGCGCACCTTCACCTTTTTGCCTTCGTATTCAAACCATGCCACCGGCCACGGATTCAGCCCGCGGATCAGATCATGCAGCTTTTTTGCCGGTGCATGGAACGTAAACTGCGCCATTTCCTTTGTCAGCGGCGGTGCAAGCGTCGCTTCGGCGTCGTTCTGCGGCGTGGCCTGTGCCGTGCCTGCCGCAATATCGTCGATCGTGCGCAGCAGCGTGCATGCGCCCTCCTGCGTGATGCGTTCAAACAGCTCGCCGGACGTTTCATTTTCCCCGATCTTCACCGGAGAAACACGCAGGATGTCCCCGGTATCAAGCCCCTCGTTCAGGTACATGATCGACACGCCGGTTTCTTCTTCGCCGTTGATGACAGACCACTGCACGGGCGCGGCACCGCGGTATTTCGGCAAAAGCGAAACATGCAGATTGATGCATCCGTATTTCGGCAGGCTCAAAATTTCGGGCGGCAGCAGCCGTCCGTAAGCAACCACAACGATCAGTTCCGGTGCAAGCGTGCTGATCTGCTGCGCAGCACCGGCTTCGCGCAGGGTTTTCGGCTGAAACACCGGGATGCCGTATTCCAGCGCAACCTGCTTGACCGGCGGCGCCGTCAAAACCTGTTTGCGTCCCACCGGCTTATCCTCACGCGTATATACGCCGCACACCTCATGTCCGGCTTCAAGAATCGCTTTCAGCGACGCCGCCGCGATATCCGGCGTGCCCATAAACAGGATTTTCAACGGTTATTCCTCCTCGTCGTTCTCCTCGTCCTCATAGAAGGATTCTGCAAGATCCATGATCGTAATGCCATCCAGATGATTCGTCTCGTGGCAGATGCAGCGTGCCAGCATGCCCTCGCCCGTCAGCGTGAACGGGTTGCCGTTGCGGTCAAACGCGCGCACGGTCACCTTTTCCGGACGGGTGATCTCTGCGGTATGTCCCGGGAAGGAAAGGCAGCCTTCATAGCCCGTCACTTCGCCTTCGGTCGCAATGATTTCCGGATTGATGCACTCGATGTATTTCGGCTCGGCGCCTTCTTCAAAGGATGCACCCTCGGGCAGATCCCGCTCATCCAGGCTGATGAACAGACGGCGCATCACGCCCACCTGCGGGCCTGCAAGGCCATAGCCCTGTGCGTGTGTAAGCGTTTCCTTCATATCGTCAAGCAGTTCGGCCAGACGGTCGTCAAAGCGGGTGACCGGACGGCATTTTTTCTTTAAAATAGGATCTCCATCCTGAACAATCGTGCGTAAAGCCATAATAAATTCCTCCGTATCTTCTTATAAATCACAAAATGTTTACGGTTCAGTTGTCTGAATCCGAATGAAAATCAAGGTGCACGGACGCCTTCGACGGCAGCCCTTTTGCACTGTATTCGCCGAGCACATCGCCCATAAGGCTGCGAAATGCCCTGTCGTTGCGGCATTTCATCGTCAGCTTGTAGCGATAGTGATCGTTGATCTTTGCCACGTTCATCGGCGCAGGGCCGAGGATCCGCAGCGGAAGACCGGTTCTCTGCTGTGCCAGATGCTGTACCTCCTGCGCAAATGCGTGCGCAGCTGCCAGTACATCCGCTTCCTTCGTACCGGAAAACACCGCAAGGCAGATCGAGCAGAACGGCGGGTACAGGTTCATTTTGCGGAACGCGATCTCATCGCGGTAAAACGCTTTATAGTCCTGACGCGCCGCCAGCTTCAGCACCGGGTTTTCCGGGTCCACTGTCTGGATCACTGCTCTTCCGGCCTTCTGCGCGCGCCCGCCGCGCCCGATGACCTGCGTCACAAGCGAAAACACGTTTTCACTCGCACGGTACCCCTGCGCAAACAGCAGCTGGTCGATGCCGAGCACACCCACAAGCGTGACCTTTTCAAAATCCAGTCCCTTTGCGACCATCTGCGTACCCAGCATGATGTCATATTCGCCCTTTGCAAAGCGGCGGAGCATTTTTTCATGCGCATTTTTGCGGGACGTCGTATCCAGATCCATGCGCAGCACACGCGCCTGCGGGAAAAGCTCTTCCAGTTCCTCCTCCACACGCTGTGTGCCAAAGCCCGTATACTTCATCCTGCCGCCGCATTTCGGGCAGTTTTCCGGCACGGGGCGGATCGTTTTGCCGCAGTAATGGCACAACAGATGCCCGTCTGCCTTATGGTACACCATGGGGACGCTGCACGATTCGCACCGAAGCACTTCGCCGCAGGCCGTGCACATTCCCACTGTCTTATATCCGCGCCGGTTCAAAAGCAGGATCGTCTGTTCGCCCCGCGCAAGATTTTTGCGTATTTCATCCGCAAGCTCCCGGCTTATGGACGATGTGTTTCCGGACGCCAGTTCCCCGCGCATATCGACAAGCCGTACTTCGGGCAGAGGCATCTGATTGTACCGTTCCAGCAGCTCCACCAATACATACCGTCCCTGACGGGCGGCATAATAGCTTTCCGTCGAAGGCGTCGCCGAAGCGAGCAATAACAGTGCCCGGTGCGAAGCCGCACGCCGCTTTGCCACATCGTGTGCCGAATAGCGCGGCGCACTGTCGGACTGATAGGTGTGCTCCTGCTCCTCATCAATGATGATAAGCCCGATATCGGAAAGCGGCGCAAAAATCGCGCTGCGCGTGCCGACAACGATATCCGCACCGCCGTTCTGGATCTGCTGCCATTGAAGCAGCCGTTCCGTATTGGAAAGCGCGGAATGCTGCACCGCCACCCGATCGCCGAAATGCGATTTCATCCGGTAGATCATCTGCGGCGTCAGCGAAATTTCCGGCACAAGCACAAGTGCCCTGCGCCCCTGTGCCACCGTCTTTTCGATCAGCTTCAAAAACACAAGCGTCTTGCCGCTGGATGTAACACCGTGAAGCAGGGCTGCGGCAGGTTTGCCCGAATCCATAAGGGCAGACAGCTGATCGTATGCCGCCTGCTGCGGCTGCGACAGCGTCACTTCTTCGCGCGCGGGGATGTAATCCTCATATACCGCCGCGCTTTTATCCTGCTGCGAAACCTTCAGAACGCCCTTTTCGGCAAGGCGGTCCAGCACCGCTTTGGTGATGCCCTGTTCTTCCAAACGGCGAAGCGTCAAAGCGCCGCCTTCCAGCGCCTGCCACGCAGCCATTTGCTTTTCGGTCTTTCTGCCCTCCCATGGGGCGTCGGTGCGCTCGTAAACCGGTTCGGTATGCCGCACGATCTGTTTCTGCAGCTGCGGGGCGGCACCGGTATTGACCGGTTTATACTGTGCGCCGTAGGGAATGATTGCTTTTACCGCTTCATAATAGGTGCAGAACGTATGCTCCTTGAGGAAGTAGACAAGCTCCAGCAGTTCCGGCGAAAGCTTCGCCTGTTCCGGTGCCGCATCGTAAATGGATTTTACCCGTTTATCCTGCGCCCCGCTGCCGTCAAGCCCCAGCACAACACCCATTCGCGCCGCACTGCCGCGCCCGAACGGGACCAGCACCATGCTGCCGACAAAAACGCGGGACTGCAGATGCACCGGCACGCGGTACGTATACAGTTTATCAAAGTGGAAAGTGGCGTTATTGACCGCCACCTGTACCCATTCGGCCAAACGCTCCTCTCCCTTCCCCTGTGATTGTTACGTTACTCGCTGCGGCGTTTCTTCAAAATCGCATAGATTTCTTCGGCACATTCGTCGATGCTGTCGTTTACCACCTGGAAATCGTATGCATCTGCGTACTGCATTTCCTCCTGCGCACGCTTCATCCGGCACTCGATTTTTTCCGGCGTTTCAGTGCCGCGTCCGCACAGGCGGGAACGAAGCTCCTCCATGCTCGGCGGTGCAACGAACACCAGCGTGCTTTCCGGGTACATCTTTTTGATGTTTCCCGCCCCGATCACTTCGATCACAAGCACCACAGGGATTCCCGCATCCAGACGCTTATCCACTTCCGATTTCGGCGTGCCGTAATATTTATCGCAGTATTTGACATATTCGAGCATCTCGCATTGTTCGATCTTCTGCTCGAACTGTTCGTTCGTCATGTAATAATAGTTGACGCCGTCCTGCTCTCCCTGACGCGGGGCGCGCGTTGTGGCTGAAACCGAAATTTCAATTTCAGGGTGACGCTCCATCATGCGGCCGACGACCGTATCCTTGCCGGCTCCGGACGGGCCGGAAACCACCAGTAAGTTCCGCTGTTTATTCATCATCTTCCATCTCCGTTTCATCGTCTTCATCGTTCAGGCGATTTGCCACGGTTTCCGGCTGTACCGCCGAAAGGATCACATGGTCAGAATCCGTGATGATCACGGCACGCGTGCGGCGTCCGTAGGTTGCATCGATCAGGGTGCCGCGGTCGCGCGCTTCCTGCACAATGCGTTTGATCGGTGCGGATTCGGGGCTGACAATCGCGATCAGGCGGTTTGCGCTGACCATATTGCCAAAGCCGATATTGATAAGCTTCATCCTTTTTCCTCCTAAGCAGTATGCGCCGCTCTTTCGGCGGACATGCGGTATTTCGGCGTTCTTACTCGATATTCTGGATCTGTTCGCGGATCTTTTCGATTTCCGCCTTGGTGTCCACCACCATGCGCGTAATGGAAAGATCCTGCGCCTTGCTGCCAATGGTATTGGTTTCGCGGTTCAATTCCTGCGTCAGGAAATCCAGCTTGCGTCCCACCGGTTCATTCAGTTCCAGAATATCGCGGTACTGGCGGATATGGCTGCGCAGACGCACCGTTTCCTCGTCGATTGCCGTTTTATCACCGAAGATCGCAGCTTCCGTCAGGATGCGCGAATCGTCGATATTGGTGTCCTCCAGCAGCGTTTTCAGCTTTGCATACAGACGCTCGGTATATTTTTCAACACGCTCTGCACTTGTTTTTTCGATTTCCGTCACGGTATTTTCGATCGTAGCCAGACGGGACAGCACATCGGCCTTCAGCTTTTCACCCTCTGCCGCACGCATCGCAACAAAGTTTTCCACAGCCGCCTGCGCCACTGCTCTGATGTCCTGCCAAAGCGCTTCTTCATCCACCTGCGCCTGCCGAGTCGTGAACACATCCGGGAAACGGGTCAGCATCCCGGCGCTGACGTCGTTTTTCACGCCGAGCGTTTCGCTCATTTCATTGATCGCATCCAGATAGTTTTTTGCCAGCTCCATGTTGACACTGATCGTCGCTTCCGGCGTATCAATATTGACAACCGTCAGCGCAAGCTCCGTCTTGCCGCGCGAGATCGTTTCGTTTACGAGTTTTTTCAGCTTATCGTCCAGAAAGGAAAACGCGCGCGGCATGCGGGAAGAATATTCAAAGTAACGGGAGTTCACGCTTTTGATTTCCACCGTGATGTCTCGTCCGCCCCGTTCCTGCTGGGCACGGCCGTAACCGGTCATACTCAATACCATAAAAACAAGCCTTCTTTCCCATGATGATATATAGTATATATTTTACTGCTTTTCTCGTTTTTTTGCAAGTTTTCTCACGTTTTCTCTGCCTTTCGTGTTTCTTTCTTTCTTTTTGCATCATTGGCATGCAAATCCTGTGCAAAGGGCACAAAATATGTGCCGAAATCAAAACCCTCGGCGGGCAGAGCCTGATCCTTCCGGCGGAAAACGCAAAACAGACAGGGCTGTTTCCTGCCTATCCCGGGTACGGCACCGCTTTTTATCGCAGCGTTTTGCGGTATCCTATCATACTTTTCGCCGTACCGATACGCCTTCGGGCAGCAAAAAAAGACAGCATCCAAAACGGATGCTGTCTTTTGCTTGTATGAAAGCAACGTGCCCTGTGCGGGACGTTTTCTGCCCTCTCGTATTCCGATTACACCGGATGAGATTTGTTTTCAAAATCGACGTGGTCGCCGTCAACGCCGGCAAGCTTTTCGTTGCGCTTGTCGAAGAACTTCGGAGCAACCTGCGGGAACATGGCGTAGGTAAGAACGTCTTCTTCCTGCATGACATACTTGCTTGCCTCTGCCTTGAGCTTTTCGATTTCCGGCTCAAGCAGGTCGGCCGGACGGCAGGTGATGGGCTGATCGTCGCCGAGGATCTGCTTTGTGAACTCGGGGCTGATCGGAGCCGGAGTCTTGCCGTAATCGCCGTGAACAAGGCCCTTGAATTCCTTGGTGACCATCTTGTAGCGTTCGCCCAGGATGACATTGAACACAGCCTGTGTGCCGACGATCTGGCTGGTCGGGGTGACAAGCGGCGGATAGCCTGCATCCTTACGGACGCGGGGGATCTCCTGCAGAACAGCGTCAAGCTGATCTTCCTTGCCGGCATCCTTCAGCTGCTTGAGCAGGTTGGACAGCATGCCGCCCGGAACCTGATACAGCAGGGTGTTTGCGTCAACGCCCAGCATCTTCGGGCTCAGCTGGCCGTTATCCAGATATTTCTGGCGCAGCTTTGCAAAGTGCTCACGCACAACGTTCAGTTTCTTCAGGTCAAGACCGGTGTCGTAATCGGTGCCCTGCAGTGCAGCGACAAGGCTCTCGGTGGGCATGTGGCTCGTGCCGAGGGACAGCGGGCTGATTGCGGTATCAACGATGTCTGCACCTGCTTCGATGCCCTTCAGAATGGACATGGAAGCAAGACCGGAGGTGTAGTGGCTGTGGATATCGACCGGGATCGAAATGCTCTCTTTCAGAGCCTTAACCAGTTCATACGTTGCCGTCGGCGTCAGCAGACCGGCCATATCCTTGATGCAGATGCTGTGTGCACCCATTTCTTCCAGAGTTTTTGCATATTTTGCAAAATACTCGTTGTTGTGCACCGGGCTCAGCGTATAGCTGATGCAGCCCTGAACATGTGCTTTTTCCTTGATTGCTGCTTTGATTGCAGTTTCCAGGTTGCGCGGATCGTTCAGTGCGTCGAAAATACGCAGGATGTCGATACCGTTTGCAACGGACTTCTGAACAAAGTATTCAACTGCGTCGTCAGCATAGTGACGATAGCCCAGCATGTTCTGGCCGCGGAACAGCATCTGCAGCTTTGTGTGCGGCATTTCCTTGCGCAGGATGCGCAGGCGTTCCCACGGATCTTCGTCAAGGAAGCGGATGCAGGAGTCGAATGTAGCACCGCCCCAGCATTCAGCGGAATAGTAGCCCACTTCGTCCATTGCGGGCAGGATCGGACGCATTTCGTCCATCGTCATACGCGTAGCAATCAGAGACTGATGCGCATCGCGCAGTGCGACTTCGGTAACTTTAATCGGTTTTTTTGCCAAAATCGTTCACCTCTCTGTTTAGTTCAAGGAAACGAGCATATCGCCCACGTTTACAACGTCACCCTTGCGGCAGTTGACGGAAGCAACCGTGCCGTCCTGCGGTGCGACGATTTCATTTTCCATTTTCATAGCTTCCAGAATGCACAGAACATCGCCTGCTTTGACGGAATCGCCGACAGCGACCTTCACGTCCAGGATGTTGCCGGGCATCGGAGCGCTGACTGCAACTGCGCCGGTGCTGCCGGCTGCTGCCGGAGCGGGAGCTGCTGCGGGTGCGGGTGCTGCTGCCGGAGCAGGAGCTGCTGCGGGTGCTGCTGCAACGGGAGCCGCTGCGCCGCCTGCGGTTTCTTCAACGGTGACACTGTAAGCGGTGCCGTTCACGGTGATATTGAAAGTTTTCATTGAGATATCCTCCTGTTTATGATCGTTTAAGGTTTCAAATTACAGAGACATATTGCCGTGTTTCTTCGGCAGACGCTGTGTACGCTTGGTGGAAAGCATGTCCAGTGCGCTGACAACTGCGCCGCGCACGCCTGCAGCTGCAACAGCAACATCGGCAAGGCCTGCTTCCACAGCAGCAGCTGCGCTGCATTCTTCCGCTGCATATTTTGCAGCAAGCTTTGCGGTATCCGCAGCAATGTTGGTGCCGTTGTCCAGCTCTTCCTTGTACAGGACGGTGACAGCTGCCTTCGGATCAAGCGGAGCGACCGTGCAGCCTTCCACAGCGATCGTCAGATCGGCATTTGCCAGTGCGGTATAGGCAGCGCCCACAGCCTTGCCTGTGATAACAGCCACCTTTGCGGTGGTTGCATCTGCATAAGTACCGGCAAGACGTGCTGCTTCACGCAGGCCGCCTGCCTGATCGTCGGAAGCGCTCTTTACAAAGCCATCCGTGTTGATGAGGGTAACGACCGGGATGCTGAATGCATCGCACAGACGGACGAAACGGGATGCCTTGGAAACGCAGACGCGGCACAGGCCGTCCTCTGCACCCTTGGTTGCAACCACGCCGACCACATTGCCGGCAACCGTTGCCAGTGCGGTGTATACGCTTTCGCCGTAGCCTGCATACAGTTCGATCGCGCTGTCTGCATCAATGATGCTTGCAGCAGCCTCGGCTGCGCAGTATTTTGCAAGGTTCAGAGCAGCAGCGGGTTCTGCCGGTTCAAACACGGCAGGGCCGGAAAGGTTGTTTGCCGGCAGGATGCCCACAAGCTCGGCTGCCTTCTTTGCAGCTTCCTCTGCATTATCCACAACGATCGAAGCAACGCCTGCCTTTGCGGCAAACTCTGCGCTGCCTGCGCCTTCCAGCTTATCGCCTGCGGCAGCCGATGTGAACGGAGCAGTCAGGAACAGTTCGCCCTCTTTGCTGACAATGCAGATATCAGCAGATGCGGCAGCCAGTGCGGAGCCTGCACCGCAGACGCCCGTTACAACAGCGATCTGGGGTACGACGCCGGAAAGCTTTGCCACAGCAGCAGCCACAGCGGCGCTGCCGGAAAGTGCCGCAAGACCCTCTTCAATCTTTGCGCCAACAGAATTATAGAATGTCACGACGGGATTGCCCGTTTTTGCAGCCATATCAAGGACCTTCACGATTTTTTCGGTGTCCTTTGCGGCCACAGCTGCGCCCGTCTGGCACACAGCATAAACGGGGGTGCCGTTTGCACTGCCGAAAGCAGCAGTTACAGCGCCCTGTGCGTACAGCACGCTGTATGCACCTTCGTCGAAGAATTTGGCAAGTACATCCTTGCCGGTTGTTGCGATAGCCATTAACAGCCCTCCTGCATTTTAAAAAAATTCCGAAATTAGCTTTATTATACTATTTCGTGAAATCAATAACAAGTGCTCTTGCACGATTTTCCGCAAAATAATTGCTTGTTTTTCCCGTTTTTTTGTTTTCCGACCGATCAAAGCCTGTTTTTGCGGCTATTTCTGCGTTTTTTCTGCCGGCAGGCGCCGTTTCAGCGGGAACGGCCAGCGTACTTTTTCTTTGCGGCAACGGCGCCCTTCGGTGCGCGCGGGCCGTGGTCTGCCGCCGGCTTTCTGCGCGCGGCGTTGCGTTCGGTGTTTTTCGCAATGGTTGCCGTGGTCTTTCCGCGTGATGCCGCCGTGCGCAGCGCCACAAGCTCCTGCTTTGTCAGTTCGCGGTACTGTCCGGGCTGCAGCATGCCGAGCTTGACCGCGCCGAGCGCCGAGCGCCGCAGACGGATCACATCCAGCCCCACCGCTTCGCACATGCGGCGGATCTGGCGGTTCTTGCCTTCGCGGATTGTCATTTCCATAACGGTGCGCTCCGGTTCATCCGTCACGATGCGGATCACCGCCGGCAGCGTTTTGGAGCCGTCATCCAGCACTACGCCGTCCGTCAGGGCGATGATCTGATCCTCGGTCGCATGGGGGCGCACCGTAACGCGGTAAAGCTTGGATACACCGTGGCTGGGATGTGTGAGCAGATTGGCAAATTCGCCGTCGTTCGTCAGCAGCAAAAGCCCTTCGCTGTCCTTATCAAGACGCCCCACCGGATAAACGCGTGCCTTGACGTCATCGCCCAAAAGATCCATAACGGTCTTTCTGCCGCGTTCGTCATTGGTCGTTGTGATGTAGCCGCGGGGCTTGTGCATCATGTAATAGTATTTTTCCTGTTTTCGGGGCACATAGATTTTCTGGCCGTCTACCGAGAGCAGATCCTTTGCCGTATCCATTTTATCGCCCACGGAAACCGGGCGGCCGTTCAGCTTTACGCGTCCCTCGCGGATAAGCTGTTCTGCCGCACGGCGCGAGCAGACGCCCTGCTCGGCCAAAACTTTCTGGATTCGTACGTCGCGCATGTTTACTCCTTTGTTCTACTGAAAATCACCGGAAAATCCCGGCTCGTTCGGCTTTCGCCGCTGTTTTATTTTGTTTCGGACTGCACCTGTTCCTGCACTGCCTGTGCCAGCTGCTCATCCTGAAGGCGCTGTTCTTTTTTGCGGCTGTCCACCAAGGACGTCACCTGATCGACCAGTTCGGGCAGCAGGCTGATGGCCCGGTCCAGACTGGTTGTCGTATCGGAAAGCTGCAAAAGCCGCACATTGCCGTTATGGCTGACAAGGAACGCCACCGGCTGGATCGTAACACCTGCGCCGCTGCCGCCGCCGAACAGATCTTTCGTCGTCTTGGTCGGGAAATCCGAACCGCCGGAGGCAAACCCGAACGTCACCTTGGACACCGGCAGGACCGTTGTGCCGTCCTCTAAATGAATGGGGTTTCCGATGATCGTATTGGAATCCACCATACTTTTTATTTTTTCAAGGGTCACTCCCATAAGCCCCTCAATCGGATGCTGGTTCATTTCAATACCTCCGTCTGATTTATCGTTTTTTCCGCGCCTTCCCGCTTTGCAAGGAGCCTGTCCTTCAGCCGGAGCAGCGCGTATACTGCCGCTGTTATCATTATAATCGGTAATGCACTCACATTACAAGAGAAATATGCTCCCGCTTTGATATCTCCCGTGAAATCCGGCAGAATGTGGACACATTCAAAGCGCATGCGCAGAAAATTGTTCAGGAATGCCGACGCCGCACCGACGCCCGCCTGCACCTCGGCGCAGCGCAGCGCCGTTTTTGCCGCATCGTCCGCATGCACCGGCACGATCAGAATGATCTTCGTGATGTGCAGCGCACGGAAAATGCGTTTCATGAATCCACCCGACGCCGCAAGCACGGATTTCACATCCTCAAACGAAAGCTTCGGCAGTTTCTTTTTTTCCTGCTCTGCGGGTTCTTGTTTTTCCGCCTGCTTTTTCCGCCGCTTTTTCACCGGCTTTTCCGTTTTTTCCTTTTCAGGCTGCGGATACACCGGGATCGGGATGAATCCAAACAGGCGAAGCGTTGCCGAAACCTTTCCTTCCTTGTATTCCAGCCCGACGCCCACCGGCAGCACAAGCAGCAGGACGATCAGCCCGATGAGCCCCAGAAAAATCCAGAGCAGCACCGTTAAAAATGTGTGCATCACGCATCCCCTTCCTGCACGGCGTCCGGCAGGTTTTCCGCCGCGTCTTCATGCAGCGGCGGCAGCCCCGCCAGCGAAGCAAGCCCGAAGGTGCGCAGGAAGGTATCCGTTGTGGCGAATGCAACCGGTCTTCCCGGCAGATCCAGACGTCCGGCTTCTTCGATCAGCCCCTTCTGCACAAGCTTCTGCACCGTGGAAGAAGAATCCACGCCGCGCACCTGTTCGATGAAAGAGCGCGAAACCGGCTGGTTATATGCAATGATAGCCAGCACTTCCAGCGCCGCCGGGGAAAGCGGAGTGTTGCGCCGTTTATCAAGGATCGTTTTTACATACTTTCCATAGACGGTTTTCGTCGCCAGCTGCCACTTATCCTCCAGATGCAGCAGCTCGATGCCCCGATCCTGCGCATCATATTCATCGCGCAGGATATACAGGATCCGCGTCACCTCATCGGCATCAATGTCCAGCACTTCCGCAATGCGCTGTGCCGGCACCGGTTCGGCATGAGCAAACAGCATCGCTTCCACTGCCGCTTTGATTTCATTGAGTTCCATACTTGTTCTCCTGTCCCCCGCATCAGCTTTCGCGGGTTTTCTTCTTCATGCTCAGCGTTTCATCGTCATCGATCGTGATGCGCCCCGCGCGCACAAGCTCCAGCACGGCAAGAAACGTCGCCACGGTCTGGCTGCGGCTTCCGCCTTTCACAAAAAGCTGCCGCAGACGGCGGACGCGTCCGGTCATCAGCCCGCGCAGCACATGGATGATGCGCGATGTGACCGAAACGAACGGCGCCGTGGTAAGCGGTTCAAAGGTTTGCTGCAGCGGCGCTTGCCTGCGTTTGCTGCGCCCTTCCACTGCGGCATACGCCTGTTCCAGCAGCGAAACGTCATGCCGCAGCTGATATTCGGTATCGAACGGCATTTCCATGGGCAGGCGCACGGCATGATCGACATTTTCGGAAAATTCCTGCAGCTGCTGCGCAACGCGCTTGCATGCGCTGTATTCGATCAGCATTCCGGTCAGCTCTTCGCGGATACGCTCCGCTTCTTCGCTCTTCGGCAGAAGGAAATAGGATTTCATCTGCACCAGACGCGCCGCCATTTCAATAAATTCACTCGCGCTTTCCATTTGATGCGCAGGAAGGCCGTTCACGATCGAAACGTACTGATCGATCAGCTGTACGATCTCGATATCGTAAATATTCATTTTGTTTTTGGAGACAAGGTGCAGCAGCAAATCCAGCGGCCCCTCAAAATCCTCCAGTTTAAATGTGATCTGCTCCATTGCGTGCGCACACTCCCATTTCTTTTGCTTACAGAACTGCCTTTATAATAATCTCCACAAAGCCCGTCGTATGTACAAGCAGATTCCATACAAGGCTGTTGATAAAACGCAGCGGCCGGTCCAGCAGCCCCGTCATCAGCACGATAAACAGCCCGAGCATGATATACCGTTCGTACCGCATGATGCCGAAATAGATGTGCGGCGGCAGAAAGGCCGTTGCGATGCGCGAACCGTCCAGCGGCGGGACCGGCAGCAGGTTGAAAACTGCAAGCGTAATATTCACAAGCACCATCTGGAACAGCACTTCCCCCACGAAGTTCCACGCAGGGGTGATCGGTGCAAGGTAAAACACCAGTTTATAAAAGAACATGCACACCCACGCCATAAGCAGATTCGATACAGGGCCTGCCGCCGCAGAAAGCGCCATATCGCGGCGCGGATTGCGGAAGTTTGAGGTCGCCGCGATCGGCACCGGTTTTGCCCAGCCGAATCCTGTCAGGATCATGCACAGCGCGCCGAACAGATCAAAATGATGCGCCGGGTTCATCGAAAGCCGCCCCATGCGCTTCGCGGTCGGGTCGCCCAGCCGGTCGGACATCCACGCATGTGCCGATTCATGCATCGGAATCGCCGTCAAGATCGCGGCGGCACGCGCCACATATATAGCAAGCATATCCCAGTTCATATTCTGGATTCTCCTTTATCTCGGTATACAGCACACTTTGCTTTTCTGGATACTTATAGATATTTTATCATACCATTTTCCACTGAAAAGCACAAGCGCAGCCACCGATTCCTGCCGCTCGCTTTTTACACGAGGCGCCCCCGCTTCTTTATGAAGGAGCCTCCGGCGCAGCAGCCCCCGCCCGCACCCGCAAAAAAACCGTGCAAAAATGGATACAGCCGCACGGCAAAGGCACCGCAAAGCAGACGACAAGATCCAGCTTGCCTGCAAAAAGCAAAAGGCCGCGGCAGTTTTGCCGCATTTCGGGCCCGTAAAATGCCGATTTTGCGCATATTTGCGACCCCAAACACCGTTTTCCTATGTTTTTTTGAAAATACTTGGATTTATTTTTCAAAACATCTTGCTTTTTCGGAAAACATTTGCTATTATACTATAGTGACTTGAATTGAGGAGGTGCAGTAGATGGCTAAATGTGATTGCTGTGGGAAAGGCGTGAGCTTCGGTATCCAAATGTCCCACTCGCACAGACGTGCAAACAAAGCTTGGAAGCCCAATGTAAAGCGGGTTAAGGCTATGGTCGACGGTTCCCCCCGTTACATCCACGTCTGCACCCGTTGCATGCGTTCGGGCAAAATTACCCGCGCTCTGTAATTTCAGACGGATTAAAATCCCCCGTACACGAATGTGTATGGGGGATTTTTTTCGTTCCGGGGCTCATTCCGCCTGTTTTGCAATTTTCTCGTGTTTCCAAAACAGTTCCCTTCATCTTTGATGCAAAACATGCGCCGTGCACGGCATCTGCGGTGCACTTGCTGTGCGCGCAAAGCCGCAGGACCTATCCCCCGCAGGGCAAAAGCATCCATAGAGTAAATTTTCACAGAGCAAAGGCACGCAAAAACAGGAGGGCTGATTTCAGCCCTCCTGTTTTCCTTTGCGCCGTTCTGCCTGCCGCGGGGGCTTTTCCCCGGGCACGCTTTCCTGCGCATTACTTTTTCTTTTTTCCGAACTTGTATTCTGTACCTTTTTTGATGCGGTCGATATTGCTGCGGTGCAGCCAGATGACAAGCAATCCCACAGCCGCCGCACAGCAGGTCGTCAGCACGACATTGTTTTTTTCCACAAAATAAAAATAGAGGAATGTGACGATCGGATACGCAACGGCACAGCTGATGCTCGCCAGCGAAACCATTCTGCTGCACAGGAACACTGCAAAAAACACAATCGCAAGCGGCAGCACAAGGATCGGCTTAATGGCAACGATCGTACCGGTCGTCACCGACACCGCCTTTCCGCCCTTGAACCCGAAATACACGGGATACACATGTCCCAGCACTGCGCAAATGGCTGCAAGGTAGGCGCCGTAAATCGGATGCACCGTTGTAAATGTGCCGAAGATCCATTTTGCCAGCAGCACCGCGGCAACACCCTTGCCGATATCACCAATCAGCGTCAGAGCCGCAGCGCCCTTGCCGAACGTGCGCAGCACATTCGTCATGCCTGCATTGCCCGAACCGAAGGTTCGGATATCCTTGTGAAACAAAAGCTTCGACACAATGATCGAAAAGCTCAGGGAGCCCAGAAGATACGCGGCAGCCGCACAGGCTATTCCGCACAGTACGATTTTCAGCATCGTTTTCCCTCCTATCCGGCTATCTGCAAGATGCTTTTACACTTTTTCGCCGCGTTCACGAAGCAGCATGCGGATCGGCGTGCCCTCCAGGCCGAAGGTCTCGCGGATCTGGTTTTCCAGATAACGCACATAGGAAAAATGGAACAGCTGCTTCGAGTTGCAAAAGCATACAAACGTCGGCGGACGTGTTGAAATCTGCGTCATATAATAGATTTTCAGGCGCTTGCCCTTATCACTGGGCGGCTGCACACGCGCTGTGGCTCTTGCCAGCAGATCGTTCAGCATACCGGTCGTGACACGCATTGCATTCTGCGTATCCACAAACTTGATCAATTCAAACAGACGGTCCACACGCTGACCGGTCTTTGCGGAAATGAAAATGATCGGGGCATATGACATGAAGCTGAAATCGTTCATCAGCTTCTTGCGCTGTTCGTCCATGGTCCGGTCGTCTTTTTCAATCGCATCCCATTTGTTCACCGCAATGATGCAGGCCTTGCCCTGTTCGTGCGCATAGCCCGCCACCTTGGAATCCTGCTCGGTAAAGCCGACGGTCGCGTCGATCATAATCACGCAAACCTGCGCGCGCTCCACCGCAGCAAGACTGCGCAGCACGCTGTACCGCTCTACGCCGTCCTCCACTTTATTGCGCTTGCGCAGACCGGCGGTATCAATAAACGTAAATTTGCCGTATTTGTTGTCCACTTCACTGTCGACGGCATCGCGCGTCGTACCTGCTTCGTTTGCAACGATCATCCGGTTTTCGCCCAGAATATGGTTCACAAGACTGGATTTGCCGACGTTCGGACGCCCGATGACGGCAACGCCGATCCGGTCGTTTTCCTCGGATTCCTCCTGCTCCTTCGGCAGACATTCACACACCGCTTCCAGAAGATCGCCGGTTCCGTGACCGTGAACCGAGGAAACCGGGAACGGTTCGCCCATGCCGAGCGAATAAAAATCATACAGTTCGATCGGAGGTTCGCCGACATTATCCACCTTGTTCACCACAAGGAATACCGGTTTTCCGCTGCGCATCAGCATAGCGGCAATATCCTGATCCTGCGCGGTAACACCGCTGCGAAGATCCGTCACGAAAAGGATCGCATCTGCCGTTTCGATCGCAAGCTGTGCCTGCTGGCGCATATGGCGCAGAAGCACGTCGTCTGCGCGCGGCTCGATGCCGCCTGTATCGATCAGCATGAAGCTGCGGTCCTGCCATTCACAGTTGCCGTAGATGCGGTCCCGTGTGACGCCTGGCGTATCTTCCACAATGGCAAGGCGCTGGCCCACCAGTTTATTGAACAGTGTGGATTTTCCGACGTTCGGACGCCCCACGATAGCTACGATGGGTTTTCCCATAGCTTTTTCCTTTCTTTTAAAAAATGATCTTACTTCATCAGAGCCTTTACAAGGTCTTCTCCGCCCTGCGGCAGAATCCGCACGCGGACGCCCAGCTCTTTTTCCAGCTGTTTTACGGTTACGTCATCCAGGAATTTGTCCCGTTCCTCCCGAAGCATTACCTCGGGGATCCCAAGCGTCCGGCTGCTCAGCTTTCCTTTCAGCTGTGCGATCAGATCGGTTCCCGTCACAAGCCCTGTAACACTGACGTTTCCGCCAAAGAAATTGTTTTTGATTTTATGCACGGTCACGCGGATCTTGGGGTACATCCCGTGCAGGGTATCCGCCAGGAATTTGATCAGCGGGTACGCCAGCTCTCCGGTCGCTATATCGATTTTGCGCATAAGCAGCGGAGATTTCTGTCCCGGAAGCGCAGCCAGAAAATCATCATGCAGCGTGCGCCACATGCCTACGCCGTTTTCCAGCTGCGCATAGTCATCGTAATATTCATCCGGCGGAATAGGGCGCTCTGCAAGCAGGAACCATTCATCGCCCGGATAAATGATCCGCACGCCGTGTTCCTTTTTAAAGCGGTCGCCGTATTCCTCCAGAATATCCAGCACTTCGCACGCCGTTTCCTTATCATACGGCACAAGCGGGAAAAGCCCCTCCCGATAGCGCGTCAGCCCTGTGGGCACCGCCGCAATGCTGCGCACAGCAGGATACAGCCCGCCAAGCTTTTCCAGGCTTTTCCGCAGATGTTCGCCGTCATTGATGCCGCGGCACATGACAAGCTGGCAGTTCATTTCAATGCCCGCCTGTGCAAACTCGTCAATATATCGCAGCACCTCGCCCGAATGCTTGTTCGCCATCATGCGCACGCGCAGTTCGGGTTCCACGGTATGCACCGAAATATTGATCGGTGAAATACGCATTTTTTTGATGCGTTCCACCTCGTGATCATTCAGGTTCGTCAGCGTGATATAGTTTCCGAACAAAAACGACAGACGCTCGTCATCGTCCTTAAAATACAGCGTGTCCCGAAGGCCCTTCGGAAGCTGATCGATAAAACAGAAGATGCATTTATTGCGGCAGGAGTGTTTTTTGTCGATCAGATAGCTTTCAAATCCACAGCCAAGCGGTTCATATTCCTGTTTTTCGATCGTAAGATATTCCAGTTTTGCATCGCGTACCAATGCAAGTTCCAGCTTCGGGCCGGAGGAATAAAACTCGTAATCGAGCATATCGTTGATTTCGTTTCCGTCAATGGAAAGAAGTGTTGTGCCTGCCAGCCCTTCCCGTTCTGCCGCAGACCCTTTATCCGCATTTACTACCTTAACTGCCATTCGTGCACCTCCTCGGTTCAGAATAAAATAAAAAGGAGAAGGATCGCTCCCTCTCCTTTTGCGGGAAGCTGATTACGCTTCCTTTTTGATGATTTCCTTGCCCTTGTAGTAGCCGCAATTGCCGCATACCTGGTGGGGAAGTTTGTATTCGCCGCACTGCGTGCACTTCGTCAGCGTGGGTGCGGTCAGCTTCCACACAGAGGAGCGCCGTTTATCACGTCTTGCCTTGGAAATCTTTCTCTTGGGTACTGCCACTATAAGCACCTCCTCAGATGTGAATCTAATCTTTGAGCAGTTGTTTCAATATAGAAAGCCTTTCGTCTACGGGATCGCTGGTTTCATGCCTGCAAGAGCATGGTTTTCGATTTCCGCAAACCGGGCAAAGCCCTGCACAATCATCGCTGCAAAGCAGCACTGTGGGGATCTCGAGCAATAGCTCGTCATACGCAAGTTCTTTTACATCCAAACGGCCCTCCGGTGTGAAAGGCAGTTCAGCGTCCGGATCTTCCAGATCCGCTTCGCGTATTGTGTATACTCGCTCAACCTCAAACGGGCGGACACATTCTTCCAGACAGCGGGCACATTCGTATTGAACCTGTGCCTTTACCCGGATTGAAAGTTCCAGAAGCCCCGCCGACAAGACCATGTCAATCTGCACATCTGCCGGTTCGGGCACCGTATACCCCGGAAAATCATCTTCTGAAAGATCTGCGGATACTGAAACGGACACCGGTTCAGTATAAGTGTCAAAGATTTTTTTGACGTCGATCAGCATGGTGAGCCTCCTCAAAGGTTGCCTGATAATTATACCATACCACCAGAACTTGTCAAGTACATTTCCGCAAAAAATGCGATTAAATACTCACAAAAACAGAGGGCACAAGTTTTTGCGCCCTCTGCTCCGTATCTTTTTACAGATTAAAGGTATTTTTTCACGTTTTCCGTCAGGGCTTCTTCGTCTGCCGAAACGGTGACAACCAGCTTCACGCCTTCGCCGGTCAGCTCGCTGAGCAGATCCAGCAGATTGCCAAGACCTTCCATGTCGTGATCACCGATCTTCAGCACACCATCCAGGTATACTTCAACGATGTCATAGTTTCCGGCCAGAATGCCTGCGACAAAGCCGTAAAGCATATCATAGCTGTTGATTTTATATTCGTCAACATCGATCAGACGCGCTGCGTGGTCGATATCGTACGTGAGTTTCATGGATTTTTCGATACAAACGATGTTGCCGGGAGTGGTTTTTGCGGATGCGTTGATCATATCGATCATTTTTTTCGTTTTGCCGGAGCCTTTGCTGCCAACAATCAGTTGAATCATAGGAATGCCTCCTTTATTTTAACACCATCCGGTGTGGTTTAACGAAGTTTTGCCTCAAGCTCTGCCTTGCGGTCTTCATAACCGGGCTTGCCGAGCAGCGCAAACATATTTTTCTTGTAGCTTTCAACGCCCGGCTGGTTGAACGGGTTCACGCCGAGCATGTATCCGCTGATAGCACATGCCTTTTCAAAGAAATAAATCAGGTAGCCGAGATCTGCTTCTGCCAGGCTTTCCACCTCCAGCACGATGTTCGGGACACCGCCGTCGGTATGTGCAAGGATCGTGCCTTCCATTGCCTTGCGGTTCACAACGCTCATGTTCTGGCCGGCAAGGAAATCAAGGCCGTCAAAGTTATCGGCACTTTTTTCAAGGTACAGGTCACGCTGCGGGTTTTTGATATCCACAACGGTCTCGAACATCACGCGGGAACCATCCTGTACAAACTGTCCCATGGAGTGCAGATCCGTCGAGAAAATAACGCTTGCCGGGAACAGACCCTTCTGATCCTTGCCTTCGCTTTCCCCGAACAGCTGTTTGTACCATTCGTTCATCATTGTGAAGTTCGGCTCGTAGCATGCAAGCAGCTCCACAGCCTTGCCCTTGCGGTACAGGATGTTGCGGGCCGCCGCGTAACGGTAGCACTGGTTGTTTTCGTCGCAGACGGCAAGTTCTTCGCGTGCCTTTGCCGCACCGGCCATCAGTGCGTCGATATCGCACCCCGCCGCCGCGATCGGCAGCAGGCCGACGGCTGTCAGTACAGAATAGCGGCCGCCCACGTCATCGGGAACCACGAATGTCTCGTAGCCTTCTGCGTCGGAAAGCTCTTTCAGTGTGCCGCGCGCCTTGTCGGTGGTTGCGAAGATGCGCTCTCTTGCGCCTTCCTTGCCGTATTTCTTTTCCAGCTTATCCTTGAAGATCCGGAACGCAAGTGCCGGTTCGGTGGTTGTGCCGGATTTGGAAATGATATTGACGGAAAAATCCTTGCCCTCACAGGCATCCAGCACGCTCTGCAGATAAGCGGGGCTGATGGAATTGCCGACGAAGAAGATCTGCGGGTCATCCTTGACGATGCTGTTGTACAAAACGCCCTTCACGGCTTCGATCACGGCGCGTGCGCCGAGGTAGCTGCCGCCGATGCCGATCACGACCAGCACATCGCTGTTTGCACGGATCTTCGCCGCTGCCTTTTTAATTCGCTCAAATTCCTGTTTATCATAATCGACCGGAAGATCGATCCAGCCGAGAAAATCGTTGCCAAGACCCGTTTTTTCATGCAGTGTGGTGTGCGCCAGACGCACCTGCGGGAACGCTGCTGAAAATTCTTCTTCCGAAACAAACTTCGCAAGATGTTTGTCATTCATTTTGACACCCATGAGAAGCGCCTCCAACTTTTTTTGATATACTAAATATATAGGATAGCGCGTCCTGTGTCAAGCCGACATTGTGGAATTTCTACAAAACAAACAGTGATTTTGTAAGAAGTGACAAGGCAGTGTCCCAATCCATGCGCGGAACACTGCATGCGCACAGTACGGGATATTCTCCCAGTGTTTCGTCGGCGATCTTCAGCGTGACCGTCCCGATTTTATCCCCTTCGCACACGGGTGCATCCAGATAATCCGGCAGCGAAAGCTCGGTTTTCAGTTCCTTTGCCTCTCCTTTTTTCACCAGAAGCCTGCGCGGCACCTCGTACCGGATTTCCGCATCCTGCTGCGTGCCGCCCGCCACCGGCAGCAGGATCGGCGCCGCCGGCTCGATCTGCGGGAACGGCACCGCTTCGTACGAGGCAAAGCCGTAATCGAGCATCTGCGCCGCCGCTTCAAACCGCTCCTTGCCGGAGGGCGAGCCCAGCACCACCGCCAGAAGTCCGGTTCCTTCCCGCACGGCGCTTGCAGAAATGCACACGCCCGCGCCGTTTGTGGTCCCGGTTTTCAGCCCCGTGATGCCGCGGTATGTGCGCAGCATTTTATTGGTGTTCGTCAGCTGCGTCTGTCCGCCGCGCAGCGTATCCGTCCAGATGCCGGAATATTCCAGGATACGCGGATGACGCAAAAGCGCCAGCGACATGATCGCCACATCGCGCGCACTGGAATAATGCCCGCTTGCATCAAGACCGCAGGCATTGATGAAATGTGTGTGCTGCATGCCCAGCTCTGCCGCGCGCGCATTCATCATTTCGGCGAAGACGGGTTCCGACCCGCCCACATATTCCGCAACCGCCACAGCCGCGTCATTGGCGCTGCATACGCAGATCGCCTTGATCAGTTCATCGAGCGTAAACTCCTCGCCCGGTTCCAGCCAGATCTGGCTGCCGCCCATGTTATAAGCATGCTCACTGATCGGCACAATATCCGACATGGAAATTTTGCCCGCTTCCACGGCTTCCAGCGTCAGCAGCAGCGTCATCACCTTTGTGATCGACGCCATGGGCACCTCCTGATCGGGGTCTTTTGCATACAGGATATCGCCGGTGTCGATCGAAATGAGCAGCGCATTGCGGCACGGCGGTGTCAGCGAAGGCATGGAAAAGCGCGGGTTTTCCTGAATGCTGTCCGCAATGACGCTGTGCGGGTTTTCCTTTTCCGGCGGCGCCTCGTTTTCCTGGGTAAGGTACAGCACCGGCTGTTCCTCCACCGGTTCTTCCGCGGTTGCCGATGCATACGGTGTGACACACGATGCGGCAAACGCAAACAGCAGCATAACGGATGCCAGACGCATCCTGAGTTTCCGAATCAGCATATTTCTCCTCCTTATTGGTGCTTCTTTCAGTTAACTATATGATGCTTGGGCATACTGCATGCACTTTTGTGCGTTCGATACTTGTGGTTTTGCCGCAGGTTTTGTATAATAAAAGCGATATTCCGATTTGAGGTGACATTTTGAAAGTTGCATTCTATACGCTGGGCTGCAAGGTGAACCAGAACGAAACCGGCGCCCTTGCCCAGCTTTTTTATGAAAACGGGTTTGAACCCGCGCAGGAGGATGAAACAGCCGACGTATACATCGTCAACAGCTGCACGGTCACTTCCGGCGGCGACAAAAAAAGCCGCCAGTGGCTGCGCCGCGCAAAGCGCCTGAATCCGGACGCCGTCATGGTGCTTATGGGCTGCTTCCCGCAGGCATTTCCCGAACAGGCCGCCGCTGTGGAAGAAGCCGATATCATCACCGGCTCCAAGGCGCGCCGCAGTGTGCTCAACCATGTGCTGCAGTTCATGCAGGACGGCCAGCGCATTGTGGATATCGTGCCGCACACCAAGGGCGAGTTGTTTGAAGAGCTGCCCATGGAGCGCCTGGAAGGCCACACCCGCGCATTTATGAAGATCGAGGACGGCTGCAACCGGCGCTGCGCCTACTGCGTGATCCCGCGCGCCCGCGGCAATGTGCGCAGCCGCAGCGAGGAAAGCATCCTCAACGAGCTGCACGCTCTGGCACGAAGCGGCTATTCAGAGGTCGTGTTCTCCGGCATCAATCTTTCCAGCTACGGCCTTGACACCGGCACGGATCTTGGCGAGATCGTCGCAAAGGCCGCGCAGGTTCCGGGCATCCGGCGCATCCGTCTGGGCAGTCTGGAACCGGATCTGATGACAGACGATATGATCGAACGCATGGCGCGCGTGCCGGAGGTATGCCCGCAGTTCCATTTATCGCTGCAGAGCGGCTGCGACGCCACGCTGCGCCGCATGCGCCGCGTTTACGATACCGCCCAGTACACCGAGGTCGTCCGCAAGCTGCGCGCCGCGTTCCCGAACGCATCCTTCACCACCGACATCATCGTCGGCTTTCCCGGCGAAACGCAGGAGGATCTTCAGGCGAGTGTGCGCTATGTGCAGGAAATCGGCTTTTTGAAGGTGCATGTCTTTGGCTATTCCCGCCGTTTCGGCACGCCTGCCTACGATATGCCCGATCAGGTGGATGAAGCCGAAAAGACGCGGCGTGTTCACATCCTGCAGACGGCTGCCGACGATGTGCGCGCCGAAGTGATTGCGGCAATGGAGGGCCGTCCGGTCGAAGTGCTGCTGGAACGTCCGGTCAATGCATCGACGTTTACGGGATACACCAAGGAATACGTTCCCGTGCTGATCTGCGCCCCCGGGCATCGTCAGGGCGATATCGTCCCCGCCGTTCTCGGCGCATACGACGGCATGCGCTGCACCGCTTCCCTTTCCGAATGATATTGCATTTCAAAGCGCACAAAAGCGGCGTGACTTTTCGTCACGCCGCTTTTTTTCATACGTTCTTACGCTTTCCACAGTCCGTGCAGGTTGCAGTATGCATAAACCTCCTGTACGGTTTCGCCCGCTGCAAGCCGGAAAGCCGCCTGCGGCTTTTCGGACGGTTTGAGCATTTTGAAGTGCACGCCGTCCGTTGTCCGGACTGCGATCCACTCAATAAAATGCTCTTCCAGCATCGGATGCTCCACCGCACCGACCTGAACCGTTACAAGGTCGTCTGCCTGCATTACAACCGGAACATGCTTTTCCACCGCACCATCAGAAGTGCCTGCCGTAAGCTCCGTCATTTTTTCTCCGCAGCAGAACACCGGTACATTCCGGTCGCTCAGCTTGGTGATGACATTTCCGCAGTGGCTGCAAATATAAAATTTCATCTGCAAAACCTCCTTGTTTTTCTTTTATTGTATCACAACCGGCAGACGCCGGGCAAGGGGGTCTCTTTTTCTTCCCCTCGCCATTCCGGCTGTTTTTGCGCCGTTATTGACATATGCCATAAACAATGTATAATGAAAGTAAGTGAATGGCATATGCCGAAAACACCGTGCCGCACAGGGCACTGCACTTACAGTGTTTGCCCGGATGGCGTTCGGCTTTTCAACAATGACCCGAAAGGAGACTGCCTGTGCCGCGACCGATCAAATGCAGAAGTGTCTGCCGTCTTCCCAAGGTGCGGGAATTTCGCCCCGCGTCCGATTCCCCGGTCTGCGCAAAAACCGTTACTCTGACGGTCGATGAGTATGAATCGATCCGTCTGATCGACCATGAGGGGCTTTCGCAGGAGGAGTGCGGAGCATATATGCAGATTGCACGCACCACCGTACAGCAGATCTACAATAACGCCCGCCGCAAAATCGCCGATGTGCTGGTAAGCGGCAGTGCACTGAAAATCGAAGGCGGAAACTACACGCTGTGCCGCGAACATTCCAGCTGCTGTTCGTGCAGCGACTGTCTGCGCCGCAGAAGATGTCAGAACGCCCATTGCAAAACGGAGGAAACCATATGATCATCGCTGTTCCGCTTGATGAAAACAAGCAGGATGTATGCCCCTCGTTCGGGCGTGCACCGTTTTTTCTGATTTATGATTCCGATGCAAAGGATTCGCAGATCCTGGAGAATCCCGCCGCTGAAGCACAGGGCGGCGCCGGGCTGAAATCCGCCCAGTTTGCCGCGGATCAGGACGCTGACGCCCTTGTTACCATACGGTGCGGTGAAAACGCTGCCGAGGTGCTGCGCGACGCTGAAATTGCGATCTATAAGGCCGAGGGGATCAATGCGCTCGCCAATGCAGAAGCCTGTGCCGAAAACCGCCTTGCGCCGCTTACGCACTTTCACGCCGGCTTTGTCGGCGGACACTGATGCCGCAGCGGACGAAAAGGAGTGAATTTCCTTGAAAATTTCCGTTCTTATGGAGAACACCGCCTATTCCCCCGATTTTGCCGCAGAGCACGGCCTGAGCCTTTATATCGAAGCCGCGGGCCGGAAAATCCTGTTTGATACCGGACAGTCCGGCGCGTTTGCCGATAACGCCGCACGGCTCGGCATCAGCCTTGCCGACGTGGATTTTGCCGTCATTTCGCACGGGCACAACGATCATGGCGGCGGGCTTGCGCGCTTTCTGGAATGTAACGATCACGCGCCGGTCTATGTGCGCGAAAACGCCTTTGAGCCGCATTATCGGGAACCGGATCTGTACCGCGGGCTTGACCCTGCCTTGAAGGACTGCCGGCAGCTTGTTTTCACCGGAGGATCCTATTCCATTGCCGATGGACTGGAGCTGATTTCCTTCTGCGGCAGGCGTTTGCCCCACCCCACTTACAATTACGGCCTGTGCCGCATGCAGGGCGATCGGCTTGTGCCGGATGATTTTTCCCACGAGCAGTCGCTTGTGATCCGTGAGGGAGGGCAGAAGATCCTGATCAGCGGCTGTTCACATACCGGCGCATGCAACCTGATGGAATGGGTCCGTCCGGATATTCTGGTCGGCGGTTTTCATCTGAAGGACGTTGCCGCCGATGACTCGGGGCGCGCGATCCTGGATGAATATGCGCGTGCTCTTTCCGCTTTCCCCGCAGTTTATTACACCGGACACTGCACCGGCGCGCCGCAGTATGCCTATCTGAAAGAAAAGCTGGGCGATCGCCTGCATGCCTTTTCGTCCGGGCAGGTCTTTGAAGTGCCTGCTGTTCCAATCGTCTGAAACGGGAGTTCCGTTTTTATATCACATCAAATCCAAAGGAGATTTTTATTATGAAAATTGCTGTTGCCTGCAACGGAAGCAAGATTTGGCCGCATTTCGGTCACTGCGAAAACTTCAACATCTACGACGCGGAAAACGGCGTCATCACATCGGAAGAAAATGTACCGAACCCCGGTCACCGTCCGGGCTTTCTGCCGAACTTCCTTGCCGACCGCGGTGTAGAGGTCATCATCGCAGGCGGCATGGGCGGCGGCGCTGTTGATATTTTCAATGAGCGCAACGTCGAGGTCGTTGTGGGTGCCGAGGGCGACGCACGCACCAATGTGGAGGCCTATCTGCGCGGTGAACTGAAATCGACCGGTTCTGTCTGCCACGAGCACGAAATGGAACATCACCACCACGAATAAACCAAAACGCAAAAACAAAAAGCGTGAATGCAGCTGCATTCACGCTTTTTCTATTCTTTTTCGTCAGGCGTTACGCTCTTTTTCCACCGTTTGAAACGGCAGAAAACGCGTTACTTCTGTTTCTTTTTTCGGTTCAGCCAAACGACAAGAACCACAAGCGCGGCAAGGATGCACACGGCCGCGATGATTGCGCCTGTTCCTGCGCCGCCCTTATCCTTCTGCGGTTCATCTGCCATGGCCGCTTCCGGTTCTGCGGGTTCTTCCTGCTCCGGAGCGTCCGCGGTCTGTGCCGGAACGATCACGGCATACGTTGAGAACGAATCGGTTTCAAAGCAAAGTTCACCGGACGTCTCATCCCATTCTGCAGCCAGCAAACCGGCGCTTGCGTTGTGGATGCGGACGATCCCATATTCCCCCGCTGCATGTTCCTGCCGGTTCCGCAGTTCTTCGGGGATTCGCAGCGAAATTTTCACCGCTCCGTTTGTTTTTTCTACCGGAACCGGTTCGGCATCGCCAATCTGTTTCATCAGACGGATATCCAGATACAGCACCGGCTCGCTTTCTCCTGCGGCTTTTTCCGCCAGCTGAAGCTCTTCCGAGCCGACCTGTCCGGTCACATCCCGTACTTCAAAGTACACCTTTACGGTCGTATCGTTTTTACATTCCGCCCGTTCACTTTCCGTGAACAGCAGATTTGTCAGTTCCTCGGCAGTATTCCGGATCTTTGCATCCAATGCATTCTTTTCCGTACCCGCCGTGATTTCCACCGTAATTTTTCCGCTCGGCTCCGCCTTGTCCGGTTTCATGGAAGGCTTCGGTGCAACCGTGTGGCTGGGCACTCTTGCAGGCTGCGGATTCTGTACAGGCACAGGCGCGGGCGCAGGTGCAGGTGCAGGCGCGGGTGCAGGTGCCGGCGCAGGCGCGGGTGCGGGTTCCGGCGCGGGCGCAGGTTCCTGAATCGTCACGTTGCGGATTGCCTGCACCGCATTTCCATCGCTGTCTGTCGCGGTATAAGTAAGTTCATACACACCGGCGGCCGATGTGTCGATTTCGCGGTCGATCTGAATATTTGCAACTTCGCCATCCTCGTAATCGGATGCCGTGACGCCATCCATAAAGTCAAAGCTTTCGCCTTTTTCCAGAACCACATCGGTCAGTCCTTTTATTTCGGGGACAAAGTTCGTAACCGTGATGTTCCGAACGGCTCTGGTTTTGTGCCCTTCGGAATCGGCTGCAATATAGGTAAGGACAAAGGTTTCCTCCGTGCCGGCCTGCGGCTTTTTCAGTTCGCCTTCGATACGGATTTCCGGAGCGGCGTCCTTGTCATCCGTTGCCGTGATTCCGGCATACAGATCAAATCCCGCAACGTCACCGGCTTTGATTTTCACATCCTGTATGCCGCTGATGATCGGAAATGCATTGTTAATAACGTATGCGTTTCGGATCGATTCGGTAACGTTGCCGCTGCTGTCCTGCACTCGGTACACAAGCTGATGCTTGCCAACCGTCAGTTCGGATGCATGCTCCGGATAGATAATTGCATGCGTCAGGCTGCCGTCCTCATAGTCCCACGCTGTAACGCCTGTGCGCAGATCCGGCGACGTACCCTCGCGGAAAATAATATCTTTCGGATGCCGGATGCTCGGGAAATAATTGGTTGCCGCTCCGCCGGACAATTTGCGCAGCTCAATGCGCAGTTCGTTGCCGCTGTTGATTTTTTCAGCGCAAAAGCCCTTTTCTTCCACTTCTGCGGGGATCGACAAATCGCCTACCATGTTTTTGCATACAAACAGATTTCGCTCCGCAATGTCCGGATAATCAAAACCGACATTCATCGAACCGTAAATGTACTGCGTATCGACCTGCGTATCCTTGCTGAACACCAGTTCCGATTTTTCCACATACATTTCGGTAGCGTTGCTGATTTTGTGCTTCAGGTGGAATTTGGACTGATCTTCCATGTAAATCTTATACATGTTAAAGACGTTATCAAGTTCCACCGTGCCGATCACCGTAACGTAATCGCGGTCGATCACATTATCGCCGTAAACTGACGCATTGCTTTTGAAATTGCGCAGTTCCAGGGACGACGATTCCACAGTATGCCCGTTCATGCCGCCCATATAGATGTTCGTAATTTCGTTTTCCTCGACTGCGTCGTTGCGGATGATCAGACTGCCCGTTTTGGTATCTTCCTGCTTTGCGCCAAGGTAAATATTGGGATAGCCCAGAATCCGGACATTGGTCATCTCGGCGCGGTTGGCCCGCAGAAAAAAGCAATCCTTGTCCGCCGATGTAAAATTAAGATTCACGTTCTGGGAGTACAGCCAGCTGTTCAGCTGCACCTCTCCTTCAAACGTAATGGTATGACGCACGGATGTATCACCGGCGATGAACACCGTTTTTTCCGGAAACTGCAGATCGCCGCTGACCGTTACATCTCCGACGATCTGAATAAAACCGTTTTTCCGGACGTCCTGCAGTGCACGGGCAAAATCACTGGTCGGATCGTTCGGATCTGTTCCCGCTGAATCCGGTCTGCCGCTGCCGCTGACATACACTGTTTCCAAGTTGGCGGCTCTTTCCTGTGCTGCCGTCTGCGTTTTTTCCGCTTCATCCGGCAGTCCCTCTGTTTTTTCGTACACTTCGGTCTGCATTTCTGCCGCAGCTGCATGACCGGTGCCGCCTGCACTCTGGGCATAGCCCACATTCGGAAAAACGCTCATGCAGCTCAGCATCACGGCCAGACAAACTATTTTCGCCACTGTTTTTTTCATTCGGTAATCCTTTCCGTAAATTCGGTTCTGCATCCGTCTTTGTGCAAGCACTGCATACGGCGCAGCTCTCTGTTTTTTTCATCATTCGGGATATATAACAGGCAATATCAGAAGATATTCGCTTTCCAATGCTTTTCCTGACTTTATAGTTTATCGGTTCAGGGGGATTTTGTCAATATCAGCCGAAAGCAGCAAAAAAGCAGACCCCTGAACGGGGTCTGCTTTTTTATAGATCGTTGGATCGTTACTTCTGCGCCAATGCGGCCTTGCGTGCCTTCAGGATCGCATTCCGTGCCTGTTTGGCAACGGATGCATTCAGCGCCGGAACGCCCTCCAGAGGATACGGGATCCCCAGGGCGGCGTATTTGCTCACGCCCATCGTATGATAGGGCAGAACATCCAAAGCGCACAGATTGCTGAACTGCGCCAAAAGCGTGCCCAGTTCCTGCCATTCCTTTTCCGAATCGGTGATACCCGGCACTACAACATGGCGCACCCACATGGGCACTTTCTTTTCCGCAAGATAGCGGGCAAAATCCAGAATGTTGCAGTTATCCTGCCCTGTCAGCTTTTTATGTGCTTCACGCTCTGCATGCTTGATATCAAGCATAACAAGATCCGTTACAGCACAAAGCTTATCGAACTGTTCGCGCACCGCAGCACTGTCTGCACGGAACGTGATGCCGGATGTGTCGACGCAGGTATGGATCCCGCGTTTTTTGGCCTCGGTGAAAAGGGTCGTCACAAAGTCGATCTGCAGCAGCGGTTCTCCGCCGGAAACGGTGATGCCGCCGTTTTTATAAAACGGCTCGTTGCGCTCGTACTGCGCAAGCAGCTGTTCCACCGTCATCGGCGTACCGCCGACGGTTTTCCAGGTATCGGGGTTATGGCAGTACTGGCACCGCATGGGGCAGCCCTGCAGGAAAATAACCATCCGCGTACCCGGACCGTCTACCGTGCCGAAGCTTTCAACGGAATGAACATGTCCCGTTTTCTGCTCTGGCATAAATTACATCCCCTCGTGGAATGTACGGGAGATAACTTCGTCCTGCTGTGCTTTGGTCAGCTTGATGAAGTTGACAGCGTAACCGGAAACACGCACGGTCAGCTGCGGATATTTTTCAGGATGTGCCTGTGCGTCAAGCAGAGTTTCTCTGTTGAACACGTTAACGTTCAGGTGGTGGCCGCCTTCTGCTGCATAGCCGTCGAGAAGGTTGACAAGGTTATCAATCTGCTGTTCGTTTGCTTTCATAATGCTTATTCCTTTCATTTGATCATAAGATTCGGTAATGCTGCGGCACAGGGAATGTGCCTTCAGCGTACAGGTGTTTTGCAGGCTTCGTCCGTATTTTCGCCGCAGCAGCAGGTATTGGAATGGATCTCTTCGATCTCACCCGAACCGCCTTTGACGTTCATATGGCCGCCGCCGTTTTCCATGAATGCATCGATGCGATCTACGAGCGCATCAATATCGATCTGCTGTTCGTTTGCTTTCTGCATCGTGCCTCAGGCTCCTTTTCTCAGTTCTCGGATTCAAACTCGTCCATCTCGATATCGAGGTCGCCTGCAAAGATCTGGTCGTCCTTGCCCAGTGCGCCCGGGATGATGGAGAAGGTGTTGGAAATGCCGTCCTGTGCCTCGCTGAACGGAAGCTTGGAAACCGAAGCAAGGCTTGCAACAGCACCGTGCTCGTCACGGCGATGCATGGGGTTTGCACCCGGTGCAAACGGTTCGCCCTTCTTACGGCCGTCCGGCGTAGAACCGGTGTTCTTGCCGTAAACAACGTTGGAGGTGATCGTCAGGATCGAAGTGGTGGGGATACCGCCGCGGTAGGTGTGGTTGCCCTTGACATAGCTCATGAAGGTTTCAACCAGTTCTGCAGCAATGCTGTCGACGCGGTCGTCGTCGTTGCCGTATTTCGGGAAATCGCCCTCAACTTCGTAATCGACAACGATGCCGTCTTCGTCACGGATGCACTTTACCTTTGCATACTTGATTGCAGACAGGGAGTCAGCCACAACAGAAAGGCCTGCAATGCCGGTTGCGAACCAGCGGGTGACCTTTTTGTCGTGCAGGGACATCTGCAGCTTTTCGTAGCAGTATTTGTCATGCATATAGTGGATGATGTTCAGGGTATTGACATACACCTGTGCCAGCCACTTCATCATGTCCTTGTATTTTTCAATGACGTCATCGTAATCGAGGTAATCGCCCTCAACCGGACGATACTTCGGGCCGACCTGCTTCTTGCTGACTTCGTCAACACCGCCGTTGATTGCGTACAGCAGGCACTTTGCAAGGTTTGCACGTGCGCCGAAGAACTGCATTTCCTTACCGATGCGCATCGAGGATACGCAGCAGGCAATGCCGTAGTCGTCGCCGTGGGTCACGCGCATCAGATCATCGTTCTCATACTGGATGCTGGAGGACTCGATCGAGGTCATTGCGCAGAAACGCTTGAAGTTCATCGGCAGACGGGTGGACCACAGAACGGTGAGGTTGGGTTCCGGAGCGGTGCCGAGGTTCTGCAGGGTGTGCAGATAACGGTAGGACATCTTCGTGACCATGTGACGGCCATCGATGCCTACGCCGCCGATGGACTCGGTTACCCACTGCGGGTCGCCGGAGAACAGGTCGTTGTATTCCGGGGTGCGTGCGAACTTGATCAGACGCAGCTTCATGATGAAGTGATCCACGAATTCCTGGATCTGCTCTTCGGTGAATACGCCGTTTGCAAGGTCGCGCTCTGCATAAATGTCGATGAAGGTGGAAGTACGGCCAAGGCTCATTGCCGCGCCGTTCTGTTCCTTAACAGCAGCCAGATAGCCCAGATACAGCCACTGGATCGCTTCCTGCGTGTTTTCTGCCGGACGGGAGATATCAAAGCCGTAGATCTGGCCGAGCTTCTTCAGGTCTTCCAGGGCACGGATCTGCTCGCTGAGCTCTTCGCGCTCGCGGATAACGTCCGAATACATGATGACGCGGGTGGTATCCTTCTGGTGCTTTTTGTCCTGGATCAGGCGGTCAACACCGTACAGAGCAACACGGCGGTAGTCGCCGATGATGCGGCCGCGGCCATATGCATCGGGCAGGCCGGTGATGATATGGTTGCTGCGGCATGCGCGCATTTCCGGGGTGTATGCATCAAAGACGCCTGCGTTGTGGGTCTTGCGGTGGATCGTGAAGAACTCTTCGATTTCCGGATCAAGGGTGTATCCGTTATCTTCACATGCCTTCTTTGCCATACGGATACCGCCGTAAGGCATCAGTGCACGCTTAAAGGGTTTTTCAGTCTGGAAGCCCACAATGGTTTCCTTATCCTTATCAAGGTAACCTGCCGCATGGGAGGTGATTGTGGAAATCACATGCGTATCCATATCCAGGACGCCGCCTGCTTCGCGCTCTTGTTTGCTCAGATCCAGAACCTGTTCCCAAAGAGCTTTGGTATTTTCCGTAGGACCGGCAAGGAACGTATCGTCCCCATCATAAGGTGTGTAGTTTTTCTGGATAAAGTCCCGCACGTTGATTTCTCTTTCCCAAACGCCGGGAACAAATCCTGTCCATTCGTTTCTCATTGCTTGCCCTCCACTAATATTTGTATCGAAAACACTATATTTAGTATTCGATTACCATTATTTTACCTTTTCAACACATTTTGTCAAGTACCCCTAACTGCAACTTCACGGCATACCTTTTGCTTCTTTTTCTTTTTTACCCATATACTGTTCCCCGTATGTTATTTTTTTGTCAGTATTTCACGATGGTTTTTCCAATTGTTCCGAAAAAGACGGCAAATCGGCCGCATTTGTCTTTTTATCCGATTTTTTTGTATTATTGTGCCCCGCCTGTTTTTGTATGCGCCGCCTTGTTTTTTCAAAGAAATATCCGCATCGGATATTTTTCTTGCACTGTTGTTTTTTTCGTGGTATGTTGGCTTTATCAGGACATATATTTTCCCGTGCCCGTATGTACAAATTGAAAAAGGAGTCGAAATCATCATGAAATACGATTTTACCAGCATTATGGATCGGCTCGGCAAAGATGCTATGGCTGTGGATTCCCTTGGCACCGGCACTTCGCCCGCAAAGCCCCGTGAAGGCTTTGACGCCATTCCCATGTGGGTCGCCGATATGAACTTTCCCACGGTTCCCACCATACAGCAGGCGATCATCCGCCGCGTTCAGCATCCGGCGTTCGGTTATTTTTCCCCTTCGGACGAATATTTCGATTCGATCATCCGCTGGCAGGAGACACGCAACGGTGTGCAGGGGCTGACAAAAGAAGCCATCGGCTATGAAAACGGCGTTCTGGGCGGGGTGATCACTGCGCTTCGCGTCATGTGCTCGCAGGGTGATAACGTTCTGCTCCATTCCCCGACGTACATCGGGTTTACAAGCTGCATGGAAAACACCGGTTTTCACATCATCCACAGCCCGCTCGTAAAGGATGAAAACAACGTCTGGCGCATGGATTTTGAAGATATGGAGAAAAAGATCGTCGACAACAAGATCCACGCCGCCGTGTTCTGCTCTCCGCACAATCCCACCGGCCGCGTGTGGGAACGCTGGGAAATCGAGCGCGCTATGGAAATCTACAAAAAGCACGACGTCATGGTCGTGTCGGACGAAATCTGGTCCGATATCATTCTGGGGGATCACCGGCACATCCCGACGCAATCGATCAGCGCGGATGCGCGCAGCCGCACGGCCGCCATGTACGCGCCTTCCAAAACCTTCAATCTTGCCGGCCTTGTGGGCAGCTATCATATCGTCTATAATTCGCACCTGCGCGAACGCATGGATAAGGAAGCATCGCTCAGCCACTACAATTCGATGAACGTGCTTTCGATGTACGCACTGATCGGCGCATACTGCCCCGAAGGACAGGAATGGACCGACGAGCTGTGCGAGGTGCTGACCGGAAATGCGGATTTTGCCTGCGATTATATTGCACAGCATTTCCCGGGCGTCAATGTTTCCAGACCGCAGGGCACATATATGCTGTTTTTGGATTGCACGGAATGGTGCAAAGCACACGGCAAAACCATCGAGGAGGTCCTGCACGCCGGATGGGATGTCGGCGTAGCATGGCAGGACGGACGTCCGTTCCACGGCGAATGCCACATCCGCATGAATCTGGCTCTGCCGCTTTCCCGCGTGCAGGAAGCATTCCGCCGTCTGGACACCTATGTGTTCAATGCCTGAAATTTTATATAAAAGGCCGCGTTCCGGACGGAACACGGCCTTTTTGTTTTGATTGAAACAGACTGCGCACATCGGGCGCCGGTTCAGTAGCGGAAACCCGCACTGCCCGAAAGCCTGCGCAGATCCGCTTTGGGGAATTTTTCAAAGCTGCTGGTATTGCGCACATAAACGCGGTATGTCCCTGCGGGAACATCCTTTATCACACCCTGCACCAAGCCCCTTGCAAGCTCCTGTGTGTACCGCGTGCCGTCCTCGGCCTCCAGACCGATCTCCGCTGACAGGCCGCTCGGCGTCCATGTCACCGTGTACTCAAAATCCGCCGGTTCTTCCAGCACGATTTTTTCCGAAGGGGATGCCTCTTCCTCATTGTCCAGCGCAAACTCAAAGTTCTCCAGCGGTTCCCAGTTTTCCGGCAGCACCGGGGCTTCTTCCCGTGCACAGGCCGTCAGTGCAAGCAGCATCAGCAGCGTCAGCACCAATCCCGTTATCTTTTTCATTGCAGCACCTTCCTGTATACCGGTTTTCCGGCATAATGCGGGAACGGGAATCTGCCGAAGCCGGATTCCCGTTCCCCGTTTTTCTGATTCCGAATTTCCTGTACGATTTACAGATGTGCGTCAAACAAGCCGCAGAAGCTGTCGATCGGGTCCTTGCCGGGGAACGCCTGCGGGCCTTCCATAAGGGCGTCCACCAGTGCATTCAGCGTATCCGGACGTGCATCATAGGTGTTGATGTAGGTGCGTGCCTGCGGCATATCGGCAAGCATGGTGGGCTGTTCCACGCCGACCACGACAACCGGCACCTCGAATACATACCAGGGGATCTCGCCGCCGCCCTTGGACATGCCGAAGCTCGGGCGTCCGTTTACCACGTTGCACACCGTGATGACAAGATCCATGCCGGCTTTGAAATCATCGATTGCATTCTTGCCGGCAAAATACAGGTTGATATCCGGCTTTTCGCCTGCGGCGATCTGCTTTTTCATCGTGTCGAGCGGGCTTTCATACACAAATGCTTCAAAGCCCTTTTCGTTGAGCAGGTCGCACAGCTTATCGGCGGGGGATTTCTGTTCGCCCATGCCGCGCATCAGCATTGCCATCGGAGAATCCGGGCCTTTGACGTTGACCAGCATGATGCGCTTATAGCGCTCCGGCGTGATCGGCAGAACGTCCTTATCCTTATATTTTACAAGGGTGAGCGAATCGCGGCAGATCGCCTTGTGCATTTTCTTATATTCTTCGCGCGAAAGGACCTCGTCGGCAACCTCCGGCGACGGAACAAGCTCCTCTTTTGCCTTTTTGTGCAGACCCATGTGTGCCTTCAGGCCAAGGATGCGCGTCAGCGCTTCCGTCATGCGTGCTTCGCTGATCACGCCCGTGCGGTATGCGTCGAGCATCGTTGCAAAGTCCTCGTCCGGATCGTTGAAGAACAGGAACATATCGCAGCCGGCATTGATCGAAAGCGGCAGCATCTCGCGGCGGGTCATGCGGTCGGTCATCGCCACCATATGGGATGCATCCGTCACCACCATGCCGTTAAAGCCCAGCTTGTCGCGCAGCAGCGTCGTCATGATCTCGGGGCTCAGGGTCGCGGGCATCATGTCCTCGTCCTGCAGCTCGGGGTTGATTGCCTTTGCATATTTCGGCAGCATGATGTGGCCGCCCATGATCGCATCCAGCCCGCCGTCGATCAGCGTCTTGTAGACCATGCCGTAGGTCTTGTCCCACTCGTCCACATCAAAATAGTTTACATTGTTGGCAAGATGTGCGTCACGGAAGTCCTGTCCGTTGCCCGGGAAGTGCTTTGCCGTGCAGGCAAACCCCGGGATCGTGTGCAGGCCGTCCATATACGCCTTGCTCATTTCCGCAACGCGCTTGGGGTCATTGCCGAAGGCACGGCTGACGATTTCGGTGTTCAGCCAGTTGTAGTGGATATCGCACACGGGCGCAAACGCCATGTTGCAGCCGATTGCAGCCGCCTGCTCGTTGCCCATTTTGCCCATGGCATAGGCGTAATCGTTATTGCCCGTTGCGCCCACCTTGATGCCGCGGCCGATGTTGATGCCGTCCGCACATGCGCCGTCGCCGCCCGCTTCGGTATTGCACGCAATGAAAACCGGCACCTTGGCATACTTCTGCAGGATGCGGTTTTTCTCCTGGATCACCTTGCCGGGTGCCGGATTGTAGCGGCAGCCGCCGAGATGGTATTTTTCCATAAGCTCGCGCAGGTATTCCTCATCATTGCCTGCCGTCAGCTGGAAGAACAGCTGGCCTACCTTTTCTTCATCCGACATGCCTGCGATCGTATCGCGGACCCAGCGGATATCTTCATCTGAAAGACAGTACGGCTTTGCCTTTAAATCAACCATAATAATCTCCTTTTCCGCTGCCGCCGAAAGGGCGGCATCCTTATTTTCTATTTCATTATAACAAAATCAGCAGCTTTTGTGTACAGATTTTATTTTCCTGTGCGAATTATTTCTTTTTTGCTGACAAACAGACCCGGCATATAGGCTGCGTTTGTGCCTTGTCTGCGCATAACACCGGTTCCGCTTTGCATACAATGCAGTATCACCACACAGGGAGTTGTTGCGTCATGAAAGGGAACCCGGAAGAACGTGCCGTTGCACTTGGGGAATACGTTGCCGCGACCGGCGCCACGGTACGGCGTGCGGCACAGAAGTTCGGCATCAGCAAATCCACAGTACATAAGGATCTGACGCAGCGCCTGAAGCGCCTGAACCGCAGCCTTTATGAGGACGTGCAGGCTGTGCTGCTGAAAAACAAGCTCGAACGCCACATCCGCGGCGGGCGCGCCACACAGCTGAAATATCATCCGGAAGCAAAATAGCCGTACCGAAAAAAAGATGCAGTTCATCCGGCTGCATCTTTTTTATTCCGGCCCCTGCCGTGCAAAAGCTGTCAGCACTTTTCATCCGCCGGATTCGGAATATCTCTTTTCACGTTCGCCGATACAATGAAGAACACAACGGCTGCCAGCATGATAATGCCCAGCATGATATAAAACCGGTCGCCGCCTGTTTTCCGGTATACAAAGCCGCCCAGAACATTCCCGACGATTGCCGAAACCGAATACACCGAAGAGAAAATCGTCTGTGCCGAAGCCTTCAGGTGCTCCGGCGCTTGTTTATAAATGTACACCGGGATCGTCCCGACGAAGATCCCGTTGCCCAGCCCGAAGCAGACCATTGCACCCAGAAATTCGATATAGCTTTGGGCCCACACGCCCAGAAGGATACATTCCAGCCCCATCAGCGAACAGGCGACCCAAAGCAGATGCTTCAGCTTGAACCGGCGGTGCAGACGGCTGATGACAAGCAGCAGCGGGATTTCCATCATCGAGCGCATGCCGAGGACCGTGCCGAATTTTTCGATCGGGATGTTCTTTTCCTCCATAAGATAGGTCAGGAACGTATATTCTCCGCTGAGGCCGATATACAAAATGGCGCAGAAAATCAAAAGCATAACGTAATGATAATTTTTGAACAGCTCTGCCGGATCGATCTTCTGCTGATCGGCAATCTGCGCCTTTGGGTCCCGCACGAACAGCAGCATCAGCAAGCACGGAACCGCCGCAAGACCGGAAAGCCAGAAGGTGGACTCGACCCCCATGCGCGAAATCAGCCATACGATAACAAATCCGCCGATCGTAAAACACAGCGATCCGGCACTCCGCACCGTTCCGAAATTCAGCTTCTGTTCGGTGCAGCTGCGCACCGAAATATTATCCAGCAGTACCGGCGCCGGGCCGCGTGCAAAATTTGCCAGGGAAGCATACAGCACAAAAAGCACAAACGAAACCGAAAGATCTGTCGGTATCAGCGGAAACGCCGCATACAGCACCGCACCGAGCGCCAGTGCGATCATAAACGACCTTTTTATGGAATTGATCCGGTCACTGACAACGCCCCAGAAGGTCATGGCAAAGATCGTCACCGCACTGACAATGCCGTTCAGCACACCGATCTGGGACGATGTAAAGCCATGTCCCTGCAGATATACGTTCTGATAGATCCCGAAAGCGGCAGAAAGCCAAAAAAAGCCCTGCACCAGCATAAGGACAAGTGCAGCGCTTGACCCGTTTGGGATCCTGCTGAAAATTCTACGCAATTTCATGAAGCTGATACGGCCGAACTGTTTCGGCCCGTTCCTCCCTTATTTTGAGTTTTTCCTATAAACTGTAATATAAATCGAAATAATAGTCAACGGTTATCCCGAAAACGCCCGGCAAAGCCAATCGGCTTTGCCGCTTTTTTCTTTTCCTGCTGCTTTTGTTCTGTGGAAAACCGATGCAAAGTATGCTACAATGGGATTCATGGATTTTTAAAAGGATGAGATAACATTGGCTTACCGACTTGTTGAAAATAACGGCGACAGCATCCGCGTGCCGCAGCTTGTATTTGCAAAGCTGCCCGAAATCGAAGACGACTGGCTTCGCGTGGCGCTGTACGTCATCCAGACGGGCGATACCGACCCTATGCGGATTGCCGGCGCGCTGCGTCTGAAAAGTGCCGACCGTGCACAGACCGCACTTGTTTTCTGGAAAGGCGCCGGTCTTTTGGAAAGCGCCGACGACACGGCGGCACCGGGCAGCATTGACGCCGCCCCTGCTCCCCGTGCGCACCTTACCACTGCCGAAGTCACACACGCCGCGGCGCAGGACCCTGCGATCGCCGGTCTTGTTCAGGAATGTCAGGCCATTATGGGCGGCGTGATTTCGCAGTCCGACACCAATATATTTGTTTCCATGTATCTGACGGACGGCATGCCCGTGGATATGATCCTTCTCGGCACGGCGCACTTTGTCTCGCTTGGCAAGCGCAGCGCCCGCTACATCGAACGCGCGCTGCTCGGCTGGCAGCGGGAGGGCATTGATTCCGGCGAGGCCGCCGAACGCTATCTGCGCATGCTGAACGAACGCAGCCTGCACGAAGCCGAAGCCGCAAAGCTGTTCGCGCTGCCCGACGCCAAATTCACACGCGCGGAAAGCCGCTGCATTGCGGAATGGTACGAGGTGTACGGATACGGTGCCGATATGATCATCGAGGCAATTGCCTATGCAGGAGAAAAAAAGACCGTAAAATATGTAAACGGCATCCTACGCGCATGGTACACCAAGGGATACCGCGATGTGCGCGACGTTATGAGCGAAAGTGCCGTGACGGGCGGCAACGTCCGCGCCGCAGAACCCACCGTCAAGCATAATATTCTGGGCGGCGGGCTTCGCCGTGCACCCCGTGTACCGAAACCGCATCAGGAGGGGGATTCCAAATGACAAAGGACGAATTGTACCGCAAAGCGCAGCACATCGTTGCCGGACGCCGGCAGAAAGCCCTGACGGACGCACGCAATGCAGAGGAACAGGCACTGCGCACCATGCCGGAGCTTTCCGCTTTGCGCGACCGGCGCACGCTTGCCGGAATTGAGGCCGCACGCCTTGCCGCAACAGGCGCCCCGCGCGAAGAAGTGGACGCCGCCCTTGCACGCGGTGCGGAATGTGACCGGCAGCGCAGAGAACTGCTGCGTTCCGATCCGGCGCTTGCCGCCGCGCTCAAGCCCGCTTTCGTCTGCCCGCTGTGCGAAGATACCGGACGGCATCACGGCGAAGTGTGCGAATGTGTTCACGCCATTGTGCGTTCACTTCGCCAGAAGGAAGTGAACGAATCCTCTCCCCTTTCGCTCTCCTCTTTCGAGACGTTCTCGCTTTCCAAATACCCCGACGTCCTTGTGCCGGAGCTTGGCATCACGGCGCGCGAGCATATGTCCCAGATCTTAGCGTACTGCCGCTACTACGCCGATCATTTTTCGCCCCGCACAAGCACCAGCCTGTACCTGTTCGGCGGCGCAGGCCTTGGCAAAACGCACCTTGCGCTCGCCATTGCCAACACAGTCCTGCAGAAGGGCTTTGACGTTGTTTACATCAGCGCGCAGAACGCATTCAGCGCAATCGAACGCGAACGCTTTTCCGAAAATGACGGCAGTACAATGGCCGCGCTGCAGAATGCGGAGCTTTTGATCCTGGACGATCTTGGCACCGAATATATTTCGCCGTATGTCAGCAGCTGCCTGTACAGCCTGATCAACACACGCGTATGCCGCAGCCTGCCGACGATCTACACCAGCAATATCGTCAACGACGCCGATCTGCAGCGCCGTTATACGGAAAAGATCGTCTCCCGCCTTCTGGGCAGCTGCGAATCCCTCGGCTTCTGCGGCAATGATATCCGCTTACTGGATAAATAACGCATGCGCCCTATGCCGATTTGCGCTGCCAGCCGCATCCCTGCCGCACCGCCCGCGGGTTATAAAGCAATCACACAAAAAGAACGGAGTGACCGAAATCACTCCGTTCTTTTTTGTATGAAGGAAGATCGCTCCCGTTTTATTTGGTAAGCCTGCGGTTCATGTATCGGGGATTGATCTTCAACAGGTACACGCCGCAAATGACCATAAGCAGCACCGCGCCCGTAAAATAAAACTTTGTAAAATAAGCAAACAAGGCTGCGGCTGCCTGAACGCAGCAGTATAAAAGCTCTGTTTTTGCATTTTTTCTTCTTTGCACCGGGTCGGTTTCATACCGGATATTGCAGGCCATCCAGATTGACGCCGCCAGCAGAGGAACGATTTTAAAAATCAGGACAACGTGCGGGTTCACGCCCTGCGCAATCGGCTGGATCGCCACATTCAATGCAGCCGCCTGTGCGATAATTGCAATTTTGATCAAATTCGCTCTTAAAATAGAATTGACCTGTTTTGTCTGTGCAGCGGCGGGGATATCCTCATTACTTTGCTGCTCGTCATTCAGCAGATAGTCCGTCGTTACGCCGAACAACCGGCTGATTTCCACAATATTATTGGCCGCAGGCTGTGCCGTCCCGTTTTCCCAGCGGGAGAGTGCCTGCCGGGAAACCTTCAGCCGTTCAGCTGCCTGCTCCTGCGACATCCCGGCCTGCCTGCGCAAATTTAAAATCTTATCGTTCAGTTTCATCGTTATCCCCCTTTCGGTACACTCATTTTAGCAAACTCCCTGTCAAATCACAAGAAAGCAGACTTTACAATGCCGCAGCAAAACGTTACA
The DNA here is from genome assembly GCA_020025235.1 of Ruthenibacterium sp. Classification (GTDB taxonomy): domain Bacteria; phylum Bacillota; class Clostridia; order Oscillospirales; family Ruminococcaceae; genus Ruthenibacterium. The sequence goes on from JAHHSL010000001.1 coordinate 66,524, forward strand.
TATTGCGGGCATCCGTGCACCATAGGGATTTATTCCGCTTGCTTTTCTGCTTACTGCCTCCACGGTTCGGCGTAGATATACGCCACACGCGGATCATCGCGCAGCTGCAGGAAGGTATCTTTTTTTGCCGTGATGACAAAGCCGTAAACATGCAGCCCGTTTTCCCGCAGGCGCTGCAGATCTTCTTCCGGCACACGCACCTGCGGCCCGCCGAACATCTCGGAAACCTCCGGATGATCCTGCAGATAGTGCACGATACTGATGAAATGCTCGGTATTTCCCGCCGCATCCCACTGTCCCGGGTCTTGCTCCCCAAAGGCAAGATACGGATAGCGCTGCGCATCCCAGTACATGCTTTTCCACATACCCGAACAGTTGAAGCCCATGCTGTTTTTTGCGTAATATCCGCCATTTTCCTGTTCGAGCGCCACGGCGCACCACAGGTTCGCCTGTTCGGCAGAAAGCGACTGGAGCCATGCGTCGAAATCCTCATATTCCGTGACATTTTTCAGCGAAATATAGCCGATATACCATTCATTTTCTTTCAGTTCTTCCAGCGCCTTGTACTGATCCTCCCATTCGCCGCCCGGGCCGACCCGATTGCCCGTTTCGTGATCGATCATGACCGGGCCTTCCATATCCTGCGGCAAAACAAAGGCGTTGCCTGTCGGCAGGCGGAACGGGTTTTCATTGTACAGCAGCAGCTTGCCGCGCGTAAGCTTTCCGACCACGGTCTCCCAGCGTCCGTCGATCGTCCACGTCTGCGGGATGCGGATCACATATTCGCCGTATCCTTCCGCGTCGGCCTGCACATGATTGCGGCAGCGTCCGGGCAGGAACGCTTCGGAATAAACGCTCAGATCCAGTGACATGCGCTGGGTGAGCAGCCCCTCGTTCTGCTCGCTTTTGCCGACGACCTCGTTGGGGTTATAATAAAACAGCGAAACGACATGCGGCAGCACCAGCACCGCACACAGCACCGCCGCCAGTACACACGCACCCACGATCACGCCCATTTTTATAAACGCCTTGCGGATCGATCTGCGGATCACCGCAAGCAGCTGCGTGTCGTCCCCGCCGTCTTTTTCCGGCAGGGCATCCGCTTCTTCGTCCAGCTGCGGAAAATCGGATTCTTCAAACAGATACGCGCTGATCGCATCCTGCTTTTCGATTGCCTTTTCCACTTCTCTGCGGGTTTCTTTGTCCAGTTTTCCCTCTTTATACAATTTCAGCAGTTCACGATAGGTCACAGCCGCTCTCCTCCATTCTCTGTTTCAATTCCTGCCTGGCCCGGTATGCCAGCACACGCACATTTTCCGGCGTAAGGTGCAGCACCGATGCGATCTCCTTTTGCGAAAGCCCGCCGAAATAGCGCAGCGTCAGCACCTCGCGCTTTTTTTCTTCAAGCCCGGCCAGTGCCTGATACAAAAGACGGTTCTGCTCCGACCGGATCAGCATTTCCACCGGATGCTCCGGCTCGGCCTGCCCGTTTTCCCGCAGCTCTTCTTCCTGCAGGACGATCCGCTTTTCTTTTTTCCGGTAATTGAAGTACAGGTTGCGCGCCACCTTATAAAGCCAGGCGCGGAAATTTTCATGGTTTTCCGGAAGGGCCAAAAGCGCCTTCAGAAATGTTTCCTGCAGAAGATCCTCTGCGGCGTCCGCATTGCGGCACATCGCATACAGATAAAGATACACTTCCCTTTGATACTGTTCATACAGCCTGTGCAGCCGTTCTCCGTTCAAGGCGCTCCCCCCTTTCCTGAAGCCTTCACCCATATAACAATCCTGCCGCCGGAATGTTACAGCAAAAAGTAAAAAAACGTCCCGCCTCGGCTGTGCCGCTGCGGAACGTTTCTCTTTTTATTACAGCTCGCCCTTGCTCGACATCTTGAGGTAGGCGTTGATGAATCCATCCAGATCGCCGTCCATGACTGCATTGACGTTGCCGTTTTCAAAGCCGGTGCGGTGATCCTTCACCAGCGTGTACGGCATGAACACATAGCTGCGGATCTGGCTGCCCCATGCGATCGCGTTCTGCACGCCCTTGATATCGCTGATCTTATCCAGATGCTCGCGCTCTTTGATCTGATACAGCTTTGCAGCCAGCATCTTCATACACATATCGCGGTTCTGGAACTGGCTTCGTTCGTTCTGGCAGCTGACGACGATGCCTGTCGGGATGTGGATCAGCCGCACGGCGCTGCTGGTTTTATTGATGTGCTGTCCGCCCGCGCCGGAGGAACGGAACACTTCCATTTTGATATCCTCCGGTTTGATTTCGACCGTGATGTCATCATTCAGTTCCGGCATAACTTCCAGCGAAGCAAAGCTCGTGTGGCGGCGTCCGGAAGAATCGAACGGGGAAACACGCACCAGACGGTGTACGCCGTTTTCGCTGCGCAGAAAGCCGTACGCATTGTGCCCTTCGATCAGGATCGACGCAGACTTGATGCCCGCTTCGTCGCCGTCAAGATAATCCAGCACCTTTACATTCCAGTTGTGTGCCGCCGCAAAGCGGGTGTACATGCGGTACAAAAGCGAAACCCAGTCCTGTGCTTCGGTTCCGCCCGCGCCTGCGTGGAACGTCAAAATTGCATTGTTTGCGTCGTATTCGCCGTTCAGCAGCGTTACAAGACGCATTTCTTCGATTTTTGCCGAAAGCGCCTCCACAGCTGCCTGTGCCTCTTCGGCAAGCTCGGGGTCTTCGCCCTCTTCGCCGCACATTTCAACGAGCGTTTCGGCGTCCTCCAGCATACCGGTCAGCGTCTTGTAATCTTCCAGCTTTTCCTTCAGCTCGCCCATCTCGGCAAAAACAACGCCGGACGCAGCCGCGTCATCATAAAATTCCGGGCTTGCGCTTTTCTGTTCCAGCTCTTCCAGACGCATTTTGCAGTTTTCGATGGCAAGCGCGTCATGCAGATCTGCCACTTCGGGGGCAAGCTCAGACAGGAGATGTTTTACATCATCTAAAATTACCATAAGTTCCTCACTTTATTTTTCAAGCATTACGACATTCGTTCACATTTTCCTATTATAATAGAAACATTCCTACTTGTAAAGAAGCTTTCCCCTTTACTTTTGCACTCTGTTTGGAGTAATATAAGAATATATATCGTTTTTTTGGAGGATATTCCGCGATGATGGATTACAAAGGTCACAAATGTGCCGCTTGCCACAAGCTTCTGACAGAGCATGATGATATTGTCATCTGCCCTGAATGCGGCGCACCTTATCACAGAGAATGTTATGCAAAGGAAGGCCGCTGCGTCTTCAGCGAAAAACATAAAAGCGGTTTTGAATATGTACCGCCCGAGGCAAAGCCCGACGTCAATTCCGGTGCCGACTGCCCGATCTGCCCCGCATGCCATGCGCAGAACCCGCCCGACACCCTGTTCTGCGAACACTGCGGCCAGCCTCTGCCGCCTTCGTTCGGCCCGCAGATGAACGCCGGTCCTGCCGGCCCGCAGTACAATCCGCAGTTCAACCAGACGCCCTCGGGTGCCGATTTCCAGTACGCGCAGGCAAATGTGATGAATCAGCTGCACCTTGCCAAGGAATATGACGGTATTTCCACGACGGACTGGATGGAATACATCGGCAATTCCGCACCGTATTATCTGTACCAGTTCCAGACGATGAACGAAACCGGCAAAAAGACAAGCTTCTGCTGGAGCGCCGTTCTACTGCCTGAATTTTACTTTTTCTACCGCAAGATGTGGGGCTGGGGTGCGCTTGCCGCGCTGGTCATGATCCTGATCAGCATCCCGTCGATGCTTTCGATGCTGGCAATGCTGGGCGTTCCGCTTGCTCTTCCTCTTTCCGCATCCGCCCTTTCTGCCATGAACACCGCAGCCATGGTGCTCAACTGGGGGCTTCGCATCTGCGCCGGACTGTTCGCATTTCATCTGTACCGCAAAAGCGCTGCAAAGCAGATCCTCGCGATCCGGGCACGGCACGACGGCGATGAAGCAGGCTACCGCACCGAACTGCACCGCCGCAGCGGCCCTTCCCGCGTTTCTGTGGTCGTGATCTGCGCCGCGCTCATCATTTTCAGCCTGATTTTGAGCTATGTGCTCGGCCCGCAGCTTGCCGCTGTATACTTCTGAACCTTCGGGATACAGAATCCCTGTTAAATCATAAACCAAGGAGTTGTCACTTATGCAGAAAATTCGCAAAGCCGTTATCCCGGCTGCCGGTCTTGGCACGCGCGTACTGCCTGCCACCAAAGCAATGCCGAAGGAGATGCTTCCGATCGTGGACAAGCCCGCGATCCAGTATATCGTAGAAGAAGCGGTTGCCGCCGGGATCGAGGAGATCCTGATCATCACCAACCGCGGCAAGGGCATCATGGAGGATCATTTCGACCGTGCGCCCGAGCTGGAGGCCGGACTGATGAAGCCCGGAAAGGAAAAAATGCTGGAGGAAGTCCGCTCCATTGCCAACCTTGCCGACATTTTCTTCCTGCGCCAGAAAGAGACTAAGGGGCTTGGCCACGCCATTCTGAAAGCACGCGCCTTTACGCAGGATGAGCCGTTTGTTGTGCTGTACGGCGACGACGTCATCATGGGCGAAGATCCGGTTGCCGCACAGCTGTGCCGCGCATACGAACAGTACGGCAAGGCCTGCGTCGGCATCAAGGAAGTAACGCCCGAAGCGATCCAGCGCTACTCCTCCATGAAGCTCACGCATCTGGAAAACAATCTTTACAACATCACCGATATGATCGAAAAACCCGCTCCCGGTCAGGAATTCAGCCTGTTTTCCATTCTGGGACGCTGCCTGCTGACGCCGGAGATCTACGATATTCTGGAACACACCGCACCGGGCGCCGGCAACGAGATCCAGCTGACAGACGCCATGGCAGAGCTTGCCCGCCGCAGCGGCATGACGGGTGTCGATTTCACCGGCAAGCGCTATGATATGGGCAATAAGCTGGGTGTGATGCAGGCGCAGGTGGAAACCGCGCTTCGCCATCCGGAAATCGGCAGTGATTTCCGCGAATACCTCAAAGAGCTTGCAAAAACGCTTTAAATCGCCCTGAATTACACATTTGTGCAAATTTACGCCGCATCCGTGCAAAGTTTTACTTGACGGATGCGGCTTTTCTATTGTATAATTAGATGCTTGCTGTGAAACAGTAAGTAATCCTTACCCCTTTACCGGGGTCTTATGTCCAGAAGGAGGTGTACAGAAATGGCAAAGTATGAAACCATGCTGATTACCACCGCTACTCTTGACGAGGAAGCAACTGCCGCTCTTGTCGGTAAGTTCAAGTCCCTCATCGAAGCGAATGGTACGATCGATTCTGTCGAGGATTGGGGCAAGCGTCGTCTTGCATACCCGATCAACAAGGAAAATGACGGTATCTACACTCTGATCAACTTCACGAGTGAGCCCGATTTCCCTGCTGAGCTCGACCGCGTTTACAAGATCACCGACGGCGTGCTGCGTTCTATGATCGTAGCTAAGGAAGAAGTTGAAGCAACGGAGGCAAAATAATGCTTAATGTTGTCGCTTTAATGGGTCGTCTGATTGCCGACCCTGAACTTCGTCAGACCCCGAACGGAATTGCAACCTGCACGTTCCGTATTGCCGTTGACCGCAATTTTGCACGCGCCGGCGAAGAGCGCAAGGCCGATTTCATTGATATCGTTGCCTGGCGTCAAACTGCTGAATTTGTTTGCAAATACTTCCATAAAGGAAGCCTCATTGCCGTGGATGGTTCGATCCAGACACGCAATTACGAGGATCGCAACGGCAACAAGCGCACTGCGTTTGAAGTTGTTGCAAACAATATCAACTTTACCGGCGAAAAAAGCAGCAGCCAGGGCAATTATGCTCCGGGCGGCTACGCAGCTGCGCCTGCACAGGCTCCTGCTGCGCGTCCCGCTGCTCCTGCAGCACCGGTCAGCTATGCATCCGGCAGCGCCGATGATTTTGCAGTGATCGACGACAATGAAGATCTGCCGTTCTAAGGAGCTTGCTGCTCCGACACTTTGATAAGGAGGAAAACACTATGGCTTTTGATAGAGATCGTCAGGACAGCCGTGGTGGTCGTCCCCGCGGACGCCGCAAGAAGGTTTGCAGCTTCTGCGTTGATCGTGTCGACCACATCGACTACAAAGATATTCCCCGTCTGCGCAAGTACATTTCCGAGCGCGCGAAGATCATTCCCCGCCGCGTTACCGGTACCTGCGCTTACCATCAGCGTCAGCTGACTGTCGCCATCAAGCGTGCACGTCACGTTGCACTGCTTCCCTATGTGAGCGACTAATCAACACGCACAAAAACAGCACGGTTTTTACCGTGCTGTTTTTTTATGTTCTTTTTTACGTATTCACTGCACTGTTTTTTTTGCATATCGGTTGCCGGATGCGTCCGGTGCAGTTCTTTTCCGATGCGCCGTGCACAAAACGGACCGCAGTTTTCTCGGGGCTTCCAAAACACATCGCCGCTTTTGGGGCAGCGCCTTGCCGGAAACCGCTCGCAACAATGAGATCGGCAGTCTTTCTTTCGTTGCAGCGGGATGCATCCCGCTTCACAAAGCATCCTGCGGCATCACAGCGGCTTTTTGCAGTATTCCCGTGAAAGAACACATCTATTTTCAAAAAGCGCGCACAGCGCAAATTCACGCCGCTGCAGGCAGCTTTGCTTTCCCGTCCGATCGTCTGTTTCGGCATCAAGGTGCGGCAGGTTGCCGAAGCCGCCGTGCCGATGCCCAGCAGGCGGTCATCCGCCTGCTGCACCGTTCGATCATACCGTTCGCGCATCATACTGATATTGTGCAGACCGTCTGCATATCCGGTATGATTACCGTGCAAAACGGTATCACGCCCGCCCTGCCGCTTTTGGAAGGCGATCCCGCTTCCACGGAATCCGTACCGCCGGCTCAAGCCCGTCCGAAGCAAAAAACAGCCCCCTCTGAGACATGCTCAGAGGGGGCTGTTTTGCATTTTCTTTTAAAAAGGATTATTCCTCATCCTCTTTGTCGCCGCAGCAGCAGCCGCAGCCACAGCCGTCTTCGTCGTCTTCGCCAAAGTCGATTTCAAACTTCGTGCCGCATGCCGGGCATGCCAGGTCTTCGTTTGCCAGCATATCCTCGTCTACGCAGACAACTTCGCCGCACTGCGGGCAGGTGATCTCATACAGGCCTGCCTCGTACTCGTCGTCATAATCCTCGTCTTCGTCGTCCTCTTCCTCGTCGTCATCATCTTCGGACAGGAAATCTTCAACGTCTTCCAGGTCTTCGCTGATTGCGTCCACTTCGTCATACAGCGTATCCAGATCTTCGTCCACGACCGTGACTGCTTCTGCCATTGCTTCCAGTGTATCCACGATCGCACTGAGCAGCTTGCCTTCCTTTGTTGTGGCGTCAAAATCCATGCCTTCCATCATACCTTTGATGTAAGCTACTTTTTCTTTCATTTCCATGGGGTTTCCCTCCTGTTAAATTGATTTAGACAAACAGGCAAGGCCGATCAAAGAGCCTTGCCTGTTTTTTCAAAGAATTATACGCGCTCCATGTATTCGCCCGTACGGGTATCAATACGGATCATTTCGCCTTCGTCGATGAAGAGCGGCACCATGATTTCTGCGCCGGTTTCCAGCGTAGCGGGTTTCAGCGTGTTGGTTGCCGTGTTGCCCTTGAAGCCCGGCTCGGTCTTTGTAACCTGCAGCTCAACAAAGTTCGGTGCTTCCACTGCGAAAACAGAGCCCTTGTAGCTGAGGACCTTGCACACTTCATTCTCTTTCACGAACTTGAATGCATCGCCCAGCTCGCTTTCGTTGACGGGAACCATTTCATAGGTTTCGTTATCCATGAAGTAGTACAGCTCGCCGTCCTGATAGGAATAAGCCATTTCGCGGCGTTCAATGAATGCCGTGGGGAATTTGTCGCTGGGGTTGAACGCTTCTTCGCGGATCGCTCCGGTCATTACATCCTTATACTTTGTACGAACAAAAGCTGCGCCCTTGCCCGGCTTAACATGCTGAAAATCAACAACGGTATAAACCTTGCCGTCTCTTTCAAAAGTTACGCCTTTACGAAAATCGCTTGCAGAAATCATGAATGGTTCCTCCCAATATTAATCCCGGCCGCCACGGACATCAGACACCGGGCATACCAGTTCAGTTTACTATTATGATTTTACACAATCTATGGCTTTTTTGCAAGTGCTTTTGCTTAAAAACAGCCATTTTATCCGCTTTCCGCCTTTTTTTCTGCGGAATCAGACCCCTTTTATTCTTTGTTTACAGAATAATCAGTTCTTTTGTTGTTTTGCCCGGAATCTCGATCCCGTCCTCGCGGATGAAAATCGTATCCTCGATGCGGACGCCGAATTTGCCCGGCAGGTAAATGCCCGGTTCGATCGTCATGACCATACCCTCGCGCACCACATCCGTGCATTTGGTGCTGAAACGCGGATTCTCGTGGATCTCGATACCGACAGCGTGGCCGAGCCCGTGGCCGAAGCAGCCCTCATAACCCGCAGCATAGATGATATCGCGTGCCACCTTATCCACTTCGCAGCCCTTATAGCCCGCCTTTGCAAATTCACAGCAGGCAAGCTGCGCCTTCAGTACGGTATCGTACACTTTGCGCTGTTCGTCGGATACATGTCCCACAGCGACGGTACGCGTCATATCCGAGCAGTATCCGTCCACGTTCGCGCCGAAGTCCATGGTGACAAAGTCGCCTTCTTCGATGCGCTTTTCGCCGGGGACGCCATGCGGCAGGCTGGTCTTTGCGCCGGAGATGAAAATGGTGTCGAACGCAAGCTTTCCTGCGCCGTGGCTCTTCATGAACATTTCCATTTCAAGCGCCGCGTCAATTTCGCGCACGCCCGGCTTGATGAAGCCCAGGATATGCTCAAAGCAGGCGTCGGTAATGGCCTGTGCGCGGCGGATCGCATCAAACTCTTCCGGTGCTTTGATCGCACGGATCTGGTCCACGGTGTCCGACAGGACCTTCGAGGTATCCACCTCTACGCCCGGCAGTGCCTTGATGACGCTGTCTGCATAAGCAAGCGTCGCTTTGTTTTCCATATAAAGATGCTTGACCTGATGTGCGCTGAGGATATCGCGCACCTGCTCCAGAGCGTTTTCCTCCAGAACGACCGTCACATCCTTTACGGTTGCCTGTGCGATCTCGATATAGCGGGAATCAATGATGAAATAGGTTTCATCCGGCAGGATCAGAACGGTTCCGGCATCCCCGGAATCAAAATTCAAAAAATAAAAACGGTTTACATCCGTAGAAATCAACGCCGCTTCAAAGCCGGACGGCATTGCGGCAATCAGTCGATCAGTACGCTGTTTCATGTTTTCAGAACCCTTCTTTCAGTATTGGCGGCAGCGGAAAATTTATGCATCCGGCTCAACGGCATCGGATTTTCCTTCCACGAGCTGCCCGCCCTTTTTATAATACCGCTCCAAAACCGGTTTTTCAAGCATGCGTTTCAATCGGATCGTCGGTTTTGTATCCTCGTGCATCGGACGCACCAGAAACATCCGGATCCCGTACAGGTTCGCACCGAGGGAATCGGTATAGATCTGGTCACCGACAAGCGCTGCTGCGCCTTTTTCAACGCCCATGGCGCGGCGGGCGCGCCACAGTCCAAACGGGGACGGCTTGCAGCAGAAAGCCCTGTAATCCAGCCCCACGCGCTTTGCAAACGGTTCCACGCGCGCGGGCATATTATTGGAGGCGATCGTCATCTTGATGCCGGCTGCGCGCATGCGCTCCAGCCACTGTGCCACATCCGGCGGCAGCTCCTGGCTGCCATGCGCTGTCAGTGTGTTGTCAACATCCAGAATCAGCCCCTTGATCCCGCTGTGTTCCAAAAACTCCGGCGTGATGCTGCTGATACGATCGAACATTACCGTTGGCATAAACAAAGCCATAGACGATCCCCTCTCCTGATTATACGGTGTACGGTGCTGCTTTGCGCGGCAGGAATAAAAAAAGCGGGCCTTTTTTCAAAGGCCCGCTTTGTTTGCTTACTTACCGCGTGTCCGCTGATTTATTTATACTTACGCTTGCGGGCAGCTTCAGATTTCTTCTTGCGCTTCACAGACGGCTTCTCGTATGCCTCGCGTTTACGCACTTCAGCAAGCACACCGGAGCGTGCGCAGGAGCGTTTGAAACGACGCAGTGCGCTGTCCAGCGATTCATTGTCTTTTACTCTGATTTCCGACATCTTTGTCCCTCCCTTAAAAATGAGGTAGGCGCCGGCCCCCCTCTATACGGGAAACTGACTTTCATAATTATACTATAACAAAGGTTCACCTGTCAATATCTAATTGCACACATATTTCACTTTACTGCAATATTTACAAGTTTTCCGGGTACATAGATCTCTTTGCAGATCGTTTTGCCCTCAATTTCCTTTGCAACAGCCGGTTCGGCCTTTGCCGCAGCAATCGCATCTTCTTTTGCGATATCGGCCGCAACCATCAATTTTGCGCGCAGTTTTCCGTTGACCTGTACAACGATCTGCACCGTGCTGTCCACGCACTTCGCCTCGTCATACTTCGGCCACTCGGCATGTGCCAGCTGGCCTCCAAATCCGTTCTGCTGCCACATTTCCTCTGTGATGTGCGGTGCAAACGGGTTCAGCAGCACAAGCAGCGTGCGAAGCTCGCCGCGTGTGACGGATTTTTTGTTGTAGATCTCATTGATCAGGCTCATCATCGCGGCAATTGCCGTATTCATTTTGAGCACTTCAATGTCATCGGTGACCTTGCGGATCGTGCGGTGCATCGTGCTTTCCAGTTCCTTGGAATAGCCTTCGTCATCCGTCAGGATCTCTGTCAGGCCCCACACACGCTCCAAAAAGCGGCGGCAGCCCTTAATGGATTCGGTGTTCCACGGTGCGCTCTTTTCAAAATCGCCGATGAACATTTCGTAAAGACGCATGGTATCTGCGCCGTATTCCGCCACGATATCGTCGGGGTTGACGACGTTGCCGCGGCTCTTGGACATCTTCTCGCCGTTTTCGCCGAGGATCATGCCGTGGCTTGTGCGCTTTTTGTACGGCTCCTTGGTCGGCACAACGCCGATATCATACAGGAATTTGTGCCAGAAACGGCTGTACAGCAAATGCAGGGTCGTATGCTCCATGCCGCCGTTGTACCAATCGACCGGGCCCCAGTATTTGACGGCTTCCGGGCTGACAAGCTCTTTGTCGTTGTGCGGGTCCATATAGCGCAGGTAATACCAGGACGAGCCTGCCCACTGCGGCATGGTGTCCGTTTCGCGCTTGGCCGGGCCGCCGCAGCACGGGCAGGTCGTATTGACCCATTCCGTCTGGCGGGACAGCGGGCTTTCGCCGTCATCGGTCGGTTCAAAATCCTTGATTTCCGGCAGGCGCAGCGGCAGCTCGCTTTCCGGCAGGGGCTGCCAGCCGCATTTTTCGCAATATACCATCGGGATCGGTTCACCCCAATAGCGCTGACGGCTGAACACCCAGTCGCGCAGCTTGAAGTTCGTTTTCGGCGTACCGATCTTCTTTTCTTCCAGATATTTGGTGATCGCCTTTTTCGCTTCTTCCACGCTCATGCCGTCAAGAAAGCCGCTGTTCACCATAACGCCGGTGGCGCAGTCGGTAAACGCTTCCTTCGTCACATCGCCGCCCTTGACGACTTCGATGATCGGCAAATCGAATTTCTTTGCAAACGCATAGTCGCGGTCATCATGCGCAGGGACCGCCATGATGGCGCCCGTGCCGTAGCTGATCAGGACATAATCCGAAATAAAGATCGGGATTTCCTTTCCGTTTACCGGATTTACCGCGCGCACGCCGTCCAGACATACGCCCGTTTTTTCCTTTGCCAGCTCGGTGCGTTCAAAATCGCTCTTCTTGGCGGCTTCCTGCTGATAGGCGCGCACCTCGTCCATGTTGGCGATCTTATCCGCCCATTTTTCAATGCACGGATGCTCCGGCGAAATGACCATGTACGTTGCGCCGAACAGCGTATCGGGACGGGTGGTGTAGATCATCAGCTCGTCGCCGGCCGTTGTTGCGAACTTCACCTCGGCGCCGTGGCTGCGGCCGATCCAGTTCTTCTGCTGCGCAATGACGCGGTCGATGAAATCCAGGCCATCGAGATCGTCGATCAGGCGGTCTGCATATTCGGTGATCTTCAGCATCCACTGGCTCTTGACACGGTGAACCACTTCACCGCCGCAGCGTTCGCACACGCCGTTCACGACCTCCTCGTTCGCAAGAACGACCTTGCAGGAGGTGCACCAGTTGACGTTCATTTCCTTTTTATAGGCAAGACCCTTTTTGTACAGCTGCAAAAAGATCCACTGCGTCCACTTGTAGTAATTGGGGTCCGTGGTATTGATTTCACGCTGCCAGTCGAACGAAATGCCAAGGCTCTTGAGCTGGCTTTTGAAGCGTGCCACATTCTTTTCCGTGACGATTTCCGGATGAATGTGGTTTTTCATTGCGTAGTTTTCCGTCGGCAGACCGAATGCATCCCAGCCCATGGGGTACAGCACGTTATAGCCGCACAGACGCTTTTTGCGCGCGACGATATCCAGCGCCGTATAGCTGCGCGGATGTCCCACATGCAGGCCCTGTCCGGACGGATACGGGAATTCCACCAGTGCGTAATACTTCGGAAGTGTAAAATCCTGCTTTGCGGCAAAGGTATTTTCCTCTTCCCATATCTCCTGCCATTTTTTTTCGATTGCTTTAAAATCGTACTTCATTTTTCTCACATCCAAAAAGATTTACTTTATTCCTCGATGAAGTTCATGGGTACTTCTTCACCGTCTGCCCACAGATGATCCAGATCATAATAATCGCGTGCTTCCGGGCTGAACACATGCACGATCACATGACCGTAATCCAGAATAAACCAGTTCTGTGTGTTGAATCCCTCTGTGCGGATCGGGGCGACGCCCTCTTCCTTCAGACGGAATTCCGCCTCGTCCGCAAGGCTTTTGACATGCGTGGACGACGTGCCGCTGGCGATGACAAAATAATCCGCCAGCACGGTCAAATCCTGCACCTTCAGCACTTTGACGCGGGTTGCTTTCTTGCTGTCCAGTATCGTGGCAATCTTTGTCGCCAGTTCTTTTGCTTCCATGTGTACACTCCTGTTATTGTGAAATAGATAAAACGGTAACGGGTTTCAATCATGCGGCCGGGGCATCCTGCGGCGCACCGGCGGCATCCGAACCGACAGCGTCCACTTCGCCCATGCGGCGCACCTCTGCACCGATGACCGCCGAACGTGTCGGCCAATCCTGCGATGTGATCTGTGATGCCGTGATCGGCTGATCTGCCGGACGGAAGTATTCATTCAGGAATTCGGCGGTTTCGGCTTTGCCGCACACCATAACATCCTGTCCGTGATACAGTTCACCGCGTGCAACCGGCAGACGTCCGATAACGATGTTTTCGCTGGGGATCGTCAGCACGCTGATGCCCAGCTGAACCAGCTCCATAAAGTTCAGGCTCGTATTGATATACGCCTGCACCACCGGCATCAGCTTGATGATATCGCCGACGGTCGCAGTGCGCACGCGGCGGAACATGGCCGAATAGAAATACTGCTGGTTTGCAAGGCGGTCGATATCGCCGCGCGGTGTCGCAGAGGCATCCTTGCGCTGCCGCAGGAAAAATTCACATTCTTCGCCCTTCAGCCTGCGCCAGCCCTGCTCCAGACGGCTGCCGTTGTATTCCATGGTTTTCGGGACGTAGACGTCGATCCCGTCAAACGTATCGACGATCGCACGCAGCGAATCCATATCGATCGTAACGTAATCGTCGATCGGCAGGCCGAATGTGCTTGTAATATACTGTGCCAGCGTATTCACGCGGTTCTTCGTATCGGCGGAATTGGCAAAAATGCCGTTGATCTTGCCCGCCGAACCACCGATGTCGCCGACAAACGTATCACGCGGAATCTGCATCATTTTCATCGAATGCTCCGAGCCATCGACGCGCACATACATAATCATATCCGTCTGTCCGATCGGATCGCGCTTTACCGCATCTTCCGTGCTGTAATCGATGCCCAGCACAAGCAGATTGATTGTCCCCTCAAGGTCTTCCGGCACGATCTGCTGTGCATCGCTGGACGGTTTTTCCAGTTCACCCATATCGCCGGTGCTGAAAATGCTGCTGACAAACCAGTTGATCCCGCCGTAGGCCAGTGCCAGAACGATTGCCGCACTGACAAGCACCGTCATCAGCTTTTTGCCGAAGCTCTTTTTCTTTCGGCGCTTGGCGGGGCGTGCCGCCGGACGGGCGGCAGCGGAAGAATTTCTTCTTGCCGGTGCAGTATGCGCAGCCGTGCCGCGCTGATTTTTTGATGCCGCGGATGCATGCGGCGCAGTGCGCTGTGCAGAGCCGGCCGCCCTTCGGACGGATGTGCCCGTCGAATGTGCACCGGACGGACGTCCGGCAGACGCATGTGTGCCGGAAGGACGTCTTGTGCCGCCTCTGCGCGCACGGGAAATATCGATCGATCGGGAATTCTGCCGTCTGTTCAAATCTTACTCCTCCGATAAATCCGGCGATACAGACAGCTTTCGCAGGTATCGCTTAGTTTTGATGCTGTTCATCCGCGCCTTCCGAAGCCACCTCGTTCATGGTGCTCATTGCAACTTCGGTTGCGCCGCCCGTAGTGGGCCATTCGGGTGTGCCGATATCCTCCGCCGTGATCGGATGATCCGCCGGACGGAAATACTGATTCAGAAAATCGGCCGTTTCCTTTTTGGCGATCACGACCGGGGAATATTCCCCCTTATACTTTTCCGCTGCGGCATATACCGGGATGCGCCCCATGGAGATATTGGCGCCATCCATGGTGCTCACTTCGATCGCCATGCTCATAAGGTCAAGCGTGCCGATATCGGTGCGCAGATAATATTCCGCAACCGGCAGAAGATTGACAATGTCCCCCACCGTCGCGGTTTTCAGCCTGCGGAACAGCGCCGCATAGAACTGGCGCTGCATCACAAGGCGGTCAATGTCCGCACGGGGCAGACCCTGACGGTAGCGCAGGAAAAATTCGCACTGCTCGCCGTTGAGCGTTCGCCAGCCCTGCAGCAGCTCGCCCTCCAGCGCATGCGTTTTTTCGTTATAGTAGCGCATATCGCGCGGGACGTAGATTTCGACCCCGTAAAATGCATCTACGACTGCTTTCAGCCCGTCGATATCAATGGTAACGTAATTATCGACCGGCAGGCCGAAATTTTTCTCGATATAATCGCGGAATGCGCCCAAGCCGTTGCCGTTATCAACATGGTGCGCAAGGATACCGTTGATTTTGCCCGCGTTCCCGCCGTCTTCCCCGACGAAGATATCGCGCGGGAACTGGATCATCTGCATCTTGTGCTCGTTTGCATCCAGACGCACATACATGATCATATCCGTATTGGGGTGCTTTTCATCCCGCTTGACAGGGTCGTCGCTGTCGTAATCAAGCCCCAGGACAAGGATGTTTTTCACGCCCTTCATATCCGGCGGAACGATCGTTTCCTTTCCCTCATCCTGATTGCCGCTCGAAGTATCCAGCGTGCCCAGTTCACTTTCGTTCATTATGCTGTCGGCATACCAGTATATGCCGCCCGCAACTGCACACAGCACGACAACGATGCACAAAACAGCCGTCCACACGGCGCGCTTTGTTTTCTTTGCGCCTTTCTTCCGGTTCGGGGCCGCCGCTCTTTTGGCAGGTGCGTTTTCCGCACCCGGCCGGGCAGGGCGCACTTCCGGACGGGGCTGCGCCGAAGCTTGCGGCGGCTGCGGTCTGCCTGCCGGATGCGGCTGTGCCGATGCGGTTCGCTGCGGCGGCTGTCCTGCCGCATCCGGCGCAGTCGCTGCCGGTCTGCGTCCGTTTTGCATCCGCGCACGGGAAAGATCGATCTGACGATTTTCCTGTGATCTGCTCATCCGTTTTTCCCTCCGTAATACTGCGCACGCTGCTGGGCATAGGCAAGGAGCGTTTCTTCATCCACCGCTTTTCCTTTTTCCCTGAGCCATTCAATGGAAAGTCCAAGCGCTTCGATCATGGTTTTGTCAAGATCCTTCATGGCATGACGGCGCAGCATTTCTGCTTCGGGATACGTTCGTTCACTGCTTGCCATATCCGCAAGATAGATGATCTTATCCAGCTTCGTCATGTCAACGCGGCCGGTCGTATGACAGCGCACCGCCGAAAGGATCTCCTCGTCGTCCACGCCGTACTTTGTCTGTGCCAGGATCGCCGCCGCTGCACCGTGCCACACGGGCGGTTCCCGCTTTGCCGCGTTTCCTGCTATTATAGCATTTTCCTCAAATATCTGCAATAATCGATCTTTCGGCATTTCCTTTGCGATGTCATGCAGGATCGCGGCAAGCGCCGCCTTTTGCTCATCTGCGCCGTGCTGCTTTGCCAGCTGCACCGCCAGCTTTTTCACGTTGCAGGTGTGCTCGTACCGCTTTGCCGAAAGGTTCCGTTTTGCCAGACGCTTTGCTTCTTCTACCGTGATCAAATCGAACCGCCTCTTTCATTCCGTGCTTCATTTTCTGTCGTTTTTATAAAGACCGTGCTGTTCAATGTACTGCACTACGCTCTTTGGCAGCAGTTTTTCTGCCGATTTTCCCTCCTGCAGTGCGTTTCGCACCTGTGTGGACGACACCGCAAGCACCGGAGCTTTTGTCAGGATGATCTGTCCGCCCTGCGCGCGAAGCTCTGCCGCCGCATCCTGTGCGGCAGCAGCGTCTTCATCCCGGCGAACCTGCGCAACAATTATTAGACGATGCAGAAGCTCTTTATATTCCACCCAATTTTGAAACCACAGCAGCATATCGCTGCCCATGGGAAAATAGAGCTGTGCGTTTGGATATTCCGCACCAAGTTCGCGCACGGTATCGATCGTATAGCTTTTGCCGCCGCGCTCGATTTCCCTTGTATCAATGACAAGATTTTCAAAGATCGGGCGAAAGCATTCGCACATTTCGGCACGCATGGCTCCGGGCGTGGTGCCCGCCGCTTTGTGCGGCGGTATGCCGGAAGGCATCACCAGCACACGATCCGGCTGCACGGCGGCAACCGCTTCACGCAGCAGCGCCATATGTCCGTTATGCGGCGGATCGAACGTGCCGCCGAACAGGATGATTTTCTGCGGTTCCATAAGCTGCCTCTTACTTGAGAAGATCTGCGTATTTGCTGTTCTTTTTCTTCTGCTTGTAAAGCACAAATTTCGAGCCGATTGCCTGGACACATTCGCTGCCGGTCTTTTCGGCAAGGATCTCTGCCGCTTCCCGCGCGCTGTAAGCGCTTGTCTCCAGCACCTTCATCTTGATCAGCTCGCGTGCTGCAAGGCAGTCTGCCGTGCTTTTGATGAGCATTTCGTCGATTTCGCCCTTGCCGACCTGAAATACAACGTCCAGTCCGTTTGCCTGTCCGCGCAGAATTGCGCGCTGTTTGCTTGTCAACATATCATTTTTTCCTTTTCTATCTCTGTTTTCTGTAAAAACCGTATCTTTTATTGTACACCGTCTGCGATAAACTTTTCAAGTTCTGCTTCCATTTTTTTCATTGCCTGTCCGCGGTGGCTGACTGCGTCTTTTTCGTCTGCCGTCAGCTGTGCATACGAGCGGCCTTCCCGATTGATTATGCTGGCGTCTTTGCCCGGGATGCCCGTATATTCCGGGATGAAAAGCGGATCGTAGCCAAAGCCGTTATCGCCCCTGCGTTCAAACCCGATGCGGCCCGGGCAGATCCCCTCATACACCGCGCAGCGCCCGTCGGGCAGATACACGCACACGCAGCTTGCAAAATGCGCGCCGCGCTTTTCTTCGGGTACATCTGCCAGTTCGCGCAGAAGCTTATCGTTATTTGCTTCATCGTCGCCGTGCACGCCGCTGTAACGTGCGGAGTACACCCCCGGCGCGCCGCCGAGCGCATCCACGCACAGACCGGAATCATCCGCAATGGTCGCGCGGCCGGATACCTCACAGATCGCCTTTGCCTTGATCTTTGCATTTTCCGCAAAGGTCGTGCCGTTTTCCTCCGGCTCCAGCGTGATGCCGGCTTCGCGCTGGCTTTGCACGGTATGGCCCATGCGTTCCAGGATACGGCGGATCTCCGCCATTTTCCCCTTATTGTTTGTCGCTGCAATAAAATCCATGATTTACTCCTCACGCAGGAACAATGCATCGGTAAATGCATCGGGGTCAAATTCCATAAGATCGTCCATGCCTTCGCCCACGCCCACAAAGCGCACCGGCAGGCCCAGCTTTGCCTTGATGCTGATGACTGCGCCGCCCTTTGCGGTGCCGTCCAGCTTCGTCAGCACGATGCCTGTTGCGTTGGCGGCGTCGATGAACTGGCTTGCCTGACTGATTGCGTTCTGGCCGGTGATGGCGTCCAGCACCAGAAGCGTTTCCACGCTTGCGGTTTCGCACGCCTTGTTCACCACACGGCTGATTTTGGAAAGCTCGGCCATAAGGTTCTTTTTGTTGTGCAGACGTCCCGCGGTATCGCAGATAACAACATCATAATCATGTGCCGCTGCGCTTTGCACCGCGTCGAAAATGACGGAGGCAGGGTCTGCGCCCTCGTTGTGCTTCACAACCGGCACGCCGGTGCGCTCGGCCCATACGCAAAGCTGTTCTGCCGCTGCGGCGCGGAAGGTATCGCCCGCTGCCAGCAGCACGCGCTTGCCCTGTTCCTTATAAAGGTGGGCAAGCTTTGCGATCGATGTGGTTTTGCCCACGCCGTTTACGCCGATCACAAGGATCACGGCGGGCTTGCCGGAAAGATGCATGTCTTCTTCGGCGCGCAGCATATCGGTGATGATCTTCTTGAGCGCCGCCAGCGCTTCTTCACCGGTTTTCAGATGTTCCCGGCGCACCACGTCGTGCAGCTGCTCTACAAGCTCCATGGCGACGTCTGCACCCGTATCGGCAAGGATCAGCTGTTCTTCCAGCTCTTCGTACATATCATCGTCGATTTCGCTTTCCGTAAGCATGTTCGTGATCGAACCGAAAATGGTATCGCGTGTTTTGCGCAGTCCTGCGCCCAGTTTTTCAAAAAATCCCATGGTAACGCTCCGTTCTTAATGAGGGGGGTATGTTCTTATGCGGTGTGCATCAGCTTACAAGGCTTGCATCCACGTTTTCCAGATCCAGCTTCAGCACCTTGGAAACGCCGTCCTCCTGCATCGTCACACCGTACAGCACGTCGGCTTCCTCCATAGTGCCGCGTCGGTGCGTGATGACGATGAACTGCGTTTCGTCCGAAATGCGGCGCAGATACTGTGCATAGCGCGTGACGTTGACGTCATCCAGCGCAGCTTCGATCTCGTCCAGCACACAGAAGGGCGCCGGATTGACGCCGAGGATCGCAAAGTAAATGGAAATGGCGACAAGGGCCTGTTCGCCGCCCGAAAGTGCGGTAAGGTTCTTGATGATCTTGCCCGGGGGCGCCACTTCGATGCTGATGCCGCTTTCCAGCACGTTTGTCTCGTCTTCCAGATACAGCCGTGCCGTGCCGCCGCCGAAAAGCTCCGCAAAAATGCGGCCGAAATTTTCGTTGATGCGGACAAAGCTTTCGCTGAACATGGCGCGCATTTCATCCGAAAGCCCTGCGATCATCTTCTGCAGCTCTGCCTTGCTCTTTTCCACATCATTCACCTGTGCGCGCAGGAATTCGTACCGCTTGCTCACTTCTGCGTATTCCTCGATCGCCCCGACGTTTACGTTGCCGAGCGAGCGGATCTTGCTGCGGATCTCCGTCACCTGACGGCGCAGTTCGCCGATATTTTCAAACGGCACGCAAAGAGCCTGCGCCGCCGAAAGCGTCAGCTGGTATTCATCCCACAGCTTTGCGGCGGTCTGTTCGTATTCTGCATCCTTCTGCTCGCGCTGTTCGGTCAGGCGTGCAATTTCGCGGCCCAGCTTTTCCTGTTCATCGGTCAGGCGGCGCACACGGGCAGTCTGCTGCGTGATCGAGCCTTCCTTTTCCATGCGCTTGCGCACAGCCTCTGCCTTGCGCTGTTCGCATGCGCCGATGTTTTCCCGGCTCTGCACCGCTGACGTCCGGATCTCTTCGATCTGGCGCAGGCGTTCTTCATTCTGCTTTGTCAGCCGTTCGATATTGGCATGGAGCTGATTGACGCGGGCTTCGTTTTCGCCTGTGCGGCTTTCCAGACTGCGGATCGCAGCCTGATGATTTTCGGCGTCCTTCTGTTCGGAAAGCGTTTTGAGGCGCAGTTCCGAAATCTCATCCGCAAAGCGGGCGCGCGTTTCCATAAAGGTATCGTCGCTGCCGGAAAGCGTTTTCAGTTCTTCCTCCAGCAGTGCGGAATCCTTTTCCAGTGAATCGTGCTCTGCCTGCGCCTGCGTTCCGGCCTTTTCCGATTCTTCAATGCGCCGTCCAAGCTGTTCGCGCTCGGCTTCCAGCAGCTTTCCGGCTGCCTTTGCCTGCGAAAGCGCGATGTCGATGCGTCCCAATTCCACCTCGGCACGGATCTTATCCCCGCCTGCGACGATCGCTTCGCTGTCCGTCGCGGTCATCTCCGCCGTGATCTCGTCCACTTCTGCCTTGATTGCATCGGTTTTTTCTTCCGCTTCATCCCGCTGCTTTGTCAGGGACACCAGCTTTTTCTTCAAATCGTCGATTTCCTGCTTGCGGCTGAAAAGCCCCACAGAACGGGAAACGCTGCCGCCCGTGAACGAGCCGCCCGCGTTGATGACCTGGCCATCCGCCGTGACGACACGGTTGCGGTAATCGAGCGCGCGCGCCGCGCGGGATGCTTCGTTGATGTCATCCACGACCACGATGCGCCCCAGCAGGTTCGAGACGATGTTTTCATATTTTTCGGAATAGCTTACAAGGCTGCTTGCAAGCTGTGCGCCTTCGGGCAGCCGCCCGTGGAACGCACCGGGGCGAACCGTATCCAGCGGCAGGAACGTCGCACGCCCAGCGCGTTCATCGCGCAGGAACGCCATAGCCGCTTTCGCCGCCGTCTCGTTTTCCACCACGATGTTCTGCAGCGCATAGCCAAGCGCCGTTTCGATTGCGACCTCATACCCCGGTTTTACGGTAAGGATCGTCGACACCGGCCCGATGATGCCGCGCAGACGATGGGACGATGCCGCGCGCATCACGGTCTTGACACTGCTCTGGAAGCCGTCCATATTGCGTTCCAATTCGCGCAGCACATTGATGCGCTGTTCGGTCGCTTCCATGGCGCGGACAAGCTTCTGCTCGTCTTCATCCGCCTGCGCCAGCGCACGGCGGCGTCCTTCCAGCTTCAGGGCAAGGCCGCCCTTGATGTTATCAAGCTTTGTCAGCGTATCCACGGTATCTTTCAGAAATTCCTGCGTTTCATGCTTTTGTTCTTCCTGTTCGCGGACAAGCTGTGCGTTCTTTTCCTGTTCGGCCTGTGCGGCGGCAAGGCGTGTTTTCGATGCCTGCACCGCAGATTCAGCCGACGCCCTTGCCACTTTCAGATCAGTGATGCGCGCCGCCATTTCGTTCAGCTTTTCCGTCACGATGCCGCGGCGCACCCCGCTGACAGAGCTTTTTTTCTGAAGGTCTGCCAGCAGTGCTTCCAGCTCGCTGATGCGCACGGCAAGGTGTTCTTCCCGTGTTTTGCACATTTCGATCGCTTCGCGGTGCGCTTTCAGCTCATTGATGATCGCTTCACGCCCAAGCCCGCTCTGCTCGATTTCCTTTTTGGTCGATTCGATCGACGCGTTGTTGTGCGCGATATCGTTGTTCAGGACCGCGATGCGGGAATCGGCGCCCGCGATTTCCTCGGTCAGCGAGCGGATCTGCGTGTTGCAGCGGTCGGCTTCTGTAATCAGGTGCTCGATCTCCGCACGCGTCTTTTCGGTTTCCGCGTCCAGTTCTTCGATTTCTTTCTGTGCACGGCTGTAATCGGTGTTTGCGATTTCGATTTTGCGCTGCTGCTCGCGCACAAGCTCCTGCGCCTTTTCGATCGTATCGACCCAAAGCGTGACTTCAAGCCCCTTGCGCTGTTCGCTCAGTTCTAAAAAGCGCTGCGCCTTTTTGCTTTCGCGCTCCAGCGGAGCGACACGTTCCTCCAATTCGCCCAGAATGTCGCGCAGACGCACCAGATTTTCCTCTGCGGAATCCAATCTGCGCTCCGCTTCATTCTTGCGGAACCGGTATTTTGCAATACCGGAGGCCTCTTCAAAAATTTCGCGGCGCTCGGCTGATTTTGCGCCGACGATCTCCGCGATCCTGCCCTGCCCGATGACGGAATAGCCATCGCGCCCAAGGCCGGTATCCAGAAACATTTCATAAATATCGCGCAGACGCACATTCTGCCCGTTGACGGAATATTCGCTTTCGCCGGAACGGTAGTATTTGCGCCCGATCGTCACTTCGTCCTTATCGACGTCGATGCGGCGGTCGGTATTATCCACCACAAGGCTGACGGACGCGTATCCCATTGCGCCGCGCTTTTGCGTGCCGCCGAAGATGACGTTCTCCATTTTTCCGCCGCCGCGCAGCTGTTTTGCGCTCGTTTCGCCCAGAACCCAGCGTATCGCATCGGAAATATTGCTTTTTCCGCTTCCGTTCGGGCCGACAACAGCCGTAATGCCCCGTCCGACCGTGATGCGGGTGCGGTCCGGAAACGATTTAAAGCCCTGTATTTCAAGTGCCTTTAAAAACATGGAAAAACTCCTTACTCAAAGGGTATCGTGCTTTCAGTATCCCATAAGGGACAGCGCTTCTTTTGCGGCATGCTGTTCCGCAAGCTTTTTGCTGTGGCCTTCCCCTCTGCCGATGCAGTTGGAATTGAGATGCACTTCCACAACAAACTTTTTGTTGTGATCCGGCCCGGATTCATCCGCCACAACATAGGAAAGGCGTTCTTCCGGATTCTGCTGCACGATTTCCTGCAGCTTTGTTTTGTAATCGGATTCTGCCGAATGTTCGGCGATCGCCTCGGTGACGAACGGCAGGATGAACGTGCGCGCCGTTTCAAGCCCGCCGTCCAGATACAGCGCCGCGATCACGGCTTCAAAGGCGTCCGATACAACGCTCGGGCGGTTTCTGCCGCCGCCGCGCTCTTCCCCGCGCCCAAGGCGCAGATAGCTGCCAAGATCGATCTTTTTTGCAAATTCAAACAGTGCCGTTTCGCACACAAGGCTTGCGCGCATCCGCGTCAGATCGCCCTCTGCCATATTGTTGTGCGTAAAAAGATATTCCGCCACAACGATCGAAAGCACCGAATCGCCCAGAAATTCCAGCCGTTCGTTATGCTTGACCGCGTGCTTGGATTCGTTTGCAAACGAAGTGTGCGTCAGTGCGGTTTCGATCAAGAACTGATTTTTAAAATGATAATGAATAGCCTCTTCCAGCTCACAAATTTCGCGCATGTTTTGTTCCTTCCTTTTATGGAACGGACGCGGCTTTATTCGCCCGCCTGTTTCGTTTCTGCCACGGCAGCCAGTTTTTCGCGCATGCTCTCCACCGTGCCGCTTTCGACGCAGAGCTTTGCCTGACGGATCGCATTTTTAAACGCCTTTGCACGGGACGAGCCGTGCGCCTTGATCACAGGCTTTGTCACGCCCATCATCAGCGCGCCGCCGTGCTCGTCGGCGTCCATTTTCTTTTTGAACGCGCGCATGCCCGGCTTTACCATAAGGAATGCGAGCTTTGTTTTCAGGTTTGCAAGGAAAACATTTTTGATTTCACCGATCAGCGTGTTGGCAAGCCCTTCCGTCAGCTTTAAAATAACGTTTCCCGTAAAGCCGTCGCACACCACAACGTCAATGTCGCCTTTCGGGATGTCCTTCGGTTCCACGTTGCCGACAAAGTTGATCGCGTCATTCTTTTTCATCATCTGATGCGCCTGCACATAGGCCGGCGTGCCCTTTGTCTCTTCTGCGCCGTTGTTGACAAGGCCGACCTTCGGCGCACGGCGCCCCATGACCTTTTCCATATAAACGCTGCCCATAACGGCAAAGGCATCCAGCATTTCGGGGCGGCATTCCACGTTTGCGCCGGCGTCCATAAGCAGATACGGCTGATTGCCGCCCGGAACGACGGTCCCGATCGCCGGACGCTTTACGCCCTTCATGCGCTTTACGATCAGCGTTGCGCCGGCCAGCAGCGCACCGGTGGAACCGGCGGACACGAACGCATCGCCCCTGCCCTCTGCCAGCATGCGCAGGCCGACGACCATGGACGAATCCTTTTTGCCGCGGATCGCAGCAGTGGGTTCATCGCACATTTCGATCGTTTCCTGTGCGTTTACGATCGTAAAGCCGGAAAGGTCGATCCCGTTTTCCTTTGCGCAGGCTTCGATTTCTTCTTTTCTGCCGACGGCTGTGATTTCAACGCCGTATTCCTTCACGGCGTCCGCCGCGCCCTGCAAAATCTCCTTCGGGGCGTTGTCGCCGCCCATTGCATCAATAATAATATTCATAGCGCACTCCTTCCTGCAGGTTTGCTGATGCTTCAGCGTTCCGTGCAAGTCTGCTGTGTATATGCTTCCATGCTTGCGACAGCCTTCTGCGCCACAACCAGATAGCGCTCGCGCTTATCGCGGATACGGGTTTCCGGCGGGGGCAGGATGCCCATATTGGCGCCCATGGGCTGATAATCCTTCGTCGGCTCGGTCGCGTGGCGCAAAAGCGCGCCGCACATCGTATCGGCAGGCGGCGGTGTAAACGGTTTGCCGCACAGCTTTGCTTCGATGCTGTGCGCTGCAAGCAGGCCGCAGGCCGCGCTTTCCATATAGCCTTCAAAGCCCGTGATCTGCCCTGCAAACAGCACGTTCGGCTGCTTTTTCAGCGCAAGATCCATGCCCAGCAGCACGGGGCTGTTTAAAAACGTGTTGCGGTGCATCACTCCGTAGCGCACAAATTCCGCGTGCTCAAGACCCGGGATCATGCTGAACACCCGCTTCTGCTCACCGAATTTCAGGTTCGTCTGGAATCCCACCAGATTGTACATGGTGCACGCCGCGTCCTCTGCGCGCAGCTGAACGTTCGCCCACGGGCGGTGTCCGGTTCTGGGGTCCCGCAGGCCGACCGGGCGCATCGGGCCGTAGCGCATGGTATCCGCGCCGCGCTTTGCCATAACTTCGATCGGCATGCAGCCTTCGTAGACCGAAAGCTCGCCGTCAAAATCATGCAGCGGAGCGCGCTGCGCATCTGCAAGCGCCGCGTGGAATGCTTCGTACCCCGCCTTATCGAACGGGCAGTTGAGGTAATCCGCTGTGCCGCGGTCATAGCGGGACGCCGCAAACACCTTTTCCATATCAATGCTTTCCGCCGTGACGATCGGTGCGGCGGCGTCGTAAAAGGAAAGCTCGCCCTGTCCCGTCAGCCGCAGGATGTCATCCGCAAGCGCGCCTTCGGTCAGCGGGCCGGTTGCGACCAGCACAATGGTATCTTCTTCGGTTTCGCCGATCTGCGCCGCTTCTTCCAGATGCAGCGTGATGTTCGGATTTTCTTTGACAAGCTTCGTCACACCCGCCGAAAACAGTTCGCGGTCGACCGCAAGCGCGCCGCCCGCCGCCACGCGGCAGCTTTCCGCCACCGGCAAAATCGACGAGCCCAGCAGCTTCATCTCCGCTTTCAGCAGGCCGGACGCCGAATCGAGCCGGTCTGCTTTCAGCGAATTGGAGCATACAAGCTCTGCAAAGTTTTCATTTTTATGGGCAGGGGAATATTTGTGCGGCTTCTGCTCGTACAGATCCACCGCATATCCGCGCCCTGCCAGATACAGCGCAGCCTCGCATCCCGCAAGGCCTGCGCCCAGAATTCTGATGTGCATTGATTACTCCTTTTTTTCGGAATTGGAGGAACGGGAGTATCCGCATCCCTCTTTTTCGCACAGAAGCATCCCGTTCTTTCCGCCCTTTTTGAACAGGGTGGAACCGCACTGCGGGCATTTTTCCGCTGTCGGCTCGTTCCACGTCATAAAGTCGCATGTGGGATTCTTCTCGCATCCGTAATAAACACGTCCTTTTTTGGAATGACGGATCAGCACACGTCCGCCGCATTTCGGGCACAAGCCGCCGGTATCCTTCACCAGGCGCTTTGTGTTTTTGCACTCGGGGAAGCCCGGGCAGGCAAGGAACTTGCCGTAACGTCCGCTCTTGATGACCATTTTGCGTCCGCACAGCTCGCAGATCTCGTCCGTTTCCTCATCGGGGACCTTGATCTTTTTGCCTTCCATATGCTCTTCCGCCGCTTTGAGCGTCTCGTCGAAATCCTTGTAAAAATCGTCGATGACCTTGTGCCAGTCTGCCTTGCCGTTTTCCACGGTATCCAGCTGCTGCTCCATATGTGCCGAGAAGGTGGTATCGACGATCTTCGGGAACTGCTCCATCATCAGATCGTTGATGACGCGTCCAAGCTTTGTCGGCACCAGCTTTTTCTGGTCGCGCTCGACATAATCACGGTCGATGATCGTGGTGATGATCGGCGCATAGGTGGAAGGACGGCCGATGCCGTTTTCTTCCAGTGCCTTGATGAGCGCAGCTTCTGTATAGCGTGCGGGCGGCTGCGTGAACTTCTGCTCCGGCTTCAGCTCGCGCAGCTTCAGCGTCATGCCCTCCTCCAGCGGGGGCAGCGCAGTTTCTTTCTTTTCCTTTTCGTCGGTCGCTTCTTCGTACAGCGCCGTGAAGCCGTCGAACGTGACGACATAGCCGCTTGCGCGGAACAGATAGCCCGCCGCCGTGATATCGGCAGATACCGTATCCTGCTGGCAGTCGCTCATCTGGCTGGCGATAAAGCGGCTCCAGATCAGACGGTACAGCTTTGCCGGGTCACCCGACACGCTTTTTTCCACCTCATCGGGCGTCAGCGCAGGATTTGTCGGACGCACTGCTTCGTGCGCATCCTGTGCTGCCGTTGCGCTTTTGCTTTTATATTTGCGCTTTGTCTTGCAGACATAGGCGTCGCCGTAGGTTTCGGTGATGAAGTCCTTTGCGGCTGCCTGTGCTTCGTCTGCGATGCGCAGGCTGTCGGTACGCATATAGGTGATAAGACCCATAGTGCCCTGCCCCGCGATATCCACGCCTTCATACAGCGTCTGTGCGGCGCGCATGGTGCGTGTTGCAGTAAAGCCCAGACGGCGGCTCGCTTCCTGCTGCATCGTCGAAGTGATGAACGGGGGTGCCGGAGTCTTCTTGCGCTTGCCCTTGCTGATCGAGGACACCACATAGACGGCCCCGTCCAGATCGCGCACGATCTTTTCGCTCTGTTCGGCGCAGTTCACCGCAAGCTTTTTGCCATCGGCAAGCGCCGTCAGGCGTGCGGTGAAGCGTTTTGTTGTGGAAGGCGGGCTGAGCAGCGCGTCAATATTCCAGTATTCTTCCGGCTTGAACGCTTCGATTTCCTTTTCGCGGTCCACGATCAGGCGCACGGCAACGCTCTGTACACGGCCTGCGGAAAGACCGCGGCGCACCTTTTTCCACAAAAACGGGGAAAGCTTATAGCCGACAAGACGGTCGAGCACGCGGCGTGCCTGCTGCGCATTGAATAAATCCATATCAATGCAGCGCGGCGCAGCCATGCCCTGTGTGACGCCTTTTTTCGTAATTTCACCGAATGTGACGCGGTTTGGCGCCGTCACGTCCAGGCCCAGCAGGTTGGCAAGATGCCAGCTGATGGCTTCACCCTCGCGGTCCGGGTCGGTTGCAAGGAAGATTTCATCGCTTTGCTTGGCAAGGCTTTTCAGTTCCTTGATGATTTTTTCCTTGCCCTTGATATTGATGTACTGGGGTGCATAGTCATGTTCGACGTCAATGCCGAGCTGGCTCTGCGGCAGATCGCGGATATGACCCATAGAGGCCGTTACCTCGTATCCGCCACCCAGATATTTCCGAATGGTTTTGGCTTTCGCCGGAGATTCTACGATTACAAGTTTTGACATGTCTACCGTCCTTTTTTAACGGGAATGACCGCCGATATGCGGTCAAAATATCATTGCATCCCGTACTGGAAACTTCTGCACTTCTTTTTATTATGCATGATTCTGTGAAAAAAAACAATGGGAAACCGAATTTGCACCGTTTTCCGCCGCCTGCATGGTTACATTTTCAGCTGAAACCTGCGTCCGGCAAGCTGGACCGAAACACCCGCCAGCTCCAGCTCTGTCAGCGCTGCCATGGCCCTGTGCGGCGGCAGCTTTGTTTTGGCGCATAATTCTTCCAGCCGCTGCGGCTGCGAAGCGCTCAATGCACCGCGCATGCTCTCGGCATCTGCGGAAACCCGCGTCCCGTCCGCCTTCTTTGCACGGGGCTTTTCCTGTTTCGGTTCCATGTGATACCATTCCAGAATATCCGCTCCCGAAAGCGCCGGGATCGCACCCTCTTTCAGAAGGCGGTTCGTTCCTTCGCTCAACGGCGAAAAGATGCTGCCCGGAACACTGAACACATCCCGTCCTGCCGCAAGTGCTGCCGAAACCGTGTTCATGGTTCCCGAGCGGACGCGTGCTTCCGCCACGCAGATCCCGCGCGAAAGCCCCGCGATCAGCCGGTTGCGTTCCAGAAAATGATTGCGCAGTGCCGGTGTTCCCGGCGGATATTCGCTCAAAACAAGCCCGCTTGTTTCAATCAATTCCTTCAGCTTGCGGTTCTGCGCCGGATAGCACAGATCGTGCCCGAACGCAATGCACGCGATCGTCGGTGCGCCTTCCCGCAGCGCCGCCTTGTGGCTTTCGCTGTCCAGTCCGGTTGCAAGACCGGACACCAGTGCCGCACCGGCGTGCGCCAGTTCTTTTGCAATAGCAGCCGTCGCCTCCACTCCGTAGGCCGATGGTCTGCGCGTACCCACGATTGCAAACGTAAAGCATCGGTTGGCAATGCCCGGGTCTCCCCGGTAGTAAAGCACGGGCGGCGGTGAGGAGATCGTGCGCAAAAGCGCCGGATACTCCTCATCCGCCCATGTTACCACGCCCACCTTGTGACGCTTGCAGTCGTCGAGACGCGCGATATAATCTTCCGGCTGGGATTCGTGCAGCGCAGCCAGCTGCGTTTTTGTGAAAAACGCGGAAAGGTCTTCGCACCGGCTGGCTCTCACCAGTTCCCACACGTCCGGAAATTCCCGCAGGACTTCTCCCGCATTCGATGCAGCGCACCCCAGTGCCGATGCCAGCCAGAGCCACGCCGCCTTTTCATTCTGCGCGCTGCGTTCCCATTCCATGGCTATACCCCCCGGAAATGCCACAGCAGGACACTGCCCGCAACCGCTGCATTCAGCGATTCCACGCCCGGTGCCATGGGGATGCGCACCGCGCGGTCTGCCACCGCCGTCGTTTCGTCCGTAAGGCCGTTCCCCTCGTTGCCGATGATTACAGCCGCACCGTGCAGCCCTGCCGTATCCACTGTTTCCAGCGGCACGGAATTGCGCAGTGCCGCCGCAAAGCTCGGGATGCCGTTTTCGGAAAACGCGCGGAGTGCCGCCGCGGTGTCCTTTTCCACGATCAGATCCACCTTTGCAAGCGCGCCCATGGAAGCGCGGGACGCTTTGGGTGAAAACGGGTCTGCACAATCTGCGCACAGCACAGCGCCCGTAAAGCCGAACGCCGCAGCGCTGCGCAAAAGCGCGCCGACATTGGCCGGGTCCTGCACATGCTCCATGCAGACATAGCGCCCGCCTGCGCGGATATCCTGCACCGTTTTTACGCTGCGTGGAAAAACACAGAACACCCCCTGCGGCGCTTTGGTATCCGAAAGCTTTGCGGCGACCCCGTCACTGACAAGGAAATGCCGCCCGCCCAGCTGCTCCAGCTCCGGATGGGCATCGAGAAGCTTCTGCGTGAAATAAACCTCCTGCGGCATCAGCATTGCCGCAAGATCCGTGCAAAGACGCAGCCCCTCGGCAAAAAAGAGTTGTTCCTGCTGACGCGCAGCAGCGCAATCGCGCAGCTTGCACACGCGCTTTACGCGTTCGTTGTCCCGGCTTGTGATACTTTCCGTCATGGCTTGGCGCCCCCTTCTTTTTTCTGTCCCGGCCCGGCTGATTTTTTGCTTTTACTGTGACGGCCGGCCCTTTTCCGCACAGCCCCGAAAAACAAAGCGACGCCCGGGCACAGTGTGCACGGGCGTACGCAAAGATTATTTCGTTGCTTTCTTTGCAGTTTCAACAAGTGCAGAGAAGCTTGCGGGATCATGGATCGCCATTTCAGAGAGCATCTTGCGGTTGAGTTCGATGCCGCTCTTCTTCAGGCCGTTCATGAATGCAGAGTAGTTGATACCCTCAGCACGGCATGCAGCGTTGATACGGGTGATCCACAGGCTGCGGAAGTCGCGCTTTTTCTGTTTGCGGCCGATGAAAGCGTAGTTGCCGCTCTTCATGACCTGCTGTTTTGCCATCTTGAAGTGGGTAGATTTGCTGCCCCAGTAACCCTTGGCAAGCTTCAGGGTCTTTTTTCTTCTTTTACGCGTCATCACAGCGCCTTTGATACGTGCCATATTTCACAATCTCCTTTAAATGTAAGCTAAGTGGTTGTCAGTCGCTAAGCGGTTTCGCTTATGCGTACGGCAGCATTCTCTTGACAGCTGCTGCATTCGTCTTGTCTGCGTAAGAAGGTTTACGATAGGCGCGTTTCAGCTTGCGCGTTTTGCCGTGGCCGTTCAGCAGGTGGCTGCGATATGCGTGGCCGCGTTTTACCTTACCGTTTTTCGTCAGCTTGAAGCGTTTCTTCGCACCGGAATGTGTTTTCATCTTGGGCATTTTAAAGTTCCTCCTTAATTTTGCTTTGCGGGAGCGGGAGCAAGGAACATCTGCATGCTCCGTCCCTCCAGTTTGGGCTGCTTTTCCACAACGGCTTCCGGCAGAGATGCTGCAAAACGCTGCTGGACTTCAAGGCCCAGATTCGTATGTGCCATCTCACGGCCGCGGAAACGAATGGACACCTTCACCTTATCGCCTTTGGCGAGGAATTTTCTTGCCTGGCCGACTTTGGTGTTGAAGTCGTTCGTATCGATGTTGAGGGAAAGACGAATCTCCTTGATGTCTACGGTCTTCTGATTTTTCTTCGCTTCTTTATCGCGCTTTTGCATTTCAAAGCGATATTTGCCGTAATCCATAAGTTTGCACACAGGCGGCTGTGCCTGCGGGGCAATCTTTACGAGATCGAGATTTTTTTCTTCCGCTTTTGCGAGTGCATCGCGTGTAGCCATGATGCCCAGCTGAGCGCCGTCCGCATCAATAACGCGTACCTCTCTATCGCGAATGCCTTCATTGATTTCCATTTCTTTCTTGCCGCTAATCGTAAAGCACCTCCAAATAATTTGGTTGCGGCGAGGATGTCCCGCCTGTGAAAAAAAGTGCGGCTTACCGCAAAGTAAACCGCACTGTTCAGACAAATCGACGCACTTTTATATGCGTTTGTTCGTATGAACCCGCCGCCTTAGGCAGACAAGGTGAGCGCGGTACTTGCCACAGCTACTTTATTTACTTAGCTAGTATATCCCACTTTTCCTGCAAAGTCAAGGGATTCTGTGCAATATTTTATCTTTCTTTTCAAATTCACACCGAACCGGACTTTGCCGGCTTATCTGCCGGCACGTCGATTTCCTGTCCGAGCGAAAACGAATAGATCGTGCAGCGCTCCACCTTCACGCCAAGGCGCTTTTCGATCGCCGCGCGGTATAGCAGCAGCTGCTTTGCATATGCCTTCAGGAACTGCGCCGGTGTTTTGGCGCGGTCGGTCTTGTAATCAATGATCTCTGCCCTGTCCCCGTTCACGATCACCGCATCCGCGATGCCCTGCACCAGCACCGGCTGATACCAGAACGGCTCCGGCAGTGTTTCATCCACATATTTTGCAGGTACGGACGTGATGAAATCGTATTCCCGCAGCAGGGTCTGTGCTGCCCGCATGCGCTCGGCAAGGCCGCTTTGCAAAAAGGTCTGCATGCACTGCCGATCCAGCTGCTGCACCAGCTCCGTTTCGATCCAGCCGCCCTGTTCCAGACGTTCCAGCTCTGCCGCAAGGTCGACTGCCGCCGCCTGCAGATCGGCAAACTGCAGCACCGCATGCATGGCCGTGCCGCGCTCTGCCGCCGTCATACCCTCTTTATACAAAAACGACGGACGTGCCAGAATCGGGTCGGAATCGCCGTGCACAAGCGATGAAACGCTCATTTTGGCGGGCAGCGTGCACAGCGGGGCCTGCTCATACCGCTTTGCAAAGTTTTTCTGCAGCGCACTTTGCAGCGCTTCATCCGGCTGTGCCGCGCGCGCAAAGCCCTCTTGTTCATGCTGTGCCTGTCCTGCCGGGGCCTGCACGATTTCCGCCGTCATGTGCCCTTGCGCATGATACAGCGGCAGCAGCGCCGCGTCGGCGGTTTTCCGCAGTTCGCCGCAGTCGGGATGCAGCAGGGCCGCGGTGCACAGCCAATCGGCAAGGCACGTTGCCTGGGAAAGCCCGTAGGCGTCCGCACCGCCCGCACCGGCAAGTGACATCGCAATTTTGGAAAGCGTGCGCACGGGGTCGCGCATCGGTGCTGTCACGATCAGCTTATCGCGCGCTCTGGTCAGCGCCACATACAGGATGCGCATTTCTTCGCTGACCGATTCTTCCCGCTGTGCCATGCGCACCGCGCGGTGCGGCACGGTGGGGTACAGCCCGCCCGCGCCTTCGCGCAGCGTCATGCCAAGCCCCAGCTGCGGATGAAACAGCACGGCGTCCGAAGT
The DNA here is from genome assembly GCA_020025235.1 of Ruthenibacterium sp. GTDB lineage: Bacteria > Bacillota > Clostridia > Oscillospirales > Ruminococcaceae > Ruthenibacterium. The sequence continues at coordinate 99,178 of JAHHSL010000001.1, forward strand.
ATCGCGCAGGTTGAACCGCCGCGAGGTATCCGCAAGGATCACTATGGGAAATTCCAGTCCCTTCGAGCGGTGGATCGTCATTACGGAAACCGCCCCCTGCGGCAGCGCGGGCGCACCGGCGCTCTGCACCGCCCCGCTTTCCAGTGCACTGTCCACCAGCCGCAGGAAGGCCGAAAGCCCGCCCGTGCCGCCGCGGTCTGCCGCAGCCGCCCACGCCGTAAAGCTGCGCAGTGTTTCGCGCCGTGCCGGGCCGTTTTCCATGGCGCCCACAGCCGCAAAATAATGTGTGCGGGCAAAAATTTCCGTGCACAGCTCTTCGATCGACGCCGTTGCGGCAAGGCGGCGCAGAGCGCGCAGCGTTTCCAAAAACGCCTTCACCTTGGCGTCCCCGCTTTTCAGCAGCGCCGCATACAGGCTGCCGGCAGGGCTGGCGGCGCGCAGCCGCGTCAGATCGTCCGGCGTAAACGAAAACATCACCGAAACCAGCACCGCCGCAAGGCTGACGTCCTGTGCGGGGTTATCGATCACGCGCAGGAACGAGAGCAGCGGCGAAACCTCGGTGGACGTCAGCGGGCTTTCGCCGGTATCCGCAAACGAAGGGATGCCGCGGCTTTCAAATTCGGCGGCGTACAGTTCAAACGGCGTGCGGCTTCGCAGCAAAACGCAGATATCGCCGTATCCACACGGGCGCGTCGTTCCGTCCTTGTTTCTCACGGCAAAGCCGCTCTGCACCAGCTGCTCGATCTTTTCCGCCACAACGGCGGCATCTCCTGCGGTGTCCTGTGCGCTTGTATCCACCAAAAGCAGTTCCATAGGCCCGCCGTCGTAGGTATCCTGCGTGCCTTTTACAAGCATTTCGTTCCGGTCGTAATCCACGCCGCCGACAGTTTTGTTCATCACGCAGCGGAACACATCGTTCACCTGCCGGATGATGTTGTCCGCGCTGCGGAAATTGTGCCCGAGTGTAATGGCCGCCGGATGCGCCCCGCCCGGCGTATACGGTGTATAGGAGGCGCGCTTGCCGATAAAAATTTCCGGGCTTGCCAGACGGAACCGGTAAATACTCTGCTTGACGTCGCCCACGAAGAACAGGTTCGATTCGTCATCGTTGCCAAGGCAGCGGTACAAAAGCGCCTGCAGCGCATTTGTATCCTGGTATTCATCCACAAGCACCGCGTCAAATTCACGCGATACTGCGCGCGCTGTTTTTGTCTTTTCATCGTTTTCATCGCACAGCAGCTTCAGCGCAAGATGCTCAAGATCGCTGTAATCCAGCAGCTTCTGCTCCAGCTTATCCTCATAAAGGCGCTTACCGAATGCCAGTGCCGCGCGGGAAAGCGCACGGACAAGCGGCGCAATGCGCACGCAGTCCTGCGCAAACTCCTGTTCCGTGCACAGGAAGATATCGGTTCGGATCTGTTCGATCGTATCTTTCACCGCACTGCGCAGTGCCTTGACGGTTTCCATTCCGGCACTTTTGTATTTGCGGATCGCCTTGAAAGCCGGCGGCGCATACTCCTGTGCGCAGAGCGCTGCCGCGTCCCATTCCCCCTGTTTGATTTTTTCGGAAAGCTGCTCAAAAAAATCCGCATCCGCAGCAAGTGCCGCGCTGTACGGTTCCAGCTCCGGTTCCGACGCCGTGATCTGCTGTGCACTCGTCAGCATATGCTGTGCGCTGTGCACTGCTTCCGCCGCGCTTTCCAGCATCTTTTTGCCCCAGACGGTCTTGCCGAGCGGCGCGGGCGATTCATACGCTTCGCAGATGCGGCGCAGTTCCGCTTCCGGGTGCGGCAGCGTGCGGGAAAAATCGTAAAGCCCCAGCACGGCGCTCACGGCGTCCGCATCGCTGCGCGCTCTGCCGTAAAGCGACGCAAAGGCGCGGAAATCCTCGTCCTGATACTGCTCCTCCATAACCGCCGCGAGTGCATTCTGGCGCATCGTGTAAAGCTGTGCTTCATCGGCCAGTGCAAAATCCGGCGGCAGCCCCAGCTGCGCAAAGTGGCGCTTGATCAGCTGCATGCAGAACGCGTCGATCGTGCAGATGCTCGCACGGCCCAACAGCATGCGCTGACGGCGCAGGAACACGCTTTCCGGATGCAGTGCCGATTCCTGTTCCAGCCGCACCGCAATGCGCGCGCGCAGTTCTTCGGCGGCAGCGCGCGTAAAGGTGACAATCAGCAGACGGTCGGCTGCGACCGGATGCGCAAGATCCGTGATATACTGCACCGCGCGTTCCACCAGCACTGCGGTTTTTCCGCTTCCCGCCGCCGCCGAAACCAGCAGCGTGCCGTCCCGGTCATGGATTGCGGCGCTCTGTTCCGGCGTCCATTTCACCTTGCTCATTCCTGCCCGTCCTCCTTTTTCTGTGCTTCTTTATTTTCCGCTTCAAACACGTTTTTCGGCGCGGACACCTTTGTTTCCCTGCGTCCGTCCTCATGCAGGCAGACGGCGCGGTAATCGCACACGTCGCATGGGCGGCCGTCCTGCGTGCACAGCGGCACGGCGTCGATTTTCCCTTCATACAGGCCGCCCGCCATTTCGGATACAAGCGTTTCCAGATGGGCTTCGATGCGGTCGAGCTTATCCTGCGCTGCGACCTTGCCGCTTGCAAGGCGCTTTCCCGTTTTGCCGAATTTGCAGGGCACATATTTTCCCGTGGAATCCCGGTCCATACCTTTCAGGACCACTTCGTCATCCAGTACAAGGCCGTCGACGGTGTAATCGAGCGAAGCGCTCACATCGTGGCGCGGGCCGGTCTTGGGGCGCGGATCGCCGGAAAGATACAGCACGCCTGCCGGCTGCACATCGGGGTCCTGCCCGCGCGCATAGCTGCACAGCGTAAACAGGTACAAAAGCATCTGCGTGTTCAGCCCGCAGTACACCTCATCCAACCGGAACATTTTGCTGCCGGTTTTATAATCCACCACGCGCAGATAGTTCCGCCCGCCGCGCTGCATCAGATCCACGCGGTCGATCTTGCCCTGCACGCGCACGGTGCGTCCCTCTTTTGTTTTGACGCACAGCGGGGGCACAGCGCCTTCCTGCGTGCCGATCTCCTGCTCGAACGCAACCGGGTGGAAATCGCTCTGCGCCTGTTCCTTCTGCAGATAGATCAAAAGCTGCGTCACGCCGTTTTTCAGCCGGTCGATAAAATATTCAAACCGCTTTCCTCCGGCGGGCATATTTTCTTCCACATAGCCATCCGCAATGCTGCCCGCCAGTGCGGAAAGCTCCTCTTTTTTCATATCCGCAAACGAAGCGCCCGCCGTGCGCAGCACCTGCTCCAGAATATAATGCACAAGGCTGCCGCTTTCCAGTGGGGAAAGCTCGGCGCGTTTGCGCGGGCGGATGCGCAGCACATACTGCAGAAAATATGAAAAATGGCATCGGTAATACTGCTCCACCCGCGTGGGCGAAATCGTCATCTCGCTGCCCAGCAGCTCGCACAGCGGCAGCGGGTCTTCCGCCTTGAAGCAGATCGGGCGCGACGCCTGTTCCATGGCGTCAAGGCTCGCCTTTGCCGTCCCGTCCGTTTCCAGTGCGGCATAGATCGCCGCCGTTTCGGGCGTATCCGTGCGGTATGCGCCGCCCAGAAGATCGAGCGCCGCCGCCGGTGTCGGCGCACGCTGTGCCGTCGTCAGCACATCGGCCTGCGGTTCCAGTGCCGCAATCAGCGGCATCAGCGCCGATGCAGGCGGCATACCGCCGGATTCCGGTGAAAGATAGCTGACATACAGCGCTTTTGCCGGCGCCGTCAGCGCGCGGTAGAAAAACATCTGTTCCAAAAGCGAGCGGTTTTCAAAGCTGCCCGGCATTTCCACTCCGCTGCTCACCAGAAGATCGCGGTCGGCATGCGAAAGCAGACCGCTTGCACCGAGCAGCTTGGGAAATTTGCCCTCATTGACGCCGAGTACAAAGCACACTTCGGGATTATCCAGACGCATGCGGTCTGCCGTTGTAACGATCACCGCATCCTGCGTCTGCGGCACATGGCCAAGGTCGGTCGCACCGAGCAAAAGCGCAAACAGGTCGGCGTATTCGCCCGCCGTCACCTCATCGTCGCCCAAAAGCTGTTCCATTTGACCGAGCAGCTTCATCATGTTTTCCCACGCGCTGTAAACGCCGCGCGAACGCACGGGATCGCCCGCCGCTTCAAATTCCTGCGCCATGCGGATCGTATTTGCGCCGCCGCCGAAGGATTCCAAAAGCAGATACAGCTGCTTTGAGATCTGCGCCGCCGTGCCGTCATGTGCCGCGCTGCGGAATTCCTGCAGACGCCCGACGATCGTACTGCGCATTTTTTCCAGCTGCTCCAGCAGTTTTTTCGACGCTTCGCTCATTTCGCCGCCGAAGCCCTCGGGGCTTTTTTCAAACGGTGCGCGCCAGTCTGCCGCCTTCAGCTGCCATGTGTATGCATAATTTTCCAGCTGCGCCGTCTGTTCGGATGTAAATCCGCACAGATCGGTCTTCAGCATCCTCAAAACCGGTTCCGTTGCGATCCCGCGGGCAAGCATCTCCAGTGCCGCCGTGAAAAACGCCGCCAGCGCCGTGTGCTCGGGGCTTGTCGTCTCATCGCTGAAATACGGGATGCCCGCCAGGGCGAACTCATATTGGATCGGCGCGGCATAGTCATCCATTTCGCGGCAGATCACGGCGATCTGTCCGTAGCGCAGCCCCTGTTCCTGCACAAGTGCTGCAATACGGCACGCCGCCGCCTTACATTCCTCATAGATCCCCGCCGCCGGCGTGACATAAAAGCCCGTGCTTTCGCCGGGCGTGCGGTCCGAATATGCAAGACATTCATTGACGTTCAAAAGCCCCGGCGCATTTTTATGCCGAAGATCCTCGCCCATGATCTTCGGCGCCGCGATATCCACACCGTTTTTTGCCGCAATGCGCCGAAGCGTCTGCGCGGTCTTTTTTACAGGGCTGAACAGCCCCAGCCCCGCCTGATCGTCTGAAAGGCTGTCACAGCAGAGCGTGACGGTGCACGATTCCGCCTGCACCAGTTTTTCCAGCATCCGGTATTCCGGCGCCGTAAAGCCCTCGAAATTATCAATATACACCGCAGTATCCCGCAAAATATCCGGGCAAAGCCGCTGTGCCGCCGCCGCAATGCGGTCTGCGGGGTCCATGGCGCTGGATTCGATCACTGTCTCATAGGCGGCAAAAATCAGTCCCAGCTCATGCAGCTTTGCGCCCTGTTCACCCTGCATGGCGGCAGCGTCCAGAAGAGCCGATGCATCTGCACCGGCCGTTTTCAGTTCCTTGATCGCATCGGCGCACATGCTGCAAAAGCCCGTGTTGTGGCGATGCCCGCCGTAAATGTGCAGTTCGTCACCAAGCGTATCCATAGCGCGGCGGACCGCCACTGCACGCGCGGCATCCGTCAGCGTTTTTGCCGCCGCGCCGCCGAAAAGCCGAAGCACATATTCTCCGTAACTGGTAAAGCTGTAAACACTGACATACGCCCCGAGCGCATCGCCCAAGGTGCGGTATACCATGGTTTCTGCCGAAGACGAAAACTGTTCCGGCACAAGCAGAATGCTTTTTTTATGCGCAGCGGCGCGCGCTTTCATCTCCGCCATAACAAAGCCGGTTTTTCCCGTGCCCGAAATCCCCAAAATCAGATGCAGCACTTCGCTTTGCCCCCTGTTCTGCGGGCTGTTCGCCCCTTATATTTTCCTTATCAGTATACCTGATTTTTGCCGGTAAAGAAAGCCCGATACCCGTTTTGCAAAAAAAGCGGCGGCAGAAAAATCTGCCGCCGCCGGAGTTCTTTTATGCGAAACTTAATAGTTTTCCGCTTTCAGCTGGAAATATGCCTTGGGGTGAGCGCATACCGGGCAAACTTCCGGTGCATTTTTGCCGATCACGATGTGTCCGCAGTTCGAGCACTGCCAGATCATATCGCCCTCGCGGGAGAACACAAGCCCGCCTTCCACATTGGCAAGCAGCTTGCGATAGCGCTCCTCATGCTCTTTTTCGATCTTGCCGACTTCGCGGAACAGGAAAGCAAGACGTGTGAAACCTTCTTCTTCCGCATCCTTGGCCATCTGAGCATACATATCGGTCCATTCATAGTTTTCGCCGTTTGCAGCATCCAGCAGGTTTTCTGCCGTACCGGGGATCGCATCACCATGCAGTGCTTTGAACCACAACTCCGCATGTTCTTTTTCATTTGCCGCTGTTTCTTCAAAAATCTTTGCGATCTGCACATATCCATCCTTGCGTGCCTTGGATGCATAATAGGTGTACTTGTTGCGTGCCATGCTTTCGCCTGCAAACGCTGCCTGGAGGTTTTTTTCGGTTTTCGATCCTTTCAGTTCCATGTGTCTTTTCTCCTTCTTTATTTATTATAGTGTTTCAAACGCAAAAATACGAAGCCGTATTTTACTTGTGCTCTGATTCTTTCTTTGCACATTCCGGACACAGACCGCAGAAAACGATATCGTGTGTCACATCGCGGAATCCTGTGCTTTTCTCCACTTCCTCATCCAGCATTTGGGTTTCAAATGCCGGTGCATCTGCGAAAGCTCCGCACTTTGTACATATTATATGACGGTGGATGCTCAGGGTATGATCGAAGCGGTCTGCCCCGCCCGGCATCTGAATGTGCCGCAGCTTTCCGTCTTCGGAAAGACTGCTCAGATTCCGATAAACCGTTGCTTTGCTTACCGAAGGATGCATTCTTGCAACTTCTTCATATACTTCCTCCGCCGTTGGATGATTGGCAAGCCGGAACACAGCATCGATTACCAGTTGTTTTTGTATTGTGTTTCGTTTTTCCATATATCTTTCCTCTCATTCCCATCCGGGTTGCGGTTCTCTATTGATATAATATATCATTAAGAACAGAATGTCAAGATATTGAAAGATATTTTTATCATCCGCACGGAAAGCAAAGATGCCCCGTCAAAACCACAGGCTCAGGCAGGGCGAAACCACGGTGTTTATTCCGGCTTTTGTGTCGTGTGGGTCGGGCGCACCGTTGCCTTTTTGCCGTTCTGGCGCAGAGTGGAACGAACGGTTTTTACCTCCGACAGGCTTTTATCCAGCTGTTCTTCGGTATGCTGCAGCATGTTTTCGCAGTAAGCCGTGACCGTATTGCGCATTTCGCGGCTGCGATTCTGTGCCGACGTCAGCATTTCGGTCGCCTTCTGCTGCGCCGCCTTCACGATCGCCTCCTGCGAGACCATGGCGCGTGCGCGGTCCTCGGCGCGCTTTACGATCAGGTCTGCTTCCTTTTTCGCCTTTTCAATAATATTGTTCCGATCCTGTGCAATCGCTTTTGCCTGGCGGATCTCTCCGGGCATATTCAAGCGGATATCGTCGATCAGTTCACGCACTCGTTCCACATCCACCATACGCTTGCCGCCAGTGAAGGGCAGGTTGAATGCATCTTCCAGCACTTCGTCCATGTTATCCAGCAATTCATCGATGTTCATAATGGTTACTCCTTTGTCTGCCTCTGTGTAAGGCGCTTTACGATATCTTCACAAATCCCGTCCGGAAGGAAATCGCTTACATCGCCGCCGAAATATGCAACCTGACGCACCATGCTGGAGGAAAGGTACATATATTTCGGATCGGTGATGACAAACATCGTCTCCAGTTCCGGATTGAGCTTTTTATTGGTCAGTGCCTGCTGAAATTCAAATTCAAAGTCCGTCACGGCGCGCAGCCCCTTGATAATGGTGCAGGCCCCTGTATTATGCGCATATTCTGCCAGAAGACCCGAATAGCTGTCCACTTTTACATTCGGAATGTTCTTCGTTGCAATGCGCAGGAAATCCGCTCGTTCCTGTGCCGTAAAGGACGGTGTCTTATTGGGGTTGATCATAACCAGTACGATCACAATGTCAAACAGCTTGGCGCTGCGCTCGATAATATCAAGATGTCCTTTCGTGACAGGGTCAAAGCTGCCCGGACAAATGGCGATGCGCATTCGCATACGCCCCCTTTTCTTCCATTTTCGCAGCAGAGTTACAGCTCTGCCTGTGCCTCGTAGCGCGCAAGCGCCACAGTGCCGTATTTATACTGCTTTTTCAGCTGCAGCGCGCCGCAGCTTTCCGGCAGCTCTGCGCCGTACTCTGTTTCGCACAGCACAACACCGCCCGGCGCTGTCACTTCGGCAACCGCCGGCAAAAGCGCCGGCACAAGATCCCGCCGGTACGGGGGGTCCAGCAGGATCAGATCGAATTTCTGTGTGCAGGACGCAAGATACGCTTCGGCGCCGCGTTCAAATACAGCCGCCTGCTTTACCATCTGTGCCGCCTTGAGGTTTTCTTTCACGACACGGCATGCCTGCCTGCTTTCATCAATAAACACACAATGCTGTGCACCGCGTGAAAGCGCTTCGATCCCCAGCTGGCCGGAGCCTGCAAACAGATCGAGCACCCGTGCCCCTTCCAGCATGAACTGGACCGCACTGAACATTCCTTCCTTGACACGGTCCCCTGTCGGACGGGTCACATCTTCACCGGGCAGCGCAGCAAGCCTTGTGCCGCGTGCCGTACCGGAAATAACGCGCATATCCTACTCCTTAAAGCCGAGCCCGTTTCCCCGGCGTCTTTCTTTTATGCCGCCGTTTTCTTCGGAATCCGGCTGCGAATCTTTTTTCATTATCTCTTTTTCCTGCCGTTTTGTCAATGTTTACAATCCGTTCCCCCAAAGCGCCGCAGGTTATCCGGGTGTGTTTTCCGGATGCCGTGCCGCACTTTCGTGAAAATGTGCATAAACCGCCCGCGCCGCAGTTCGGTTTACCCCTTTCACGGCGCAAAGCTCCGCTTCGGATGCTTCTTTTACTGCCGAAACGGTTTTGAAATGCATCATCAGCGCGCGGCTTGTGGCAGGCCCCACACCGCTGATTTCCTGCAGCGTGGAAGAATACGCACGGCTTTTCTGCATCCGGCGGCGGTAGTCGTTTGCCCAGCGGTGGGTCTCGTCCTGGATCGAAGTGATGAACGCAAACACGCCCTTGTGCATCGCCAGCGCGATTTCCCGTCCCTCCGCGTCGATCAGCCCGCGCGTGCGGTGCCGGTCATCCTTCACCATGCCGAACACAGGCACATCCGCCAGTGCCGAGCCTTTGAGCGCCTGCTTCACCACGCTTACCTGTCCGCGCCCTCCGTCGATCAAAAAAAGATCGGGCCGCACCGCAAACTGTCCTTTTGCACCGGACGCATATTCGCCCGCGCGGCGCATCAGGGTTTCCGCCATGGATGCATAGTCGTCCGTGCCGGCAACGGTTTTCATCTTAAAGCGGCGGTACCCGGATTTCTTCGGCTTGCCGTTTTCAAACACGACCATTCCCGAAACGCTTGTCCCGTCGCCCCAGTTGGAAATATCATAGCTTTCGATCACCGCAGGCGGCGTGTTCAGCCCCAGAAGCGCTGCAAGCTCATCCAGATTTTTTTCTTCGCGCGCATATCGGCCGCTTTCCCGCGCAAGGCGCTCTGCCGCATTGGTGCGTGCCATTTCGATCAGATGCGCCGTATCGCCGCGCTGGGGCACATAAAGCCGGACCTTGGTGCCGCGCGTTTCGCTCAAAAGCCGTTCCAGCTCTTGCGAATCGGAGGGAAACTCGTCCACTGCAACCGTGCGCGGGATGAATTCATTATCCTCCAGATAATAGCGCGGCAGAAATTCTTCGCGCAGCGCGGGGATATCCTGCGTATCCCGAAACACAAATTCACGCTTATCCACAAGCCGCCCTTCGCGGAAGCGCAGGATCGCCGCACACACCGAAGACGCCGTGCCTGCAAAGGCGATGACGTCCTGTTCCTCTGTTTCGCTGCGCACGACCTTCTGCCCGCGGCTCACCTTTTCGATCGCGGCGATCTGGTCACGGATCACGGCAGCGCGTTCAAAATCGAGCCGTTCTGCCGCTTCTTCCATGCGTGCCCGCAGGATCTTGAGCATTTCACCCTGTCCGCGCCGGATCATGTGAATGGCGTTCTGGACACATTCGTTATAATCCTGCTGCGAAATTTTACCGCTGCACACCGCCATGCACAAGCCGATATGTGCATTCAGGCACGGGCGGGCCTTGCCGATATCCTGCGGAAATTTTTTGGTGCAGCGCGGCAGACGGAACACGTTGCAGGCCGTTTCCACCATTTCCCGCACGGCAAAGCTGGATGTGAACGGCCCGATATACTCGGCATTGTCGTCATCCTTCTGCAGGGCCGCCGTGATGCGCGGATACGGTTCCTTGGTGATTTTGACGTAGCTGTATCCCTTGTCGTCTTTTAAAAGGATATTGTATTTCGGCTGATGCTGCTTGATCTGGCTGCATTCCAGCACAAGGGCTTCAAATTCACTCTGGGTAACGATCACGTCGAACTCAAAGGCGTTCTGGATCATTTTCGTCACTTTTGCATCGTGCGGAACGCCCTCGCGGAAATACTGGGATACCCGCGTGCGCAGCCGCTTTGCCTTGCCGACGTATATGATCGTCCCTGTTTTATCCCGAATGATATATACCCCCGGCAAAAGCGGCAGCATTTTTGCTTTTTCCCACAGTTCGTGTTTTGTCATTCCCAGGCTCCCTTCGATTTTTGCGGCGCTGCTGCCGGGTGCACTGCACACAGCAGATGAAAAAAAATATGCGCCGCCCTGCAGGGCGGCGCAATGTTACGCAAAGAAGCTTATTCGCTGAAGCCGGAATTGACCAGCTTGATCAGCCCTTCGACAGCTGCCTGCTCATCAGCACCGTCTGCAATAATGCGGATCGTCGTGCCACCGACAATACCCAGAGACAGAACACCCAACAGGCTCTTTGCATTCACGCGGCGTTCTTCCTTCTCCACCCAGATCGAAGACTTAAATTCATTTGCCTTCTGAATAAAGAAAGTTGCGGGACGCGCATGCAGGCCCACCTGATTTTCCACGGTAACTTCTTTCACAAACATACGAAACGCTCCTATTTGTTTAATATTGCTTTTCACACCAAATATGTTATTGACATTGGCTCTTGAACTTATTCTATACCAATTAGCCGAGTTTCGTCAACAACCTTGGACGTTTTGCACAATTTTCTACAACAATGCCACATTCCGGCATCCTATTTTCCTTATCCTTTGGATAAATTCACTAATTTGTTTTCAACTTGATTAACAAGTTATACAAACTGTCTGTTTATTCTTTATCTATTTTCGCCATTGACATTTTTCATGTACCGTTCGTACATATCCGGTCTTCGTTCCTTTGTGCGTTCCAGCGACTGTTCATGGCGCCATTTGGCAATATTTGCATGATGACCGGAAAGCAGAATATCCGGCACACGCCGCCCGTTCCATTCTTCCGGGCGGCTGTACTGCGGGTATTCCAGCAGCCCGCTGTAATGGCTTTCCTCCTGATATCCCTCCGGGCTGGAAAGCACACCCGGGCAAAGGCGGCTTACGCTGTCCGCCACCACAAGCGCCGCCAGCTCCCCGCCGGTCAGCACATAGTCACCGATAGAGATCTCCTCGTCCGCCAGCGTTTCGATCACGCGCTCGTCGATCCCCTCATAATGGCCGCATACCAGAAGAAGGCTGTCTTTTTCGGCAAGCTCCTTGCACTTTTCCTCCGTCAGCGTGGAACCGCCTGCCGTCATAAATATAATATGCGGGCGCTCGTGTCCGGCTTCCTCGATCTGGCGGATAATATCAACGCAGCAGTCATGGATCGGCTGTGCCTGCATCACCATGCCCGGGCCGCCGCCATACGGGTAATCGTCCACCTGCTTCTGCCGGTTCGTGGTATAATCGCGGATCTGGTGGCAGTTGATTTCGATGTATCCGCGCTGGCGTGCACGTCCGATGATGCTTTCGCTCATCACGCGCTCGCACATTTCCGGAAAAAGCGTCGCAATATCAATCCTCATCGTCGTTTCCCCCTTCGTTGCTGAACATGCCGGGGATCGGGCGCACCGTCACGATCCCCTCGTCCGGTGCAAGGCGAACCAGAAATTCCGCAACGGCCGGGAACAGGAAGGTTTCGCCCGCTTCGTTTTTCACGGTGTAAATATCGGTTGCCGCCGGATGATCCACCGCCGTGATGACGCCATATTCTTTGCCGGTGTCGGCGTCTTGCACTTTGCAGCCGATGATGTCCTGCACGAAGAAGCGTCCTTGCGGCAGATGCACGTCCGCGCGGTTGAAATACGCCGTTTTATGCAGATAGATGCGGGCTTGTTCGATGCTGCCGACGTCTTTCAGCTTCACAAGGCACATGCCCTTGTGCACACGCACCGATTCCACGCGCGTTTCACGTCCGCCCTGCGGCGAAAAATAAAGACGCGGCAGTCCGGCAACAAATTCGGGGCTGTCACACCACGGATACAGCTTCAGTTCCCCCATAACGCCGTGCGTCGTCACAAATTCTCCCACTTCGATAAATTGTTTCATTCCTGATCCTCCGGTTTTCTGTATCGAAAATATCTCATTCTATAATAACGCCAAGCAGCCTTGCCAGTTCACAGGCCTGCAGCATCGTCACCTTTGCGCCGCGCAGCTCCTGCGCGCCGGAAAAGGATGCGCCGCCGATCGAACAGGCGGTAAGATCCTGCCCCGCCAGACTGGTGTGCAGAAAATCCGCACGCTCCAAACAGCAGCCCTCCAGCCGGAATCGGCTGTTTTTCCGGATTGCACCAAAGCCGGCGCCCGACAGATCGCTTTGTTCAAACAGCACGTTTTTGAACGACGCTTCGCTGAACACTGCGCCCTGCGCCACGCTGCCCTCAAAACGCACGTCCTCCAGAAATGCCCCGGAAAAGTTTGCGCCCGAAAGCTTGCAGCCGCGAAAACAGACCCGCCGCAGCGTCGCATCGGTGAACACCGCTCCGGAAAGATCGCAGCCTTCCAGCACGGCATCCTGCAGCCACGCATTTTCAAACCGCGCGCCGGAAAAGCAGCAGCGTGCAAACCGGCACATGCGCACTTCCGCTTTGGAAAGCTCCTGCTGTGCCGCATTCCCGCCTGTAAAGGCGTATCCCTCTACGGCCTCCTCATAGGCGCACGCAAGAGAAAGCGCTTCTTCCAGCGCAATTGCCTCTTCCTGCTGTGCGGGAAGGTTCGGCGGTGTGATTTTCAATCTGCACCTCTCCTTTTCACTTCAAAAATCGAGCCGGAAGCTGGCGCCTCCGGCTCGATACTGCGTTTTGAGGATTTCCGGTTTTCAGCGGATTCTGGGCTTTACCGGCTTTTTGGCCAGCAGCATGCCGACCGCGCTGAACACGATCGAAGTTACGGACACAACCGCCCCCACGATGCCAAGAACCAACCCGACAATCCGAAATGCACTGCCTCGTTTCATGCGTGTCAACTCCTTTGCTTTACAAAGCGGAACGAACAGATCGCCCCTGTTTATTTTTTATAGTATACTATATTTTTCCGGCGGTTGCAAGAAAATCCGCCGGATTCCTGCCTTTCGGCACAGAAAAAGCTTCTCCGTTATTTTGTATATATTTTTATCAACATTTAACTATTTTTTCATTTGTTTTTGCCGTCAGCTGTGATATAATACACATAAGGATTTCCAATCCCGATTTTTACCTTTTGAAAGGGGATGTATTGTATGTCGAATCACTATGTCATTACGCTGAGCCGTCAATTCGGCACAGGCGGCCGAGACATCGGCAAATCGCTGGGTGCTGCCTTAGGTGTGCCTGTTTATGACCGTGAACTTCTGGAAGAAGCCGCGCGGACATACAATGTTCCCGTCAGTATTATGGAACGCACCGATGAAACGGCACCCAGCCGTCTGCTGGAAGCCCTTTCGATGAACACGCCGAATTTCTGCCAGCTTGCCAGTGCCGCCGATTATTCTTCCATTGTCGTTTCCGATACCACCTTCAACTGGCAGGCTGCCACGATCCGCAGTATCGCCGCGGAAGGGCCGTGCGTCATCATCGGGCGCTGCGCCGATCACATTCTGCGCAAACGGCCGCATGTGGTTTCTCTGTTCCTGTATGCCGATTACGAATATCGCATCGAACACATCTGCAAAAAATATCAGCTTTCACGTTCGGATGCCATTTCCCTGATCGACACTACGGAAAAACAGCGTGCGCGTTACTACAAAAAACACACCGGACGCGAGTTTGCCTGCATGGAAAATTACGATCTGTGCCTGAATACGGCAAATGTCACACCGGAAATGGCAGTCCTTCTGCTGGAAGCATTCGTGAACAATCAGGATACGTAAGGATTGCTCTTTTAAGGCTTTCTTGTTTTATACTTTTCCTTCTCACCTCTCTACTCCCTGCGAAAACAGCGCGGCATGCAATGCATGCCGCGCTGTTTTCTTGTTCTGCCGGTCGGCCGAAAGCCGATCAGCGGCAGAATTTTTCGATATAGTTATCCAGACAGGTCTGAATGATCGTTTTCGCTTCTTCTGCGCCGCGCACTTCGTCCACAGCGGTCGTTTTTCCCTCCAGTGTTTTGTACACCGTGAAGAAATGGCTCATCTCGCTGAAGATGTGGCTCGGCAGCTCCGAAATATCCTTATATTCATTATACATCGGGTCTTCAAACGGGATCGCAATGATTTTTTCGTCCATTTTTCCCTGATCCTGCATCAGGATGACGCCGATCGGGTAGCAGCGCACAAGGCTGAGCGGTGCAAGCACTTCGCTGCACAGGACCAGCACATCCAGCGGGTCGCCATCGTCGGCAAAGGTGCGCGGGATCAGACCGTAGTTTGCGGGATAATGCGTGGAAGTATACAGAATACGGTCCAGAATGATATGTCCGGTTTCCTTATCCAGTTCATATTTTTTCTTGGAGCCTTTTTCAATTTCGATCACTGCGATAAAATCATCCGGATTGATACGGGACGGATGAATATCGTGCCAGATATTTGTCATGCTTTTTTCCTTTCTTGCGGGGGCCGTGGGTCCCGTCGGTGCGTTTGCACCGTTTTTTTCGTTCTTTCAAGTACGTTTTTTATCATACCATTTCAGCGTGTACCTCTGCAAGCAGAAATATTCCTGCCATTCGCCGCTGTTTTTAGACAGACTGCCCGCCTTTCCCGCCATGCAGCAGCCTTAAAGCGGCTTTTCGACAAATTTTCCGTCTTCCAGCACTGTCACGGTCCGGAATCCGGTTTCCCGCAGCAGCTCCAGCATTTCATCAAAAAGAAAGCTGATTGCCGCCGTGCAGTGTGCATCCGCATTCACCGTCACACGCATGCCGCGTTCTTTCATTGCGCGCAGCAGAAAGGCGGCCGGATACGGATCGCGGCGATAGCCCCGGTAAATGCCGCCCGTATTCACTTCGATCACCGCATTTTCCTGCGCGCAGACGTCCAGCGCCGCCAGTGCCGCCGAACGGTATTCCGCAGAGCTTTCATCAAAAAAGCAGCCGTCCGCATTGTTTTTTACGATCAGATCGAAATGACCGACGATCTCCGGTTTTTCACGCTGTACATGCGCCGCAACCAGACGATAGTATTCCCGCACCGCCGCATAGCCGTCACCGCCGAACATTTCGTCGATGCATCGTTTCAGCTTTTCGCGCGAGGCATCGATCTGGTAATACTGCTGCGTTTTTTCATCGTATAGATAATGCACCGACGCAATGATATAATCCAGCGCCGCACGATTCTTCACCGGTGCAAAATAATCCGACTCCATGCCCACTGCGATCCGCATGCGTCCTTCGTATTCCTTCTGCAGGCTGCGAAGTGTCCGGATATACTGTTCTTCCTGTTCGATCGAAGTTTCGGCATCAAACGGCGCATAGCTGTGGCCGGAAAAGCCAAAATCCGTAAATCCCGCTTCCAGCGCCGCCTGCGCCATTTCCTGCGGCGTGTTTTTTCCGTCGCACAAGGTCGTATGGTTATGTGTCGCTGCTGTAAGTTTCATAAAATTCCCCCTGCGGATGCACCGCTTTATTCTGTCTGCCGCAGTGCATCCAGCATCATCTGCCTATGGTTGATGAACATTTCCGTAATCTGATAGCTTTCCGTATCTTCATAGCGGCACGGACGCACCGCCCCGTCCCCAAAGCGGAAGATCTGCGCACCGGGCAGTCCCAGAAGGATCGGGGAATGTGTTGCAATAATGAACTGCGAGCCGTGCTCGGCACATTCCAGGATCTGCGCCAGGACCGTCAGCTGGCGCTGCGGGGAAAGCGCGGCTTCCGGTTCGTCGAACAGATACAGCCCGCCTTCGCGCAGATATTCCTGCATCACCGCAAGAAAGCTTTCCCCGTGGGACTGTTCGTGCAGCCCGATCGACGGATGCCCCGCATCGGCATAATCCAGTTCTTTTGTCGCTACATTATAAAAGCTTTCTGCACGCAGGAAATAGCCGTATTTTTCGCGCCGGTAGCCGCGAACCAAGGTAAGCGCCTGCGACAGCTGCGAATGGCTGTCAAAGGTGGAAAAGGAATAGTTTTTGCTGCCGCCCTCCGGATTGAAGCCCGCGGCAACCGCAATCGCCTCCAGCAGCGTGGACTTTCCGCTTCCGTTTTCGCCGCACAGAAACGAAACCGGCTGTTCTAACAGGATTTCCCGCGTGCGCGCAAGCGATCCGATCCCGTTCAGATAGCTGTGCTTCGGGATGCGATCCGATTCGATTTTCACCTTGCGGATAAACAGCTCGTTCATGGTTTCTTTCCCGCCTTTCCCCGTTATTGTAGCACACTGCACAGCGTCCGTACAGCGGAAAAGCGGCGTTTCCTTTCGGAACGCCGCTTTTCTTGAAAATTTCCTGCTAAATGCCCCGCCGTACACGGGTGCATCCGTTTCAAACGCTATACAGATCGGAATCAGTCGTACGCAATATACAGATAGGAAACGTATCCAAGCTTTCCGTTGTACTCTGCCAGTGCCCAATCGCTCTCTTTATTGCCGCGGCACATCAAACGCGTGCCGTTCGGGATCACGGTGATCTTACCGCTTGTCTCATCCGGCTTTTCGCGCAGGTTGAGCCCCTGCGATGCGTACACGGTAACGGGCACATACACAAACTCCTGCGACACCCAGCCGGTTTTTCCGTTGTATGTCGTTTTGATCCAGGAATCCTTCTGTTCCAGACACGGAATGGTTGTGCCGTTCGGGATCGTCAGCAGCTTTTCATGGTTCGTGCCCGGGCCGCTGCGCAGGCGCAGGCCGCCGTCTGCCTTGATCTGTCCGTCAAACAATAAGTACACGGCCGATACCCAGCCGGTTTTTCCATCATAGGTTGTTTTTGCCCAGCCCTGATGCCATTCGGTACAGGTGATTTTCGCGCCGTCCGGAATGGTCAGCAGCTTATCGCTTTTGGCGTCCGCCGCCGCACGCAGGCGCAGGCCGCCGTCTGCCCGAACGGTTGCACCGCGCTTCATGGTATGGGCGGGCGTGCTCGGCTTAGAGGCAGGCTTTTCCGAACTGCTTGCCGGTTTCGATTCCGGCTTGCTCTCCGGCTTGCTTTCGGATTCGCTTTCCGGTTTGCTTTCCGGTTTGCTTTCTGAATCACTTTCCGGTTTGCTTTCGGGCTTCGGTTCCGGTTCCGGCTTTGCTTGCGAAGCGGAGGGCACGTTGCTTTGCGAATCGGGCGAAGGTTTCTTTTCCTTCCCGCAACCCGTCAGAAGCAGTGCCGCGCACAGTGTCACAACACCCAGTTTCCAAAACATTTTTTTCATTCCAAAGCACTTCCCTTCCTATTCGTTCTTTTTCATGCTTCTACCCTATATACGAGCAAAGCCGACCGATTATTTCATTTTTCTTTATTTTTTTCAAAGGGCGAAAATGTTTCCCCGCGGGTGCGTTTTTCGCTTATTTTGTATACAGTGCAATGATATTGAGGATCACTTCGACCGCCTTATCCATGCTTTCCGTTGTAATGCACTCATACGGGCCGTGGAAATTGTATCCGCCCGTGCCAAGGTTCGGGCACGGCAGACCCATATAGGAAAGGCGTGCGCCATCCGTACCGCCGCGCGTTGCCTCCTCATACCATTCCACGCCGGCCTGCTCGCACGCTTTCTTTGCGTTGTCGATCAGATGCATGCAGGGGCGGATCTGTTCCAGCATATTGTAGTAGCTGTCCTTCAAGGTCAGCTCCACCTTTGCGGTCGGATATTTTGCCGAAAGGTGTGCGGCGATTTTTTCCAGCTGCGCCTTACGGTCTTCAAAGCGGGCGCGGTCATGGTCGCGCACAATGTAATCGGCCTGCGCCTGTGCCGCATCGCCCGAAACGGATTCCAAAAAGAAGAAGCCCTCGTAGCCGTCGGTGTGCTCGGGCACTTCCAGCGCAGGCAGCATCGAATCGATTTCTGCCGTCAGCTTCAGCGCGTTTACAAGGATATCCTTTGCACTGCCCGGGTGCACCGAAACGCCGGTGACGTCAAAGTGCGCACTGGCCGCATTGAAGTTTTCATACGAAATGCCGCCGGTTTCGCCGCCATCCATGGTGTAGGCATAATCTGCGCCGAAGCGTTTGACGTCAAAATGGTCTGCGCCTTCGCCCACTTCCTCATCCGGCGTAAATGCGATTTTGACCGTGCCGTGCGCCGCGCCGCTGTTCAAAAGCGTTTCGCTCGCCGTCAGGATTTCCGCAATGCCCGCTTTGTCGTCTGCGCCGAGCAGCGTGGTGCCGTCCGCCGTGATAAGTGTCCTGCCCTTCAGTTCTTTCAGGAACGGAAATTCCTCTGTTTTCAGCACAAGGCCGCTGTCCCCCAGCACAACGTCCCCGCCGTCATAATTTTCATGGATGAGCGGATTCACGTTTTCGCCCGAAAAAGCGGGTGCTGTATCCATATGGGCGATCCAGCCGATCACCGGCTTATCCTCCATGCCCTTGGTAGCGGGGATGCTTGCATACACATAGCCCAGCTCATCCATTTCGGCGTCGGCAATGCCCATTGCCTTCATTTCCTCCACCAGCATTCTGCCCAGATCCTTCTGGCGGGCCGTTGTGGGCGTGCAGCCCGTGCCCTCCTGCGAGGTGGTGTACACTTTCACGTATTTCAAAAGACGTTCATATGCTTTCATCGTTCCTGCTCCTTCTCTTTTTTGCTTTCTTTTTGTTCTTTTTTGCGTCCGAACCGGTGCGGCACGCTGTCCTTCGGTTCCGCTTCTTCTTTCTTTTCCGCACGGGTGATCGTCACCTTGGTGACAGCGCGCGGCGTTGCCTGTGCAACCGTCAGCACGATGCTGCCATCTTCTATGGCAAGCGTTTCGCCCGCAGACGGGATCTTTCCCAGCTTTTCCGTGATGAAGCCGCCGATCGTTTCGCTTTCCGCCTCCGGCTCGGTCCCAAGGATCGTTTCCAGTTCCTCCAGCGTCACATCGCCGTCCGCTTCGTACATATTTTCCGTAAGCTGCACCACGCCTTCTTCGTCGTGCTCGTCATCCAGATCGCCCACGATCGTCTCCAGCAGGTCTTCCAGTGTTACCATGCCTTCTGTGCCGCCGTATTCATCCACAACGATTGCAAGATGCATGCGCTTTTTCTGGAACGCGTGCAGAAGATCCGAACATGTCATGCTTTCGGGAACATACATCACGCTGCGCATCAGCTCTTCCGGCTTCATACCGGCGTTTTCGCCCGGGCCAAGCAGCGGCACCAAATCCTTCATAAACACGGCGCCGACGATATCGTCCAGGTCGTCGCGGTAAACCGGGATGCGGGAAAAGTGATTTTCCTTCTGCAGAGACATGATCTCTTCCAGCGATGCGGTGACCGGAACGCCCACGACGTCCGTGCGGTGCGTCATGATTTCCGAAACCTTGCGGTCGTCGAATTCAAAGATGTTGCGGATCATCTCGTGCTCGCGCTCATCGACCGAACCGTTTTCCTCCCCGGCCTCCACAAGCATCAGGATGTCCTCTTCCTCCACGGTTTCGTTGTCGCCTTCCGGCCCGATGCCCATCGGACGCAGCACAAGATTTGTGGAAGCGGCGATCAGGCGGATCAGCGGGCGGCAGATATGATTGAGCGCCCAGATGATGTTTACCACCTTGAGCGCAACGCCGTCTGCATCCCGCATGGCAATGCGCTTGGGGGCAAGCTCGCCGAAAATCAGCATGAAGTAAGACAGGATCATCGTAATCACCACAACGATCACGCCATGCAGCGCCGAAGGGGCGATCGGCAGGAACGACAGCGCCTGCACGATCGGTGCGGCAAAGCTTTCCGCAGCGGCAGCCGATGCCAGAAAACCGGAAAGCGTTACACCAACCTGGATCGTGGCAAGAAAATCAGAGGGCGCTTCGGTAATGACCAGCAGCTTTTTGGCACGCGGATTGCCCGCTTCCGCAAGGCGTTTCATTTTCTGCGTGTTGACGGATACCACCGCAAACTCGCTCATGGCGAAAAAAGCGTTCGATGCAATCAGGCAGAGCTGCAGCAGCAGCCCCGGAAGGACGTTGTCCATAAAATATAATCTTTCTCCTTTGTTATTAACATAAAATGTTTACTTCCAATATACCAGAACGGACGCTTTTCCGTCAATCGGCGTTTTCGGTCGAAATCTTGGCATCGCGCCTTAATTATGCTATACTGTATAAGGTTATACGATTCGTTCGGGACATTGCTCCGCCGCTCGTCTGTTTTTGCGGTTTTTGCCTTTTTTGCCGGTGCTGCGCCCCGTACCCAGTATCTTTCAGAGGTGTTTTTATGAATAAGATCAAACTGATGACGATCGTCGGCACACGTCCGGAAATCATCCGCCTGTCTGCTGTCATCAAAAAATGCGACCGCTACTTCGATCAGATCCTCGTCCATACCGGACAGAACTATGATTATACGCTCAATCAGATCTTTTTTGAGGATCTGGAGCTTCGTGCACCGGATTTTTATCTGAATGCCGTCGGCAAGGATCTGGGCGAAACCATCGGCAATATTATTGCCAAAAGCTACGAGCTTATGGTGTCCGAAAAGCCCGATGCCCTGCTGATCCTCGGCGATACGAACAGCTGCCTTTCCGCAATTGCGGCAAAGCGTCTGCACATCCCCATTTTTCATATGGAGGCCGGCAACCGCTGCAAGGATGAATGTCTGCCTGAAGAAACCAACCGCCGCATCGTGGATATCATCAGCGACGTGAACCTTGCGTACTCCGAACACGCCCGCCGGTATCTTGCCGACTGCGGCCTGCCGAAAGAGCGCACCTATGTGACGGGCAGCCCCATGGCAGAAGTGCTTCACGCAAACCTTGCCAAGATCGAAGCGAGCAATGTCCTTTCCGAGCTTGGGCTGGAAAAGGGCAGATACATCCTGCTTTCCGCGCACCGCGAAGAAAACATCGATACCGAAAAGAACTTCTTGGATCTTTTCAATTCCATCAACCGCCTTGCCGAAGTGTACGACATGCCGATTTTGTATTCCTGCCACCCGCGCAGCAAGAAATTCCTGGAGCAGCGCAATTTCCCGCTGGATAAGCGTGTGCGGCTGCACGCCCCGCTGGGCTTCCACGATTACAACAACCTGCAGATGAACGCTTTCTGCGTCGTCAGCGATTCCGGCACGCTGCCCGAGGAATCCAGTTTCTTCATGAGTGTCGGTCATCCGTTCCCCGCCGTGTGCATCCGCACTTCTACCGAACGCCCCGAAGCACTGGACAAAGCCTGCTTTGTGCTGGCCGGCATCAGCGGCGGCGGTGTGGAACAGGCGGTTGCAACCGCAGTCGCCATGAATGAAAACGGCGATCTCGGCATTCCCGTGCCCGATTATGTGGAGGAAAACGTTTCCACCAAGGTCGTCAAGATCATTCAGAGCTATGTCGGCATCGTCAACAAAATGGTCTGGCGCAAAAACTGATTTCAAAGGAGTTCCCGCATGAGCAAAAAGCGTATTCTTGTCGTTGCACAGCATTACTGGCCGGAAAACTTCCGCATCACCGATATCTGCGAGGGCTTTGTCGCGGACGGCTATGAGGTGGACGTTTTGTGCGGTCTGCCGAACTATCCGAAGGGCGAATGGTTTGAAGGCTACCGATACACCGGCCCGCGGCGCGAGACACACGCCGGCGCCGAAGTGTTCCGCGCGGGGGAGATCCGCCGCAAGGGCAACACCAATATCCGCATCTTCCTCAATTACATATCTTTCCCCGTTACGGCACTGTTCAGTCTTTTCCGTCTGCACGGGCGCCGGTATGACGCCGTGTTCAGCTACGAAACAAGCCCGGTGCTGATGATGCTGCCCGCGATCGTCTATGCAAAGCTGCACCGTATTCCGCTTACGACCTATGTGCTCGACCTTTGGCCCGAAAATCTGTACGCGGCACTGCCGATCGAAAACAAGGTGCTGCGCAGCATTGCACAGGGCGTATCGGAATGGTTCTACCGCCGCAGCGAACGTCTGATCGCCATGAGCCCCGCTTTGGAACAGCGCCTTGCGAAAATCGCACCCAAGGCGCAGCGCACCGTGATCCCGCAGTACTGCGAGGATTTCTATGCGCAGGATGTGCATGACGAAGCGCTGAAAGCGCGTTTTGCCGGCCGGTTCAACGTCCTGTTCGCCGGAAACATCAGCCCGATCCAGGGGCTTTCGATGCTGGTGGACGCCGCCTGCCGCCTGAAGCAAGACGGCCGCAGCGATATCCATTTCGTAATCGTCGGCGACGGCATGAGCCGCCAGTCGCTGGAAACGGAAATTGCCGATGCCGGCGTCGGAGAGTGGTTTACATTTGAAGGTCAGCACCCCGTCACGGATATTCCGGCCTATCACACCATGGCAGACGCCCTGTTTGCCGCTTTGAACGACAGCGAGGATGTCGGCCTTACCGTTCCCGCGAAAATAACAAGCTATCTTGCGGCAGGCCGTCCGTGCCTTGTCAGCGTGAACGGCGAAGCCGCCCGTGTTGTCAGCGAAGCAAAGGCCGGTCTTACCAGCCCCGCGGGCGATAACGCCGCATTCTATGAAAACCTGCTGAAAATGGCGGCGCTTTCCGAAGAAGAGCGCGCCGAATTCGGGCGCAGCGGGCGCAATTATTATCAGGCAAATTTCCGCCGCACGCCGCTGCTGCACGCACTGGAAGAATTTATCCTGAACGGGAACTGACCGCAGGCGTCCGCCGCAGCAGATGCACCGGCCTGTCTTGATGCGCAATATTCGCCGGCTGCTTTTTATGTTCTGTTCCTGCTTATCAAATCTTCGGGGAGGACTTCTGTATGGGCCTGACGATCACCATTGTTCTGCTGGTTTCGGTGCTGTACATTCCGGTGGTGGCGCTGATCGCACTGATCACCGCCTTATGCGCCCGAAAAAAGGACAAGGCATCCTTTCAGCACACCTTCAAAGAGGTATTCTGGGATTTCTTTTCCGAGATGCTCAATCCGTTCAACTGGTTCTAAACCGATACGTCGCCATGTTCTGCAAGGCTGTCCGGTCTGCTGTGAACATCCTATCCTGACATATAAAAAAGCGGAGGGGATCCGAATCGGATCCCCTCCGCTTTTCTGTTTGTTTTTCAAGTGCAGGCCGGATGCTTTTCCGGCTGCTGCGCTTTCGATTTTATTCGATGACGCTTACCTGCGGGCCTTTCGGCGTATCCTTGACCGCATAGCCCTTCGCTGTCAGCTCTGCGCGGATCTCATCGGCGCGTGCCCAGTTCTTTTCCTTTTTCGCGGCGGCGCGCTCTTCCACCAGCGCCATGATCTCCGCGGGGATCTCATTCTTTTTGCGGTTGTACAGGATGCCCAGGACACCGGTCAGCTCGTCAAAGGTCTTTGCGGCCTGTTCCAGCGCTTCGCGGCTGCTTTCTGCTTCCAGCGTGTTGATTTCACGCACAAAATCAAACAGTGCCGCCAGTGCGTCCGGCGTGTTGAGGTCGTCATCCATTGCCGCACAGAATTTTTCAACCGCCGTTTCTGCCTTTTCTTTCAGCGTTTCATCCGTGCCGTGCGCATTTTCAATGGCAAAATCCAGATTGTCGCGGCAGGTGTAAATGCGTTCCAGGCTTGCCTTGCATGCGCCGATCAGTTCGGCGGTATAGTTCAGCGGGCTGCGGTAATTGCCCGTCAGCAGGAAGTAACGGATCGGCTCATAGCCGTACACCTCGCTCAGCTCGCGCACGGTGAAGAAGTTGTTTGCGCTTTTGCTCATCTTGTGGTTGTCGATGTTCAAAAAGCCGTTGTGCATCCAGTAATGGGCAAAGGTGCATCCGTTTGCACATTCCGACTGCGCGATCTCGTTTTCATGGTGCGGGAAAATCAGATCCTCGCCGCCCGCATGAATGTCGATCGTCTTTCCCAGATGCTTTCTTGCCATGGCGCTGCATTCGATATGCCAGCCGGGGCGGCCTTTGCCGTAGGGGCTGTCCCAGTACGGTTCACCGGGCTTTGCCGCTTTCCAGACGGCAAAATCGGCGGGGTCTTCTTTCAGGTCGTCATCCATGCGGCTGCGCAGTTCGCGGTTGCCGCTTTCCAGATCTTCCAGTACAAGATGCGAAAGCTTGCCGTATTCCTTGAACTTTTTGGCGCGGAAATACACGTCGCCGTTTTTGGCAACATAGCCATAGCCTTTTTCGATGATATCGGCAACGATCGAAAGGATCTCGTCGATATGCTCGGTCGCGCGCGGGCGCACGGTGGGCTCCAGCACGTTCAGTCCCTTGCAGTCGCGCAGAAATTCTTCTTCATAGCGGCGCGCATATTCCTGCATGGGAACGCCCGCTTCATTTGCCTTTGTGATGATCTTATCGTCGATATCCGTGATATTGGATACAAACAGCACCTTGTTGCCGCGGTATTCCAGATACCGGCGCAAGGTGTCGAACACACACACCGGGCGTGCATTGCCGATGTGGATATAGTTATATACCGTAGGGCCGCAGACGTAAATGCGGTATTCGCCCTCTTTAATGGGAACCAGTTCTTCTTTTCTGCGTGTGAGCGTATTGAATACTTTCATATTTCTTCTCCTCCCTAAAGGGTGGTTTTACTTCAGCTTCATCATGCGGTCTGCACCCAGCAGAACACCGGCGCGCGCCGCGTTGAAGTTGATGCCGCCCTGCATATAAACCGTATACGGTGCACGAACGGGGCCATCCGCCGAAAGCTCGATGCTGCTGCCCATGGTAAAGGCGCCTGCCGCCATGATGACAGGGTCCTCATAGCCGGGCATATCGCTCGGGATCGGCGCTGCAAAGCTGTCTACCGGGCTGCCCTGCTGCACGCCGCCGCACAGTGCTTCCATGCCCTCGGGGCTGCCGGTTTCCACGCTTGTGATGATATCGTTGCGGTCCTCGGTGTATTTCGGGGTCGCGGTATAGCCCAGCACCTCAAACAGTGCCGAAGCGTAAACGCTTGTTTTCAGCGCTTCGCACACCACGCCGGGCGCATAATAAAGGCCAAGGTACAGATCGCGCAGCGTATCAAGCGTGCAGCCGATCTCGCCGCCGACGCCGGGTGCTGTCAGGCGGTGTGCGCACAGTTCTACAAGATCCGCACGCCCTGCGATGTAGCCGCCGGTCGGCGCAATGCCGCCGCCCGGATTCTTGATCAGGCTGCCTGCCATAAGGTCGGCGCCGCACTGGGTCGGTTCCTTTTTCTGTACAAATTCGCCGTAGCAGTTATCCACCATGACGATGATATCCGGCTGCACCGCTTTTGCCGCTTTGCTGATTGCCTCGATCTGATCGAGCGAAAGAGCGGGACGCGCGGCATACCCGCGGCTGCGCTGAATGTAGCACATCTTTGCGCCCCTGCACTTTTCGGCAATTCCTGCAAGATCCGGCGTACCGTCGGAAAGCAGCTCCACTTCGTCATACCGGACGCCGAAATCCATAAGGCTGCCGTAATGCGTGCCGTCAATGCCGATCACGCCCTGCAGCGTATCATACGGGCGGCCGGTAACTGCCACCATTCGGTCGCCCGGGCGCAGAACGCCGAACAGTGCAACCGTCAAAGTGTGCGTGCCGGACATAAAGCTGCTGCGGAAAAGCGCGGCCTCGCTGCCCGTCACCTGTGCAAACACTTCGGCAAGCTTTTCGCGGCCGGGGTCGTCCATGCCGTAGCCCGTTGTGCCGACAAGATGATTGCCGCCGACATAATTATCCGTAAACGCACGCAGCATTTTCAGCTGATTATATTCCTTGATTTCCTCAAGTTCGGCAAAGCGCTCTTTGCACAGCTCCATTGCCTTTGCATCCGCGTCCAGCAGCGGACGCGATAAATCGTAAAATTCCTCGATCATAGGTTTCTTTTCCTCTTTCATTCCTTGTTTGCTGCGGGGTCTTTCCCCGCGTCGTCCTGCACGGCATAAAGCACCGTGCCCGAACGGATAAATCCCAGCCGTTCGTAAAAGCCGCGCCGTTCCTTTCGGCACAAAAGCGTAACCGTGCGTCCTTGCCCGGAAAGCTTTTCTGCAAGCAGCGCCGTCAGCTTTCCGCCGACGCCTTGTCCCCGAAACGGCTCCTTTGTTTCGATCCCCGACAAAAATGCATGCTGCGCACAGAGCGCATATGCGCCCGCGGTGGCAATGATTTCGCCCCGTGACACAGCCGCCCACACTTCGGCGGCGCCGTGCGTGCGCTTTGTGCACAGCTCCGAATAAAAATTATCCCACGCATCGGGATCGTTTTTCCTGTCGCAGAAAAAATCGGTTATTTTTGCCGCTGCCGGTTCGCGGTCGGTTTCAAATAAAAGCCCCGTTTCCGGCTCGGCGGCGCGGTGTGCATCATACACCATATAAAAAAGCGGTTCCTCTGCATGATAGCCCTGCGGCAGCGCACCGTGCACAAACACGCTTTCCACGCCCATAAGCTTTAAAAAAATCCCGGCTTCCTGTGCATCATATGTACCGCACAGCCGTGCGCCCGCACCTTTCAGTTCCAGTGCACCCGTGCTGTCCGCCGCAAAAAAGCGCATCAGCGCACTCTGTGCGCCGAACACGGAAAGATCCGTCAGCATTTCCGGTGCAAGGGCGTCACAGCCGTGCACTGCACGCAGGAAATCCTGCCGGTTTTCATCGCAAAGCTGTGCGATCAAAGGGCGTTCACCAGATCCTTGTAATGGCGTCCGCGCACTTCAAAGTTCGGGTAGCAGTCAAAGCTTGCGCACGCGGGCGAAAGCGAAACGATATCGCCGGGCTTTGCCGCATCCTTTGCAAGCTTCACGGCCTGCTCCATGCCTTCGGCATGCAGGATGACAAGCCCGCTGTCCGCAAAGCCGGGGTCTGCGCGGACGGCGTCCTCGATCTTCTGTGCCGTTGCGCCCGTCAGGATCAGCGTTTTCACATGTGCGATCAGCTCCGGTGCAAGCGGTGCAAAGCTGATGCCCTTATCCGAACCGCCCGCAATGATGATCAGCTTCTGATCGAATGCGCGCAGTCCCGCGATCACGCGGGTGGGGCTTGTGGCGATCGAATCATTGAACCACTGCACGCCGTCCAATGTGCGCACCGGCTCGATGCGGTGCTCGACGCCCGCAAAGTGTTCGGCAACATAGGCCATAGCCTGTGTATCGGCAAGGGTGCGTGTTGCGCAGAAGGCCGCAAGCAGATTTTCCAGATTGTGCTCCCCGCGCAGCGCTACCTTCGATTTATGGATCACCGGCGTCACCGTTTTGTTTTCGGCAAGGCAGAGCATGCCGTCATCGCGCAGGAAACCGCCGTTTTCCACGACCGATTTGCGGGTGAACCAGCACATGCTGCCCCGCACGTCTTTTTCCATGCTGTGCGAAATATCGTTTTCATAGCCCAGCACGGCATAGCTGTCTTTCTTCTGATACAAAAGGATGTTGCGCTTTGCGTCGACATACTCCTGCATGTCCTTATGATGATCCAGATGATTCGGCGTCACGTTCGTGACAACCGCGATATCCGGCGATTCGTGCATGCTGATGAGCTGAAAGCTGGAAAGCTCCACCACGGCGATATCGTCCGGGCGGATCGTATCCACGACCGGCAGCAGCGCGCGGCCTAGATTGCCGCCCAGATGCACGGTGTAGCCCTGACGTTCCAGGATCTTTGCCGTCAGCGTGGTGGTGGTGGTTTTGCCGTCAGAGCCCGTGACAGCCACGATCTTGCACGGACACAGACGGAAGAAAAGCTCCATTTCGCTTGTCACCTGTGCGCCCGCTTCTTTTGCGGCGACAAGTTCCGGCGTAAAGTATTCAAAGCCCGGGGTGCGCATGATCATATCCTGCCCTTTCAGGCCGTCCAGATAATGCTCGCCCAGCGAATATTCGATATCCAGCCTGCGCAGCGCATCGGCGTATGCACCGAATGCATCCAGATCCGGCTTTTTATCGCAGAGCGTGATTTTTGCACCGCACCGGCTGAACAGCTCGATACACTGCTGATTCGTCACACCCGTGCCGATAAACGCAACACGTCTGCCGCGCAGCGATTGATAAAACTCCTCGATTTTCTGATCCATTGTCCCACCTCATTCGCATAAGTATAGTTAGTATAGCATATTTGAAAACACTTTAAAAGGTTCACTAAGATTTTACTTGCGGATTCTTCCTTTTTCGTCAGGATTTCGTCTTGTTTGACCTGTCATACCATGTTAAAATAGATGCGTATCGGAAAATCAAATGTAAAAGCGGCGGAATCCCCGCCGGATTTTTCGTGTGATTGAGGGAGGAACTGCTTTTGACTACGGAATTGTTCGGCTCGTTTGGCAGCCATTTATTCGATGACCGCGTGATGCGCGAGCGTCTGCCGCTGCGGGTGTATGCATCGCTGCGCGAAATCCGTGATGAGGGAAAACCCTGGGACCCCGAAGTGGCCGACGTTGTCGCAGAGGCGATGAAAAACTGGGCCATGGAGCACGGCGCCACGCATTACATTCACTGGTTCAGCCCGATGACGGGCACCGGAAGCGGCAAGCACGACAGCTTTATTGACGGCGTAAACGAAGGTACGCCGATCCTGAGCTTTTCCGGCAAAATGCTGGCAAAGGGTGAAAGCGATGCTTCCAGCTTCCCCTCCGGCGGTCTGCGCGCCACCTTTGAAGCACGCGGCTACACCGCATGGGACCCCACTTCCCCCGCCTTCGTCCTTGGCACGACCCTTTACATCCCCACTGCATTCTGCGCTTACACCGGTGAAGCGCTCGATCAGAAAACACCCGTCCTGCGCAGCATGCAGGCCGTCGGCAGTCAGGCTCTGCGCGTGCTGCGCGCACTGGGCGATACCGAAACGGTTTCCGTTCAGCCCACGGTCGGCGCCGAACAGGAATATTTCCTTGTGGATAAAGAGCTTTTTGACCGCCGCCTTGACCTGAAGGTATGCGGGCACACGCTGCTCGGCGCAAAGCCGCCCAAAGGGCAGGAATTGGAAGATCACTATTACGGCAGCATCAACGAGCGCGTGCGTGAATTCATGCGCGAGCTGGACGACGAGCTGTGGCATCTGGGCGTACCCGCCAAAACTGAGCACAACGAAGTTGCGCCCGGCCAGTACGAGCTTGCCAGCGTTTTTTCCACAGCCAATATCGCCTGCGATCACAACCAGATCATGATGGAGCTGATGCGCAAGGTTGCCCTGCGGCACAACTTCGCCTGCCTTCTGCACGAAAAACCCTTTGCGGGCGTCAACGGCAGCGGCAAGCACAATAACTGGAGCCTTGTCACCAATACCGGGCATAATCTGCTGAGCCCCTCTGATAAGCCCGAAGAAAACAACGTCTTTCTTGTGACGCTCTGCGCGGTCATCACGGCAGTCGATCTGTACGCCGACCTGCTGCGCCTTTCCGCCGCCTGCCCGGGCAACGAAGACCGTCTGGGCGGCAACGAAGCACCGCCCAGTATCGTCAGCGTATTTCTAGGCAACACTCTGACCCATATGCTGCACGAATTGGCAGATGGCCACACGCTTCACCGGCAGGATCGCGGCGCACTGTGGACAGGCGTCAGCAGCCTTCCCCTATTCAAGCTGGATGATTCCGACCGCAACCGCACCTCCCCGTTCGCTTTCACCGGCAATAAATTTGAATTCCGCATGGTCGGCTCCAGTCAGAGCATCGGCCTTGCCAACGCAGTGACGAATGCCATTGTCGCAGATGTTCTGCACGATTTTGCCGATAAGCTGGAAGGCGCTGCCGATGTTGACGCCGTTGTTCACGAAATCATTTCCGAAACATGGCGCGAACACAGCCGCATCATTTTCAACGGCAACAATTACAGTCAGGAATGGGCGGCGGAAGCTGCCCGCCGCGGCCTGCCGGATATCCGCGGCATGGTCGATGCAGCCAATGCATTTATCGACCCGAAAAATATTGCCATGTTCGAGCGCACCAAGGTATTCACGGAATCCGAATGCCGTTCCCGCTATGAGATCACGCTCGAAACCTATTCCAAGCACATCCACATCGACGCATCCACCATGCTGGAAATGGTCGACCGCAGCCTGATGCCCGCCGGCTATGAATATCTGTCGCGCGTGAGCCGTGCATCGTACTATACCGCACAGAACGGCTGCACCTGCAAAAGCGTCAAGGCCGATCTGGAACTGCTGTGCACGGTGCTGGATAAAACCGCAGATGCAACCCATGCGCTTCGCAAGGCACTGAACGATCTGGATCATTCCCACCTTGGGGAAAAGGCGCGTGCCGCAGCATGCCGCAAGCTGCGTGAAAACGAAATGGCCGCCCTGCGCGATGCCGCAGACGAGCTGGAACAGCAGGTTCCGCAGACCTATTGGCCGATGCCGGACTACTGCGAGCTTCTGTTTGATCTGTAATGCACACCGCCGGCGTTTGCCCGATCGATTCTGTACCGGAAGTCTTTCGGGCGGCGTTTTCAGCGTGCGCCTGCACAGAATATTTTTTACACAAACGAAAACGGAGTATATGAAGTTCATATACTCCGTTTTTATTTTGCCGTTTTTTGTGACGTATTTCCCGTAATGCGCACCGTATGCGCACACTCTATTCCAAGAGCAGCTTACCGCTGCTGGATCGCATCAATGGCGTTGATGACCGCCGGACGCAGCCCGCTGCGCTCCAGTTCGATCACGCCGCGGATCGTTGTGCCGCCGGGCGAACACACGGCGTCTTTCAGCACACCGGGATGCTCGCCGGATTCCACCAGCATACGCCCTGTGCCGGACACCATTTTGCCCGCCAGACGGTACGCCATTTCGCGCGTCATTCCGTATTTTACACCGGCGTCTCCCAGTGCTTCGATAAACATGCTTACAAAGGCCGGCCCGCAGCCCGCCACCGTTCCGGCAATATCGAACAGGCGGCTTTCGATCGGCTGAACAAGGCTGATGAACAACAGCAGTTCTTCCACCAGCCGGTATTCCTCCTGCGTCAGCGTATGCTCCTGTTCCACCAGTACCACACCGTCGCACACGCGCACCGGTGTATTGGGCATGGTGCTGATGTGATGTGTTCCGGGCACAAAGCGTTCCCACTCGTCATTCTGCCAGCCCGCAGCCACCGAAACAATGATTTTATCCGCCAGGATACCGCGCACCGGTTCCAGCACCGATTCGATCAGATACGGCTTTACAGCGACGATCACAAGATCCGATTGTTCGGCAGTCTCCTGCACCGTGCGGCAGGGGCGCATCCCTTTCGGCTCTGTTGCGCTGCAAAGCTTATCATAACGTTTTGCGCAGGCGCAGATCTGTTCCGGACGAAGCGCACCGGAACGAAGCAGCCCCTCGGCGATCGCCTGTGCCATATTGCCGAAGCCGATAAAACCGATCGTCATTTCCGTTCTTGTTTTCATGTTGTTTCCCCCTTACAGCGGTTTTCTTATAATCCGGGCAGACCGTCGAAATACGTATCGACCGGCGGCTCGTCGTTTTGTGAAAAATGGCGGCGCGCATACCAGACGGCATATCCGCCCAGAATCAGCACCTGCACCAGCTGTGCCAGGATCGCCGCAATCGTCGCGCCCTGCAGCTGCCAGTGCGCGACGCACGGCGAACTGATCAATGCCGAAACGATGATAGCGCAGACATTGGCAATAATCAGTTCTTTCATGCGGCGCATAACGGTGAGCACCATGCTGTAAAACAGCACCAGTGCCGTCAGGATCGACGACACCACCATCGGGGAAAGCAGATACTGATAATCGGCAAGGCTCGGCGCCACGAAGGTTTTAAGACCCCAGCGCCCGAGGAAATGTGCCCCCAGCAGCCCGACCGGCAGCAGCGCCAGCACCACGGCCTGCACCCCCAGCACCGCTTTAAAAAAGCCCTTGCGGTCGCGGTGCGCATAGCTTGTTGCAAAAATCGTGATAAACGGGTTGAACAGATAGGTCGCCCCCACCTGCAGCAGCACAACAGGCTGCGTCACCGGCCCGTAAATGCCCAGTGCGGTTTGTCCCAGTTTCCCCGCAAGCACCAGCTTCGGGATCGAAGCCGCCGTCGTATTCAAAAAGCTGTACACGGCAAGCGGCAGACATTCCAGCAGCAGCGCCGTCACGCGCGAAGTCTGCGGGTGCTCCGGCGTATAGAACGCGCGCGCTTTCGGCAGCGAATAGAACAGGAACACCAGAAGGCTCGTTGCAAACATGACGAGCAGCGTCAGCACGATATTGCCCGTGACCTTCAGCATCAGTACAAAAGAAAGGCTCGTCACCACACCGCGCACGGCGTACGTCTTGCCGACGATATCCAGCCGTTCGCTGCGCTGATCGATCGCATTATAGATATCCGTAAAGGATTCCACCATGCGGTATCCCAAAAACAGCATGACGCAGATGCTTTGCTCGGCGCTGTACGGGTTTTCGCCCGTCAGTGCATTGAATGCCACAAACCCCGCGCACAGCACGGTCGCGATCGTACATGTCCACACGCGGCTGCGGATATAGGTGCTTGCCGAATACATCTCCTTGATATCCGACACCTGAAAGCTGTACATTCCGTATGAAGCGATCGCCAGAAAAATACCGGTTGCCGTCAGCGCCGTATTGTATACGCCGGAGACCTGTTCCCCGGCCAGGCGCACCACAAGGATCCCGCACAGATACTGGCTGATCATATAGGTCAGCTGACCAAAGGTGTTCCATAAAAAATTTCGTTTCATTGTTCGGGCGTCCTGCACGGCACGGCGCCTCCTTTCCCGATTTCATCAAATTCTATGCCATAAAGCATTTTCGGTTCAAATCCCTAACAGTATATCATTATTATGAAAAAAAAGAAAGCGGACAAAATGTCCGCTTTCTTCATTTCGTTTTGCCGGATCAGATCTGTGTAACCTGGATTCGTGTAAGCGCACGCTTCAAGCGGGCCTGTGCAAGTTCCAGTTCACGCTGATCTGTTGCCTTTGCGATCAGCTGCTCCGCGCGGTCTTTTGCGCGCTGTGCACGGTCGACGTCGATATCCTCCGCCCACTCGAAAGTGGTTGCCACAAGACGCACATTGTTTTTCATAACAGCCAGCATACCGCCCGCACATGCTGCGCGGCGGCGCTTGCCGTCGATCACAACTGACGTTGTACCCGTGCCGAGCGCCGTAACATACGGGGAATGCTTGGGCAGGATGCACACATCGCCGTCAATGGTGCGTACAATCAGCTTTTCCGCTTCACCGTCGTAAAAGCCTCCGTCCGGCGTCACGATCTGCAAATGAAAGGTAGCCATAGAAAAAATCCTTTCCGGGAGTAATTCCTCTGCGCCACTGCGGACGCCGATTCCTTACAGCGATTTTGCCTTTTCGATAACGTCGTCGATCGTACCTGCGAACAGGAATGCCGATTCCGGCAGATCATCATGTTTGCCTTCGATGATTTCCTTGAAGCCGCGGATCGTCTCTTTGATGGGAACATATTTGCCCGGCATGCCGGTGAACTGTTCCGCAACGCTGAACGGCTGCGACAGGAAGCGCTGGATCTTACGGGCGCGGGCAACGGTCAGCTTATCCTCTTCGGAAAGCTCATCCATACCCATGATCGCAATGATATCCTGCAGTTCTTTATAGCGCTGCAGGATACGCTGTACCGCACGCGCAACTTCGTAATGTTCCTTACCCACAACGTCCGGCGCCAGAATACGGGAGTTGGACTCCAGCGGATCAACTGCCGGATAAATGCCAAGGCTGGAAATGCTTCGGGAAAGAACCGTCTGCGCATCCAGGTGGGCAAATGTCGTTGCAGGCGCAGGGTCGGTCAAGTCATCCGCAGGGACGTAAACGGCCTGAACGGATGTGATCGAGCCCTTCTTGGTCGAAGTGATGCGCTCCTGCAGAGCGCCCATTTCCGTTGCGAGGGTCGGCTGATAGCCAACGGCGCTCGGCATACGGCCAAGCAGAGCCGAAACCTCGGAGCCTGCCTGCGTAAAACGGAAGATGTTGTCGATGAAGAGCAGCACGTCCTGATTTTCGCGGTCACGGAAGTATTCCGCCATTGTCAGGCCGGAAAGTGCAACACGCATACGTGCTCCCGGCGGTTCGTTCATCTGGCCATAGACGAGAGCCGTCTTGTCGATAACGCCGCTTTCCTTCATTTCATAATACAGGTCGTTGCCTTCACGGGTGCGTTCACCGACGCCCGTAAACACAGACAGACCGCCGTGCTCCTTGGCAACGTTGTTGATGAGTTCCTGAATCAGAACGGTTTTGCCGACGCCTGCACCGCCGAACAGACCGATCTTACCGCCCTTTGCGTACGGTGCGATCAGGTCGATGACCTTGATGCCGGTTTCCAGGATTTCCGTTGTGGATTCCTGTTCCTCAAAAGAGGGCGGCTGACGGTGGATCGGCCAGCGTTCTTCCGCTTTCGGTGCGGGCAGGTTATCCACCGGTTCGCCCAGAAGGTTGAAAATACGTCCCAGGCATTCGTTGCCCACCGGAACGGTGATCGGGGAACCGGTATCCACAGCCTCTGCGCCGCGGACAAGACCATCTGTACCGGACATAGCGATGCAGCGCACGACGTCATCGCCGATGTGCTGTGCCACTTCCAGCGTAACAGTCTCATCCCCGTTCTGAACGGTGATCGCGTTCAGCAGAGCGGGCAGCTCCCCGTTCGGGAACTTAATGTCAAGCACAGGTCCGATGATCTGGGTAACTGTGCCGATGTTCTGTTTGCTCATTGGCTTGTCTCCTTTATAAAGAGCTTTGCTTTGCGTACCGTGCCTTATGCTTCGGCGCCCGCAACGATCTCGGTGATCTCCTGCGTGATCGCGCCCTGGCGTGCACGGTTATATCTGAGCGAAAGATCCTCGATCATTTCGCTCGCATTCTTGCTGGCTGCATCCATCGCCGTGCGGCGTGCACCCTGCTCACTTGCAACACTTTCTGCCATAGCACCCCAGAGCAGACCGCCCACGTATTCGGGAACGATCGCATCATAGACTGCTTCGGTAGAAGGTTCATAGATCGTAAGGCTTTCCGCCGCATTCTTTGCCTGCTCGCGCTCATAGCGGATCGGCAGCATTTTCAGCGTGCCGGGCTGCTGGCTGAGCATCGAAACAAAGTTTGTATACACCACATACAGCTCATCAAATTCGCCTTTGCAGTACTGCTTGCACAGCATGCGGGAAATTGCAAAGCAATCGCCCAGTGAAACGTTCTCGGCCACGGAATATTCTTCCGTCAGGATCTCCAGCCCGCTGCGCTGGCAGTATTCCACTGCCTTCTTGCCGATCGGCAGGGTGCAGACGTTTTTGCCTTCGATCTGCTGTGCCAGTTCCTTAAAGACGTTGTTGTTATAGCCGCCCGCAAGGCCGCGGTCGCCCGCAACTACAATGTAGCATGCCTTTTTGACCTCTCTTTTCTGCACATAGGGCGAAGAGAAATCCGTATTGCCGTATGCGATATCCGTCAGGCAGTCATGAAGCGTTGTGAAATACGGCCGCGTCGCTTCGGCGCGCATTTTTGCGTGCCGAAGCTTCGAGGACGCCACAAGTTCCATCGCCTTGGTGATCTGCATGGTGCTTTCCACGCTCTTGATGCGCAGCTTGATATCTTTCATGGACGATGCCGCCATGATGCCGTGCCTCCTTTATGCGTGGGATTTGATGAATGTTTCCGTAAACTCCGTCAGAGCCTTTTCCAGAGCAGCCTTTGTCTCATCCGACAAAGCGCCCGTATCGCGGATCGGAGCCAAAACATCTGCATCATGCAGATTGGAAAGATCCTCGTACAGTTCCTGCTCGTACTCTTTGATCAGAGGGACGGGCACGTCTGCAAGGAAATCATTGGTAACTGCATACAGGATGCACACCTGCTTTTCAACCGGTACCGGAGAGTTGCGGTCCTGCTTGAGCACTTCCACGATGCGTTCGCCCTGTGCCAGACGGCGCTTGGTATCGGCGTCCAGATCGGAACCGAACTGTGCAAAGCTCTGCAGTTCGCGGTACTGCGAATACGCGAGCTTCAAGGTGCCGGCAACCTTCTTCATGGCCTTGATCTGTGCGTTGCCGCCGACTCGGGATACCGAAATGCCCGGGTTGACAGCCGGCATAACGCCCGAATGGAACAGTTCCGTTTCAAGGAAGATCTGGCCGTCGGTAATGGAGATGACGTTTGTCGGGATATATGCCGAAACGTCACCGGCCTGTGTTTCGATAATGGGCAGAGCCGTCAGGCTGCCGCCGCCGTACTCCGGCGCAAGACGCGCAGCGCGTTCCAAAAGACGGCTGTGCAGATAGAAAACGTCGCCGGGGTACGCTTCACGTCCGGGCGGGCGACGGATCAGAAGGCTGAGTGCGCGGTAAGCGACCGCGTGTTTGGACAGATCATCATAAATGATAAGAACGTCCTTGCCCTGATCCATGAAGTATTCACCCATGGTGCAGCCCGAATACGGTGCGATATACTGAACCGGAGCAAGCTCCGAAGCAGATGCGGAAACAACGATCGTGTAATCCATTGCACCTGCAACCGTCAGGGTTTCAACAAGCTGCGCAACGGTAGAACGCTTCTGACCGATTGCGACATAGATGCAGATAACATCCTTGCCCTTCTGGTTGATGATCGTATCGGTCGCGATGACGGTTTTACCTGTCTGGCGGTCACCGATGATCAGCTCGCGCTGGCCGCGGCCGATCGGGATCATGCTGTCGATTGCCTTGATACCTGTCTGAAGCGGCACCGAAACGCTCTTGCGTTCGATGATGCCGGCTGCCTTATGCTCGATCGGGCGGATCTCCGTTGTCTCGATCGCACCCTTGCCGTCGATCGGCTGACCGAGTGCATTCACGACACGGCCGATCATGGCGTCGCCAACCGGGACGCTGACGACACGGCCCGTGCGTTTGACGGTGTCGCCCTCCTTGATGCCTTCATCCGAGCCCAGCAGAACGATTGCCACGCTGTTCTCTTCAAGGTTCAGGGCCATGCCGTATTCACCGTTTTCAAACTCGACCAATTCGTTCGCCATGCACTTTTCAAGCCCGTAGGCACGCGCAATGCCGTCGCCTACAAGGATGACAGTGCCGGTTTCGGCGCTTTCGATCTTGGTATCGTAATTTTTGATCTGATTTTTGATAATCTTACTGATATCTTCAGGTTTTAACTGCATAGTCTCACCAACTTTCCTACGTTCAAATACGCAGACTTACGCCTGCGTCAGCACACGGCGCAGCGAAGCCAGACGGCCGGCTGCCGTGCCATCCAGTTCC
Organism: Ruthenibacterium sp.; assembly: GCA_020025235.1. Lineage (GTDB taxonomy): Bacteria > Bacillota > Clostridia > Oscillospirales > Ruminococcaceae > Ruthenibacterium. The sequence goes on from JAHHSL010000001.1 coordinate 136,624, forward strand.
TTGCCTTCATAGCGAAGACGGATCCCGCCCAGCACGGACGGATCGACACTGGTTTCCAGCAGAATGGTCTTGCCGGTCTTTTCGCCAAGCTTTGCGCACAGGGCTTTCTTCTGTGCTTCGTCCATTTCCACGGCGCTGATCGCCTGCACCGGCAGGATACCGCGCTGTTCATACAGGCGCGATTTGTATTCCTGCAGGCAGCCGGACGCTGCACCGAGCATGGAGCGCTCGCACAAAATCTTTAAAAAATTCAGCACATATCCGTGCACACCTTCGCCGAAGGCTTCGTCCAGCATGGCCAGACGGTCGCTTTTCGGCACGGCAGGATTCTGCACCAGCTTGATATATTCCGGCATCTGCGCAAACAGCTTTACGGCTGTTTCAAGCCCTTCAAGGCATGCGTCCTCGCAGTGCTCGTCCTGTGCCAGCTCATAAAGTGCGCCGCCGAATTCCCGTTCCGCCGCTGTCATGATGCATCACCCACACGGTTGATGAAATCGTCGATCAGCTCCTTGTGTACCGCGGGGTCGATCTCCTTTTCCACAACACGTCCGGCGATATCCAGCGCAAGCTCGGAAATATCGTTCTTCAGCTCGCCTGCCGCCCTGCGGCGTTCGCTTTCGATCTCGGCATTTGCCTTGGTCTTGAGCGCCGCAGCCTGTTCGCGTGCTTCGCTTACCATTTCTTCGCCGCGCGCCGCTGCACGCGCCGTGGCCGTGCGGACGATCTCGCCCGCTTCTTCCTTGGCGCTGGCAAGACGCGTCTCGTATTCCTTCTTCATTTCCATTGCATTCTCTTCCGCGCGCTGTGCGTCGGAATAGGATGTCTCGATTTCTTCTCTGCGCTTTTCAAGGATCGCCTGCACGGGCTTGAACAGGAAATGTTTTACGCCCGCGGTAAGCAGGATCAGGTTGCAGATCTGGAAGACAAACGTCCAAGGCACGAAGGTAACGAGGTCCTGAAATTGTTTCATTCTGTCTCCTCCTTCCGACAGCAGCCCTTGGGGCCGCCGCCTTTCGCCTTTAGATTACAGCAGATTGATGAAGATGTTCGGTGCTACGAAGAGGAGCAGCAGGCCCGTAACAAAGCCGTAAATACCGGTCGTCTCTGCGACGGCGCAGCCAAGCAGCATGGTAGAAGTAACGTCGCCCTTGCATTCGGGCTGACGGCCGATCGCTTCGCAGGCCTTACCGACTGCGTAGCCTTCGCCGATACCAGGGCCGATACCTGCGATCAGAGCAAGACCTGCGCCCACTGCGCAGCCTGCGAGGATGATTGCTTTTTCCAACATAGAGGTTTCCTCCTAAAATTAGTTTGGTTTTGTATTTTCAGTGCGCCGGAACCAGCGCATCGAAAAATCGGGTACGGATGCGGCGTTACGCTCCATCGTCCGCCGCACTTGCGATATACAGCGTCGTCAGCATACAGAAGATGAACGCCTGCATAAAGCTTGAGAAAAGGTCAAAATAGACACTGAGCACTGCGGGGATACCAACCTGCAGAACAGGAATGGCGCCGAGGATCTCGCCCAGTGCGCCCGGCAGCCATGCAAACAGAGCATGCGAAGCGGCAGCCAGTGCGGCATACACAAGCGAAGTAATGACACTGCCCGATACAATATTGCCGAAATGACGGAACGCCATAGAGATCGGCGTTGCAAGCTCCGACAAGATATTGAACGGCGTCAGCACAACGATCGGCTGTGTAAAGCCTTTGAGGTAACCGCCCACACCACCGGTGCGGATCTTGGTGTATGTGATGAGCACGAATACGATCACTGCCCAAGCCATAGTCGTAGACAGATCGCTTGTCGGCGGGAAAAGCCCGACAAGGCTCAGCAGGCTGGACAGCAGTGACGATGCAAACAGAGCTGCCACAAACGGTGTATAATAAGCGAACTTTTCGCCCATGTTCCCGTTTACGAAGTTCTGTGCAGTCTCCACCAGAAATTCAGCCACGACCTGTCGTTTGCTTACCGCCCTTACCTTCAGCCCGCGCGTCAGGAAAATGCACAGGCCAAGAATGATAAGTGTCACAAGCAAGCTGTTTACGATCGTTGCTGTAATGGGGATGCCGCCAAAGACGGGGATCGTAAAGTAAATACGTGCGCCGGTGATATCTACATTCATACCGGCTCATCGCCTCCTTCCTTATTTTTGGACGGTTTGTATACGCCCAGAATCTGCATTGCAAGAATAGTCAGCCGCGGAAAGAGCAGCGGGATCACCGTTGCGACCCACGAAAAACAAGGCAGCAGGATCCCCAGCGCCGCTACGGCCACAGTGGCCAGCATACGCAGGCTGTACGACAGCTGCAATACAAGCTTTCCTTTCTTTTCGCTTTCTTCAGCCGCCATTTTCTGCACGCTGATGCCCAGCAAAAAGAAGTTGATGACTGCAAAGCCGCCGCCGAGCAGCGTGCCCCACAGCACCGTCATGTCCCACTTGTTCAAAAGCAGGAAGACAAGGTTCATAAGAATCGAAAACGCAAGCGTTCCTTCTGCAATGTGCAGTGTCTCGCGCTTCACCGTCTGCTGTATTTTCATAAATTCCTTCTCACATCCGAACTAAAGGTTTATATCTTGCCGCAGGGAAGATCATTTTTTGCCGTTTTTCCGGCGGAACATCTTCACGAACTCTGCAAATGTGCTCGCCGCCGTGCCGATGCCCAGAATGATTGCCGCAACAAAGATCCACGGGCCAAGCGAAAAACGCCTTGCAAGCCAGAATGCACCGGCAAGGCACACAACCGGGGGAAACGCCAGGGAAAAGCCAAGCTGTGTCAGCCACGCCAGATTTTTAAGCGCACCAAACAACCCTTGCTTGTTCACATTCATTCTCCTTTACCGGCTGTTCACACGCATCGCAACAGCATTATTGATAATATAATAGCAAAACTTTTGTGCAAATACAATATTTAATTATGTACAAAAAGTAAACTTCTGCCGAATTCTATATTTTCCACAAACCGACCGGTCAAAAAAGCAGTAAAAGTTCCAACTTTCTATCTTTCCTTCTTTTTTATCCGTTTAATTTCGATTTTTCCGCTTTTTCTTATGGTATGCCTTGCCATGCACTGCAGTTAATGGTATCCTATATAAGAATAAAATGTGACGGACAGCGTTCAGTAGTATAGCATGCACGCAGTGGATGAGCAACAGACAAACCCGATTGTCTGTTTAAAACCTGCGGCGTTTTCCGGAAAAGTGTATAAGGGAGAGAGCAGGATAATGGAAACAGGATTCGACAACAGTCTTTACATCCATAAGCAGACGGAACATATCCGTCAGCGCATCGAACAGTGGGGCGGCAAGCTTTATCTGGAATTCGGCGGCAAGCTGTTTGATGACTATCACGCAGCCCGTGTTCTGCCGGGCTTTGATGCCAACGGCAAGATCCGCCTTCTGTACGAAATGCGGGATCATGCGGAGATCATCTTCACCATTTCGGCAAGCGATATCGAAAAGACCAAGATCCGCGCCGACCTCGGCATCAGCTATGATATGGAGGTGCTGCGCCTGATCGACGACATCACGCGCATGGGCATCAGCGTAAACAGTGTTGTCATCACGCAGTATACCGGTCAGTCCGCGGCAGACGGCTTTGCCAAAAAGCTGACGATGCGCGGCGTCAAAAACTACATTCACCGCCCGATCAAGGGCTACCCCACCGATATTGCCCACATCTGCAGCGATGAAGGCTACGGCGCAAACCCCTACATCGAAACCACAAAGCCGCTTGTCGTTGTAACGGCACCCGGCCCGGGTTCAGGCAAGCTTGCCACATGCCTTTCGCAGGTTTATCACGAAATGCGTCAGGGCCGCGTTGCAGGCTATGCAAAGTTTGAAACCTTCCCCATTTGGAACCTGCCGCTCAAGCATCCGGTGAACCTTGCCTACGAAGCCGCCACGGCAGACCTTGCGGACGTCAATATGATCGACCCGTTCCATTTGGAAGCATACGGCATCACGACCGTCAACTACAACCGTGATGTGGAAGCCTTCCCCATTGTGCGCAACATCCTCTCCCGTCTGACAGGCGACGACAGCGTATACCGTTCGCCGACGGATATGGGCGTGAACATGGCAGGCTTTGCCATTTCCGACGACAAGGTCGTGCGCGAAGCCGCTCATCAGGAAATCATCCGCCGCTACTATAAAGCCCTGTGCGACCACAAGCAAGGCAAAGGCTCCAAGGACGCCGTGGACAAGATCCAGCGCATCATGCAGGAGCTTTCCATCACCACGGCAGACCGCGCAGTCGTTTCGCCCGCTCTTGCCAAAAGCGAAAGCAGCGGCGTTGCCGCAGCTGCGATCCAGCTGCCCAACGGCGATGTCGTAACCGGAAAGGCAAGCAGCCTGATGAGCGCCTGCTCCTCCTGCGTTCTGAACGCGATCAAGGCTGTTTCGGGGATCGATGATTCCCTCACCCTCATCAGCCCGATCATTCTTGAGCCGATCCTCAAACTGAAAATCGATATCCTCGGCAGCCGTTCCAGTGTGCTGAAGGTGGACGACGTACTTGCCGCCCTTTCTATTACGGCGGCAACCAATACGCTGGCCGAACACGCAATGTCCGCTCTGCCGCAGCTGCGCGATTGCGAAATGCACAGCACCTGCATGCTGCATTCGGGCGATGAAGGCACGCTTCGCAAAATGGGGCTGCGCCTGACGACCGAGCCGGAATATCCCAGCAAGGATCTGTTCTTCTGATTTCCCCTGCCGAATGGTTCGGATTTCTGCTTTTATCATGCCGCAGCTCTTCTTTCGGAGCTGCGGCATTTTTTATGGCACGCACCGGCAAATGCCGCGCAGCATCCGCGCCGGCTGCACGTTCCTGCCGGTGCACCGGACGGCTGCATTTCTGCGCCCGCTTTGCTGCGTCTGCCTTACCTTGCTGCAAGCGCCCTTGATTCTGCTGACGCCCTGCGGTAAAATCAGGACAGATCATCCCGCACGAAAAGGAGAACGACTGAATGAATATCCGTATCATCGAGGTATCCGAAAAAAACGCAGACGAAATCGTGCCTTTGACCGCCGATTTCCGCACCGCTTTGAAATCGTATAAAGGAATCGTTTCCGCACCGGACCCGGTCTCTGCGAAAGCGGAACTTTCGGAGTATCTTTCCTCCGGCTTTCCGGTGTATGCCGCTTTCGCGAAGGATCGCCCCGCAGGATATATGGTCTGCAGGATCGAAGCACCGTGCGTTTGGATGGAATCGCTTTTCGTGGCACAGGCCTTCCGCGGCACCGGTGTGGCCGATCAGCTGCTGGAACGCGCCGAAGCGCTGGCATGTTCTTTCGGGGAGGAAACCCTTTATTTCAACGTGCACCCAAATAATCACCGCATGATTTCGTTTTTGAAACGGCACGGCTATACGGTTTTGAATCTGATCGAAATCCGCAGACCGTATTCCAATGAAACCCTGACACAGAAAATCGAAGTAGGCGCGCACCGCTTCGACTATTGAACGGAGATATTTGCCATGAAGATCGAACGATACACAAAAGACCGTATTCCGGATGTTTTGCTTTTCGAGGAAACGCTGCGCAAAGAAGAAGCGCACTGGGGCTGGGACATCACCGAAGAATACATTCAAAACGTGACCGCCAGCTTTGAAAACCCCGCATTTGCCGATTCGGTTTCGCTGCTTGCCTATCAGGACGGGAAAGTGGTCGGGCGGATCGACTCCTCCCTGATCCACAGCCATTTCGACGGTTCCCGCAAAGCGTATCTGGATTGGATCTGCGTGCTCAAAAGCTGCCGCCACCGCAAAATTGCGCAGGAACTGATGCAGGCCCTGCGCAGCGAACTGCACCGGCGGGGTGTGGATACCCTGATCGGGCTGATCGACGAAGCCGAGGGCGCACAGCATTTTTACCGGGCACTGCCCGGCGCTGTGATCCGGGATGAGGGGATCTGGATCGACGTTCCCTGATTTTTCCCGTTCGTACCTCACGCAGGCGCATGCCGCGCTCCGCTTGCAAAAAATGAACCCGGAACCCGGTGCCCCGTTGCACCGCCGCCCCGCCTGTGCCGTTTCGGCAGAAAGCGGGGCGTTTTGTTTTCCACCGCTTTTCCCCAAGGATAATGCGCACAAACGCCCGATCGTACCCCGCACAGAATTTTTCTGCTTTCCTATTGCATTATTTGCATTACATGCTATAATGCAATCGAAGGAGGGTCGCTGCATGATATGGGAATTTGAATTTGAAAGCGAAACGCCCCTGTACATGCAGGTGCGCAATCAGGTCGTTTTGTCGATTTCCAAAGGGGAACTTGCGCCGGGCGATAAGCTTCCGACGATCCGGGCGCTTTCCGACGAAAGCGGCATCAATATGATGACGATCAGCAAGGCTTATCAGCTTTTGAAAACCGAGGGGTATGTGCATACCGACCGCAGAAGCGGCACCGTCATTTCCCGCCGTGCCGTCCAAAGCGAACCGGATGCGGATACCACCGCACGCCTGCGTCTGCTTTTGGCAGAAATGCGTCTGAACGGCCTGACGGATGAAGCGATCTTACGCATCTGCAAAACATGCTTAGAGGAGGAACCGTAATATGTTTTCGATTATTTTCTGGGGCTCTCTTTTCCTGACTGTTCTCGCCATGTTTTTCTCCCAGAAAAGCGAGGCGAAATTCCGCAAAAACATCGTGCTGGGCGTCACGCTTCCGGCACAGGCGCACGATTGTGCAGAGGCGGCCGCGATTCTGAATAACTTCAAACGAAAAAACGGGATCCTGTTCGGGCTTTTGGGCGCAGCGTGCATTGCGGGATTTTTCATTTCGGATCTGTCTGTCAGCTTTATCTTTTGGGGCGCTGTGTTCCTTGCACTTCTGGCTTTGCCGCAGGTGCTGTTCGTCTGCTGCAACCGCAAACTCGCCGCCCTCAAGCAGGCGCGCGGGTGGACTGCCGCCGGCACAAAGCAGGTGCGGGTCGATCTTTCCGCCATGATCTCCTATCCGAAGCCGAAGCCGGCAGCCTATCTTTTTTCCGCATTGCTCTGCATCGTTTCCATGCTGATGCAGCCGGCTCTGTGGTGGGTGCACGCTTTATTCCTGCTCACGGTTCTTTTCAGCTGCTGCGCCGCCGTTTTTCTGTACCGCAAAAAGTCCGAAGCGGTCGATGCCAACACGCAGCTGACGCAGACGCTCAGCGCGCTTCGCTACCGCATGTGGAAATACGTCTGGAGCATCATCGCCCTGTGCTCTGCCATGACGAGCCTTTCTCTTGCAGTCCTGATGCTTTCCTTTGCGGTCGGCATCACTCTGCTGCTTGTCAGCAGCTTTGGCTCCTGCGCCGCAGTTGTGATGATCGAACTGCACACCCGCAGCCTGCAGGAAAAGCTGACCGCCGAAAGCGGCACGGACTGGTATGTGGATGAGGACGATTACTGGCTGGGCGGGCTTTTCTATTACAACCCGAACGACAGCCACATCATGGCAAACATGCGCACCGGCACAGGCAGCACCTTCAATCTTGCCACCAAAACCGGCAAGTTCGTCACCGCCGTTTCGCTCGTTCTGGTCCTGCTTGTCCCTGTTTTTCTGGTTTCGCTTGCAGCTGACGAAAAAAGCGAGATCTTTCTGGATACAAGCGTGCAGACTGTTTTCTGTGAAAACGGCAGCACCCGCTACGAGATCCCGTTTGATGAGATCGAACAGCTGGAGCTGCTGGAAACGATGCCCGAAGGACTGTTCCGCACCAACGCAGTGGGCGGACAGCATATTTTCAAGGGCAGCTTTGCCGGCAGCGGAATGTCCGATTTAAAGATCATCGCTGACCCCACAGTTCCCCCGTATCTGAAAATCAAAACCGCATCCGGACGCTGCTATCTGTTCGGCACGCGCGATCCCGATGAAACACAGGCAATTTTCGCAGAGCTTACCGCTCAGATTGCTTTGGCGGAACATCCCGCTGAATAAATACAGCAAAAGGCGGCAGAGTGTTTATCTCTACCGCCTTTTTTTAATTTCCTGTTCTGTTTTATGCAAAAGGAACGCGGTGCCAAAATCCCTGCGGCGCAGAGTGTTCGCCCCGCCTTATTCCGGTACACGCTTTGCCGATGACCGGACGGAAGATCAGCTTTTTTCAAAAAGCTGCTTACTCCGTTTGCGTATTCACATACCTGCCCCATTCTGCCGCCAGCTTTTCCATGCTCCAGGCCGCGTTGGCGGGGCTTGTGCTCGGCAGCTTTACGGCTTCGATACCCGGCTGCGCGTTATATTTTTCATACAGGCGGTATGCCGTCGCGCCGTTGCACAGAATCCGGCGGATCGGCGCCTTGCATGTGAGCGACCGGATATCCGTCGGCACCACATCGCGGATCGAAGCATCCGATGCGCCGGTGATGACGCAGCTTTCGATCGTATCCCAAAGTGCGATATGATGACGCAGCAGCATTTCCTTTTTCTCGGCAATGCTCTGCGGGATTTTCTCATCCAGCAGCCGTGCCATAAGCTTCCAAAAGCGGTTCTGCGGATGCCCGTAGAAAAAGCCCTGCTCACGGCTTTTGGGGCTGGGCCATGTGCCGACGATCAGCACCGTGCAGTTTTCATCATAGACCGGTTCAAACGACATAGAGTTCCTTTCCAAAGCCGAAACGGCTTACTTTATAAGATACCGGCGGATGATTTCGGCAGCGCCATCGTCCTGCGCGCACGGCGCAATCACGTCTGCCTCACGCTTTGCACTTTCCGCCCCGTTTTCCATGGCGACCGCAAAGCCCGCGGCGCGCAGCAGCTCTGCGTCGTTTTCGCCGTCCCCGAATGCCGCGGTTTCCTCCCAGCGGATGCCAAGCTTTTCCAAAAGGCGGGCAACGCCTTCTTTTTTATTGATGCCGGGGCCGGAAATATCGTACCCTCCCGGTGCAAACGAAACCGCTTTCAGCCCCAGATAGCCGTACTTTTCCATAAACTGCTGCATCCGCGCTTCGCTCATCGCCGCACATGCGCCGAACGGCATGCTTTCCAGATGACGCACCTGATCCTCCCCATCCTTTACATAGGGCAGGATCTCCGTATACTTTTCCTTCATCCGGCGTACTGCCGGATATTCCACATAGGTATAATAGCCGTCATCGAAGATAAATTCCAGCGGCAGATCATAGTCTTCGCAAAAATCGACCAGCACATACATTTCTTCCGGCGTCATGCGGAACTGCCACAGTTCCGTGCCCGCGGCGTCGGTTACATGCGCGCCGTTCACCGCGACAAAATAATCCGGTTTTACCGCTTTGCCCAGCACCGCCTGTGCCGTAAAGCGCGCACGCCCTGTTGCAATGATGATCGCAACGCCGCTGTTCGCAAGTTCCTTTATGGCTGCCGCCGTTTTGTTTCCCGGCGCGCTGTGTCCGCGTGCCACAAGGGTTCCGTCGATATCAAATACCGCCGCTTTGATGTTCATGGGTATTCCTCCCGTATGGTTTTTGCTGCAGCTTGTATCATACCACAACACACCGTGCCGCTGCAAACCGCACCGTGCGGTCATGCCAGCGGGCTGTTCTGCTTTTGCGTATTTTCCGTCTGTGCCGCAGGCTCCTGCCGCTCTGCGTCCTGCTGCGGTGCACCGTCATAAGGCTGCGCCGGCGTCTGCTGTTCGGTTTCGGATGCCTGCTGCATTTCAGACACTTCGGGCATCTTCGGCTGTACCGGCGGCAGTTCTTCCAATTTTTCCTCCGGCAGAGTTTCCGGTTCTTCGGCTTCCTCCGCTTCTTCCAGTTCTGCCTGCTGTTTTGCCTTGTTTTTATAGACAAATGCCGCAATCGTAAGCGCCGCAATGCACACGCAGAAAAGCAGCGCCGCAACCGTCAGCCCGGAAAGCGCCGCATTCAGCGCTTCGCCGTGCATTTTGTACGAGCCGTAAAACATGGCGATGCCCGATACCAGCCCCACCACAAGCCCGATCAGAAGATTATATTTCAGCTTGGATTTCGAGGTATTGTCCCATATCCCGTTTTTCAGGCATGAAAGGATCAGATAGATGCACACCACTGCACCCACACAGTATTCCCCGATCAGCTCGCGCATGCCGTCGCGTCCGGTAAGCTGCTGCACGATAATGGCAGCACACAGCCCGACCATTGCAAAGATCCCCGCATTGCGTTCGATTTTGAGCAGACGCAGCTGCTGCAGCTCCTCGGCAGACATTTTGCTCTTTTTCACTTCAGATCATCCTTTCCTTTTATGCCGTTTTATCCGGATATTCCCGTTTCATCTTACCAGTTTCGCGCGCATCATTCAATCCTGTTTTCACAAAACGCCGTAAAACCGATGCACCGTTCTGCAAAGCAAAAGCAGCAGCCCGCAAAACATCCAGTGCCGCGGCTGCTGCTTTTCGTTCTGTTTTGTATTTCCCCGCGGATTTCAAATCAGCGGGCGAAGGTGACAACAAGTGCCGTTTCCCACTTGCTTTCGGGTGCCAGCACCACCGTATCGGATTTTTCCGTCCACACTCCGCTTGCATCGCGTGCATCCGGCAGACCGTGCCACGGTTCAATGCACAGATAGCGGATCGCGCCCTTTGCGCTCCACATCAGCACATACGGGAAGTTTTCGATATTCACCGAAACACTGCGCCCGGTGTCCTTTTCCACGATCGAGAACGTTTTGGACTTCAGCCCGGAAAAGCACACGCTGTCATGGTCGAACATGCCGTCATGCACGGGGATATCCGTCTGGTTTTCAAAATACGCATAGCGTTCGCCGGTGACAAGGCCATCGTTCTCGCCCGTGACGATCACCTCCGGCGTTTCCGGCGTATCAAAGCGCAGGACATAATCCTCCGGCTTGTGCTGTGCATCGAACGGGCACAGGAAGGCCGGATGATAGCCGAACGAGAACGGCATATCTTCATTGCCGTCGTTTTCCACGCGGATCTCGTGGTGCAGCACGCTGCCCTCGAGCCGGTAGGTGGAAAAGAGCTTGAACGCAAACGGATAGATTTCCATCGTACGCGCATTGGCCTCAAGGCACAGCGTCACGCTGTCGGGCTGCTGATCCACCAGCGAATGCTCGAAATCGCGTGCAAAGCCGTGCTGTCCGCCCTCGTACACAACATCCTTATGCGTAAACGTTCCGTTTTTCAGTCTGCCGCAGTACGGGAACAGGATCGGCGCGTGACGCCCCCATACTTCGGGGTCTGCCTGCCAGAGCATTTCCTCCCCGGTTTCTTTTTTGACAATGCTGTGCAGCTCTGCGCCCTTGCTCTGCACCTTAACGCGCAGCGCTTCATTTTCAATAATAAACTCCATAGTCGTCCTCCGTAATTGATTCGGTTGCCTTCCCGCGATTTGCACTGATTACATGTTTTCGTCTGCTTCAAACGCCGCGGCAACGCTTTTCAGCTTTTCGCGGATCGGCAGTTCATACGGGCAGCGTTCTTCACATTTGCCGCAGCCGACGCAGTCATCGGCCTTGGCCTTCTGCGATGCGTAGCGCGAACGCGCCCAGTTGGAAAGATCGTAATGCTTTAAGTAATTTTCAAACAGGAACATGCTCGGGATATCAATGCCCACCGTGCACGGCGCACAGTATCCGCACCGGCGGCAGAAGTTGCCGGAAAGCTCGGCGCGGATCGCCGCACATTCGTCCAGCTCCTCTTTCGTGAGCGGGCCGTCCATTTCCGCGGCCGCCGCGTTCTGTTCGATTTCCTCCACCGTTGCCATGCCCGGGATTGCAAGCGTGCAGTCCGGATTCTGCAGGATGTAGCGCATGGCGATCGTGCCGTCTGTGATGTTGCCGCCCGCAAGCGGCTTCATGGCGATGATGCCGACATTCTGTTCGGCGGCGCGGTGCATCAGGGCTTCGCCCTGGCTTTCCACGATATTGTACGGGAACATGATCGTCTCCACTTCCGGATACGTCAGCAGCCGTTCAAAGCTTTCCACCGAATGTGCCGTCGCGCCCAGATGCCGCACCTTGCCCGCCTTCATGGCGTCCTTGATTGCCGCGGCGGCGCCGTGTTCCGAAAACGCAAGCTCGAAATCCTCATCCGTTTTGATGTTGTGGATCTGGTAAAGATCGATATGATCCGTTTTCAGGTTCTGAAGGCTGGTTTCGATATCCCGCGCCATATCCTCGTATCCGCGCGACATGGATTTTGTTGCAAGAATGAACTTTTCACGCAGCCCGCCCGAAAGCGCCTGCCCAAGATAGCTTTCCGAAACCGTGTATCCGCGTGCGGTATCAATAAAGTTCACGCCTTTTTCGATCAGCTTTTCCATTAGGACCCGCGTTCCTGCCGCATCAATGCGCTGGATCGGGATCCCGCCGAAGCCCACGGCGGAAACCTGCAGACCGGTTTTTCCGAGAACTCTGTATTTCATTTTTCTTCCTCCTGCTGTGTGTCAGTCTCAACGCTGTTTTATTTATTATACACCTTATAAAATTTGTTGCAAAGAGCATTTTTATGTTATACTGTAATCATTGACAGATAATATTCCGTTCATTCGGGAAAAGGAGGTCGGGCAGATTTCCGTCTGCCCTGTATCGCTATGTTAAAGGAAAAAACAAACCGTGCCTTTCTGGCTGTCGGTGCAGCCGTGCTGGTATTCGGGCTTTTGGCCGCGTATCAGTTCGATCTTGCCATCGACCTTGCGCTGTATACGCCGACGTTTCTTCCCGCCGTGCTTATGGAATCCTTCGGCTGGCTGCCGCAGTATCTTCCCGCAGTTCTGCTGCTTGCGCTTTTTGCCCTGGATTCCGGGCTTTCCCGTGCGCTTCGCATCGGCTGCGGCGTTCTTGCCTTCCTCGGCAGCGCCGGCCTTGTTTACGTCGGGAAGTATCACCTTACCAAACGCAGCATGCCGCAGGCCGCCGCACTGATCTGGAGCGCTGTTTTCACAGCCGTGTGCGTCCTTTTGTGCTGGCGCATGTTTTCCGCGTGCACCGGCGCACAGCGTCAAAAGCTGCGGTTTGTGCTGTTCTGGGGCACGGCGTATCTGTTTGCCGGGCTGCTCGTCATCAATATCCTGAAGGCTCTGTGGCAGCGCACCCGCTTTGACGATATGCTCAACGCCGCCGGCGGCGTCCCCGAAAATGCCTTTGCGCTTTTCACCAGCTGGACGCAGCTGTTCGGCAACGGCGGTTCCAGCTTTCCCTCCGGGCACACGGCAGCCGCCTGCAGCGTTTTCACCTTTGCCGTCGCATGCGATCTTTTCCCCGGGTGGGCAAAGCGCCGCACGCTTGTCTGGTGCCTGTGCTGGGCGTATGTCGCCTTTATGGCACTGTGCCGTCTGATCATCGGACGCCATTTTTTAAGCGATACCCTCATGGCTTCGGCTGTCATGCTGCTTTTGTATCTGGCGCTGACCAAAACGTCGAAATACCGCGATACCGTCCGAAAGCTGAATGCCGCATAAAACAAAACCGTATCAATGCAAAAACCCCCGATGTAAAATCACATCGGGGATTTTTTGTTACAATTCCAGCGGCTTTACATCCAGTGAAAAATAATACTGAATGAATCCGCGTCCCTTCCATTCCGCACGCACCTTATAAAAATAGCGTCCCTGTGTGGAAGGCGTGCTGAACGTGCCGTCTCCCGCATCGGAAAGCTCCAGATATTCCGAAGGCTCGTCGGCTGTGGAGCGCATCACATGCAGCTCCGTAGGCGTTTTGGAAAAGCGGATCGTCATTTCGGCATTCGGCAGCACCTCGACCGTCTGCAGCGGCACATCTTCAATCAGGAGCAGCGGCGTTTTTTCCTGCGTCAGGAAAAAGTTCCATTCCCAGCCCGCACGGCGCACTTCCTTGTCTTCTTCCAGATGCTCGTCGCCGTACTGCACCGAAATCAGCGGAAGTGCTGATTCCGGATCATGCGTATCAAGGGTTTCCTTAATAAAAGCGGTAACGCCTGCTGCTGCCGCGATCAGGACGATACCGATCAACAGTTTTTGAAAAAATACTTTGGGTAGCTTCATGCTCTGCCTCCTAGCCTGCTGCGTTCTTTTCTATTGTATCATGGCGTGCGGCAAAAATCCACCCGCATCATACATTCTTCCCGCGCATATTTGTAAGAGAGACGTATTTTTCCGCCTGCTGCGGCAGGCAGGCTTTCATATCGGGAGGCAGACAGATGATTCAGCTTGACAGCACATTCACCGTCCGGAGACTCGTTCTTATGGATCTTGACTCCATTCTTGCACTTTTTCATTCCTGCGGGCGCGATTTTTCCTGGTGCACACGGGAAACGGCCGTTTCGCTTTTCAGCGCGGGCGATTTCTGGGGCGGCTTTCTCGGCGACAAGCTTGTGATCTGCTGCGCCTGCGTTTCACCAGACGCCGCACCCGCGCCCATTCAGGCCATGCAGAACGGCCTGTGCGGCCTTCTGCCTTCGCAGCGTCTTCTGCTTCCGGCGGCGTTCACCCGCGCAGGCTGTGCCTTTGCCGCCCCGTTTTTTTCGCAGCTGTGCCGCTGTGCTTTAACTGACCCGCGCGCCAAACGCCCGCTCCGCACCGCTGCCGCCGTGCCGGTCAAAACCGGCACCCCGGTGCTTTCGGGGCTTTTTGATGCAGGCTTTGCCGCTGTGCGCATGCGCCCGCTGGATGCGCTTCGTCCGCATTATCTGCTGGAATTTCCGCGCACAGCCTTTCACGGCGCAAGGCCGCTGTGTCTGCATGTTCCGGTATCCGACAGCTATACCATATGCCGTCTGCTGGAAGCCGGCTGGCGCGCATATGATCTGCAGGATGCGGCAGACGGCTTTGCCAACGGGCCGTTTCTGTGCCTTTACGGCGATTTTGAGCGTTTTTGAATGAATTGTAAACTTTAAAGCGTTTCCCTTGACGAAATCGCGCAGGCGCCTTACACTTAGTTAAGTGTGATAACTATTATCTATATTAACTATTTAGGCTTTGAAGGAGGCTTCTTATGCTCTGCCTGAATGACCGCGCTGCCGATTTCTTCCGCGTAATGGATCGAGTCCGGCGTGCGTGGCGTGACCTTACACCGTGCGATTCCTTAAATAAATCGCAGCTGAGGACCCTTATGGAAATTTCCCGCCAGACCCAGCGTCTGGAACAGGAAACCGGGAAATCCACCGGCGTTCCTCTATCGGTTCTTGCTTCCAGCATGAATCTGAGCCTTCCCGCTTTGAGCCAGCGCATGCGCACGCTGGAGGATCTTGGGTATATCGAACGGGTCCCCGATCCTTCCGACCGCCGCGTTATCGGCCTGCGGCTCACCTGCGAAGGCGAGCAGTCAAAGAAGGAAGCTCACGAACGTTTCAACCTTTTGCTCACGGATACCCTCGATCGCCTCGGGCCTGAAAATTCCCGCCAGCTGATCGAGCTTCTTTCCCTTCTTGCACAGGCGTTTGAAGATGCCGGCAGACAGGATCGTGAGCAGCACACTCCGGAGGATACCCTATGATCAAATTAAGACGTTATTTAAAGCCGTATCTCGGCTACATTGCCGTGATGCTGCTTCTTTTACTCTGCCAGGCAGCAGTTGACCTGAACCTGCCGAACATGATGAGCAATATCGTGAACGTCGGCATCCAGCGCAGCGGCATCACCGAAACCGCGCCCGATGTGATCGGCAGTGACGCGCTTTCCCTGATGATGCGCTTTATGCCCGCAGCCGATTCCGAGCGCATTGCACAGCTGTACAGTCCGGTCGATCTTGACGCAATGCCGGAAAAAGAGCGCAGCCGCTTTGCAAAAGCATGGCCGAACGCGCAGGCACTTTCGGCTTTTCAGCTGGATCCGGAATCTCCGGATGCCCGCGCACAGGCCGATGCGATCTTCGGGCGCGCATGCTATGCCATGATGCATTTTATGCAGACGCTTTCCGAACAGACCGGCAAAACCGTTTCTGCCGGTGACGCGGATCATGTTTCCGTCGATACCGCACAGCTTGCCAAGCTTGTGCCGATGCTGGACACTCTTGCGCCGGAAATGATTTCCGACGCCGTTGACGCCGCAGCGGACATGCCCGACGCCATGACCGAACAGACAGCGTCCGTTTTCACCAAGGGCTTTTACACGGAACTCGGTGCAGACATCGGTGCACGCCAGACGCGGTATATCTTCAGCATCGGCGGCAAAATGCTTCTGCTGACGCTTGCGCTCGTTTCCTGCGCGCTGGGCACGGGCTTGTGCGGCAGCCGCCTTGGCACCGGCGTTGCGCGCGATCTTCGCCGCGACGTCTTTACCCGCGTTACAAGCTTTACCAACAACGAATACGACCGCTTCGGCACCGCCAGCCTGATCACGCGCACCTCAAACGACGTGATGCAGATCCGCGGTCTGCTTTCCATGGGGCTGCGCGTCATGTTCTACGCCCCGATCATCGGCATCGGCGGCATCTTCATGGCGCTGAACAAAAGCGCCGGCATGGCGTGGATCATCGCACTTGCCGCCGCCGTGATCTTCGGCGTGATCCTGGTTCTGTTTTCGATTGCCATTCCCCGCTTCAAGGTCATGCAGAAGCTGGTGGACAGGCTCAACCTTGTCAGCCGCGAAAATCTTTCCGGCATGCTGGTCATCCGTGCCTTTGCCACACAGGAATTTGAGGAAAAACGCTTTGCCAAGGCAAACAAAGAACTTGCGGACAACAACCTGTACGTCTACCGCGCCATGGCCGTTATGATGCCGACCATGATGTTCATTATGAATCTGATCTCCCTTTTGATCGTATGGGTTGGCGGGCACCAGATCGCCGAAGCCTCCATGCAGGTCGGTGATATGATGGCATTCATCCAGTACACCATGCAGATCATTATGAGTTTCCTGATGATCAGCATGATCTTCGTCATGGTTCCGCGCGCTGCCGTTTCCGCAAGCCGCATTGCCGAGGTTCTGCAGACGGAAAGCGCCGTGCAGGACCCCGAAGCACCCGAGCATCTGGCACAGCCGGTACAGGGCGTCATCCGCTTCAACGATGTATCCTTCCGCTATGATGGCGCAAGCGAAAACATCCTGGAGCATGTTACATTCACCGCGCGCCCCGGACAGACGACCGCTTTCATCGGCTCCACCGGCAGCGGCAAATCCACCCTTGTCAACCTGATCCCCCGTTTTTATGATGTGACCGAAGGCAGCATCACGCTGGACGGCGTCGATATCCGCAGCCTGCCGCAGCAGGAACTGCGCGATGTGATCGGCTATGTGCCGCAGAAGGGCGTGCTCTTTTCGGGCGATATCGCATCCAACCTGCGCATGGGCTGTGCAGATGCGGACGAAAGCGTGCTGAACGGCGCCTGCGATACCGCACAGGCCACCGAGTTCATCTCCAATCTGCCCGAAGGACTGCACACCCCGATCAGCCAGGGCGGCACGAACGTATCCGGCGGTCAGCGCCAGCGCCTTTCCATTGCGCGTGCACTGGTAAAGGATGCACCTATTTATATTTTCGATGATACTTTCTCGGCACTGGATTTCAAGACCGACGCCAGCCTGCGCGCCGCACTGAAAGAGCGCACCGGCAATTCCACCATGCTGATCGTCGCGCAGCGCGTTTCCACCATTATGCACGCCGAACAGATCATCGTCATGGATGAAGGCCGTGTGGTCGGCATCGGCACGCACCGCGAGCTGCTGGAAAACTGCAGCACCTACCGCGAAATTGCGCAAAGTCAGCTTTCAAAGGAGGAATTGGCATAATGGCAGGACATGGAAAAGGCGCGCGCGGCATGATGCCGGGCGAAAAAGCCAAAGACTTCAAAGGCACAATGGCCAATCTCATCCGCTACCTCAAGCGTTATCTGCCGGCAATCGTCATGGTAATGCTGTTTGCTGTCGGCTCCACTGTTTTTTCGATTTTGGGGCCGCGCATCCTCGGCACCGCGACTACCGAGCTTTTCAACGGGATCATCGCACAGCTGACAGGCACCGGCAGCATCAATTTTTCCGCCGTTGCACGCATTCTGGTGTTCCTCGGCGTCATTTATCTTGTTTCGGCTGCTCTTTCGTACATCCAGGGCTTTATCATGACGAAAGTATCCACCGAAATCAGCTACGGCATGCGCCGCGATATCAGCCAGAAAATCAACCGTCTGCCGCTTTCGTATTTTGACCGCGTCTCCCACGGCGAAGTTTTGAGCCGCATCACCAACGATGTGGACACCGTTACGCAGACGCTCAACCAGAGCATGACGCAGATCGTCACCAGCGTGACGCAGTTTATCGGCGTGCTTGTCATGATGCTGACGATCAGCCCGCTGATGACGCTGGTTGCCCTGTGCATCCTGCCGCTCAGCCTTGTGATCGTGCGCAGCGTTGTCAAGCGCAGCCAGCCCTTTTTCCAGAAGCAGCAGGCGTATATCGGCGAGATCAACGGACATGTGGAGGAAATGTACGGCGGGCATCTTGTCGTCACCGCCTTCAACGGCGAGCAGGACAGCCTGCGCACCTTCAACGAGATCAACGACCGTCTGTACGATGTATCCTGGAAAAGCCAGTTCCTTTCCGGCATGATGATGCCGCTGATGAACTTTGTCGGCAACATCGGATATGTCGGCATCTGCGTGCTTGGCGGCTTTCTTTCGCTGCGCGGCGCGATCACGGTCGGCAATATTCAGGCATTCATCCAGTACGTCCGCAATTTCACGCAGCCGATCCAGCAGATCGCAAATATTTCCAATGTTCTGCAGCAGACGGCTGCCGCAGCCGAGCGCGTGTTCGGCTTTCTGGATGAAACCGAAGAAGAGCCTGACCCCGAAAATGCGCTGCCGCCCGATATGATCAAAGGTGAAGTTGCCTTTGCACATGTTCATTTCGGCTACACACCCGAAAAGACGATCATCAACGATTTTTCCGCTATCATCCGCCCCGGGCAGAAGGTTGCTGTCGTCGGCCCCACCGGCGCGGGCAAGACAACGATCGTAAAGCTGCTGATGCGCTTTTATGATGTGAACAGCGGTGCCGTGCTGCTGGACGGACTGGACGTGCGCCAGTTTGCCCGCAACGATCTGCGCGGTTCGTTCGGCATGGTGCTTCAGGACACATGGCTTTACAACGGTTCCATTATGGAAAATATCCGCTACGGACGGCTGGACGCTTCCGACGAGGAAGTCATCGCCGCGGCAAAGGCGGCGCAGATCGACCATTATGTGCGCACGCTGCCGCAGGGCTATGATACGATCCTGAACGAGGAAGCAAGCAATATCAGTCAGGGGCAGAAACAGCTTTTGACGATTGCGCGCACGATCATTTCCGAACCGAAGATCCTGATTTTCGACGAAGCGACCTCCAGCGTCGATACCCGCACCGAGCTTTCGATCAAGCGCGCCATGGATCATCTTATGGAAGGACGCACCAGCTTTATCATTGCACACCGCCTTTCCACGATCCGCGACGCAGACGTGATCCTTGTGATGAAGGACGGCGATATCGTCGAAACCGGACGCCACGAAGAGCTGCTTGCAAAGGGCGGCTTTTACAGCGAACTGTATAAAAGCCAGTTTGCAGACGTCGGCTGACCCCCCATACAGCAAAACAGCGCAGAAACACGCTTTTGTGTTTCTGCGCTGTTTTTATTCTGCCGGACATTCACGGCAAAAGAAAAAGCCCCGTCAGGGACGGGGCTTTTGAAGAAGCTGAAATCAGCCCTCTTCCTTCATCTTTGCAAAGCACTCGCTGCAGTAGACCGGACGGTCTTCGCGGGGCTTGAAAGGAACGCGAGCTTCTTTGCCGCATGCTGCGCAGGTAGCGGTGTACATCTCGCGGGTGCCACGGCCGGCGTTCTTGCGGGCGTCACGGCAGGTCTTGCAGCGCTGGGGCTCGTTCTCGAAGCCACGGCTTGCATAGAATTCCTGCTCACCGGCGGTAAATACAAATTCTTTGCCGCAATCTTTGCATACCAGAGTCTTGTCTTCGTACATTTTGGGTATCTCCATTTCGGATTAAATTTTGCCCGCGGAAGGATTCACACCGACACCTTTGATCTGGGACCAACGCTCTTTACTTAAGCTACAAGGGGCATATCGAACGGCCTTTGCGGCCGCTGCAACTTATTTCAGCTTCGCGCGCACACGCTGCAGGGCATTATCCACTGCTTTTTCATTCACACAAAGCTTTTTTGCGATCTGCGCATAAGAGCCGCCGTCCAGGAACAGAGACAACACCTGTTTTTCCATAGGCGAAAGCCGTGTATCAATGCTTTGCATTGTCTGGCAGTATCGTTCGTTTTCCACAAACAGTTCTTCCGGCCCGGGTGTGCTTTCCCGTTCCGAATACGGCACCGACGTATTCAGCGGCGAATGCTTGTTTCGGCCTGCCGCACGCACTGCGGATGCAACGGCATTCTGCACACAGACGTGCGCATACGTTGTAAACAGCGCACCTTTTGCGGCGTCGTAGGTTTCCAACGCCGAAAAAAAGCCGATCAGGCCTTCCTGCACAAGATCATCAAATTCCAGCCCCGGACACAGCGACTGCGCCGCCAGTGTGCGGATCTGGGGCATCTGGCGTGCGATCAGCGCCGCAAGCGCCTGTTCATCCCCGCCCTTTGCCTGTTCTATTTGCATTGTGATGATATCGTTTTCCATGGAAGCTCCGTCTTGTTTTGTGGACTATCTCATTTTACTTGCGTTTCACAGAAAAGTCAAGGATAAACGCCGCTTCGGTCTGAACTTTGTGTGTTTTGGACTATAAATCCATTCTTTCCTTGTACTTAATTGCCCTGAAATTTTAGTCTGGGGCGGAAAATCCGCCCCAGACCCTGTCTTTTTCAGGAAGAAACCGTCACATTTCGGATCCACTCTCTGCCGCGGATGCGGATGCAGGAAAGGATCGCCTTGATCGGGCTGTCCAGTTTCATCATCAGATACACGATCGGAACCGGCCAGTGCAGCACAAGCCCTGCCAAAATCCCCGCCGGGATGCTTACAAGCCACAATGCGCCGCAGTCGAAAATAAATGCGGTGCGCGTATCCCCGCCGCCGCGCAGGATGCCGACGATACACGTCACGTCCACGCCGAGCGTGATCTGCAAAAGCGCCTGCACGCCGATGATCGAATAGGTTGCGGCATACGTTTCCGGCGTGACGTTATAAAGCATCAGGAACACCGGACGGATCGCCAGCACGAGCAGGCAGTTCATGACGCCCACAAGAAAGCTGACAAGGATGAGCGTGTTTGCCGCTTTCTGCGCCCGTTCCCGGCTGCCTTCCCCGATGATCTTGCCCGTGATGACGGCTGCCGCGTTGCCCACGCCGGCAAGGCTGATGAACACCAGCTGATTGAGCACGGCTGCAATGCTGTTTGCCGCCACAAAGATGCTGCCGATGCGCCCGATAATGACACTGGTGATCGACATGCCGATGCCCCACATCAGCTCGTTGCCAAGCACAGGCAGGCTGTGGCGCGCATAATCGCGCAGCAGTTCGCCGTCAAACCGAAAGCAGTCGTGCAAACGGAAGTTTATGGTATGCTCGCGGAAATACATGTAAAGCAGCACCAGGATCAGCTCGCTGCAGCGCGCAAAGATCGTGCCGACCGCCGCGCCGCGCACTTCAAGCCGGGGCGCACCAAAGCGCCCGAAAATGAACGCATAATTGAAAAAGACGTTGACGAAGAAGCTGCACGCGGTGATGACGGCAGACATCTTCACCTTTTCCACGGCACGCATGCTCATCATATAGTTGTTTGCAATGCTGTACGGCACATACGAAAGCGCCGCAAGCGAAAGGTATGCCGCACCTGCGCGGACGATCTCCTCATCCGTTGTGAAAATGCGGATGATCTGTTCGGGCAGAAAGACGCTCAAAAGCGTAATGATAAGAGACGCCGAAAACGCAAGCTGCATACTGATGCGCATGACCTTGCGGATGCGCTTGACGTCCCCCTTGCCCCAGTACTGCGCGATCAGGACACTGCCGCCCGAAGAAAGGCCGAAGCCGAATGACATCAAAAGCGAAAACGGCTGGCTGCCAAGGTTTGCCGCGGCGATCGCAACATCGCCGAAGCTGCCGAGCATCACGCTGTCCATAACGGCAACGCCGAACGAGATCATGTTCTGCAGTGCGATCGGGACCGATATGGCAAGCAGCATGTTCAGGAACTGCTTATTGAGCAGAAAGTGACGATTCCATGTTTTACTCATATTTCCCCCTGTTATTCCTCCCGAAGAAAACGCCTTACTGTGCAGGCTGTTCCTTCGGCTGTTTCATGGTAAGTGAAATGCGCTTTTTGGGCACATCCACGTTCAGCACCCACACCGTAACGATATCACCGACTTTCAGCACCTCGCTCGGGTGACGGATGAACCGGCTGCAGATCTGGCTGATGTGCACAAGGCCGTCCTGATGCACACCGATATCCACAAACGCGCCGAAATCAATGACGTTGCGCACCGTGCCGGTCAGCTGCATGCCGGGCTTTAAGTCCTTCATGTCCATAACATCCGTGCGCAGCAAGGGCTTGGGCAGGCTGTCGCGCATATCGCGTCCCGGACGCAGCAGCTCTTCGATCATATCCCGCAGCGTCGGCACACCGATGCCAAGCTGTTCGGCAAGGTGCTTTTCCCCAAGCTGTGCCGCTTTTTCCTTGAGCATTTCGGCACGGGGCGTGCCGATCTCCTCTTCTTCAAGGCCGCACAGGTGCAGCAGCTGTTCCGCCGCGGCATAGCTTTCCGGATGCACCGCCGTAGTGTCCAGCGGGTTCTTTGCACCCGGCACCCGCAGAAAGCCCGCGCACTGTTCAAATGCCTTGGGGCCGAGCTTCGGCACCTTCAGCAGTTCTTTTCTTGTTTTGAATTCGCCCGTTTCTTCGCGGTATTTCACGATGTTCTTTGCCGTTGCCGCCGTCAGGCCCGCCACGCGGTTGAGCAGCGGCGCACTGGCGGTGTTCAGGTCAACGCCGACCGTGTTGACGCAGTATTCCACAACGCCGTCCAGCGCTTCGGAAAGCTGCGCTGCGGGCATATCATGCTGATACTGCCCGACGCCCACCGCTTTGGGGTCGATTTTGACAAGCTCTGCCAGCGGGTCCTGCAGACGGCGCGCGATCGAAACGGCGCTGCGCAGGTTGACGTCGTATTCCGGAAATTCCTCTGCCGCAAGCTTTGAGGCCGAATACACGCTTGCACCCGCTTCGCTGACGACCATGTAGCTGACAGGGCGGTCAAGCTCCGCAATGACCTGTGCGGCAAAGATCTCGGTTTCCTTGCCCGCCGTGCCGTTGCCGATGGCAATGATTTCAACGCCGTGCCTGCGGATCAGTTCTTTCAGCTTGCGCTTTGCTTCCTCCACGCGCTTGAATTCCGGCACCGGATAGATCACGGCCGTATCCAGCACCTTGCCGGTGGCATCCACAACGGCTGTCTTGCAGCCCATGCGGTAGCCGGGGTCAAGCCCGAGCGCGACCTTGCCCTTGATCGGCGGCTGCAGCAAAAGCTGCTGCAGGTTTTTGCTGAACACCGAAATCGCGCCTTCGCACGCTTTTGCCGTCAGCTCTGCGCGCACCTCGCGCTCAAGGCTGGGGTGGATCAGGCGGGCATAGGCGTCCTCTGCCGCCATGCGCACCTGCTGTGCCGCAAGGGAATTGTTTTTTACGCGCCGGTCTGTGATAAGCTTTACCGCCGGCTCCTGCTCGACCGAAACGGAAACTTTCAAAAATCCCTCGCGCTCGCCGCGGTCCACCGCCAGGATCCGGTGCCCCGCAATTTTGGATACCGGCTCGGAATACTCGTAATAGCCCTCATAGACGCTTTCGGCGTCCTTTTTCGCGGCGCGGCTCTCCAAAACCGCATTTTTCCAGTAAAACGCACGCAGCACGGTGCGCAATTCCGCTTCATCGGAAAAATCCTCTGCCAGGATATCGCGCGCGCCCTGCAGCGCCGCTTTTTCGTCCGCAACTTCTTCCCCGATGTATTCCTTTGCCAGCACTTCGGGGTCGTCGCCCGTTTTCTGCTGCATCAGGCGCTGTGCCAGCGGCTCAAGCCCGCGTGCGCGCGCGATCGACGCCCTTGTTTTGCGCTTGGGCTTATAGGGGCGGTAGATATCCTCCACTTCGGCAAGCGTCTGTGCTTTTGCAAGCGCCTGTTCGATTTCCGGCGTCATTTTCCCCTGTTCGGTAATGGAATTGATGACTGTCTCCTTCTGGTCATCCAGCTTGCGCAGATAGGAAAGCCGCTCGTCCAGTGCACGCAGCGTCTGGTCATCCATGCTGCCGGTCACCTCTTTGCGGTAACGGGCAATAAACGGGATCGTGTTGCCCTCGTCGATCAGGGCGATCGTATCGGCAACCCGCTTTTCATTCAGTTTAAATTCAGCGGCAAGCTCGCCTGCATGATTGTTCATTTTCAGTCACTCCTGTATCTTGATACTGCGCGCTGCAGGGCACGGACGGCGGGATTTTCCCGCCGTCCGCTTTTCCTTATGCACGCTTCTTTTTCCGGTAAAGCACCGCACCGGCATACACGGCCCATACAACTGCCGCGCCTGCGGTGATTTTCTTTGTCAGGTCAAGGCCCGGCGTCTCGTACGAAAATACGATCGTATTTTCCCCTGCAGGGCACAGCACCGCACTCAGCCCGCCGTTCACACGTTCGATCTCGACCGGCCTGCCGTTCACCCGTGCGGTGAAGCCCTCGTCAAACGGCACCGAGAAGAACACGAGATTTTCGCGCGGGAGCGTGATCTGCGCCGTAAAGCCCGTGCCGTCCGCTTCAAAGCGGTGCGCCGCGGTGCGGCGGCGCGCCTGCACATCCTGGACATACCGTTCATATCCGGTGCTCAGATCGGCTGTCTGCATCGGTTCCATAAGATGCCCGTATTTTTCGATCTGCTCAGACGTCAGCGCAATGGCGCGCATCAAAAGCTGCGAGCGCGATTCCTCCGGGCGCCCCATAAGCGTGATCGGTGCCGGTGTTTCCGCCGCGGCGTCGGTGCTGTCCGCGCCTTCTTCGTCCTGTGCGTTTTCTTCCGCCTTGTCCTCAGTCTCCTCTTCTTCCAGCAGGATGTATTTATCATAGGTAAAGCCCATGGGCACATAGTTTTCATTGCGGAAATAGGTGATCGCGCCATCGCTGTGATCGAGCGTATAGCCGTATGCGCCCCAGTCTTCGGCAAATTCATCTGCCTTATCCGGCTCCACCGCAATGTATTCCACGCTCAGAAGGCCGCGCAGTGCATAGAGCTTCTGCTCCGGCTTCGAGGATACGTCACGCTTTACGCCGACGCGCGGGTAGAAATCCATGATCGAGGGCGTGACGACGCTGTTGAAGAAATGGATGCACGGCTTTTCCGCCCACAGCCCCAGATTATCCTGTGTTTCGTAGGTGTCAATGCGGTAGAAATGATCGTCCGGCAGTTCCATATGCCGAGCCGATTCATAGCACTGGCTGCGGTAATTTGCATCGCCCTCCCACTGCGGGAATTTCCCGAGTGAAATATGCACCACGGAATAGAATACCGAAAAACCGAGGATCGCCGCCAGCAGGACGCGCGTAAAGTTCGGCCTTTCATAGCACTGGCGGATCACGGAAAGGAAAATCAGCAGCCCCAGCACTGCCGTCAGGTATGTCAGCCAGAACTGCGCCTGATTCTGCACAACGCCGATGCTCCACGTTTCGTCGGTCTTTTCGGGCACCAGTGCAAAAACCGCGAATAAAAGCGTGATGACCATGACGGGGCGAAAGCCTGTCATCAGGTCGATCTCCTCATCCTGCAGCGCACACATCGTGGCGGCGCACATGATCAAAATCGGCATATAGTACCAGCGCGCATAGTAGCTGGAATTGAGCGCATAAAACGAGGAGTTGAGCACCGGCACAAGCGCCATGATCAGGCACGCCCACAAAAGCTTTGTGAATCCGCTTTTCTGCCGTGTTTTCATGTACGCCCATACGCCCGCACAGCTGACGATCGGCAGATACGCCGTCATGCTTGTGTGCTTGATAACAGCATCCTTGAAGATGTTGGGCAGATACGTCGGGTCCGGCGGCAGAAACAGCGAAGAAAGGATCGCAAAATACTGCTGCACCCGCCCGTACAAAAGAAAGCCGAAGCCGCTGGAAAGGTTCACCGTGCGCGGATTGTCCGCAAGGCACAGCACAGCCGGCCACAAAAGCAGACAGCCCAGCGCCACGCCGAGCAGCGATTCAAACGCAAGCTGCAGGAAGGCTTTGAAGCGGATCTTGTATTCCCCGACAGCCAGCATGATGAAAAAGTACAAAAACAAAAATACGATCTGTCCTGCAAAGAAGAAATAGTTGTTGAGCACATTGACGGCGACCATCAGCGGAAAGATCGCGCGCTGTCCGTCATAGACATAATTATCCAGTGCCCACAGCAGAAACGGGAACAGCGCAACGCAGTCCACAAAGTGGTTGAAAAACGTATTGTACACCGTAAAGCCCGAAAGCGCGTACAGGCATGCGCCGATGACGGCATAATTGCGCGATTTTGCATACCGTGCCAGATACGCATATGCGCCCAGACCCGCAATGCCGAATTTCAGCATGAACATCGGCACCATGGAAAACGGCACCCATGCCTGCGGCAAAAGCGTCGTCAGCCAGAAAAACGGCGAGCCGAGCAGATAAAACGAGTATGCATTGACCGCAGACGTGCCAAGGTCAGTTGCCCAGCTCCACTGTCCGGGGCTGTTTTTCACAAATCCGTTCATATAGGTGTAAAACGGGATCTGCTGGCTGTTGAAATCGCCGCAGTATTGAAAAAGCCCCCGGTCCACGATCAAAAACGGCAGAAAAATAAAAAAGGCCGTCACCGCACAGATTAGGAAGGACATCGCATATCCGTTCATCTGTTTTCGGCCGCTGTGCCCTGCAAGTCTGTTCATATCCTGATCCCCCTGTTATAATGTTCCCCAGAGCAATGTTTTTTCAAAATAAGTTTATTTGCGAAACGAGGTTTATCGTCATGGAACTGTATCCGTTCAGCGCGCTGCTTGCGCGGATGAAATATATCACACGCTGGGGCCTGATGCGTTCTTCCCGTCCGGAATCGCTCAGCGAGCACACCGCCGAAACCGCGATCCTTGCCCACACGCTCGGGATGATCTCCCAAAGCATATTCGGCACATCGGTGCGCCCCGAAACACTTGCCGTCGCCGCTTTGTATCACGATGCATCCGAGATCCTGACGGGCGATATGCCGACGCCTGTGAAATACAAAAATGAAACGCTGCGCAGTGCGTATAAAGAGGTGGAGGCCGAAGCGGCGCACACGCTCGGCGCACTTTTGCCGGACGCATTGCGTGACACCATGTCCGGCTGCCTTTCCGGCAAAGCGCTGCAAAAGCATGAAGCCGTTCTGCTCAAGGCTGCCGACAGGCTTTCGGCGCTGATCAAGTGCATCGAAGAAGCAAACAGCGGCAACCGTGAATTTGAAGGTGCGCGCCGCCAGCAGCTGGCCGCGCTGCACGCGATGCACTGCCCCGAAGCCGATTATTTTTTAGAGCACATGCTGCCCTGCTACGACTGGACGCTGGACGAGCTTTCCGCCGGAAAACCTCAGCGCTGATCACCGTTCGCTCTGCAGCTGCCACGCGTGTTCGATCACGGCATCAAGATCGGTAAAATACCGCATGCCGCAGCATTCCCTGCGCAGTGCAGCCGCGCCGCGCAGCCCGTGCATATACCACGCGGCATGCCCGCGCGCCTGCTGCATGGCAATAAATTCGCCCTTTTCCTCGCACATGGAATAGATGTGCTCTTTCAGCACGCGAAAGCGCTCCGCAAGCGTCGGCGGGGCGGGGATCTCCCTGCCCTGCAGTGCGGCGGCGATCTGTGCAAACAGCCACGGGTTGCCCATGGCCCCGCGCCCGACCGCAACGCCGTCGCAGCCGGTATCGGCAATCAGCTTCACTGCGTCCTCGGCGGTTACAACGTCGCCGTTTGCCAGCACGGGAATGGAAACGCCCGCTTTGATCTTTGCAATTTCGTCTGTGTGGATACCCGGATTGTACATTTCCTGCCGCGTGCGTCCGTGCACCGTCAGCATGGCAATTCCGGCATCCTCGCACCGCTTTGCCGTTTCCCCGCCCGTCATGGTTTCGTCATCCCAGCCGATCCGCAGCTTCACCGTGACCGGGATCTCTGCGGGCACGGCATCGCGCACGGCCTTTGCAACCGCGCCTGCAAGCGGCGGGTCCTTCAAAAGTGCGCTGCCTGCGCCGGGGCCCACGATTTTCGGCGCGGGACAGCCCATGTTGATATCAATAAAATCGAACGGCGTTTTGCTGCGCATTTCGCAGATAAGCTGCGCCGCCTGTGCCATAACCTCCGGTTCCGCGCCGAACAGCTGTACGCCGAACGGCGCCTTGCCGCCCCCGCCCGCCATAAGCTGCGGGCTTTTTTTATCCCCCATGGTCAGCGCCTTGGCACTGACCATTTCACTGACGGTGCACACCGCGCCGTGCTCTGCGCACAGGCGCCGCATGGATGCATCCGTCGCACCCGCCATGGGTGCAAGTGCCGCTCCTGCGGCAAGCTTCAAATTTCCAAGCTGCATAGAAAACCTGCTTTTCTTCCAAATTCAAAACAGCGGGTCTTGCCCGCCGACGCCGCGAAGGTGATATTTTCCGCAGGCGATATTTATAATATTGTACCATAAATGCGGGAAATATGGTATACTAACAGCGTACGTTTTACATTTGAATTTACGGAGGAGATCCCTTTTGAAACTGCTTGTACTGGACGGCAACAGCATTGTGAACCGCGCGTTTTACGGCATCAAGGTGCTTACAACAAAAGACGGACGGTTCACCAACGCCATTGTCGGATTTATGAATATCCTCTTGAAACTGGAAAACGAAGAAAAGCCGGATGAAGTTGCCATTGCATTTGACCTGAAAGCGCCGACCTTCCGTCATAAGATGTTCGACGGCTACAAGGCGCAGCGCAAGGGCATGCCCGAAGAACTGGCATCGCAGATGCCGGTTTTAAAGGAGCTGCTGGGCGATCTCGGCTACCAAATGGTGACCTGCGAAGGCTTTGAAGCCGACGATATCCTCGGTACGCTGGCGGGCGCGTGCGATGCGCGCGGCGATGAATGTGTGATCGCCACCGGCGACCGCGACAGCCTGCAGCTGGTTTCGCCGCATACCCGCGTACTGCTTGCGGGCACGAAAATGGGCAAAAGCGTCACCACCGTTATGGATATGGACGCCGTGCAGGAAAAATACGGCGTATCCCCGCAGGGGCTGATCGAAGTGAAAAGCCTTATGGGCGATGCGTCCGATAATATTCCGGGCGTTGCGGGCATCGGCGAAAAGACCGCGCTTTCCCTGATCCAGAACTTCGGCACACTGGCCGGAGTGTACGAAAACATCGACGATGCACGCATCAAAAAAGGCGTGCGCGAAAAGCTGCTGCACGATAAAGAAAACGCGGATATGAGCCGCGTTCTTGCCGAGATCGTCCGCAATGCGCCGGTCGAAACCGCCGTGGGCAGCTATCTGAAGCACGCACCCGACGCCGATGCTTCGCGCAGGCTGCTTTCGGAACTGGAAATGTTCTCCGTGCTGGAAAAGCTCGGCCTGCAGGAACAGGCGCCCGAACAGCTTGGCTTTGCGGATGTCCCCGATCTGCCCCATATAGCGGTAAAACCGCTGTCCCGCTGCACCGGAACCGTATTTTTGTGTGCCGAAGGCGGGCAGCTGCTGGCGGCGCAGGGCACGGATGTATTTGCCGCACCGGCGGATTCCGAAGAACTGCTTGCGCTTTTGCGCGATCCTTCCGTTGAAAAGCGCTGCTTTGACGCAAAGCCGCTGTACCGCATCTGCTTTGCGCATGATACCGAAGCGCAGAACATCACGTTTGATGCAAAGCTTGCCGCCTATCTGCTCAACCCCGCCGCATCCGAATATACGGTGGTGCGGCTTGCAGCGGAATACGGCGTGCGCCCCGCCTTTGCCTGCGAATACCCGCAGGCGGCACTCATCGAAGAACTGTGCAGCGTGCTGCGCAGGGAATGTGACGAAAACGGCATGGGCAAACTGCTGGATGAAATCGAATTCCCGCTCTGCGAAGTGCTCGCCAGCATGGAGCACCTTGGTGTTCTGGTGGATAAAAAAGGCATCGAAGCATTCGGCGTCGAGCTGCAGTCTGCCATTAACGATGAGCTTTCGGCCATTTACGCCGAAGTCGGCTATGAATTCAACGTCAACAGCCCCAAACAGCTTGGCCGCGTTCTGTTTGAAGATCTTGGCCTTCCGGTGCGCAAAAAGACAAAAAGCGGATATTCCACCAACGCCGAAACACTGGAAAGCCTGCGCAATTATTCGCCGGTGATCGGGCATATCCTGCAGTACCGCACCTATCAGAAGCTTAATTCCACCTATGTGGAAGGTCTTTTGAAGGTCGTCGGCGAGGACAGCCGGATTCATTCCACCTTTAACCAGACGGAAACGCGGACGGGACGCATTTCTTCGGGGGAACCGAACCTGCAGAACATCCCTGTGCGCACCGAACTCGGCAGCCGGTTCCGCCGCTATTTCATCGCGCCCGAAAACGCCGCGCTGCTGGACGCGGATTACAGCCAGATCGAACTGCGGCTGCTGGCGCACATTTCCGGCGACAAAGCCATGTGCGAAGCGTTCCGCACCGGCGCGGACATCCACCGCAGCACCGCCGCCAAAATCTACGGGCTTGCGCCGGAGGACGTCACCGCTTCGCTGCGTTCCTCGGCAAAGGCCGTGAACTTCGGCATCGTGTACGGCATCGGCGCATTCAGCCTTTCCAAGGATCTCGGCGTCAGTGTCAAAGAAGCAGACGCCTTCATCAAGAACTATTTTGCAAACTTCCCCGGCGTCAAGGATTATCTGGATAAAACCGTTGATGACGGCCGCCGGGACGGCTTTGTCACCACCTTGTACGGCCGCCGCCGGATGCTGCCGGAGCTTTCGAGCAGCAATTTCAACGTGCGCAGCCTTGGTGAGCGAATGGCAATGAATACACCGATCCAGGGCACGGCCGCCGATATCATCAAGCTTGCCATGGTGCGCGTGTATAACCGCCTGAAAAAGGAAGGCCTGCGCGCAAAGCTTGTTCTGCAGGTGCACGACGAACTGATCGTGGAATGTCCGGATGACGAAAAGGAAAAGGCTTCGCTGATCCTCGGGGAAGAAATGCAGCACGCCGCCGAGCTTTCCGTTCCGCTGACGGCAGACGTCAACAGCGGTTCTTCGTGGTATACTGCCAAGGGCTGATTTTTGCCCGATTTTTGGAAAGAGAGATTTTTTATGGATACACACGCCCCCGTGCACGCGTTTTTGTGCCGCCCCATGCGTCAGGATGACCTTGCGCTGTGCGCCGCGATCGAAGCTTGTGTCGAGGACGGCTGGAGCGAAAGCGCCCTTTCCTCCGAGCTTTCGCAGGAAATCGCGCGGCTTTTTGTCGCCGAAACCGACGGCGTCATTGCGGCGCTTGCCGTATTTCAGCTTGTGTGCGGCGAAGCAAGCCTGTGTGCCGTCAGCACCGCGCCGTCCATGCGCCGTCAGGGCGCGGCACAGCATCTGCTTTCGGCTGCGTTTTCCGCACTTTTTGCCGAAGGCGCGCAGACGGTTTTTCTGGAGGTGCGTTCCCGCAACGATGCGGCGCGCGCACTGTACCGCAAGCTCGGCTTTGAAGAAATCGGCCTGCGCAGAAATTTTTACCAAAATCCCTGTGATGATGCCATTCTGATGAAAAAATCGTTATAACTCAAGAAAGGATGTGTCTTTTATGCTGAAAGCGCTGAAAATCCTCGGAATTTTCTTTTCCGCTATCGGTTTCTGCTTTCTTCTTGCCGGACTGATTCTCTTCGCTTTTCCCGCTGTGCCGTATCCATTGCAGCTTATTTTTGTTATTTTCGGCATAGTCTTTCCTGCCTGCGGCATCGTCATGCTGCAAGTGCGTTCTTATCACATCCGAAAAAAAGAGCGTTTGCTCAACATCGGTCTGCGCACCACCGCCCATGTGATAGAATTTACTTATGATTACTTTGTTTCCATAAATCACCGCCACCCGTTCATGGTTCTGTGTGAAGGCACCGATCCGTTTGACGGCACAACGCGCATTTACACATCGGAAAGTGTCTGGATCGACCCTTCCCTGTTCCTTTCCATTAATTCTCCGGTTTCTGTCTATGTGAATCCGGACAAGCCCAAGCAGTACTATGTTGATCTTGACTCTGTACTGCCGTGCAGCAAATAACTTTTTGATTTTAAACTAAGGAAGTATCCGTATGAATATTTTAGGAATCGAATCCAGCTGTGACGATACCTGTGCGGCCGTTGTGCGCGACGGACGGGAACTTATCTCCAACTGTATTGCAACCAGTGCCGCCGAACAGAATCTTTACGGCGGCGTCGTGCCCGAAATCGCAAGCCGCCGCCACATCGAACACATCTCGCAGGTGGCGGAACGCGCCCTGCGCGAAGCCGGTCTGACGCTGGACGAGATCGACGCCGTTGCGGCCACCTTTGCCCCCGGCCTGATCGGTGCGGTGCTCGTTGGGCTGAATTTTGCCAAGGGGCTTGCCTTTTCCGCTGAAAAGCCGCTGATCCCCGTACATCATCTGCGCGGGCACATCGCCGCGCTGTATCTGACGCATCCCGAACTCAAGCCGCCGTTCCTGTGCCTTGTTGCAAGCGGCGGGCACAGCCACATTGTCGAAGTAACGGATTACACAAGCTTCAAGGTCCTTGGCCGCACAGTGGATGACGCCGCCGGAGAGGCCTTCGATAAAGTGGCGCGCACGCTCGGGCTGGGCTACCCCGGCGGGCCTGCCGTCAGCCGCGCCGCCGCCGCAGGAAACCCGCGGGCTTATAATCTGCCGACGCCGCATGTGGAAGGCGCCTATAATGTCAGCTTTTCCGGCCTGAAAACTGCCGTGCTGAACATTGTCAACAAAGCCAATATGAAGGGGGAAAGCATCAGCGTGCCCGATATGGCGGCAAGCTTTGAATTCCGCATTACGGATATCCTTGCCGAAAAGCTGCTGCTTGCCGCAAAGGATACGCATGCAAAGCAGATCTGCATTGCGGGCGGTGTTGCGGCAAACCGCTCGCTGCGCGAAACACTGCAAAAGGGCGCGCAGAAGCTCGGCGCAAAGCTGTACCTGCCCGATATCAGCCTGTGCGGCGACAACGCCGCCATGATTGCGGCACAGGGCTATTACGAATACCAATCCGGCAGCCTCGCGGATCTTTCCCTCAACGGGCTTGCCACGCTCGGGATCGACTACCGCTGATCCCCGTTCTTCCCCGCCGCACGGGATGTGCCGGCCTTAAAATGCTTCAAACAAAAAAGGTGCGTCATCCGCATGAGATGACGCACCTTTTGTTTGGTTCTTTTTACACCAGAAACGAACTTTGCGCATTGCGCAGCTTTGCTTCATATGCGCCCGCATAGCTGCCGTGCAGGAATTTCAAAAGCCCTTCCTCCCGCAGCCTTTGCCAGCAGATTTCCTCGCACCCCGGCAGGATCGGGAAAAACAGCGCACCCGCCTGCTGTGCAAGCTGTGCATCGCCCAGTGTATCACCGATCACCAGCATATGGCTCGGCAGATAGCCTTCACGGAAAAAGCCTGCAAGCGCATCGAATCGGTTTGTGCCCTGCACCGGTATCACGGCGTCCGCATACCCGGCCAGCCCGCTTTTTTCCCAGATTGCACGAACCCCGGCCGATGTGCCTGCATCGACCGCTATGATATCCGATACACTGTGCGCGGCTGCAAGGCAGCTTTTTGCGGACGGGAACGGCGTATATTCTTTCGGCATGACATTCAGTCTGCGGTTTACATCGCGGCTCCACTCCAGTGCCCGCGCAAGCGATTCTCCCGCGCCGCGCTTCACACGCGCCGCAAGCGCACCGTGCGTCAGCTCGCTTCCGCTTTCCACCCATGCGCAGATTTCATCGATCCCCGGCACGGTGATCTGCATTTCCTGCGCCAGACGGCACACATGCACCAGCATGCGAAAGCGGTTTTCCCCCCGCATGCGGCTTTCCATAGAAGCCTGCATCCACAGATTTGTGACCGCAGAACGGTTTTCTTCCAGACCAAACGTTTCAATCAAGGCCGGGCAAAACGCCTGCTCCTGCTGAAGCCGCAATGTATCCAGCACCGTGCCGCCAATATCGACACACAGCAAAAATTCCCTCTTGCGCACAAACTGCTCACCGTTTGTCATCTGCATTTCAACCGCTCCGTTTCCTGCAAATTCTTACAATATTATAATACATGCACTTTACACAAAAAATCAAGTCTTTCTGTGCATTTTTTGTGTAATTGACTTTTTTATTTTACTCAGAAACGGATTTTGCTCAAAATTTTGCCGATTGCGTCCTGAATCACAAGATCTGCCCGCGCATCGGCCGGTGTGCTGCTTTTGTTGATCACCACCAGATTTTTCCCTTTAAAATAGCGCAGCAGCCCCGCCGCCGGATACACGTTCAGCGACGTCCCGCCCACGATCAGAAGATCCGCACGCGCGATTTCGCGCACGGACTGCATCAGGACGTCTTCGTCCAGCGCTTCCTCGTACAATACAACGTCCGGCTTGATCACTGCGCCGCATTCCGTGCAGCGCGCAGCCCCGTCCGTACGCATCACTTCCTCAAGGGTATAGGCCTTTCCGCAGCCGGTGCAGTGGTTGCGGTGCACGCTGCCGTGCAGCTCCAGCACGTTTTTACTGCCCGCCGCCTGATGCAGCCCGTCAATGTTCTGCGTAATGACGGCTTTCAGCTTTCCCTTTTGTTCCAACTGCGCCAGCACCCGGTGCGCCGCATTGGGCTTTGCATCCGGATACAGCATTTTTTCGCGGTAAAAGGCAAAAAATTCTTCCGTATGGTTCACAAAGAAATGATGCGAAAGGATCTCCTCCGGCGGATAGCGGTATTTCTGGTTGTACAGTCCATCCGTGCTGCGGAAATCCGGGATCCCGCTTTCACAGGAAACACCGGCACCGCCGAAAAATACGATATCCTTGCTTTTTTCAATCATCTGCTGCAGTTCGTTTTCCATTTTTCTCTCCTTTTTTGTGCAGCGCACAGCGGCTGTGTCAAAAATTTTCGATTTCTTCATATTTTCACGCAGAATTGTGGTAAAATAACTATAAACTCATTGTATCACAGTACGGTGCGCAGTTCCATTGCACACCGTCAATTCAAAGGATGATATTATGCCTGTTTCCATTACCAATGCAATGGTCTTTTCCATTCTGCGCCCGCGTGACCCCGAAAGCCACAAGGGCAGTTACGGAAAGCTTCTTGCCGTATGCGGCTGTCCGGCCTATCGCGGCGCGGCTGCATTAAGCATACTCGGCGCTTTGCGCGCCGGTGCGGGCGTCGTCACACTGGCTGCGCCGGAAATCGTGATCCAGAGCATCGCTTCGCGCATCCTGGAAGCACCTTTTCTGATCCTTCCGGATGACGATGCACTGTTTGCCGCCGCAGAAAACAGTTCTGCCTGCCTTGCAGGCTGCGGGCTCATGGCCGACAGCGCCACCGCGCGCATCACGGAACGGCTGCTTTGCACAGCGGGCGGCACGCTTATTCTGGACGCCGGTGCTCTTGGCAGCATTGCCGAACAGCCGGAAGTGCTCTGCACGGCAAAAAGCCCCCTTGTCATCACGCCGCATCCCGGCGAAATGGCGCGGCTTTTGCATACCGATGTGAAGCAGGTGCTGGCTGACCCTGCCAAAACAGCCCTTGCCGCAGCAAAGCAGTGGAATGCCGTCACCGTGCTGAAGGGCCACCGCACCCTCGTTGCTTCGCCCGACGGCAGACTGTTCCGGAACACCACCGGAAACGCCGGTCTTGCACGCGGCGGCAGCGGTGACATTCTTGCCGGCATGATTGCAGGCTATGCCTCCGCGGGGCTTTCCGCGCTGGATGCCGCTTTGTGCGGGGTATACCTGCACGGGCTTGCAGCTGACCGCTGTGCCGCGCGGCTTTCCCAGCAGGGCATGCTGCCCGAGGACATCCTTTCGGATCTGTGCAGAGTTTATCTTGAAAACGGGCTGTGATCAGCACGTTCCATTATTTATGAAATGAGGTTCTATCTATGACAAACCAACCGGGGCTTGACCCCACCTTTTACGAATCCGACCGCCGCGCATACGACGGCGCCTTTCCCAGCGAACCGCTTGCCCTGTATACCGCAAAAACATTCGGCTGGATGTTCCTGGGGCTTCTGGTGACGTTTTCGGTTTCGATCCTGCTGATCGGCTCCGGTCTGATCTTCAACTTCCTGCGCATGGGTTATGCCGGCCTGTTCCTGCTGATGATTGCCGAAGTGGGCGTTGTGATGTATCTTTCCACCCGCATCGACCGCATGAGCATCAACATGGCACGCGGTATGTTCTTTGCATACGCCGCACTCAACGGCTTCACGTTCTCTTCGATTTTCCTGGTATTCGACGTTTCGATCCTGCTGTTCGTATTCGGCCTGACAGCCCTTTACTTCGGCGTGCTTGCGCTGTACGGCTGGATCACCAAAAGCGACCTGTCCCGCCTTGCGCCCGTCCTGACGACCGGCCTTATCTTCCTTGCCGTGTGCTGGGTGATTTCCATGTTCCTGCCGATCGGTTCGTTTGACCGCGTGATCTGCCTTGGCGGCCTGCTGGTCTTTATGGGCCTGACGGCATACGATACACAGAAAATCAAGCACCTGCATGCAATGTATGAAAACGATTACGCCATGTCGCGCAAGGCTTCGATCTTTGCCGCGCTTCAGCTGTATCTGGACTTCATCAACATCTTCATGTATATCCTGCGCCTTGTGGGCCGCAGCAACCGCGATTGATCGTTCAGCACACCGGCGGAACCAAACGTTCCGCCGGTGTTTTTTTCCGAATTGCTTGACTTAGTCAGATAAATATGATATATTTGACTTAGTCAGATAAAAGGAGGTGTTCCGCATAACTCTTGGATTTTCCGCATCTGTCCGTCTGCTGGAAAAGGATTTTTCCGAATTCTGCACAGCACGGCTCAATCCGCTGGGACTTTCCGGCGGCCTGCTGTACTTTCTGCTTTATATCGGAAAGCACCCCGGCTGCACGCCCGGCGATCTTTCCGCTGCGCTTCGCGCCGACAGCGGACACGCCGCACGCTGCATTGCAAAGCTTGAACAGCTTTCCTATCTGGAGCGAAAGCGCAGCGAACAGGATAAGCGCGTGGCAGAGCTGTTTCTGACACAGGCAGGAAAAGATGCCTTTGCTGCGGCGCGCGGGCTTTTTGCCGAATGGGAGGGCACCGTCCTTGAACCGCTTTCCCCGGAGGAACGCCAGCTTCTGTGCTCGCTTTTGCAGCGGATCGTACCGAAGCTTTCCTTCGCCTGCACAAAGCCGCGCTGAATGCAGCCGTTTTCTCTGATGCACCGCCCGTTTACCGCCGCACTGCGGCCTGTTTTGAAAAAAGAAAGAGGTTTTATAGTATGAAATACGCAATCGTTGCAAGCAGCCTTACCGGGAACACCCGCGCCGTCGGACAGGCGATCGCCGAAGCGCTCGGTGATGATGTACTCTACTGCGGCAAGCCCGATGCTGCAGCACTGGAAGCAGACGTTATTTTCGCCGGCTTCTGGACGGATAAGGGCAGCTGTGCCGATGACCTGACAGCGTTTCTGGCAAACTGCGCCGGACGCAAAATCGCACTGTTCGGCACAGCGGGCTTTGGCGGCGACCCCGCTTATTTTGAAACACTGCTCGGCAGCGTGCGCGCAAAGCTGCCGCAGGACGCCGAATACCTCGGCGGCTGGATGTGTCAGGGACGGATGCCCGCCGGTGTGCGCGCACGCTATGCCGCCGCACTGGAAAAAGACCCCGAAGACGCGCATATGAAAAGCATGCTCGAAAACTTTGACCGCGCACTCGCGCATCCCGATGACACCGATTTTGCCGCAGCAAAGGCCTTTGCACGCAGCATCAAAGAAGCCCTGTAACACCCACAAACAGTAAAAAGCGGCGCTCCGAAGCCAAAAAGCCACGGAGCGCCGCTTTGTTTTATTCCTGCACCGGAAATTTTACGATAAAGGTGTTGCCTTTTTCCGACGCCGCCACAGAGACCGAAGCGCCGTAATTCGTCGCAATGTGCTTGACGATCGCAAGCCCAAGCCCTGTTCCGCCCGCCGCCTTGCTGCGTCCGCGGTCGATGCGGAAAAAGCGTTCAAAGATGCGTTCCAAGTATTCCCGCGCGATCGGCTCGCCCGTGTTGAATACCGTCAGCACCGGAGCATTGTTCTGATTTTCCAGCCGCACGTCCACATAACCGCCGGGACGGTTGTACTTGACGGCGTTGCTGATCAGATTGCCGGTAAGTTCCCGCATTTCCCTGTGCGAAGCGGAAATCACGCTCGGCTGCACCGAACAGTGAATGGCAACGTGGTTCATTTCTGCCAGCGGCCCTGCATCGGCACAGCATTCGTCCACCACGTCCGCAAGGTCGATCAGCTCGCGTTCAAACATGATGTCGCCGCTTTCCAGACGGCTGATCATGATGATATCGCTGATCAGGCTGCTCATGCGCACGGTTTCTTTCAGGATGCGCTTGGAAAGTTCCTCGTGCTTATTGCCGCCCAGCGGCATATCGCTGCACAGAAGCTCCGCAAAGCCCTTGATCGAAGTGATCGGCGTTTTCAGCTCGTGCGAAGCGGATTCAAAAAATTCCTGCCGCATCTTTGCCGCGTTGCGCTGTGCCGTCACGTCCGTAATAATCAAAATCACACCGCCGTCGATCGCGCCGGTATCCTCCGGCAGCACGCGGCTGATGTTCACTTCCCCTTTTTTCTTATCGGGCAGCGGAAGGTCAACGGCGACATGTCCGCCTTTTTCCAGCACGGCAGCCACACCGTCCACGACCGGGACGCTGCGTGTTGCGTGCAGGATGTTCTTCCCCTGCACATTCTTTTTTTCCGCACGGAAGCAGCGGCAGGCCGCCTCGTTGATCAGCAGGATGTTCTGCTGCGTATCCAAAAGCACAAAGCCCTCGTTCATGTTGTCGAGAATGTAATTGATTTTTGTGCGTTCGCGCTCCAGACGGCGCATGTTGCGGGCAATCTCCTCCGACATCCCGTTGATATTGCCTGCCATGGTGCGCAGTTCTTCGTACGGATATTTCTGCGGGTCCAGCTTCACCCCGCCCTGCTGCACCGATTTCAGGCTTTTGGCAAAGCTTGCAACCGGCGCCAGCACGGTATCTGCCGTGCGGGAAGAAAGCGCTGCCGCAGCGGCAAACGCCACAAGCCCCGTGAACAGAAACGCCGGAAGCAGGCTGAGCAGCGCATGCCCGAAGCCCCGGCAGGGCGTTGCCGCACGGATGTAGCCGTAATCCGTCTTTGCCGCCGCATACATCATGCGCTGACCCGTCAGTTCGCTGCGGTGCACCACGGCGGCCGTGCCGTTCTGCATGGCCTGCTGAAATTCCCTGCGTCCGGTATGGTTTTCCATAGCGTTGTGATCCCCTTCGGAATCAGCAAGCACGGTTCCATCCGTCCCGATCAGCGTAATGCGCATCCCACCCGCAAGGGCGGAAAGCTTTTTGGCATTTTCATCCGTTGCAGGCTCTACATCTTTTGTTTCGGCCAGCACCGTCACCATGCGGCACAGATGCTCTTTCATCTGCTGCAGCGAACGATGATCCACGATCAGCGCGGTGAGCAGCAGACAGCAGAGCAGGCCGGCACCAAGACAGAACGCCGTGCTTTTTAAAATACTTTTTTTCATGCGGCTTACCCTTCCCTGTCCACACTGCCAAGGAAGCGGTAGCCCACGCCGCGCACGGTTTTGATAAAGCGCGGGGCAGAGCTTTCGTCGCCCAGTTTGTGGCGCAGCGTACCGATGTGCATGTCCAGTGTGCGGGTCTCGCCAATGAAATCATATCCCCAGACGCTCTGCAGCAGCGCTTCGCGGCTGAGTGCATCCGGCGCGTTCTCCATAAGCTCACGCAGCAGTTCAAATTCCTTGTTTGTCAATTCCAGCGGCTGGCCGTCCAGCGCCGCTTCGTGCGCCGAAAGGTTGATCGTCAGCGCACCGCTGCGCAGCACCGTATTCTTTTTTGCCGATGCCGCGCCGTATCTGCGCAGAATGGCCCGCACACGGGCACACAGCTCCAGTACACTGAACGGCTTTGTCATGTAATCATCTGCGCCTGCATCCAGACCGATGACCTTGTCCGCCTCCGAATCCTTCGCCGTCAGCATCATCACCGGAACCGCAGCAAGCTGCGCGTTATCGCGCATTTTTTTCAATGCCGTGATGCCATCCATACCTTCCAGCATGATGTCCAGCACCACTGCATCCGGGACCGTATTTTTCATTTCATCCAGCGCATCCTGTGCATTGTCAAACGCACGCACCTCATACCCCGAAGAATGAAGCGCCACTTCCAGCAGCATACGAATGCTCTCATCATCCTCTACTACAAAAATACACGGCATCTGCGGCATGGATGTTCCTCCCTTTTTCTGCTTTCTTTTACATGTTCCTTTTTATTATAAGATATTTCCCCTTCAAGTTCAATGGCACAGCTTTTTTTCACGCAAAAAGGCGGCAGAACTCACTTTTCCGCCGCCTTTGCCATGCTGTTTTTCCGATTGTTCAGTCTTGGATCCCCGCGATCATCTTCACTGCTTCCCCCGCAAGGATCATCCCCGCAACGCCGGGCACCCAGCTGACACTGCCCGGTGCAAAACGCCCGGCAGTGCCCTTTTGTTCCCCTTCCGCCTTCTGCGCAAGCGCAGGCGCCGTGCTGCACACCACGCGCAGATGCTCTACCCCGCGTTTGCGCAGTTCGCGGCGCAGAACGCGCGCAAGCGGATCTCCCTGCGTTTTGTACAGATCCGTCACCACGAACTTGGTTGCATCCAAACGGTTCCCGCACCCCATGGCGCTGATGATCGGCACTCCGGCGCGGCCGGCACGCACGATCAGTTCGATTTTGGCGCTGACGGTATCGATCGCGTCGATGATGCAGTCATATCCGCTCAAATCGTACTGATCCGCATCCTCGACCGTATAGAAAACCGGCATGCACGTCACCTGTGCCGAAGGGTTGATATCAAGGATCTGCCGTTTCATCACGTCCACCTTGCGCTGCCCCAGTGTCGAATGGGACGCCGCGATCTGGCGGTTGATGTTCGACACCGAAACCGTGTCGTGATCGAACAGCGTCAGGCTGCCCACACCCGCGCGTGCAAGCGTCTGCACCGCGTGCCCGCCGACGCCGCCGACGCCGAATACTGCCACATGGGCGGCGTGCAGCCGCTGCATGGCGTCCTGCCCAAGCAAAAGTTCACTGCGCTTAAATTCTTCCATTTTTTCTCCTTATGATATGGGGCATCTTTGTGCCGCCTGCATTTTTCAACAATTCAGTATAGCCCGAAACCGGACAGAAAGTCAATGCGCCGCATCTGTTCCGTCCGTTTTTTCTGCTTTTGCCTGCTGCATGTTCCGTTTGCGTTTTTTATAAAAATGTGCCGAAACC
This sequence comes from Ruthenibacterium sp., assembly GCA_020025235.1. Lineage (GTDB taxonomy): Bacteria > Bacillota > Clostridia > Oscillospirales > Ruminococcaceae > Ruthenibacterium. The sequence continues at coordinate 177,996 of JAHHSL010000001.1, forward strand.
GCACTGGCTGCCAACGCGATCAGCACCGCCTTCACCCAGTCTGCCGCCTGTGTGATCCAGCCTGTTGCAAGCAGCCAGTTTTTCCCCGCGATCACGCCGATGCCCACAAGCAGGATATCCCAGATAAGGCTGCCCGCCGCAGTAAGCAGCAAAAACGGGATGAACGGCATGCCGGACATCCCCGCCGGAATGGAAATCAGGCTGCGCAGGATCGGGATGCACCGGCAGTAAAAGACGCTTTTGCGCCCTTTGCGTGCAAAGCGCTGTGCCGCCTTTTCCACGTCGCAGGCCTCCAGCTTCAGGATTCGCCCGACAGGCCCTGTCAAAATCGCACGGAGCCGCTGCGGCGGCAGCATGCGCCCCAGCGCATACAGCAAAATCGCGCCCGCAATGCTGCCCAGTGTGGAAAAAAGCACAACGCCCGCCGGCGTCATGGCAGTATAGGTCGTCAGAAAGCCGCCGAATGTAAGGATCACCTCGCTCGGGATCGGCGGAAAAATGTTTTCGATTGCAATCAGCAGCGCAACGCCCCAGTATCCGAAGCGGTCGATAAACGACGTAACCACCTGTTCCATATCATCCCCCCTGCGGCATCTTTATGCAGAGCGCCGCTTCGGCATGCAAAAAAGCCCTGTATTTCCGGTTGGAAACACAGGGCTTTCTGTATCCTGCCTTCGGGGTTCAGCACAGCGGTGCGGCGATCCGCAGGACCGCATCCAGCAGGCGGCTCCAGAAATGCCGGCGGCAATCCGCAAGGGTCACTTCGCGGCCTTTGGAAAGCGTATCGAGCATATCCGCTTTCAGATCGTTCAGCACCGGGCTGCGGTAGAAATAGCTGCCGCATTCAAAGTGCAGATACAGGCTGCGGTAATCCATGTTGATCGTGCCGATCACGCCGATGACGTCATCCGCAAGGCAGCTTTTTGCGTGAAGGAAGCCGGGCGCATATTCAAAAATGCGCACGCCTGCACGCAGCAGCGGCTCGTAATAGGAATGTGTCAGCCGGTACACGATCTTTTTATCCGGAATACCCGGCGTGATGATGCGCACATCCACACCGCGCTTTGCCGCGGCACAGATCGATGCCTGCAATACGTCGTCGATGATGAGGTACGGCGTATAGATGTACACATAATCCTTCGCCTGTGCCAGAATATCGGAATACACACCCGCGCTGACGGCCTCCCCGTCGATCGGCGAATCGCTGAACGGCTGCACCCAGCCCTCGCCGTGAAAGGCTTCGGGATGAAAGGCGTGCGGACGGAAGCTGTCTATGGATTCCCCTGCACTTTCCGCACGGTATGCATGCCAGAATTCCAAAAACATTGCCGTAAAGTTCCACACGGCCTCGCCCCGCAGGCGCACGCCCGTATCCTTCCAGTATCCGTGCAACGAAATTTCGTTGATGTATTCATCGGAAAGATTGATGCCGCCGTTGAACGCAGTGTGCCCGTCGATCACCAGGATCTTGCGGTGATCGCGGTTGTTCATCGCCAGTGACAGCACCGGCACAAACGGGTTGAACATCAGCGTTTTGACGCCGACGCTTTCCAGATTTTTTGCAAAATCATCCGGCAGCAGAAAAAGGCTGCCCATATCGTCGCAGATCAGGCGGACGTCCACGCCCTGCGCGGCTTTTCTGCGAAGGATCTCTTCCATGCGGTTCCACATCTTGCCCGGATGAATGATGAAATATTCGAGAAAGATAAAATGCTCTGCCTGCTCCAGCGCACAGAGCATATCCTCAAACATCACTTCCCCGCACGGGTAATATTTCACCTGCGTATCCGTGCAGACCGGATAGCCGGACGCCTTTTCGATGTACCGGCTGCAGGAGGCCGTGCGCTTATCCGCATCGTGCAGCGTCCCTGCCGCAGCTGCGTCCGGCGCAAGCTGCGGCATCATCTTTTCATGCTGCTGGGCCAGCCTGCGCTTCATTCGGCGTGCCGGAAGGTGCCCGCCGAACAAAAGGTACAGCACACCGCCCGCAACCGGAAGAAGCAGGATCAGGATGATCCAGCCGATCTTGAAGCCCGCCACATCGTCGCTGTGGATGATGTACAGGATGATCACCACGCTTAACAGCGTGAACGCAAGATCGATCCACACCGAATATGCTGTCAGCTTCCAGAAAAATACCCCGAACCACACCACCTGCAAAAAAATCATCAGGCCTGTAATAAAGATTCTTCCGGATAAAAATTTGAGGATTTTTTTCATTTTTCTCTCCCTGTTTTACTCGTCGTTTGCCGCTGCGGCTTTTTATAACAATATAGCAATATCTGTCGAAAAGTGCAAGCGGCAGAAGCATGCTGCCTGTGCCGCTTTGGCTGTAAAATATTCTTTCGGTGCGACTTTTTTCGCGAAAAAACAATAGACGGCAGATGTTTTCCGTGGTATCATCACAAAAAGAGCATGTGAAAGGAGAATTTTCATGGATCACGAAGAGCTTTTAAATGAGGTAAAGCAATCCAACGAACTTCTGCGCAGCCAGCTTTTGTGGACGCGCATTGCAGCCGCCCTGCTTGCCGTTCTGCTGGTTGCCGTTATCGTATGTCTGGGCAGCACCATGAACAGCCTTGGCCGCATCAACGCCCAAATGGAACAGGTCGATCTTGCAGCGGTTTCCCGCCAGATCGCACTTTTGGATGTGGAAGGCCTGAGCAAGGCTGTTTCCGAGCTGGACGTCACAGAATTCAACAACGCGATCAAAAATCTGAACGCAGCGGTTCAGGAGCTGCAGAGCGCATCCGAAGCCGCAAAAGCCTGGGGCGACCGTGTTTCGGAAGGCCTCGGCGGTATATTTTCCAAATAAGCAGCCTGCAAGCAGCAAAACGGGACGGTTCCTGACAGGACCGTCCCGTTGTTATTTCTGCAAAGCCGTACAGCCGACGCTTCGCTTTATGCGTTTTCTTCCCGGTGCTCTGCCAGATATTCCTCTGCAAACTTGGAGGCAACCGCGCCGTCCGACGCCGCTGTCACAATCTGACGCAGCGGCTTTGTGCGCACGTCACCGACGGCGAACACGCCCGGGATCGAAGTGCAGGTCGTCTCGTCTGCGACGATGTATCCTGCTTTGTCCAGCTCCAGCACACCCTCAAACATCTGTGTGTTGGGAATACGGCCCACCGCCACGAATACGCCGCTGCACTCCAGCTCGGTGCGGGATGCATCGTTCACGTTTTCGAGCACAACGCCCGTGATCTTCTTATCAAACTTGAATTCCGCAACGCGGGAATTCCAGATGATTTCAACATTTTCCTTTTCTTCCAGCGCCTTGACATAGCTGTGCGAAGCGCGCAGGCTGTCACGGCGGTGAACCAGATACACCTTTTCGCACATGCGGGAAAGATACATGGCGTCTTCGGCTGCGGTATTGCCGCCGCCGACCACAACAACCGTTTTGCCCTTGTACATCATGCCGTCGCACGTTGCGCAGTAGGAAACGCCGCGGCCGCGCAGCTCGTTTTCATGCGCGGTGCCAAGCGGACGGGGATCAGCGCCAGTTGCGATCATCACCGTGCGGGCGCGGTATTCGCCGTCCATGGTCGTCAGCGTCTTGATCTCGCCGCTGAAATCCACAGCCGTCACTTCTTCGTATGCGCTTTCTGCGCCGAAGCGCTCGGCGCCCTGCTGCATTTTTTCGGCAAGGTCAAAGCCGTTTACGCCTTCCGAAAAGCCGGGATAGTTTTCCACGTTCGTCGTGGTTGCCATTTGTCCGCCTGCCGCAAGCTTTTCCAGCACAATGGTGGAAAGACCTGCGCGTGCACCGTACAGCGCTGCGGTGTATCCGCCGGGGCCGCCGCCCAGAATTGCAATATCATAAACTTTATCCATGTTGAAGCCCTCCGTTTGCCTGTGCAGTGGTTTACAGCGCGCCCTGCTCGCGCAGATATGCTTCGATTTCCGCTTTGGAGCCGGGGTTCACGACGGATTCGCCGCGTTCGCCGTTCTTCACAACCACCAGTTCGGGGATCGTCATAATGTCAAAGCGTTCCGTGATTTCCGGCTCTTCATCCACGTTGACGGTGCAGACGACAAGACGGCCTTCGTTTTCTTCGGCAACAGCCGCAACCGCCGGAGCAATGCGGCGGCAGTAACCGCAGTTGGGGCCGCCGAAATCCAGCAGCACGGGCAGCTTGGAATCCAGAACGACTTCCTGCAGGTTTTCTTTGGTAAGCGTGATAACAGCCATGGTAAAATCCTCCCAGAGATTTTTTTATTTATTTGCAACTGAGTTTTTTTAAGTTACAGTTTCTATCTGTAATAATACATGTTACATTTAAAAATGTCAATATCTTTCTACAAAAAAATCTCCAATCCCAGTGTACCCGCTTTTCGCAGCGCGGCGGTTATGCTATACTCTTTTCAGAACGATTTCAAACCCGCTGCAAAGGAGAACCTATGCTTCTTACGATTTATGATTTCGACCTTACCCAGATCTGCAATTCCGGTCAGTGCTTCCGGTGGCAGCAGCTGGATGAAAACACCTTTCTGATCCCTGCGTTCGGGCGCACGCTGACGGTGCGGCAGGACGGACACCGGTTTGATTTTTCCTGCGGCAGTACCGAATTTGACGCGGTATGGCGCAGCTATTTCGATCTTGATACCGATTACGCCGCGATCAAGGCGCGGATCGACCCCGATGATGAATACCTGTGCCGCTCGGCGCAGCACGGCTGGGGCATGCGCATCCTGCGTCAGGATCTTTGGGAGATCCTTGTCAGCTTCATCATCAGCCAGAACAACAACATCCCCCGCATCCGCAAAAATCTTGCTTCGATCTGCACGCTTTCACAGGGTGATTTTCCTTCGCCGGAACTGCTTGCCGCCACCGCGCCCGATGTATTCCGCTCTATGGGGCTTGGCTACCGCGCCGACTATCTGTGCGCCGCCGGGGAATATGCCCGCCGGGACGGCGCTCTGGACGCACTGCGCACGCTTTCCTTCGCACAGGCGCATCAGGAGCTTCGCACGATCAAAGGCGTCGGCCCGAAGGTCGCGGACTGCGTGTGCCTGTTCGGGCTGCACCATGTGGACGCCTTTCCGCTTGACACACATGTGAAGCAGATCCTCAAGGCGCATTATCCCGGCGGTTTCCCGTTTGAGCGCTATGCGGGCTGTGCGGGTATCCTGCAGCAGTACATGTTTTATTATGATCTGGAAAAAAACCCGTAATCGCACCCCGCTCTTATTTTTCCGCAGCATCGAACCGGGATCCATTCCGGCGCCGACGTCTGCCTCCTGTTCTGCCCTTTTAAACCTTGCTGCATGGTACTTGAATCAGGCTTATCGTCATGCGAAATCACGGCACAAACAAAAACAGCAGCCGGCTGCGATCACTGCAGCGGCTGCTGTTTGCTTTTTATCAGGTATAAATCCGGACGCACTGCCGAAATTTTTGCATCGGACGCCTTACGCGGTTTCGTTCGGCGCAGGCGTGCCCTCCGGGGGATTTTCCGGTTTCGGTTCAGCGGGCTTTTCCTCCGGTTTATTTTCGGGTTCCGGCTGCGGCTTCGGCTCTTCCGGCTGCGGCTGCGGTTCCGGCTTCGGCTCGGGCTTTGATTCCGATTGAGACTGCGGCTGCGATTCCGATTCCGGTTTTGGCTCCGGTTTTTCCGGCGCTTTGCCTGCAATATACAGCGTTACCGATTGCTTTTCAATTTCCAGAACACTGCCTGCCTGAACATCGCAGCGCGCGACCGTTCCTTCGATAAAGCTGCCGTCATTCGTCATGGGGTACAGTGCATAGCGGATGCCCAGCGATTTCAGTTCGGTTTCCACATCTGCCTGCGGACGGCCGATCACCGGCGGCATGACGGCGGTTTCCGAGCCATCGCTGACAACCAGCGTAATTACGGTTCCCGCAGGCACACGCTCGCCCTTCTGGTGGCTTTGGCGGATGATCTCACCCGCGGCATATTCCCGGCTGAATTCATGCTCCGAAAGGAACACGACATAATCGGTGTTCTTGGTGTCGGACGCAACGTCCGTAAACTTTTTGCCGACCCAGTCCGGAACCGTGAACAGCTCTGCCTCCGGCTCGCTCTCACTTGAATCGGACGCGGATTCGCTTTCGGAAACAGATTCCGATTCCGAAACGCTTTCGCTGGAGGAATCATCGCCGCCCGTCATGGCCAGCACTGCCCATACCATCAGGACGATGACAAGCACTGCCGCTGCCGCGCCCGCCACGATCATCTGGATCTGCTTTTGCGTCAGGTTCAAACGCGGTTTTTCGGGCTGTTCCGGCGTTGTAAGCGCCGCAAGGAAATCCGTTGCCGACTGCATGCGTTCGGTCGGGACGATGCGCATTGCATGTGCCAGTGCCGCCGAAGCATAACCCGGCAGCTCCGGATTTACAGCATGTGCCGGAACAAGCGTATCGTTCATTTTGCGCAGGTTGGAAGGGACCGGCGTTTTGCCCGTCATGGCAAAATAGAACAGCGCGCCAAGGGAGTAAACGTCGGTATACTTGCCGTCAAACTCGGCAGCCGCATACTGTTCCGGTGCGGCAAAGCCGTCGAACATGCTGCTTTTCAGTTCGCTGTCCGCCGTGCGCAGCCCCAGCGTTGCATAGCCGGAAAGACGTGCCGCGCCCGACTGCGAAATGTAAACCGTTTCGGGACTGATTCCCCGGTGAAGAAGCCCCGTGCGGTGCATGGCGTCGATTCCATATACGACCGGACGCAGGAGCACCAGCGCTTCGTCCGGCGTCAGGGGCTGTTCCCGCTGCTCCATATATTCCAGGAACGTGATGCCTTCATCCGGCTCTTTCACCGCGTAGGCAGTGTTGTTTTCTTCCACAAGATCCAGCACCTGCACCAGACCGTCGTTGCGGCCAAGGGTGACAAGCGTGCGGTACATATCCACAAAATCCATGCGCGTCGTTTTGAACATCAGTTCCCTGTCCTGACGCGGGATCACGCTGCCGTTATGGGCGCGGGCCGCGCAGATCGTAACCGGGACAAACTCTTTAACGACAACACGGCGCGTTACGGTATTATCAACAGCCGCATACAATACGCCCTCGCCATCAAGCGACAACACCCGCCCGATCGTGTATCTGCCCGCCAGCAATGTGTTGACCGGAAGCGTACCTGCCGGATTGGTATTTTCAAAACTTTGTCCGCAATACGGGCAGCAGCGCTGCGATGCATCCGCATTGGAAAGACAATTACTGCAAACGATCTGTTCTCCCACTGTATTTCTTTCCCTTTCCGTTTTGTTCAAAAGGACATCTTCTCAGCGGTCGAGGTCCTCTTCGTTTTCAAGGTTGTGCCATACGTTCTGCACGTCGTCATCCTCTTCCAGATGATCCAGCAGCAGACCCATCTGCTTGAGCGCATCCGGATCGGACAGTGCCGTCATCGTGGACGGGACCATTGCGACGTCTGCCGAAATGAACTCATAGCCCATATTTTCCAGTGCTGCACGCACTTCGCTGAAGTCTTCCGGTGTGGTGGTGACTTCTGCAACGCCATCACCCATATCGAAATCTTCGGCACCCGCCGTCAGGATATCCTCCATAACAGCGTCTTCGTCCTTGCCTTCGATGTCCAGCACGATCACGCCCTGTTCGCTGAACAGGAAGCTGACGCAGCCGCGGTTGCCCAGGTTGCCGCCGAACTTATCGAAGTAATGGCGCAGGTTTGCAGCGGTGCGGTTGCGGTTATCCGTCAGCGTTTCCACCATCATGGCAACGCCGCAGGGGCCGTAGCCTTCATAGGTGATTGCCTCGTAATCGTCCTTTTCGCCGCCCTCTGCCTTTTTGATGATACGCTGAATGTTATCATTGGGGACGTTCAGGCTCTTTGCTTTCGCGATCAGATCGCGCAGCTTGCTGTTTACATTGGGGTCACCGCCGCCTGCTTTCACGCACACAGCCATTTCACGGCCGATCTTGGTAAAGATCTTGGCGCGCTGACCGTCTGTTTTTTCCTTTTTGCGTTTAATGTTGTTCCATTTGCTATGTCCTGACATAACAGGTACCCCCTAAATAATATGAAAATTAAAAATAATGTACAGTGCAACTGAATAATTATAGCATATTAAACCCTGTTGTGCAAGGCATCCCCGCCTGCAAACCCGCTGTTTTCCTCATTTTTCAGGCCTTATCCAGAATTTTCCTTTCGTTTTTCCGCTTTCTTCGCATAGCGGATGCAGCCGGCACACATACTACGGATGTACAAAGGAGGTGAACGAATATGGAAACCAAAAGCAAAAACACCCGCAGCAGCGCAAACCGCTCGGAGAACACGAAAAAAAGCGAAAACAGCAGCAAAAACTCTTCCCGCGCTTCCTCTGCACGCACCGGCGAAAGCTCCAACTGCAAAAATTCCACCCGAACCCGCTAACCATTCATTCAATATCCTGCATTTTTAAGGCAAAAAGCAGCGATATACCCTTCGGCCACGGCCAAAGCGTGTATCGCTGCTTTTCTTTTTTATTGCTGTGCTGCGTCAAAATGTGCGTTCCAGATCACATCGAACAGCTCTTCGATGCGCGCGCCGCGGTTTTGCAGGTAAAGCCAGCCGAACAGCGCTTCCAGCGCCGTGGATGCCCGGTATTCCTGCGGGGTCGCATGCTTTGCCACGGTTGCTTTGGAAGCGTTTTTTCCGCGCCGCACGACCCCCTGCTCCTGCTCATCCAAAAGCGGCATGATCTTTTCCAGCGCCGCAAACTGTCCCTTTGCCGAAACGAATTTCACGGCCTCTGCATGCAGGCGGTTGGGCACAAGACGTGTGCGTTCCACCAGACGCTTGCGCACCAGGACCTCGAACACGCCGTCGCCCACAAACGCAAGCGAAATCGGCGATTGCTCCCGGATATCAATTTCAGGCTTTGCTTCAAATAACACTGCAGCTGTTCCCCCTGCCCATATGCGGAGCCTGTGCGCAGCACATCCGGCTGCGCACGCCCCGATCAGAATACATAGTCAAATTCAAATTCGCCGATGCGGATCGTATCATCTTCCTGAACACCCATTTCCACCAGCTTTTCGATGATTCCGGATTCATGCAGCTGGCGCTGGAAATACTGCAGGCTTTCGTAGTCGGAAACGTCCGAGCCTTCCAGGATGCTTTCGAGCCACGGGGCATCGATCTCATAGGCGCCGTCGTCCGCGCGTGTGATTTCAAACGCACGCGGGTCTTCCTGTGCGGGATCGGGGCGGACGTATTCCGGCTCATACACGGTGACGGGAGGCAGCTTCTGCAGCCGTTCGTAGACGATGCCGGGCAGTGCTTCCAGCCCCTGACGCGTCGCCGCGGAAACCGGCAGGAATACAAGGCCCTTTTCCTCGATAAAGCTGCGGAATTCATCCACCTGCTCCGGCGATGCGATATCGCACTTGTTGCCCAGAACGATCTGCGGGCGTTCGGCAAGCTCTGCGGAGAAATTTTCAAGCTCCGTGTTGATCTTTTCAAAGTCGTCCTTCGGGTCACGCCCTTCGCAGCCCGAAACGTCCACCACATGCAGCAGCAGACGGCAGCGGTCAACGTGGCGCAGGAAATCGTGGCCGAGGCCGACGCCATCCGCCGCGCCTTCGATCAGCCCCGGGATATCCGCCGCCACGAAGCTTGCCTCCGGCCCGACGCTGACAACGCCCAGCACCGGGGAAAGTGTTGTGAAGTGATAGTTTGCGATTTTCGGCTTTGCCGCGCTGATCACGGAAATGATCGTGCTTTTGCCGACATTCGGAAAGCCGATCAGACCCACGTCTGCAATCAGCTTCAGTTCCAGACGGACGTCCATTTCTTCCCCCTTGCCGCCCGGCTTTGCAAATTTGGGGATCTGGCGGGTCGGGGTTGCAAAATGCGTGTTGCCCCAGCCGCCGCGTCCGCCGCGCGCCACCACAACCGGTTCATCCCCCGAAATATCGGCGATGACAAGGTTTGTTTCGGCGTCGCGCACGATCGTGCCGCGCGGAACGCGGATCACAAGATCCTGTGCGCTTTTGCCGTTGCAGCGACAAGCGCGTCCGTCCTCGCCGTTGGGTGCACAGTATTTGCGCTTATAGCGGAAATCCATCAGCGTGGAAAGGTTTGTATCCACTGCGAACACAATGTTGCCGCCGCGTCCGCCGTCGCCGCCGTCAGGTCCGCCTGCGGCGACATATTTTTCGCGGTGGAACGAAACGGAGCCGTTGCCGCCGTCGCCTGCCTTGATTTTGATTTTTGCGGTATCGATAAACATATTGTACCTCCGGCGTATCGAAACAAAAGAAAGCCGAACGGACGCCTTCCGTTGCGGCGTGTGTGATTCAGACCTTTATGACAAAAAAGACCGGACCTTCCGGCCCGGTCTGCTGCCTTGCAGGCTTATTGCTTGATGCTGACCTTCTTGCGGTCGCGACCGACGCGCTCGAAGCACACCTTGCCGTCGGCAAGGGCAAACAGCGTATCATCGCTGCCGCGGCCGACATTCTCACCCGCATGGATGTGAGTGCCGCGCTGGCGGACCAGGATGTTGCCGGCCAGAACGAACTGACCGTCTGCACGCTTAACGCCGAGACGCTTTGCCTCGGAATCGCGGCCGTTCTTTGTAGAACCTACACCTTTTTTATGTGCCATTTACTAACCCTCCCCTAATTAACCTTTGATCTCGGTGATCTCGATCTTGGTATACGGCTGACGATGACCCTTCTTGCACATGCTGCCCTTCTTGGGACGATAGGTCAGGATATTCAGCTTCTTGCCTTTGCCGTTCTTAACGACCTTGCCGGTGACCTTGGCACCCTTAACGGTGGGATTGCCAAACTTCACACTGCCCTCTTCGCCGACAGCCAGAACGGTGTCGAAAGAGTATTCGCTTTCAGCTTCAACATTCAGCTTTTCAACATAAATGACGTCGCCTTTTTCCACGCGGTACTGCTTACCGCCGGTTACGATCACTGCGTACATAATTAACCCTCATTTTTCTATAAGTCTCGCTGGACTAGCAGGCGGATGCAGATGCATCACTTAAGGAGCCCAAACCATGCGGCTCTAACATCATACCATAAATTCGGCGGTGATGCAAGATGTTTTTTCGCATTTTCTCAATGGTTTTCGCCCTTTTCGCGCAAAGCTCTGCCTTCTGCCTGCATCCGGGCGGCACGCACGGTATTCATCATCAGCATTGCGCGTGTCATCAGCCCGACGCCGCCCGGCACCGGCGTGATGTACGAAGCCTTTGCTTCGGCCTCATCGAAAACGACGTCCCCGCAAAGCTTTCCATCCGCGCCGCGGTTGATGCCCACGTCGATCACGACCGCGCCTTCCTTCACCATATCGCCCGTGACAAAACCGGCTTTTCCAACGGCGGCGATCAGGATATCCGCCGCCGCACATTTTTCTTTCAGATCCTTGGTTCGGGAATGGCACAGCGTCACCGTGGCATCTTCCGCGCACAGCAGCAGCGCTGCGGGCTTGCCCACGATATTGCTGCGCCCGATCACCACGGCGTCTTTGCCTGCGATCGGCACGCCGGTGCTTTTCAGCATTTCAATGCAGCCCGCCGGTGTGCACGGCAAAAAACATTCCTCGCCGCTGACAAGCTTTCCCGTATTGATATCCGTAAATCCGTCGACGTCCTTTTCCGGCGCAATGGCGTTGATGACGCTCTGTTCGCGGATCTGCCGGGGAAGAGGCAGCTGAACCAGGATGCCGTTCACGGAATCATCCCGATTGAGCTGTTCGATTTTTTCAAGCAGCTCGTTTTCGCTGATCGACTCCGGCAGTTCGATCACATCGGAGGCAATGCCGCATTCGGCACAGTCCTTTGTCTTGCCCTTTACATACGTTCTGCTTGCGGGATTTTCACCCACGATAATTACTGCAAGACGGACGCCGATCCCCTTTTCCTGCAGCTGTGCTGTCTGCTGTGCCGCCTGCGCTTTGAACTGCGCAGCAAGCGTCTTTCCGCTGATGATTTTTGCCATGGTGTTATCCCCCCATCTTCCAACTTGCTTTTATCCCGGTACCTCTCCGTTTACTTTTCCGGCTCGGTCTCGGTTTCTTCGTTTTTTTCAGTTTCCGCCGTTTCTTCGGCTTTTGCCGTCTCTTCGGACGCCGGGGCATCCCCTGCCGTTTCGTCCGGCTGCGGCTTTTGCTCGTTTTCTTCCGGCTCGCTTTCTGCCGTTTCCGGTGCAGTGCTCTGCTCCGGTTCGGTCTCCGCCGTTTCCGGTTTCGTTTCCGGTTCTGCCGTCTCCTGCTGTTCGGCAGCACGGCGGCGTTCGATCTCTTCCTTGATCTGCTGATCGTTCATCGGCTTTTCGCCCAGAAGCCATTCAAATTCATATGCTTTTGCGGTTCCGTTTTCCTTGACGATCGCCGTATAGTGCACCTTCTGCGGAACACCGCGGTATTTGCGGCGCAGATAGACCCACAGGCAGAATGCGATCAGTACCGAAACCGCTGCGATCACCTGACTGATGCGGAATTTTCCGATCATCAGGCTGTCCGTGCGCATGCCTTCCACCACGAAGCGCTCGGCCCCGTACCACATGGCATACATCAGGATCAGTTCGCCGTCGAATTTGCGGTGCTTCATATACGCCCAAAGCAGGAAGAAGCCCAGCAGGCACCAGACGGATTCATACAAAAAGGTCGGATGCACCGGCATACCGGGGTCGACCATGATGCCCTGTGCCGCCAAAACCTCCTGCGTGCGGGCAAGATAATCGTGCGTACCCTCGCTGTACATGCCCCACGGCATCGTGGTGTTGGTGCCGAAGGCTTCCTGATTGACAAAGTTGCCCCAGCGCCCGATGCCCTGCCCGAGCAGGAAGCCGATGCCCGCAAGGTCAAACATCGGCAGGATCGGAACCTTGCGCCAGCGGCAGGTGACGATCCCGCTGAGGAATGCACCGATCACCGCGCCGTAAATAGCAAGGCCGCCCAGACGGATATCGATCATCTCGCGCAGGCTCTCGTATTCAAACGGTGCCGTTGCAACGTAAAAGACACGCCCGCCGATGACCGCACATACCGTGCCGATGAGGATCACGTCCACCATGCGGTCTGCGTCGATGCCAAAGCTGCGGGAATAGTGGAACGCGAAGATAAGCGCCAGCGTAAGGCCGGTCGCGATCAGGATGCCATACCAGTAGATCGGCATCCCGAACAGTGTAAATGCAACGCGGTTCAGCGTCAGTTCGATGCCAAGCCCCGGAAATGTTACATGGTTGATCATAATGAAATCCGAACTTCCTTTCTTTTACGGTTCCGCAATCGGACGGATCAGCACCGTTGCACTGCGTTCTTCACACAGCATGGTGTGCAGCGCCTCGTTCATATCCTCGATAGTCAGCTCCGCCAGCGTTTCGATTTCGTCCGCCGGGGAATGCCCGCGGAAGAACGACGACGCAAGCGCGCCTGCAACATCTTCTACGTTTTCCAGATCCTGCACAAGCTCGCCGTACAGCTGATTTTTGCACAGGGTGAAAAGCTCCTCGTCCGCACCCTCGCGCTTCTGCCGCGCAATTTCCTCCAGCAGAAGGGTCCGCACCTGTTCCGGGTCGGAAACTTCGCCCCCGAACATGACGGAAAACGCACCGGGCAGACAGAGCAGTTCGCCCGAAAAGCCCGGGCTGACAAGCCCTTCGTCATAAAGGCGGCGGTAAAGCGGCGTCATGCTGCCGCAGATCAGCTCCGTCAGGATATCGCAGACCATTTCCGTTTTCAGCGTATCGCCCTGCGGCGGGGTCTCTTTAAACGCAATGCCGATCAGCGGCTTTGAAACCGCCATGGGGATCTCCTCATACCGCTTTGCAAGCTCCTGCGGCTCTTCGGGTGCGATGCGTTCGATCACACCCTGTCTGTCCGGGATCTGTGCACGCGCGCAGGCGGCAAGCACTTCTTCCATAGTCACGCTGCCCGCCACGGCCAGGACCATATTCTGCGGGCGGTAAAACGCATCCGTACAGGCGTACAGCATTTCCGGCGTGATCTGCGCAATGCTTTCCACCGTGCCGGCAATGTCCTCGCGGATCGGATGCTGCTGATACAAACAGCGGTACAAGCCGAAAATCAGCCGCCAGTCGGGCGAATCATCGTACTGCTTGATCTCCTGTCCGATGATCCCCTGCTCTTTTTCGACTGTCTGTGCCGTAAAATACGGGTGCGAAACAAAATCCAGAAGGATATCCAGATTTTCCGCCGCATTTCCGGACGAAGTGAAAATATAGCAGGTCTTGTCAAAACTGGTATAGGCGTTTGCAACAGCGCCTGTCTTGGCGTAAAGCGTAAAGGCGTCGCCTTTTTCGCTTTCAAACATTTTGTGCTCCAGAAAATGCGCGATGCCCGCCGGAAGATCCATGCGCTTTCCATCTTTAATAAAGGCGTGGTCGATGCTGCCGAACTTTGTGCCGTATACGGCGTGCAGCCCCGTGAAGCCGGGCATGGTGTGCACGCGCACCGTCAGCCCGTTTTCCAACACCGTGCTCTCATAGGCGGCCGCCTCGCGCACGGCCTGCAGAGAGGAATTATTCATCGGTCGGCTCCTCCTTTGTCAAAGTGTACGATACCGCAAGTGAAAAGCGGGACATGATGCGCTGCACATCCTGCGCCGTAACGGCTTCGACCTCACGCGCAACCTCCTGCGGCGTCTTTTCCCCGCCGCGCATGCGCTCGGAAAAATACCAGCTTTCCAGCCCGCGCAGCGAATCGCCGACAGCCGCAAGCTGATTTGTCAGTGCCAGCTTTGCCTCCTGCAGTTCCTGCTGCGAAACCGGCTTTTCGGAAATTTCGGCCAGCTCATGCAGGATCGACTGCTGTGTTTTCTGCGCGTTGCCGTGCTCGATGCCGCTGTCCACGCACAGAACGTTCGTCAGCGAAGTAAAGGACGAAGCGCAGTAATAGCAAAGGCTCTGCTTTTCGCGCACGTTCTGGAACAGGCGCGAGGTGGGCAGCCCGCCAAAAATGGCAGAAGCCACGCGCAGTGCCGAAAGATCCTCCCGCCTGAAGCTTTCCTTCGGGGTGAACATCATGCACAGCTTGCCCTGTACGGTCGCCATCGGCTCTTCGTAATATTCCGGCGTCTCCTTCGGGAAGGTGATCGCCTGCGGCAGCGTATCCGGTGTGCGCTCCACGCCTTCCAGTGCCGCGCAAAGGCTGCGCTGCACTTCCTCTTCCTGCGCGCCCAGAACATACACTTCGATCTGCGCATGGCGCAGCATATGGCGGTACGCCGCCGTTACGTCTTCAGCCGTCAGGCCGTCCAGTTCTTCGATATAGCCGTTGCGCTCCACACCCGCGGGGCTGTCCGCATACAGCCTGCGGCGCGTCTGGCGGATGCAGTAGCTGCGCTTTTCGTTTATTTCACCGACAAGCAGCTCCCGCAGCTGTTCTTTTTCGATTGCGACCGCTTCGCCGTCCAGTACGCCGTTTACGATGTACGGGCGGAACGCCGTGCCGAATGCAATATCGGCATATTCGCGGCTGAGCGCTTCGTTTTCCAGTGCAAAGCGATCTTTGATGCCCGACACCGAAACCGTCAGGATGCGGTTCTGCCCGCTCATGGTTCCGTCAACGGAAAGCGCCGCGCCGTAAAGACGCGCAAGGCGCTTGGAAAGCTCCGTCATATCGGGGCAGTCCGCATAGCCGCGTTCCAGCACCAGCGGCAGAACCGCTTCGGCCGTGGCGCGCTCTTTCGACGCGCGCCATATAAAATTGATCGAGATCCGGCAGCGGTTGAATTTTTCTGCCGGAAGAACCGTTACATGCGCACCGGGCGCAAGGGTGATTCGTTTCATTAAAACCGTCCTTTGATTTAAAATGTGTATCCGTTTTTCGGCGGCGGGCTTATTGCGTCATTCCAAGGTATTCTTCCAGGCTCAGCCCCAGCGCCATGATTTTCTTTGCATCCTCCGCGCCGACATAGCGGTAATGCCACGGCTCGAACGATGTGCCGGTAAATTCCGTTTTATCCGCCGGATAGCGCAGGATGAAGCCGTAATCGGCGGCATGCGTTTTCAGCCAGACCGCCCAATCGCGTTCTTCCAATTCCCCGACAAGGTTGGCATTGATATCCTGTGCACCGACGATATCAACGGCAAGGCCCGTTTCATGTTCAGACGTGCCCGGCTCGTTGCGCCACTTTTTCGTTTCGGCAAAGGCTTCTTCCTCGCTCATTCCCTGCTGGATGTAATTCGCCTTCATGCTGTCAAACAGCTTTGTCTGTTCCTTTGTGGAACGGTATGCCGAACGCGCCACAAGCTCGATGCCGTCCGCCTTTGCCGCTTCAAACATTTCAAGCAGCTTTGCCGCCGCACGCTTTTCCATGAACTGCTGTCCGTTGCGGCTGTTTGCGCCGACGCTTTCCAGTTCCGGCTCATACCCTTCGGGCAGCGGGTGCGTGGTATTCGTCAGCAGCAGGCTCCACAGTTCGGGGTCTGCCGGTTTGGCAGGATCGGCCGCCGGCTGTGCCGGTTCCGCTTCGCTTTCGCTGTCCTGCGCACTTTCAGAGACGATTTCGGAGACGCTTTTCCCCGAACCGGAGCTTTCCTGCGAACCGCGCAGCGCACCGGAAATGCTCGTCACGATAAAGTAAACACCGAACACGGCAAAAAACGACAGCACGGCAAGCACCGTCATAAGGATATGATATCTGCGCATCGCCTTTTGGCGCAGGATCTCTTTCTGCCTGCGGCGCTCCGCTGCTCTGGCCCTTACTTCCGCCGATTGCGGTGCACGGGGCGTATTCGGTTCGTTCTGCATGAAAATTCTCCTTTTCCGTCCGGAATGCTTTTCTTCGGCATGCAGCTTTTCACTGCACAAAAGGCAGGCGTTTCCGGTTCTGTATCCGGAAAATGCCTGCCTTTTATTATAGCCTTTCTGCGGTCTGCTGTCTACCGGCGCAGACTTTTTTCACACTCTTTTCAAGAGAGGAACGCATCGTGCAGCGCCTGCACGGCACGGTCCGCTTCAGACTCTGCGATCAGGACGGAAATCTTGATTTCACTTGTCGAGATCATGCGGATGTTGATATTGCTCTCATACAGGGCTTCAAACATGCGGGAGGCAATGCCGGAATGGCTCTGCATGCCCGCACCGACAACACTCACCTTTGCCACGTTTTTGTCCACGCTGACGCTGCGCCCGCCAAAGCGCGGCAGGTATTCCGTCAGCACCGAAACGGCGGTGTCCGCATCCGGCTCCGGCACCGTGAAAATGACGTCTTTGCAGTCCGGCTTGCCCGAAGACTGCAAAATCACATCAACGTTGATGTTCTTCTGCGCCATAAGGCTGAAAATCTTAAAGGATGCGCCGGGCACATCGGGCACTTCCAGAACATTGATGACAGCGACATTTTTATCCTTTGTCACCCCTTTGATGAGCATACCTTCCACGTCTGTGACCTCCTTCACGATCGTTCCCGGTTTATCCGTCAGCGAAGAGCGAACCTCGAGACATACCGAATATTTTTTTGCAAGCTCCACGCTGCGGCTGTTGAGCACCTGTGCGCCGAGCGTTGCAAGTTCCAGCATTTCGTCAAATGTGATCTCATCCAGCCTGCGCGCGTTGGGCACAAGCCGCGGATCGGCAGTGTACACGCCGTCCACATCGGTGTAGATGCAGCACCGTTCCGCATGCAGCGCCGCCGCGATCGCAACCGCGCTGGTATCCGAGCCGCCGCGCCCGAGCGTTGTGATGTCGTCATACTGGTTGACGCCCTGAAAGCCCGTCACCACCACAACACGGTTGCGGGAAAGTTCGCTTTCAATGCGTTCGGTATCCAGCATCCGGATGCGCGCACTCATGTAGGTGCGGTCTGTCTGAAAGCCCGCCTGCCGCCCCGTCAGGCTGATTGCGGGGCAGCCGAGCGTCTCGAGCGCCATTGCCAGCAGCGCTGCGCTGATCTGTTCGCCCGTCGAAAGCAGCATATCCATTTCCCGCTTGGACGGGTCATGGGTGATCTCGCCCGCTTTTTCGATCAGATCATCCGTGGTATCCCCCTGTGCCGAAACCACGGTGACAACGTCATTTCCCTCGTTGCGCCAGCGTCCGATGATGCGCGCCGCATTAAAGATATGCTCCCGATCCTTTACGGAGGAGCCGCCGAACTTGAGTACGATCAATGCCATATCTCTCTTTCCCCCTTCACGCTGAATGCCTTTTCTCTGCAACCCTCTTTTTTATAAAACCACTGCGCCCTGCTGATCCGCCGAAAGGCGGCGCAGTTCAAACCGGCGCATTGCACGGCTCTCTGTAAGCCTGTGCTGTGCCGCGCTGAAAAACGCATCTGCGTTTTCGCTTTTTACCGCGGTAAGGATCGTCGGCCCTGCCCCGCTGATGCACACGGCCGCCGCACCGGATGCCCGTGCCGCTTCAAACACTTCGTCTGCGCCTTCGATCAGGCTCATGCGGTACGGCTGATGCAGCTTATCCTGCATGGCGGTTTCCAGAAGATCATACCGCTTTTCGCAAAAGGCCGCCGCCAGCAGCGCCGCACGCTGTACATTGAACACAGCATCCGCATGCTCTACTTTGCCGGGCAGCACCGCGCGTGCCTTTTTCGTCAGCAGCGGGAAATCCGGAATGAACACTCCGAAGCAGAGTTCCTCCGCGATTTCCTTTTTCACGGCGAAAACGTGTCCGTCCCGGCACGCGGATACCACAAACCCGCCCAAAAGCGCCGGTGCAGCATTATCCGGATGCCCTTCCAGCTGTACGGCAAGGTTCAGGACGTCCTGCTCCGAAAGCGGTTTGCCCAAAAGCGCGTTTGCGCCCAGCACACCCGCCGCGATGCACGCACTGCTGGAGCCCAGCCCCCGCGCCATGGGAATGGCGTTCGTCTGCACGATGCGCATGCCGCAGAGCTTTTTTCCGCACTGTTCGTACACGGCGCGTGCACTGCGGAAAATCAGGTTCTGTTCCGTTGCGGGGACGCTTGTTCCGTCCGATGCGGAAATATCAACGCCGTCCCATTCCTCCATGGCGGCGGTGTTATACAGCGAAAGCGCAATGCCGCAGGTATCAAAGCCCGAACCGAGATTTGCGCTTGTCGCGGGAACGCGGACTGTAACCATGTGCCCCTCCTACTTTTCCAGATGACGGAGAATGACGCCGACCTGCACGCCCGCCGACTGTGCGGTGCGGCAGATCGCATTGATTTCCCGCTCGGTGATATCGCGCACGGTGAACATCGTTTCACCGCCGGACGCCTCCAGCATTTCGATTTCATCCCCGAACAGATCGCGGGAAACCGCAGGCGTTGCATTGGCAAGCCGGACGTAGTAATCGCCTTTTTCCGGATTTTCATATACGCCTTCGATCGGTGCGGATTCCTGCCAGAACAGGCTGTCGTGGATCTCGACGCCGTTTTTCAGCGCGTCGATGATATCCGCCACCACTGCGCTTGCCGTGGGCAGCTTTCCGGCGCCCTTGCCGTAAAACACGACTTCGCCGAGCATATCGCCTTCCACCAGCACCGCGTTAAAGACATCCTCCACACCCGCAAGCTGATTGTGGTTGGGCACGAGCATCGGCTCCACGCCAAGCGCCGCCGTGCCGTCTTCCTGACGGTTGGCCCATGCGATCAGGTGCACCGCCGCATTCTGACGCGCCGCCAATGCCATATCCTGCACGGTGATCGCGCGGATCCCGCGTGTAGGTACGTTCTGCGGGAAAAAGTGCCGCCCGAAGGCAAGGCTTGCCAGAATGGAAATTTTCCGCTGCGCGTCCAGACCATCCACATCGTCCGACGGATCGCGCGTTTCCGCATAGCCAAGGCTCTGTGCCAAAGCAAGCGCAGAATCGAAGTCCATATTCTCATGCGCCATTTTCGTCAGCATGAAATTGGTTGTGCCGTTGACGATGCCCGCGATGCGCGTGATGACATTCGCCGCAAGGCACTGATGCATCGGCGTGATGATCGGCGTTCCGCCGCCGACGCTCGCTTCAAACAGATAACATACGCCGCAGCGCCGCGCAATGCTCAAAAGTTCTGCCCCGCGCTTTGCCACCAGTTCTTTATTGGAGGTGATGACGTGACGACCGCTTTCCAGTGCCGCCTTAACATAGCGGTATGCCGGTTCCACACCGCCGATCGTCTCGACCACCACCGAAATTTCCGGGTCATTCAGGATCACATCAATATCCTTCACAAACAGCTGTGCATCCGGATGCTGTGAAAAATCGCGGATATCACAGATGTATTTCACTTCGACCGGCCCGCCCGCGCGCCGTGCAATGCTGGCGGCATTGCGCCGCAGCACCTCCAGCACGCCGCTGCCGACCGTGCCAAAGCCTAGGATCGCCACTTTTGCCATATCGTTCCTCCGTATCTGTTTTGCAAAACGTTCTGCGTTCGCTTTCCTGTTATACGCCGCGGCGGATATCCACGACCGTGCGCTGTTTTTTCAGCTGTTCCAGCATTTCGGCAAGCGCCATGCGCATCCCGCCGGTGCGGATCGAAACGGCAACCTGTGCCGCCCCGTTTTCCGGCGCCGCCTGATTGATCGTGACGACCGAAGCCCCTGCCTCCGACATCCCTGCCAGCAGGTTCTGCAGCGCACCGGTTTCATCCAGCAGCGTTGCGTTTACCGTCAGCACTTCCTTGCTGTTTTCCGCATCAAAAATGCAGTCCTTATACTTATAGAATGCACTTCGCGACAAATCTGCCATTTTTGTTGCGGCCGATACGTTGCGTGCTTCGCCCGAGGCCAGAAGCTCCTTTGCCCGGAGCACCTTCAAAAAAACCTCCGGCAGCACACTGACGTCTACCAGCAAAAATCTTCGCTCTGATTTACCCATTTCCAATCCCCCGTGTTCGCTGTATGTATACACTTGTATGCAATGTAGCTACTATACCACATTTTTTCGTATGGAACAAGCGCTTTTTTCTTCTGTCTGCATTTTGTAACATTTTGTCCGAAACCCTGTGTTTTCAGCCGCCCTGCAAAGGCATTATGCCAAACGCCCGCAAACACAAAAGCGGCCGACGGTCCCGTGGGGGACCGCCGGCCGCTTTTTTCATTTTGCTGTTCTGTCGCCCTGCCGGTTCTTTTCGGCAGAACGGTTTATGCTGCTGGCTGCGGCTCTACATGCGCGCCCGTGCAGGGGCCGCGCTGAACGCCCTTTTTGTAGTATCCGGTTGCCACGGGGCAGCCTTCTGTCGGAATGTTGCCGGAAATGGTGCAGTACGCACCCTTTTCCACGCCGTCCGGTTTTGCCCACTGCAGCTTTTCGCCCTCCGGGACCTCCGGCTGGACGGTATCCATGACCTCGCGGAACGCTCTTGCGCCCGGGTGGCCTGCTCTGCCGTAAATATAATGCGGCGTGTATTTCTTCATCGGCACGTTTTCATCGTAGCCGTACCATGTGGACATAACATATTTCGGCGTCAGGCCGACAAACCAGACGTCCTTATCCTCGTTCGTCGTACCGGTTTTGCCGATCGAATCCATGACGTTTGCATCCGGATGAATACCGACTGCCGTACCGCCGCGGTCAAACAGAACGGAATGGAGCAGACGGTTCATGATATAAGCCGTCTCCTCGCTGATCGCCTGCGTGGTGACGATATCCTTTTCCAGGATGACATTGCCCTGATAATCCATAACGGTTGTATAGCTGTGCAGGCTCGTCATGCGTCCGCCGTTGCCGTACATCATATAGGCGCCCGCCAGCTGGTACGGGGTGATGCCGTGATAGGTGGAGCCCAGGACCATAGGTGCCGGGGCAATATCAAAGTTCGGGTCAAGCGATGTGATCCCCAGCGTATCGCGCGCAAATTCAAACATCGTGCGGTAGCCGACAAGGTCGCCTACGCGGACGGCAACGGTATTCAGCGACTGCTTGAGCGCTTCGTACACTGTTGTCAGGCTGCGGGAATAACGCCCGGACCAGTTGCTCGGCCAGTTGTGCAGAACGCCGCCCTTTCCGTCCGGATACGGGAATTCGTCGTCCATGAATACAGAGGAATAGTTGATTCGGTCGGTTTCCAGTGCAAGCGGATATGCCGCAACACCCTTCATGGTAGAACCGATCGGACGTTCCATCTGCGTGCCGCGGTTGAATTCGCGGTCGCCGGTTTTTGCGCCAAGGCCGCCGACAACGCCGCACAGCTCGCCCTTATAGTTGATGACGGCAGCAGCCGCCTGCGTGGTGATCGTGCGCGGCTCGTCTTTATCATTATTGGGGTCGTCGTAGTTTTCAATGGGGAACGGTTCCCAGTATTCGCCGCGATACCAGACGTCCTCCAGTGCTTTCTGCACAGAGGTATCCACCGTGCAGTAAATGCGCAGGCCGCCGTTGTGCAGGTATGCGCTTGCCGCCTTGCGGTCCCAGTTTTCAAGCCCAAGGGGATTTTCCGCCACAAGGTCGTCGATCACTTCATTGATGACATGATCGGTAAACCACGAATAATCCGTCTGGACGGCGGATTCCTCTGCCGCCTCTTCGGCTTTTTTCTGTTCCACCAGCGTCAGCGGCGTATCCCACGCCTCCTGCGCTTCCGCTTCGGTGATATAGCCCTGCTGCTGCATGAACAGGATTACGTTATCACGGCGCTGGAGATGTTCTTCCGGATGCGAATACGGATTGAACTTTGTCGGGTTTTTGGTGATCGAAGCAATGCTCGCCGCTTCGGCGATCGAAACTTCTGCTGCCGATTTGCCGAAATACTGGTTTGCTGCGGCCTCAACACCGGCAATGTTGCCTGTCAGGCCGACGGTATTGAGGTACGCTTCCAGGATCTCGTCCTTGCTGAAGCGGTTATCCAGAGCAATGGCGCGGAAGATTTCCTTCAGCTTTCGCGTATAACCCGCCATACCGCTGGAATCATCTTCGCCCGTGATGTTTTTGATCAGCTGCTGTTCAATGGTGGATGCGCCCAGCTTGCCCTTGTCGCTGAGGTATTTTCCCGTCAGCTTATGCACGATTTCGTTTGCGAAAGCAAGCGCAGTACGCTTGAAGCTGAAGCCCGGATGCGTGCGGAAGTGCTCGTCCTCAACGGCGATAAACGCATTCTGCAAATGGGGGGAAATTTCGTTGAGCGGTTTCCAGATGCGGTTTTCGATCGGGCTTTGCAGCCGCTGGTATTCCACCCATTCCGGCTGGCCCTGATCGTTGATCTGCTGATTGTAGATGATCGTTGTGTACGCCAGTTCCAGCTGCGTCAGATCCAAAAGATCGCCGTCATTCTTGGTTTCCTGCACAACAAACATACTCACCACAACGGCTGCAATCGAACCGAGAATGACGCAGATGCACAGGCAGCTTGCGATAAAGCGCAGAATTCCGGCAAAGACCCTGCCCGCGGTCATCTTCTTTTTCTTTTTGCGCGGGCTGCGCGAAGCGGATGTTCCCTGCGGCTGTTTATTTTTGTTTTCGATGATGAGTCGCCTCCCAAAATAATCGACGCACATGCCTGTGCGCAAAAAAAGCCGGCGCAGACACAGTGCACCGTCCATGTACCTTGCCGTCCGCTGCCCTGCATCCGGCACAGCGGCGGTAAATTGTATTTTCATCCGGCGTCCTTCGGGCACTGCGGCCGGAAAGACTGTTTCATACTATAAACGAAACAAAGATGTAAAATATTTCACGCGCTTAAAAAACAGTGTTTCCCCATTTGCCGGTTTCAAATCCAATATACAGTATATATTATCACGTTCTTTCCTACTTTTTCAAGGCTGACCCTTTATTTTTTTCGTTCCCGCCGCGCAAATGTGCGCTTTTTGCCGCAAAAGCGTTTGCTTTTATCCGGGTTTCCCTTTATAATAAGGAATAAAATCAACCTGTTTTTATTGTGGAGGTATCGTTTTGCAGTGCTTTGATTATCCTTTCGATTCTGCCCTGATTTTAAAAAAGAAGCGTGCTTTGCGCCGCGAGCTGCTGGCCTGTGAAGGGCTGGTCCCGAAAAAAATCGCCATTTTAAGCGGATCGACCGTAGGTGAAATCAAAAATATACTGGAACTGTTTTTGCTGAACGCGGGCATCCGCCCCGAATTTTACGTCGGAGACTACGCCCTGTTTTACGAACAGCTGATGTTCGATGCAGACGGCGCACTGCGTGCGTTCGCCCCGGATGTGATCTACATTCATACTTCGGCGCACAACCTCGGCAATCTTCCGCTTCAATCGGATTCCCCCGCGCAGACGGAAGAAAAGTTTGCCGCAGAATGTGCCCGCTGGCAGCAGATGTGGAAAGCGGCGGAACGCTTCGGCTGTCCGGTCATCCAAAACAATTTCGAGCTGCCCGGCGTGCGCGTCATGGGCAATCTGGACGCTGTGGACGCGCACGGGCGCGTGCGCTTTGTCAACCGCATGAACACCATGGCGGCCGAATGGGCGGCAGAGCATCCGAACTTCTATCTGCATGACCTGTGCTGGCTTTCCGCAAGCGTCGGCGTCGATCAGTGGTGCGCACCGGCGGCGTGGTACGCCTATAAATATGCGCTGGATATGCAGTACATTCCCCTGCTGTGCCACAGCGTTTCCGGTATCATCAAAAGCATCTTCGGGCGCAGCAAAAAAGCCCTTGTGCTGGATCTTGACAACACGCTCTGGGGCGGCGTGATCGGTGATGACGGTCCCGAGGGCATCGAACTCGGCATGGAAACGCCGACCGGCATGGCATACACCGAGCTGCAGCGCTATATCAAGGAGCTTTCCGGCATGGGCGTGCTGCTGAACGTGTGCAGCAAAAACGAAGATTCCACCGCGCGCGAAGGCTTCCGCCGCGCCGACAGTGTGCTGAAGGAGGAGGATTTCCTCTGCTTCAAAGCAAACTGGGAACCGAAAACGCACAATATCGCCGCCATTGCAAAGGAAATCAACATCCTGCCCGACAGCCTTGTATTCTTGGATGACAACCCCGCCGAGCGCGAGATCGTGCGGCAGGAACTGCCCGCCGTAACCGTGCCGGAGCTGACGGCCGCCGAAGAATATGTGCGCATCCTGGACCGCGGCGGCTGGTTCGAGCCGACCGCCGTATCGGCGGATGACCGCCGCCGCAGCGAAATGTACCGCCAGAACGCACAGCGCGCCGCAGCACAGCAGAGCTTCGGGGATTACAGCGAATATCTGCGCAGTCTGGAAATGCGCTGCGAGGCCGGTGCGTTCGACGCCGAACACGCCGAGCGCATCACCCAGCTGATCAACAAAACCAATCAGTTCAACCTCACCACCCGCCGCTATTCCGCTGCCGAGGTGGAAACGCTGATGCGTGACCCCGGCTATATCACGCTGTACGGCAGACTGATCGACAAATTCGGGGATAACGGCATCGTCACAGCCATAATCGGCCGGAAGAACGGCACGGTTCTGGATATCGAACTGTGGATCATGAGCTGCCGCACCTTCAAGCGGGACCTGGAATACGCCATGTTCGACCGGCTTGTGGAAATCTGCCGCTGTGCGGGCATCCGGACGATCTGCGGACACTATCTGCCGACGGCGAAAAACTTGTTGGTGGCAGATTTTTATGCTACAATAGGCTTTGAAAAAGTGAGCGAGGACGCTTCGGGCGCTGCGGATTTCCGCTACGAGATCCCCGAAACGCGCGTTTTATTGAATCAGGTCATGGACACTATATCTTTATAAAAGGAGCACAACCACATGAACGAACAGCAGATTTTTGATGCAGTACAGAATATTTTCCGCGAAAACTTTGACGATGATTCCATCGCCCTGACGCGTGAAACCTCCCCCGACGATATTGAAGATTGGGACAGCCTGGAGCAGATCAATCTTCTGACAGCCATTGAAAAGCAGTTCAGCATCAAATTCACACTGGACGACGTGCGCGATCTTTCCAATGTCGGTGATATCCTGGATATGATCGCACATCTGCGCGGCTGATCGCACCGGCACCCCTGCACCGCGGGCGGGTACGCCGCCTGCTGCAGCAACAAATCCGATGCGTGTTCCGTTTTTCGGCGGCACGTCATCACGGGAGGGATAATTTATGGGCAAACGCAAGGTTCCGCTGACGTTCCGCATCGCCGCGGCCGACGAGCGCCCCGCCATTCTGCGCTTTCTGGATGAAAACTGGGGCGCAAAGCATCCGCTGGTTCATCTGGAGGATTTTTTTGATTTTTACTACCGTCCTTTCGGCGGCGACGCACCGATCCAGTTCGCCTTTGCCGAAGAGGAAGGCGTTCCGGTCGCCATTGCCGGATACATTCTTGTCAACCGCTGCGAAACGCCCGATATCTGGGTATCCATTTGGTGTGCCGTAAAGGGACACAACGGCAGCGGGCTGGAACTTATGGCCGCACTGCCCAAGCTGACGGGCGCCCGCGTAATGGCGTGCAACAACATCCGTCCGAGCACGCTTGCGATTTACACGTTTCTTGGGCACACGGCCGCCCGCCTGCCCCATTATTACCGGCTTGCGGATAAGGCGGAATATGCGGTTGCGCGCATCGCCCATAAGGAGATCCTTCCGGTTTCCGGCGCAGCGTCGCTCCGGCTGCTGGCCGATGAAGCCGCTCTGCTGGAAAGCGGCTATACCCCTTGCGCAGAGCATCGCCCCTATAAGGACCTGTGGTATCTTACACGCCGCTATTTCCATTATCCCCGCCAGAAATATGATGTGTGGGCCGTGGAAAAGGACGGCGGCGTATGCGGCCTGCTGGTAACGCGCTGTGTGGATGTCAATGACACCCATGTTCTGCGCATTGTGGATTACACCGGCGAGCCGGATGCCCTGCCGGAACTGGGATGCGCGATCGACGGTCTGATGCGCCGCTTTGATGCGGAATACGCCGATTGCTACTGCTTCGGTATTCCGGCCCAAACCATGGCGGCGGCGGGCTTTTCCGAACGTCCCGCGGATGACGCCAATATCATTCCGAATTACCTGAATCCCCCGCTTTACGAAAACACCGAATATTATTTCTTCACCAGCACCACCGAAAACTTCACCATGTTCAAAGCAGACGGCGATCAGGATCGTCCGAATATCGAGGTCTGATGCGCCTGTTTTCCTGCTCTGTCTCCTGTGTAAAAGGTGTTTTGCATCCTTGAAATGCCAATGGAAAACACATTTGATTGCAAAACAGCCGCCGTCTCTGTTACATTTAGTTTGATGAAAGGAGATGCAGGACATGAATCTCGGTACACAGATCAAAAACCATCGCAATGCTCTTGCGCTTTCTCAGGAACAGCTGGCAGAAAAAGTTTTTGTAACCCGCCAATCTGTTTCCAATTGGGAAAACAATAAGACCTATCCGGATATTAAAAGTCTGCTGATGCTGAGTGAATTGTTCGACATCTCTATTGATGAACTGATCAAAGGAGATGTGGATCTGATGAAAAAAGAAATAAGCGAACAGGAGCAGGCAGCGTTTCAGAAGGACAGTGCTGTTTTTGCCGTGCTGTTTGCAATGATGCTTGTACTTCCGCTTCCACTCAGTAAAGTCATGGGCTGGATCGGCTGGGGAATCTGGGCAGTGATCGTCGCAGCAGCGTTCTGGTATGGATCGCGTGTGGAAAAACATAAAAAAACGCACAATATTCATACCTATAAAGAAATCCTTGCTTTCACCGAAGGACGTTCTCTGTCGGAAATTGAACAGGCCAGAGAAGACGGAAAGCGGCCGTATCAAAAGGTCTTTATTGTTATAGGCTTTGCATTGACAGGCGCAGCTGTGACGTTTTGCATGGATTTGCTTTACCGGCTGGTATGATCTATTCCGATAAATCGAGAAAGAAAAAGGAGTGTATCGAAACCCGATACACTCCTTTTTTTGCTGTAAAAAAAGAGACGCCGACAGCTTTCGGCATCTCTTTTCTGTTTTATGGCATACCGCGCACAGCCGGTTTATTTGCCGGATGCGTTTTTCTTAGCAGCCTTTTTGGCAAGGCGCTTGCTTTTCGGCTTTGCGATCGGAGCCGCCTTCGGCGCTTCTGCTTTCACTTCCGCCTTCGGCGCTTCCGCTTTTGCTTCTACCTTCGGGGCTTCTGCTTTCTTTGTTGTTTTGCGGGTGCGCGTTGTTTTTTCTGCTGTTTTCGGGGCAGCAGCTTTCTTGGTCGTCTTTCTGGTTGTTTTCTTCGGCTCTTTTACTTCCACAAATTCCCACATCTGGTTTTCGCCGTTAACGTCTTCCCAAATCTGGATCTTTGCGCCGTTTTCGTTGTTCATGCCGACAATATCCAGCACAAGGCCGGAAAGCTTTGAACGAATCTTAAAGGTATTCTGCGCAGTTTCTTCCAGTTCCCACAGCTGGTTATCCTTGCCCATGTAGTCCCACTGGTGCACACGGGCGCTGTTTACGCGGCCCGCATTTTTGACGTCCAGGACCTTGCCGGAATGCTTATTTTCCAGCTTGTACAGGTTTTCAGCAACTTCAACAAGAAGCCACTTCTGGCTGTCTTCGTTTGCGTTTTCCCACAGCTGAACATCTGCGCCGCAGTCTGTGTTAAAATCAGCAACTTCCAATACACGGCCATTGTGTGCAACGATCTGATAATATTTGTTCGATGCCAATTTCTTTTCGTTCATTCTATCAACAACCCCTTTTGGGAAATTATACCATGGCATGTCTGAAAGTTCAACAATCCGCTTCTTTTTCAGAGCAATATACAAGTTGAATATATGCACATTAAATTCTTTAGCCACTATGTATATTTTTCCAAAGCAAATTCCGGTATTTTGCAGCACGCTGCGTTTTTACCGCCTGTTTCCGCTGTGCTGCGGTGACGCCAAAAAGAGCGGCGCTGTTTCCTGCAGCGCCGCTCTTTTCCATGGTTTATTCAGCCTTTTCCGGCTTTTTTATTTCAGGTATTCTTCCAGGCACAGGCCGGATTCCTTGATCTTCAGCGCCTGTTCCGGGCCGACATAGCGGTAATGCCACGGTTCGTAATCCATGCCTGTTTCCGCTGTCTTATCCGAAGGATAACGCAGGATGAAGCCATACTGCACCGCATGCTCTGCAAGCCATTTTGCACCCTTGCTGTCGGCAAAGGCGGCATCGCGGTTGGTATGATCCTCCGATACGATATCAAGACCCAGACCCGTGTTGTGATCCGATGTACCCGGTGCAGAGGTGAAGTCGATTGCCTTCTTTTCCGCTTCTTCCTTGGAAAGATTCTTTTCTTTCATCAGATTTTCCACACGCGCATTCCACTTTTCGGTCTGCCATTTCATCGAACGGTAGCCGATCACCGGCTGCAGCTTAACGCCTTCCGCTGCCGCTGCATCGATCATATTTTTCAGCGGCTCTGCAATGCGTGCGTCCACTTCAACGCCGCCCACCTTTACCGTTTCTACTGCAAAATCAGCAGGCAGGACACTGCTGCGGTTGGCAAGCACCATATACCATTCTTCGCGCGGGATCGCATCCGTCGGAACGACCGAAGAATCGCCGCTTTCCGTTTCGGAACCCGGCTCGGCCGGAGCGCTTTCCGAAGCCGTTCCGGAATCCGACGCCGAAGGCACACCAGAACCCGAAGAAGACGGTTTTTTCTCTTCGTCATCGCCGCCCGTGAGCACAACGAACAGCACCACCGCAAGTGCAACAACAATCAGCGCAAGCCATGCAAAGATCCCGTTGTTCGGACGTCTCGTCTTGCTGCGCGGCGCCGCTTTCCGCGGCCTGCTGCCCTGCGGTGCACGCATCCCCTGTTCCGGTTCTGCGCGTCTGCGTGTTTGCCTCGTATCCGTCCGTTCCTCGTCCGGGTCCTGATCGAACATATCCCCGAAGGAGTTTGTTTCGGCATCCGTATTGAACAGATCAGCGCCGCCGAAATCCGGAACATCCGTTTCACCCGAATCGAACTCATTCAGGTCAAAATTGATCGGCGTTGCATTTTCTGCCGCAAAATCCTGTTTTTCTGCCGAAGCAGCTTCCGGCGCAGCTGTCTGCTCGATTGCACTGTCCAGTGCATGCCAGTCGATCGGCTGCGGTGTGGTCTGCTTTTTCGGGCTGCGGCGCGGGGGCATCGGGTTCGGGATCTGCGACACGGTTTCACCCGCACTGTTCTTTTTATCCTCTGCCATAAGCGCGCTGAACACTGCCGCTCCGATATCCTTTTCCTTTTCCGAACGTGCCGGTGCAGGCTTTGCCGCACTCTGAACAGGTGCCGTCGGTGCTGCCGGTGCTGCCGGTGCTGCCGGTTTTGCCGCGGTCTGCGGTGCCGTGCCAATCGGCGTAAAGGCCACAGTCGGCTCTTCTTCGTTTTTCTTTACGCCCACCGGTGTGAATGACAGCGTCGGCTCATCCTTCGCCGCGCTGATGGGCTTCACCGGCAGCGGTTTCACCGGCGCCTGCGGTGCGGGAGCCGGTGCCTGCGGTGCGAAAGCCGGTGTCTGCGGCACAGATGCCGCAGGCTGTACCGGCTGTGCCGCCGGACGCTTGGGCATTTCCGGCGCAGGGGGCACGGGCGTGATGCGCGGTGCTTCTTCCTGCGGTACTGCCGCAGCGGGAACTGTTTTCTTTTCTGCCGGTTTCTCCTCTTCAAATCCAAAGGAAAGCGGCTGATATCCGCGCAGCGCATCCGGGCGTTCCGGCGCGGGGTTTTCTGCCGGCACCGGTGTTACGCGGGTCGGTTCGTTCGATTCCGGAACTGCATTTTTCGCTGCGCTGCCAAACTCAAAGGCAACGGTTGCATCCGCCGCTTCCCTGCTTCCGATGCTGAACGGATCGGAAGCGCCGAAATCAAACGGATCGTCCTGCGGTTCATCCGGAAGATCGAAGCTGACGGTAGGCGCTGTCTGCGCTTCTTGCTTGCGCGTTTTATCGTCCGATGCAGGAAAGGATGCAAAATCGAACTGCGCTTCGGTGCTTTGTGCCATATTTTTTTCAAAGGCATCAAAGTCAAAGCCCTTTTTCGGCGTTTCCTGATTGTCTGCCGCAAAATCGAATTGTTTCATGGAAGTATCCAGATCTTTCTCTAAAATGCCGAAATCAAACGCTTCATCTGCAGGCTGTTCCGTGCTTTTTGCTTCCGCTTCGGTTTTGATTTCAAACGAAGCAGGCGCCTGATTTTCCTTTTTTTGCGCCGCCGGCTCCTGCGGAATATCAAAGAAAGTTCCGGTCATGGGCGCACCCTGCGTATCGTCCTCATCCTCAAACCCAAAGGAAAGGGGCTGATATGCACCCATCGGTTCTTCTTTCGGGAACCAGTCCGATTCATCCCCGGGCTCATTCTTTGCTTCTTCCGTTTTGCGGTCATCCGCACGCTCTGCAAAATAAGCGCCGAGAGTACGGCCCGGAGTCTCTTTTTCTTCCTGCGGTCTTTCTGTTGCAAAAAAATCCATAGTCATTGAAGAAGCCGAATCGTTTTTCGGTTCAGGCCCTGTAACCGGAGGCTGATCTTGAGACGGTTTTGTTACCGGTTCGTTTTCATTTTTATACTCACGTCCGGAAAAAAAATCCATACTAGGCAAAAATAACACCGCCTTTTCATTTTACATTGGGTGCGGAGATTCTGCCGTTTTCAGCACGCACAGACTTCATCCGTGATTCCCCACCCCAGCTATATAGCATATATTTTAACGCATCATACGCACATACGCAAGCCCGCCGCCCCGAAAAACATGTTTTTTGGGCGAAGTATGAAGATTTTTTTAAATTTTCCAAAAGGGCTTGCAGTTTTTATCCGTTTGGTGTATGCTGAATTAGCACTCATATAACACGAGTGCTAAATGTTTGGGAGGCATGGCAGCAATGGCTAAAAAACAATTCAAAGCGGAGTCCAAAAGACTTCTCGATATGATGATCAACTCCATTTACACACACAAGGAGATTTTTCTGCGTGAACTGGTCAGCAATGCAAGCGACGCCATCGATAAGCTGTATTTCCGCAGCCTGACAGACGATTCTGTAAAGCTTGCCAAAAATGATTTCTATATCCGACTGAATCTCAACCGTGAAAACCGCACGCTTACGGTGCGGGACAACGGCATCGGCATGACGAAGGACGAACTGGAACAGAACCTTGGCACGATCGCCAAGAGCGGCAGCTTTGATTTCAAGAAAGAAAACGAGACGGACGGCAAGGTCGATGTCATCGGTCAGTTCGGCGTCGGCTTCTATTCGGCATTTATGGTTGCCGAACGCGTCACCGTGCGCAGCCGCGCATTCGGTTCGGACGAAGCATGGCAGTGGGAATCCACCGGTGCTTCCGGCTACACGATCGAACCGTGTGATAAGGACGACGTCGGCACCGAGATCATTCTGGTCGTCAAGGAAAACGAAGGCGAAGAAAAGTACGACGAATTCCTCGACGATTGGCGCATTGCGGAGATCGTGAAGAAATATTCCGATTACATCCGCTGGCCGATCAAGATGATGCGCGAAAAGAGCCGCCCGATCGAAGGCACCGACAAGGACGCCGAAGGTCATTACAAAGCACCGGAATACGAATCCTACACCGAGGACGAAACCCTCAACAGCATGGTCCCGATCTGGAAGCGTGATAAAAAGGACGTCAAGGACGAGGAATATGCCGAATTCTACAAATCCAAATTCGGCGATTATTCCGACCCGGCGCGCATCATCCGCAGCAAGACGGAAGGCACGGCAACGTTCCATTCCCTTTTGTTCATTCCGTCCCGCACGCCGTACAACTTCTACACCAAAGAGTATGAAAAGGGTCTGCAGCTGTATTCCAGCGGTGTGCTGATCATGGACAAATGCGCCGATCTTCTGCCGGATTACTTCAGCTTTGTAAAAGGCCTTGTCGACAGCGAAGATCTGAGCCTGAACATCAGCCGCGAAACGCTGCAGCATGACAGCCAGCTGCGTCTGATCCGCAGCACGCTGGAACGCAAGATCAAAAACGAGCTGACAAGCTGGCTGCGCAATGACCGTGAAAAATACGAAGAATTTTTCAAGAACTTCGGCCTGCAGCTGAAAATGGGCTGCTATGCTTCGTACGGCATGAACCGCGATCTGCTGCAGGATCTGCTTTTGTTCCACAGCGCAAAAGAAAACAAATACGTCACCCTGCGCGAATATTACGAAGCAATGCCGGAAGACCAGAAATACATCTACTATGCAGCCGGCGAAAGCATCGACCGTCTTGCAAAGCTGCCCAGTGCAGAGCGCGTCCTGGACAAGGGCTTCGACATTCTGTACCTGACCGACGATGTGGATGAATTTTTGCTGCGCATGCTGAACACCTACGGCGACAAGGATAAGGAAAAGGAATTCCGCAATATCACTTCCGACGATCTGGGCCTTGAAACCGAAGCCGAAAAGGAAGAGACAAAGGCCAAGAACGAAGAAAACAAAGCGCTGTTCGATGCAATGAAGGAAGCACTGGGCGATAAAGTCACCGAAGTGCGCCTTTCCTCGAATCTGAAAACGCACCCGGTATGCCTGACAAGCAGCGGCCCGCTTTCCCTTGAAATGGAAAAGGTGCTCAACAATATGCCCGCACAGCCCGAGAAAATCAAGAGCGAAAAGGTTCTGGAAATCAACGGCACGCACGATATCTTCCCTGCTCTGCGCCGTCTGTTTGAAGCAAACGATACGGAAAAGCTCGGTGTCTATGCCGAAATCCTGTACGATCAGGCACTGCTCATGGAAGGTCTTACGATCGAAGATCCCGTTGCTTACGCAAACAACATCTGCAAGCTCATGGTCTGATTTTCTCATGCATCGCAAACCGGCACGGCCGGTTCTGTGCATCAAAGCCAGACAAAAAGCCGAAACACCGCATGGTGTTTCGGCTTTTTTCCGTCCTGCGATCCATAAAAAAATGCCGCGTCGTCCGGACGCGGCATTTTTTCAATCAAAGCTATTCGTTTTTCAGGGAGCGATCGTTGCAACGTCGTTCTTGAGCATAACGTCGTGGCTGCCGCCTTCCACAATGCTGGTGGAGGAAACAACCGTCAGGCGTGCCTTTTCCTGCAGTTCGGGGATCGTCAGCGCGCCGCAGTTGCACATGGTGCTTCTTACCTTTGCCAGCGTTACCGAAACACCGTCCTTGAGCGCGCCTGCATACGGCACATAGCTGTCAACGCCTTCTTCAAAGCTCAGCTTCTTTGCGCCGCCCATGTCATAACGCTGCCAGTTGCGTGCACGGTTGGAACCTTCGCCCCAGTATTCCTTGACGTAGGTGCCGTTGATGCGCAGCTTGTGCGTCGGGCTTTCGTCAAAGCGGGAGAAGTAGCGGCCCAGCATCACGAAGTCTGCGCCCATAGCCAGAGCCAGCGTGATGTGGTAATCGTGAACGATGCCGCCGTCCGAGCAGATCGGCACATAAATGCCGGTTTCTTTATAATATTCATCGCGTGCCTTTGCCACTTCGATAACAGCCGTAGCCTGTCCGCGTCCGATACCCTTTGTTTCGCGGGTAATGCAGATCGAACCGCCGCCGATGCCGATCTTGATGAAGTCTGCGCCGGCCTCGGCAAGGAAGCGGAAGCCGTCGCGGTCTACGACGTTGCCTGCGCCGACCTTGACCTTGTCGCCGTATTTTGCACGGATCCAGCTGATCGTGCGGCTCTGCCATTCAGAGAAGCCCTCGGAGGAATCGATGCACAGAACGTCTGCGCCTGCTTCCACCAGTGCGGGAACGCGCTCGGCGTAATCGCGCGTATTGATGCCTGCGCCCACCATGTAGCTCTTGTTCTTATCCAGCAGTTCGTTCACGTTTTCCTTATGGGAATCATAGTCCTTGCGGAAAACCATGCATTTCAGATGCTGATTTTTGTCGATCAGCGGCAGGGAGTTGATCTTGTTGTCCCAGATGATGTCGTTTGCTTCCTTCAGCGTGGTTTCCTCGTCGGCAACAACCAGCTTTTCAAACGGCGTCATAAATTCGCTGACGCGCACATCCGTGCTCATGCGGGAAACGCGGTAATCGCGGCTTGCCACGATGCCCAGCAGCTTTCCGTTTGCCGTGCCGTCATCAGTGACAGCCACGGTGGAATGTCCGGTCTTTTTCTTCAGTTCAAGGATATCACCGAGCGTAGCGTCCGGACGCACATTGGAATCGCTTACAATAAATCCTTTCTTGTAGCTCTTCACGCGTGCAACCATTGCCGCCTCGTCCTCGATCGACTGCGAACCGTAAACGAAGGACAGGCCGCCCTCTTTCGCCAGTGCGATTGCCATTGTATCATTGGAAACCGACTGCATGATTGCCGATACCATCGGAATATTCATCGTAATCGGGCACTCTTCCTCGCCTTTGCGATAACGCACCAGCGGCGTTTTCAGGCTTACCGCAGAAGGAATGCATTCCGAGGACGAATATCCGGGCACCAGCAAATATTCGCCAAATGTACGAGAGGGTTCCGTAAAGTAAGTCGCCATAATGATCTCCTTTTCTGTATGTTTAGTTCATTTATTTATCATATCATACAAGCGTCAAAAACGCCAACCTTTTGCACACCGAAAATGCGACGACTTTCGCGCCGAATTGTGGGCAAGTAGCACAAAACGGTTCCGTACGCAGCATACGGAACCGTTTTGTGACGTGAAATGGAGTTGAGAAAAAGTTGTACAGCACCCAAAATCAAAGTTTTCTGACTAAAACCGTGATAGGAGGAGAGGGCCTGTACCCGATGAAAAAGTTTCTTTGCATTCAAGCCTTGTAACTTTCTTGCAACTAAATTGTAACCCTTTTGAAACCTTTTGTCAAGACTATTTCGTAACTTTTTGTAACTATTTATGTCGGATCGTTACATTTCCGGTGCTTTTTAAAGTTTTTCGGGCGGATTCAGTGTGATTTCCGCTTCAAAATGACGCACTTTTCCCTGCCGGCCGCAGAAATACCAGCGATTTTCTGCCGTCTGCGCACGCTCCAGATCAAAGGATGCCCCGAGCGGGACCTCCTGATGATACAGGATGACAAGACGCTGTGTCCCCTGCGCGAGCATTTTTTCAACCGGCACGGCATCACACACGATATCCGCATAGACCGTATTGTTCAAATGCCCGTTCCTGTCGCACCGCGTATACAGCGCCGTCTGCGTTCCGCACGGTTCTGCCGCAGCCTTCTGCACCGAAAGATCCAGCGTTTTTTCGCACGGTTCAGGAAAAACATCCGGAAATCCCTCCGGTGTGCCGCGCAAAATCCGCCGCGTCTGTGTATCCACCAGCACCCATCGGCTGTCCGAAGCGCACAAAAGCGTGCCGTCCTGCGCCCGCAGCTCGGTGTAGCGGTTGTACACGGCGCGCTGTTCGGGCGAAGGCCGCGTTGTCAGCCGGACGTGCTGTCCGGGCTGCGCCGGGACATAAAATTCCGATACCTGCTTTGCCAGCAGGAACGCCGTATGCGTGCGTCCGTACACTTCATCCGTCAGCCCAAGCGCCGTACACTGATCTGTTGCGATCTGCTGCACCCTGCGCAGGAACGCGCCGGGCATCATCCGCCGGTTCGCATCACATTCCCGTTCGGTCACGGTAAATTCCACCGAATATTCGCCTTTTCTATCCATTTGCTTTTCCTCGGATCTCTTTCAATTTCTTATTGCTTTATCATAGCACATTTTCCTTCTTTCTGCGGTATGTCATAAATTTTTAACATTTTTTTGTGTCATAAATGCTATAATGTGCATATTAAAATTACATCATTACATGGAACAGGTTATTATGGAACGAAAAAAGCTTTTACTGATTTATAATCCCGGCGCAGGGCGCGGACAGGCTGCCCGCAGCATTTCCTCCATTCTGCAGAAATGCTGCACCGCCGGATACGAAACAACTGTATATCCGCTTGTCAGCGGGCTTCATGCAGAGGATATCCTGTCAGATGCCGAAGAAAAAGGGTACGACCTGATCGTCTGCTGCGGCGGCGACGGAACGCTGCACCACACGCTCAACGGCCTGATGAAAATGAAAAAACGGCCGTATCTCGGCTACATTCCCTGCGGCAGCACGAACGATTTTGCAGCATCGCTGAATCTTCCGCGTGAGCCCGAAGCCGCCTGTGACGTTATTCTGAACGGCACGCCGAAGACACTGGACGTCGGCAACTTTTCCGGTAAATACTTCTGCTATGTCGCGGCTTTCGGTGCATTTTCCGCCGTTTCGTATGAAACGCCGCAGAATGTCAAAAATGCCGTCGGACATCTTGCCTATATCATCGAAGGCATCAAGCAGCTGCCGTTCGGGCAGAAATTCCCGGCCCGCATTGAAGTGGATGGCCAGCTTTACGAAGATGATCTCCTGTTCTGCTCGGTTTCCAATTCCACCTATATCGGCGGCTTTTCGCTGGATAAATGCGTCGATGCCGATTTGACCGACGGCAAGTTTGAAGTGCTTCTTATCAAAGCGCCGGAAAACATCGTTGACGGCAACAACATCATCGCCAAGCTGCTTGCGCACGATTTCAATAACGAATATATTCACCTTCTGCATGCAGATACTGTGCGGGTGCGCGCCCAGGAGCCTCTTGCATGGACGCTGGACGGCGAATTCGGCGGCAAGCTGTGCGACGTTGATATCACGGTGGAAAGCAACACTCTGCAGATCGTGCTTTAAGCGGAACCGCTTTGTACATGAAAAAAACTCCCGATCCTTCCTTTCGGAGCGATCGGGAGTTTTTCCGTTTTTCCGGCTGTCCTGCACGATCCTATATACGGATGTGCAGGCGCACCGTTTCAGGCACACGGCGATTTTCCGCGCTCCACCGGATTTTGCAGGATTTTGCGACAGCGTTCCGCACTTCGCCCCGTCCTTTTTGCCCGGTCTTTTTCTGCAACGATAAAACAAAACGCCGAAAGCCCTCGAAACAAAGGACTTTCGGCGGAGCTGCGGCGTTCCCGGTGCGATTGGAACGCGCGGCCTTTCGCTGATGAAAAAAACGCTTTACTTGCGCTCCTGTCTGCTTTTCTTTTTCTTGCGGGGTTCCGGTGCAGGAGTGAAAGCCTGAATATAGTCCTGACGGATCTGTGCCGCATCTTGGGAAAGAAACGCCGCGATACGCTCCTGTTCGGAAGCCTGATTCGGGAAAAAGGATGCAAATTTTTGTGCCAGCTGTTCCTCTTTTCCACGCAGCTTCAGCGGCTGTTCATATCCTGTCAATTCTTTCAGCACAAAAGCGCCGGATTGAATGTCCGGATCAACTTTCGCTTTTGCGGTCATTCCATTAAGGTAAAGCACATTCAGCCGAGTGCCGTTCCTTTGATGATCCATTGTGACACCAAGAGCCAGCTTTTTCGAGAACAGCCTCCCGCCGATCAGCATCCAGCTTTGGCTTCGATACATGTCCCGATCCTGTTTCACGGCGGCATCTTCAAACGGTATCGGTTCAAAGCGTTCTCCATCCAGCAGCTGCTCCAGCTGATTTTTGCTGAGGATCCGGTTCAGCACCGGTATGCTGCGGCAGGGTGTACTGACATAGCGTTTCATTTTCTTGAACAGAGCCGCATCCAAGATCGCTGTACCGAGCAAAAACAGAACAGATCCTGCGTCCGTTTCTATTTTTCCGGCTGCCATTCCCCAAGCGCCACGCAGGATCAGCACGATGACAAAGCTCCACAGGCCGAAAATGAGCAGCTTTTTCAGCGGATAAAAATGGATCCACTCGATCACACGCAGCTGTTGTTTGCCGCTCATCGGTTCATCACGCAAAAGCCGACGGGCGATCCATTTGCTCAGGATCGGCGGAATCCATGCAGCCGCACACAGGAAAGCTGCAATACCGGCATAAATCGCGATCCCGAGCCAGCCGTTATCCAGATAAGCCTCCAGAAGCATCAGAAGGATGACCGGCAGGATCATGGTGAGAAACAAGGGCAAAAACGATGCCTTGTGCATCCTTTTGAGATTTAAGTCATTGAGCGCGGAGCTGACGCACAGGCCAAAGATCACGGCCGCTGTCATACCGCCTGCCACCCATTTTTTATGATCCCCGAAGTGCAGGATATGTTCGGTTTCGTTCATGTCGGAAAATTTCCCGGTAATGCCTGCGTAAAGATAAACCCCGAAATAAGCCAGAGCAAAAAGCGCCCCTGTCAGCTTTAGAACTGTTTTTCCTGAAATTTTTCGTTTTTCCATTTTTCCTGTTCTCCTGTAAAATCACTGCTCCTGCAAGTGAGGGATCATGCCCGTTCCTTCCCCCTTCGCAGGATATAAGTCATTCAGCAGCTTTCTTTCTGCTCCGAATCAGCCAGAAAAGAAGCCAGCAGTGCAAACAGCACCGCAGCGGCGATCCACATAGTCTCATACGAAAAAAAGCGATCATAAATCAGACATGCCGCTCCGGTGAGAGCCGCAATGCTGAAAATCGGCCGCGGATTCCTCATAATGACAGCATCTCCTATCATCTGCTTGCAGAAAGATCTGCATATAGGCAGATCGTCATACTGCCATGCCATATTGTATATCGGATATAAGAAAAGCCAGAAAACCCCGTAAAATCAAGGCTTTCCGGCATTGCAGTCTGGTGTCCCCGGCGCGATTCGAACGCGCGGCCTTTCGCTTAGGAGGCGAACGCTCTATCCACCTGAGCTACGGAGACATCTTTATTTCAATAGATACTATTATACGGGCAGTGCCGCGAAATTGCAAGTATCCATTTTTCATACCCGCAAAAGCGCGTATTTTTGCAAATTATGTATTGGTTTCAGTTGTAATTACCGAAAAGGTAGTGTATATTAGTACATGCTGAATTGTTCAGCGCTGTTTTTTGAATCGTATTTTATAAAAGGGGTGTTTTTCTTGGTTTCTCCTTCTGCCGCGCCTTCCTCGAATGCACGGCCCAAATACAGCAATCCGACGCGGCTGATCGTAATCAGCTTTCTGGTTGTCATTCTCGCCGGAACTCTGCTTTTGATGCTTCCGATTTCCAACCGGGACGGTCGCTGCCTGAATTTTCTGGATGCATTTTTCACCGCAACTTCCGCCACCTGTGTGACGGGGCTTGTTGTGTATGACACCTATACCCAGTTTTCCATGTTCGGGCAGGTCGTGATCCTGCTTTTGATCCAGATCGGCGGGCTTGGTCTTGTCACCCTGACCACCTTCTTCAATATTGCGATCGGACGCCGCCTTGGCTTCAAAAGCCTGCGCCTTGCATCGGAAAGCATCAACCTGTCTGACGCAAGCCAGGCACGCGGGCTTCTGATGTTCGTCATCAAGGTGGCATTCACGTTTGAAGCGATCGGCGCTGTACTGCTTTCGTTCAAGCTGGTTCCGCAGTTCCATACCGATGGCATCTTCATTTCGGTGTTTTTGTCCATTTCGGCCTTCTGCAACGCCGGATTCGATATCCTGGGCTTCATCATGCCCGGCGGAAGCCTGATCCCGTACCAAAACGACCCTTATGTCCTGACCATTATCGCCCTGCTCATTATCAGCGGCGGCCTGGGCTTTCTTGTCTGGCAGGATCTTTCGATGTATCGCCGCACGCATCACCTGCGCACGCATACAAAGCTGGTGCTCAGCATCACGGCGCTGCTGCTCATTCTTGGTACAGCGGGTATATTCGTACTTGAATATAACAATCCGTTGACGCTTGCTCCCATGAATTTCTTTGATAAGCTCAGCAATGCGGCATTCCAGTCGGCATCCGCGCGCACAGCCGGATTCAACTCCTTTCCCCTGAATGACATGACCAACTTCACAAAGATCTTCATGTCGATTTTGATGTTCATCGGCGCGGCGCCCGGCGGCACCGGCGGCGGCATCAAGGTCACCACGATCAGTGTCATTCTGGTTGCAGTTGCAAGTGTCATCCGCGGACGGGACGACGCCATGATCTATCACCGCATGATCGACCACAAAACCGTCTACAAATCCCTTACGATTCTGCTTCTTTCCCTGCTTGCCGTCACGGTTGCATCCCTTTCCCTGTTCTATGATATCGGCAATGGCGTCAGCGAAGTGGACTGCGTGTTCGAGGCCGTTTCCGCGTTCGGTACGGTCGGCCTTTCGGTCGGCATCACCGCGCTGATGAATCCCTTTGCACGCATCGTGACCATCATCACAATGTTCATTGGACGTGTCGGTCCGGTTTCTCTTGCCATCAGCCTTTCCGCACGCAAAGACAGTGCGGCGGCTTACCGTGTGGTACACCCGCAGGCACATATCAACGTCGGCTGATCCCTGTTTCATCCTGCAAACCGGCTGTTTTTTGCCCACGCAGAAAGCAGCCGGTTTTTTCTGCGCTTTCCATCCCGTTTATTTTGGAGGACATTATGAAAATTCTTTTCCAGCTTTTGACTCTGCTCCTTATCTGCCTTTGCGGCGACGCCATTGCCGCCGTACTGCCGATTTCCTTTCCTTCCAGTGTCATCAGCATGATCCTTTTGTTTGTGCTGTTCCTTTTTGGTGTTCTGCGTCCGAAGCATATCCGCGAAACCTCGGATTTTCTTCTGGAAAACATGGCGCTGTTTTTCATCCCGGCCGGCGTCGGCATCCTGCGCTATGCCTCGGTGCTGAAGGACAGCCTTGGTGCGATCGTGCTGATCTGCTTTATCACAACGCCGATCGTCTATGCCGTAACGGGCTGGACCGTTCAGCTTGCCATGCGCCTTATGCAGAAAAAGGAGGGAAAGCAGCATGATTGAATCGATCCTTTCGGCAATCACTTCTACGCCTGTTTTCGGGATTGCGCTGTGTGTTGGCACCTTTGAAATCGGACGCGCGATCCAGAAGAAAACGAAAATGACACTGATGAACCCGCTGGTTATTGCAATCGTCCTGTGCATCGCATTCCTGATGATCTTCCGGATCCCGTTCGATCGTTTCGATCTGGGCGGCGACGTACTGAACGTTCTGCTCGGGCCTGCCACGGCCATTCTTGCGCTGAACATTTACAATCAGCGCGCCACACTCAAGCAGCAGTTCGTCCCGGTGCTGCTCGGCTGCGTTGTCGGCAGCATCACAAGCATCGCACTTGTCGTGCTTCTGTGCCATGCCCTCGGCCTTGACGCCGCTGTATCGGCTGCTCTGCTCCCGAAAAGCTGCACGACCCCGATTGCCGTCGGCATCGCCGAAAGCCGCGGCGGCATCACGGCCATTACCATGATTGCCGTTCTTCTTTCCGGATTTATCGGCGCTGTCTGCGCTCCGCTGTTCGCACGCATATTCCGCATTACCGATCCGCTTGCAGAAGGGCTTGCGATCGGCGCGTGCAGCCACGCGCTCGGCACGACCAAAGCCGCCGAAATCGGTGAGCTGCAGGGTGCCATGAGCTCGATCGCCATCGGCATCTGCGGCATCATCACCGTGTTTCTGTCCCTTTTCCTGTAAGCTGTGCCGCAAAGCGCTTTCCGCCCGCCGAGTGCGGATATTCTGCCATCAGAAAAGCCGCTGCCCTAAAAAGGCAGCGGCTTTTTTAACCATGCTTTCTTATTCGTACAGCGTCTGCCCTGCAAACACACAAACGACACGCCGGATATCCTCATGTTCTGCCATAAGCTGATGCGCCGCACAAAGCACCGCACCCGCACTCGGGGAAGCCGGGATCGCATCGGTTTCCAGAATCTCCCGCGCTTTCAGATTGGCCGAATGGCTCGGGACTGCCATCACCGCATCCACAATATACGGATTATAGTTTTCCGGCACAAAACCGGCACCAAGACCCGGTATGTTGTGCTGGCCGATGATGCCCCCGCCGATCGCCTGGCTTTCATACGGTTCCACCGCGATGATCTTTACATCCGGATACCACGCTTTCAGATATTCACCGACGCCCGTGATCGTACCGCCGGTGCCGACGCCCGCCACGACCGCGTCGATCGCGCCGCCCGTTGCGCGCGCAATGTTCGGCCCCGTCACGCGGCGGTGAAATTCCGCATTCAGGTCATTGTCAAAATAGTTCAGGAAGTATCCCCCGGTCTGCTTGACGGCCTCCTGCGCGCGTTCGATCACACCCTGCCGCCCGTAGACATAATTCGACAGCACGATCTGTGCGCCGAATTTTGCCAGCAT
Organism: Ruthenibacterium sp.; assembly: GCA_020025235.1. GTDB lineage: Bacteria > Bacillota > Clostridia > Oscillospirales > Ruminococcaceae > Ruthenibacterium. The sequence continues at coordinate 220,765 of JAHHSL010000001.1, forward strand.
CTGCTGGCGTTCAAGCGGCACGGTTGCCGGCATGCACAGCAGCAGCGGATGACGGCTGTGCGCGCACGCCACAGCAAGCGCAACGGCAAAGCTGCCGCTGGAACATTCGATCACCGGCTGTCCCGGCTGCAGCAAGCCTTTTTCGGTTGCAAGGGCAAGCATGCCCTCGGCAAGTGCATCCTTTGCCGAAGCAGTCGTTCCGCCGTAAGCGATATATGCATACAAAGAATCGGCAAGCCCATACTTTGCACAGTATCCCGAAAGTGCCACTGTCGGACGATCATATAATGTTTCATAGTAGCTCTTGTGAATATTCAAGGTGCTGCCGTTCCTTTCCGCCGCTTCGGCTTATTTTTTGCAAATCGGTTCTTCCCGTTTTCAGGCGATGTACATTATTAGTATACTATAAAAAAACGATTTTGGGAACGTGTTTCGCACAAAAAGCATTTTTTTCGGCAGCTGTTGTCACCTATACAAAAAAATCGCAAAAAAACGTTCAAAACGCTGAAAAGGTATTGACTTTACACCTTTTGTGACTTATAATGAATAAGCTGTGTAAAGCAGATTGCTTTACAAGCTTATTTTTTTCGGAAGGAGTTCCCGTTGTGGTTGCAAACAGTCTTGAGATTTCTTATCTGCTTGATTTTTACGGCGATGTGCTGACGGAAAAGCAGCGCGACGTTATGGAACAGTATTACAACGATGACCTTTCCCTTGCCGAAATCGCCGATAACTTCGGCATCACACGTCAGGGTGTTCGCGATGCGATCAAGCGCGGCGAACACACCATTCTGGATCTGGAAGAAAAGGTCGGGTTTGCACGCCGCTACCGCATCATGCGCGAAAGCGTGGAATCCTTGGAACAGCTGACGAACGATATCAATTTTTACAACAATAACAATTACGCGATGTCGGAGGATATCCGCCGTTCGGCTGAAGCGATCCTGCATATCATTCATCGCATGAACGATGCATAATTTTTCGATTTCTACGAAAGCGAGGCATGCCGCCGATGGCATTTGAAAGCTTAAGCGAAAAACTGAATTCCGTCTTTAAAAAGCTGCGCGGCAAAGGCAAGCTGGGCGAACAGGACATCAAGGACGCAATGCGCGAAGTCCGTATGGCCCTGCTGGAAGCCGACGTCAACTATAAAGTTGCAAAGCAGTTTATCGCCGATGTCACCGAGCGTGCCATGGGTCAGGAGGTTATGGAAAGCCTGACTCCGGCGCAGCAGGTCATCAAAATCGTAAACGATCAGCTGACAGAGCTTATGGGCGGCACCGAAGCTGCCCGCATCCACATCAAATCAAAGCCGCCTACGGTCCTGATGATGTGCGGCCTGCAGGGTGCCGGTAAAACCACGCATACGGCAAAGCTTGCCAAGTATTTCATCCGCGAAGGGCATCGTCCCCTGCTGGTTGCCTGCGATATCTACCGCCCCGCTGCTGTCGATCAGCTGAAGATCGTCGGCGCACAGGCCGGCGCAACCGTGTTCAGCCTGGACGGCGAAAAGCCCGAGGTCATTGCCAAAAAGGCCGTATCCCACGCAAAGGATTACGGCAATGATATCGTCATTCTGGATACCGCCGGCCGTCTGCACGTTGACGAAGAGCTTATGGCGGAGCTGGGCCGCATCAAAGAAGCGGTGGAAGTGGATGAAACCCTTCTTGTCATTGACGCAATGGCCGGTCAGGATGCCGTAAACGTTGCGAAAAGCTTCGCAGACAGCACCGGACTGGACGGCGTTATCCTTACAAAGCTTGACGGCGACACCCGCGGCGGCAGCGCACTTTCCGTACGCGCCGTTACCGGAAAGCCGATCATGTTTGCAGGCGTCGGCGAAAAGCTGGACGACCTGGAAGTATTCCACCCCGCGCGCATGGCAAGCCGTATTCTGGGCATGGGCGACGTTCTGACGCTGATTGAAAAAGCGCAGACCAATGCCGACCAGAAAAAGGCGGAAAAAACAGCCAAGCGTCTGCTGGAAAATAAATTCGATCTGACCGATATGCTCGATCAGTTTGAGCAGGTGAAGAAAATGGGCGGCGCTTCGGCGATGCTTTCCATGATCCCCGGCGCAAACCGCGTATCGGATGACGATCTGGAACAGGGCGAAAAAGAACTGGCACGCATGAAAGCGATCATCCAGAGCATGACGCCCGCCGAGCGCGAAAAGCCCTCGATCATCAATCCCAAGCGCAAGCGCCGCATTGCTGCCGGCAGCGGCACGCGTGTAGAGGATATCAACCGCCTTCTGCGTCAGTTTGAACAGATGCAGAAAGTCATCAAGCAGATGAAAAAGAATCCCAAGGGATTCGGACGCAGCCTGCGCGGTCTTGGCGGCATGTTCCGCTGAACGGTTTCGGTATTCACGGGTTTCCCGTTGATATACAAATTTTTACAGGAGGTGAATCATCAATGGCAGTTAAGATCAGACTGCGCCGCATGGGCGCGAAGAAGGCTCCCTTCTATCGTGTTGTTGTCGCGGATTCCCGCTTCCCCCGTGATGGTCGTTTTATCGAAGAAATCGGTTTTTATGATCCGACTAAGGAGCCCTCTGTTGTTCAGATCGATGCTGAAAAGGCAAAGAAATGGATCGCTAACGGTGCTCAGCCCACTGACAGAGTTCGTGTTCTGCTGAAGAAGAACGGCGTTCTGTAATTGCAAGGAGTGCACAATGGAAGAGCTGTTATTAACAGTAGCCAAGGGCCTTGTCGAAGACAAGGACGCCGTTCAGGTAACGGTTGACGAACCCAACGAGGAAGGTATCATTGTGTACCACCTTGCTGTCTCGGAAGATGACATGGGCCGCGTCATTGGCAAGCAGGGCCGCATCGCAAAGGCGATCCGCGTGGTTATGCGTGCTGCCGCTGTGCGCGAAGGCACCAAGGTCATGGTGGAAATCGGCTGAATCGATTAGGCCATCAATAAAAATGGCTGTCGCAAGATGCTCACTTACAGCATTTTGCGACAGCCATTTTTCATTTGCTTTAATTTTCCCGCCCATTCCCCCGACGTTCTGCGCCGCATCAGGCCGCCCTTGCAGGCGTCTTTCTTTTCCGGTGTCATCAATACTCTGCGCCGTCTTAAAGCGCTTGTGCGCGCAAATGCGGGGCTTTCCGTGTATATTCAAACACCCCGTGCAGCTGTCTCATGCTGCACGGGGTGTTTTTCTGTCCGTTCCTTCTGCGGCTTTTCCTTCGGCAGAATGGCAGATTCAAAGTTCTGTCTGCGGCACTTCGCAGTCGTATTCATCCAAAAAGCTGTGCGATTTGCCGTTATGCGTCCAGCCAAGCGCCATGTTCAGATTGACGTTCTGCATGCTGCGGAAAATATTGACGTCTGCCTGCGGGTTCGTGCGGCGAAGGGCGGCGATCAGCGCCTTTGTCTCGCTGCGCGCACCGCGCATTTCCTCTTCGGATTCCCGTTCCGTAAAGCGGCAGGCGCACTGCAAAAACGTAAGGCCGTTATACCGCTTCCACGCCAGGATATCCGTTTCCCGTACAAGGCACAGCGGGCGGATCAGTTCCATGCCCGCATAGTTCGTGCTGTGCAGCTTCGGCATCATGGTTTTTACCTCTGCGCCCCACAGCATGCTCATCAGCGTGGTTTCCACAATATCATCGAAATGATGCCCCAGTGCGATTTTATTGCAGCCAAGCTCCTGCGCATTTTTATACAGGTAGCCGCGGCGCATCCGCGCACACAGATAGCAGGGTGATTGTTCGATGTTGACAACCGTATCAAAGATTTCCGTCTGGAAAATGTGAAGCGGGATGCCCATGATTTCCGCATTGTGTTCGATCATCGCACGGTTTTCCGGCCGGTATCCCGGATCCATGCACAGGAACTCCAGTTCAAACGGCACGTCACTGTGCTTTTGCAGCTGCTGCATGCACTTTGCAAGCAGAAAGCTGTCCTTTCCGCCGGAAATGCAGACGGCGATCTTATCCCCTGCCCGGATCAGCCCGTAATCCTTGCATCCGCCGATAAACCGGTGCCATATCGTCTTTTTATATTTCTTGATGATGCTGCGCTCGATCTCTACTCGCTTTTCCATGCTCACCGCCGAATATCCAGAGTTTCCAGCACGTTTCCATCAACATCCTTTGTTGTGAAGATTCCGTCCTCATATACCATGTAGCTGTGAATACCGTCGCCCTTCGGGATCGAAATGCTGCCCGGATTCAGGAAGAAATAATCCCCGCGGTCGGCTGCAACGCGCACATGTGTATGGCCATGGATCAGCACATCGCCCTTGCCCAGCTTCGGCAGATTCTCCTCGTTGAACAGATGCCCGTGTGTGATAAAGACCATGCGGCCTTCCAGATACATGGTGGCGTAATCCGCCATGATCGGAAATTCCAGCACCATTTGATCGACCTCTGCATCGCAGTTTCCGCGCACGGCAAGGATCTTATCCTTCATTCCGTTCAGCGCCGGGATCACCTGCTTGGGCGCATAATCACGCGGCAGATCATTGCGCGGGCCGTGGTACAGCAGATCCCCCAACAGGACGATCCTCTCCGGGTTTTCCTGTTCAATCAATTCCATAAGGCGGTTCGCGTAGTATGCGGAACCGTGAATATCGCTTGCAAATAGTAATTTCATTATCGTCACCTCATAGTTCAAAGTATACTCGATTTTTCTCAAAACGAAAAGAGTTTCTTTCTATCCGCCGATTTTTCTTCTGTTTTTCGACTGATTCCTTTACGATTCGTTTTATATTTTCAATATAATACTATTTGTATCGTGTTTTCATTTTCATCCGGCATGCTATAAATGTCCGAATGTCCTCTTTCTGCTGTAATTCCGGCTTTACCACGCCGGATTTCCGAATCCGGGCGCCGCCCCTGCTGCCTGTCTTCTTTTCATCCGGCGCACGGACCGGATTTTCCCGCAGGCTGCTGCATTTCGGCTGTAAAGTATAAATACTTTGCAGCATTGTCACCCAGCTGCACACGGTTTTACCGGGCATACAAGGAAAGACGGTTCTTGCGAACCGTCTTTTTCTGTCTGTTTACAGCCAAATTTTTCCTTCTTCATCCGGTTTCATCGGAAGTGCGACCATAATATCAATAATGGCCATTCCAAACGGAATAAACGTCCAACAGAAAACCAGATAAATGAAACCAAGAAGCCACTGTCTTGTATAAAAGCGGTGGATTCCAAAGTCGCCGAGCAGCAGCGCCAGCCAGCAGTACAGATGCCGGTTTACATGCACCTTTTGCCGCTTACCGGCATTGCTTGCAATCCAGTCGCCGATTTTCCCGATTCTGCCGCGTTCTTCCTGAACGCCGTATTCGCGCTTTGTCCGTTCCAGTTCTTCCTCCAGCGCAATAAACTGTTTCGGATCAATATATTCGCGCTCTTTTGGGGCTTTCTTTGTTTTTTTATTTGCCATAAGCGGGCACAACCTCCGGTGTTTTGTTCTGCATTATCATACAATCCTAGTATACTATAAAATCGAAAAAATGCAAAGGCTCCGCGGCAGAACCGCGGAGCCTTTCGTTTCAAAAAATGTTCAGCAGAAATCCTTAGCGGAATTGCTTTTATTATGCTTCTGCCTGAGCTTTTGCCTGTGCTTTGATTTCAGCGATTCTGTCCTGAATCTCTTCCATCTTTTCTTTCGTCAGTGGATAGAATTTCATAGCGATAACGTTGACGAGCTGGCCGACGATGATGACACCATAGCTCAGGAATACGCCGACATACAGCAGAGAATCGCTGTACGGAGTTGTAACGTCCGGCATTTTCTCCTTGAAGCCAATTGCAGCAAGTGCGAAGCTGGCAATCATCGGAGCCAGAGAAGAGATCAGTTTGTCAACAAAGCTGAACAGGGTACCCATCAGGCCCGGAACATAACGGCCGGAGCGATAGGTCTCGTAGTCTGCGCAGTCTGCCGTCATCGGGATAACGATATTGCCGGAAACCGAGCCGAAGCCGGTAGAAGCCATGGTGAGAAGAAGCAGTGCGATCGTAAAGAAGCTGAAGCCGCTGAAGCCTTCATAGCCCGGCAGGTTCATGGTCTTCGGGTCGCCGAACAGCCACAGGCAGATCAGCAGGACATTACAGATAAGACCGCCCCAGGAGCCGATAAGCATTGCCTTGCGCTGGCCAAGACGGGTTGCGATAACACCAAGGCCAAGGAATACGAAGACCAGGTTGCCGATCGTGGTGTACATGCTGAAGCCGCCGGACAGAGCATAGTTGCCGACAACGATGCCGTACATGATCAGGGTAACCGTAGAGGTACGTGCCGAAGTGCCGAGCTTATCCGTCGATGCGGACAGAACCAGCATCTGGATCGCACGGTTGTGGCTGAGGACATCCCAGTAATCCTTAAAGCCAACTTTGATTGCCTTACCGGTGCCGAAGTACTTGATGTTGTCCTTCGGAGCGATCGAAATAGCAGCGATAATGGTGAACACTGCGGAGATAGTGCCCAGAACCAGCCACATTTCGTGGAACAGTTCTGCAGAATAGAGCGTACCGTATTTGGTGGCCAGAGGGCCTGCAACCCACATCTGAACAGCCATGATCATAACCATGTTGTAGATTGCATCAAAGATCGAGAACAGCGGGCGCTGCTTCGGATCGTTCGTAACGCAGGTCTGTGCAGATTTTGTTACAACACACTGGAAGGTATAACCAATGTAGTAAATTGCACTGATTGCAAAGAAGAACGGGATGCGGGCCATTTCCGGCAGCTTATGCGTCACATGGAACAGCACATAGCTGCTGCCGAAAAGAATAACGTTGCCGATAATCATAAACGGACGGTTTTTGCCGAAGCGGGTGTTCGTTTTATCGACCAGATAGCCGATGAACGGATCCGTAACGCCGTCCCAAATGCGCATGATCATCGCGAAGCTGCCTGCAAGCACAACACCCATGCCGACAAAGCCGGTCAGGTAATATGCTACGTACATCATCAATGCCATGTACATGTTCGTTGCCGTGTTGTTCAGCGCATAGCCGCCAATGCGCCACAACGGCACGCGGTGAATGCCGTTTCCGACATCGTACTTGCTTGTTGCGGTATTGCTCATAAATGTGTGTCTCCTTCGTTAATCTGTAAATTCAGCACAGTTTCTGCTGATCTCCAACATATTTATTTTAACAGTTTGTTAACACACACTACTATGTTTTTGTTGCTTGACCCACATTGTAAAAGTTGTTTTGCCTAAAAAGGTAACAAATGTGTGCAACGTTTTTTAGTTATTTAAACCAAAATAACGTGCAGCATTATTGTAGCTGATGCCCTTTACAATGGTTTCAAGCGCTTTTTCATCGTTCGGATATTCGCCGTTTTCCACCCAATTACCGATCAATTCGCACATAATGCGGCGGAAATACTCGTGGCGGGTGTAGCTCAGGAAGCTGCGGCTGTCCGTCAGCATGCCGACAAAGTTGCCCAAAAGGCCAAGATTCGCAAGGCTCTTCATCTGTTCCTGCATGCCGGATTTGGTGTCATTGAACCACCATGCACTGCCGTGCTGGATCTTGCCCGGCACCTCGCTGCCCTGGAATGCGCCGATAATGGTATCCAGCAGCTGGTTGTCCGCAGGGTTCAGGCTGTACAGAATGGTGCGGGGCAGCTCGCCGGTCTCTTCCAGTGCGTTCAGGACGCCTGTAACCGCCGTTGCACAGTTCACCGTATTGATGACGTCATAGCCGGTATCGGGGCCAAGCTTTGCCAGCATTTTCTTGTTCGGGTTGCGCTGGCAGTTATAGTGGATCTGCAGCACCCAGCCGCGTTTTGCATACTGACGTGCGCAGAACAGCAGCAGTTCTGTCTTGAAGCTTTCCACTTCCTCCAGGGTCAGTTCTTCCCCGTTCATTGCCTTTGTAAAGGCCGCATCGATCACAGCACGGTCTGCCGGACGATACATCACATAGTCCAGGCCGTGATCAGATGCACGGCAGCCGACCTCGGCAAAGAATGCGATGCGCTTTGCCAGTGCTTCTTCCAGCGAAGCGCTGTCCTTGATTTCGACGCCGCTTACCTGTGCAAGCTTTTCAATGTATTCTTTCCAGCCGTCTTTTTCGATGTTGAGCGCTTTGTCCGGGCGGAAGGACGGAGCAACGATCGTCTTGATCGCGGGATCTTCCTTCAGCTTTTTGTGCCATTCCAGAGAATCGATGGGGTCATCGGTCGTGCCGACGAATGCAACGTTGCTCTGCTCGATGATGCCGCGCACGCTCATGCCCGGCTCCTGCAGCTTCTTGTTGCACAGGTTCCAGACTTCTTCTGCGGTATCGCCGTTCAGGGTGCCTTCATAGCCGAAGTATTTCTTCAATTCCAGGTGGCACCAGTGATACATCGGGTTGCCGATCGCATTGGGCAGAGCTTCTGCAAATTTCTGGAACTTTTCGCGGTCGCTTGCATCGCCCGTGATGTATTTTTCTTCCACGCCGTTGGAACGCATGACGCGCCATTTGTAATGGTCGCCGCCGAGCCAGACCTGCGTGATGTTTTCAAAACGGCGGTCTTCATAGATCTCCTGCGGATTCACATGGCAGTGATAGTCAATGATCGGCATATCGGCTGCAAACTCATGGAAGAGCTTCTGCGCAGTCGGGGTCGTCAGCAAAAAGTCTTTATCCATAAACTGTTTCATGGGAACAAGCCTCCTGTATTTCAATTCATTTCATGCGGGATTTTCCCGCGTATAATCAGCATAGCCCCCGGCACAGGATGTGCCGGGGGACTTGTTTTAAACTTAGAACCAGTCGCCGTAGCCCAGCTTCACGAGGTTGTCGTGGCTGATCTTCAGGCTTTCAAACGGATCGCGGCCATAGGTATCATCCTGCTCGACAAGGAAATACTCGCTGCCGCCTGCAAGGCCGGCTTCGATGCATGCCTTGATCGGCAGAGTGCCTTCGCCGACTTCGGCGAATTCGATGTTGCCGGTGAAGTTCTTCATAAAGCCCATGATCGCCTTCGGATCGGTGAAGTCCACGCCGCCTTCCGGCTCTTTCAGTGCGCCGATGCGGTAATCCTTCAGGTGCAGCAGACGGATGCGGCCGTCATACTTCTTGATGAATTCGACCGGGTTTTCGCCGCCGCGATGAATCCAGTGGATATCCAGTTCAAAGCCGAGGTGCTTGGTGTTGTCCTTGATGATATCCAGCAGATACTGGCCGTTGTAGCGTCTGAATTCGACGTGGTGGTTGTGGTAGTACAGGTCGATGCCCTCTTCTTTCAGGCGTGCAGCGATTTCGTCAGCCTGCTTTGCAAAGTCCATTGCCTTGTCATAGCTTGTCATGCAGTTCATGGGCAGCATGCCGATGCGCAGCATGTCGCAGTCCAGCTTGCGGCAGTCTTCCACGATCTTCTTGAAATCGTTTTCGTTGTTCAGATATTCGCCGGGCATGCCTGCGATCATCGGTGCAACAGCTGCCGTGCAGGAGGAGACGTTCAGGCCGATCTCGTCAATCGCCTTGCGGAAGCCTGCGACGTTTTCTGCCGTCATGGGAACCTGGGAAATCTCTACGCAGTGGTAGCCGATATCTGCCAGCTTCTGCATGGACTCGAATGCGTCGAATTTCGGCATCTTTGCGGGGGCGATCGTGCTCATCTGAACACCGATTAATCCTTTTTTCATATATGTATCTCCTTATTGATGAAATAAATCAAACTGTTTCGGCTTCATGCGTTTTGCCGGCTTTCTGAATGGCATCGATCAGACGGATGCTCATTTCGGCGTCACGCACATGGATATAGTTGTCGGTTCCTTCTTCCAGCGCTTTGTAGAAGCGGGCAATCAGCTTTGCATGGCTTGCGCCGTAATAGAACTTGGTTCCGGGCATGCGGGCGTCCTCCACCAGCTTTTCGCGCGTGCCGTCTGCGTTGATGCGGTACAGCGTATTTTCAAGGATCGCAAACTCCGCTTTTTCCAGACGGACACTGATCTGTACGCTTTCGTTCTGATAGTTCGCCGTCGTTGCCATAAACAGGCCGCGCGCGCCGTTTTCATAGAACAGGTTTGCGGCAACGGTATCTTCCACTTCAATGCCGTAGCCAAGGATCTGCGCAACGCTTGCACGCAGGTTTTCAACCTTGCCGCCAAGGTGGTACAGAAGATCCAGCGTATGCACCGACTGATTGATCATGCAGCCGCCGCCTGCCGTCTCCCACTTGCCGCGCCACGGCTTGCAGTCGTAATAGGACTTCGGGCGTGCCCACAGAACAACGCCCTTTGTGGCGACAACCTTGCCATATTCGCCGCCGTCAATGATTTCCTTGAGCATTTCAACGGATTCATTCAGACGGTTCTGCAGGCAGATGCCGATGTGCAGTTCCGGATGTGCGGCTTCCAGTGCGACAAATTTTTCCGCCTGTTCGGTATTGAGCGCGACAGGCTTTTCGCAGAAAACATGAATGCCATGCTCTGCAAAATATTCGGACACAGGGTAGTGCAGATAATGAGGCAGGCAGACATGGACGCAGTCCGGCTTTACCTCCTGTGCCATCACTTTGTAATCCGTATAGAACGGCACGCCTTCGGGCGCGCGTTCCTTTGCCGCCGGGTCGATATCGCAGACTGCGCACAGTTCGATTTCGGGGTTCCCGGCAATTGCAGCCAGATGTATGGCGGAAATGTCGCCAAGGCCGATCACTGCTGCTCTTTTCATAAAATTATTTCCTCACTTTCTGCGAAAAAAAGCGGCAGCAGCGCATGCCGCCGCCGCTTTTTTGCTGCGTCGTACGAGTTTTACTCGCGAACCGGGAACTTGCCTTCTTCTGCAATGTGCTTGTTCAGCTCTGCAGCGTACTCTTCCGGATCGACCGGGTTGCAGACTTCCTTACCCAGCCAGTTGGAAAGCTGAGAAGCGTTTGCAAGGTTTACGCCGTTGATGCCGTCGGAGCCCGGAGCCAGAAGCGGGGTGCCGTTGATCACATGCTGTGCAAAGTTTTCCATAACGGTGGTGTGCTGGAATCCCCAGCCATCGGTATTTTCAAACTCTTCCACAGTGTACAGCGAATTGCCGGAGGAATTGCCGCTGGTCAGGCGGGACATTTCCATCATGGTCATGGTGCTGTTCAGTTCATCCTCAGACTTGCTCATGCGGTAAACCATGGCCTTCTTGCTGTTTTCCACAACGATCTTGCCGTTGTCAAGGTCAATTTCCAGACGGTCGGTGCCGCATGCATCGTGAGTGCAGGTGATGAATGTGCCGGTTGCGCCGTTCGGGAATTCAACCAGCATGGTGACGTCGTTTTCAACGTCGATGTCGCGGTGTGCGCCGCAGATGTTCTTGGAATAAACCTTCGTCGGAACACCGCAGATCCACTGCCACAGGTCAAGCTGATGCGGAGCCTGGTTTACCAGAACGCCGCCGCCTTCGCCGCCCCAGGTTGCGCGCCATGCGCTCTGGCGGTAGTAGCTGTCCGGACGCCACCATGTATTGATGATCCAGTTGGTGCGGCGGATCTCGCCAAGCTCACCGGAAGCAACGATTTCCTTGATCTTCTGGTACAGCTTGTTGGTACGCTGGTTGAACATGATGCCGAATGCAACATCCGGATGCTCTGCTGCGCACTTGTTCATTGCCATAACGTCCTTTGCACGGACGCCTGCGGGCTTTTCAACCAGAACGTTCATGCCGTGCTCCATGCAGTAAATTGCGATTTCGTGGTGCAGGTAGTGCGGAACGGTGGTGACGACTGCGTCAACCGTACCGGAAGCGACCATCTCTTTCCAATCCTTGAAGAAGGGGACCTCCGGATATTTTTCCTTGCACATTTTTTCCTTTTCCGGATCAATATCGCAAAGTGCGCCGAGTGCGCAGTGCGGGGGGCATTCCGGTGCAGCCACGCCGGGGAAGCCGCCCTTGCCGCTCAGAAAGCCGGCATACGAGCCGCCCTGTGCGCCAATACCGATCAGACCGAATCTTACTTTTTCCATAATAACATTCTCTCCTTTATGTCTAATCAAACAAAATTACTTTATCTAGAAAGCGGCTGGGCGCCGCTTCAGATCAAAAAATCAGATCGCATCCAGAATTTCTTTCAGCGCATTGTACTGCATGGTGTAGCCTTCCGCGCCGTCTTTTGCCTTGTTTTCCTTGATGACGTTCTTTGCGTCCTCGGTTTCAAGCGACTGCAGTGCATCGAACAGAACAAGGTGCGGTTCCAGCGTCAGGAAGCCTTCGTAGCCCTCATCGCGGATCGCGCGGGTCAGCAGCTGCTTGATCTTGCCTTCGCCGGTGCCGCACAGCACGTTTTCCTTATCGTCGGAAACAGCGTCCTTGATGTGGATATATTCAATGTACGGGCGCAGGAGCTCCCAGCACTTTTCGGTATCTTCCCCGCACTGAACAAAGTTTGCAAAGTCGAATGCAGCGCGGAAATGCGGGCTTGCCAGTGCGTCGAAAATAATCTTGCAGCGGGCTGCCGTATCGCCGTAGATATCCTTTTCGTTTTCGTGCAGCAGCACGATGCCGTGCTTTTCGGCAATGGCGTCGAAGCGGCGCAGCTTTTCGATCACCACATCGCGGTAATCGTCTGCGTTTTTGCCTTCCGGAATGAAGAAGCTGAACATGCGGATGTAGCGGCAATCCAGCATTTTTGCAATCTCGCACAGGCGCTCCAGATCGACCAGCTGTTTTTCAAAGCCTTCTTCGTCTTCCACGCCCACCTTGCCGATCGGCGAACCGATCGAGGAGACCTTGACGCCGTACTGTGCAAGACGCGGCATCAGGTTTTCGCGGACTTCGTCCACTGTGTATTCCGCAATGCCTTTGCCATCTGCGGAACGCAGAGAAATATAGTGCATCCCAAGCGCGGTGACGGTTTCCATCTGCTTTGTGAAATCCGAACTGATCTCGTCAGCAAAGCCGGAAATATTGATGTTTTCCTTCATAAGAGACTGCTCCTTTTATCTGTTGGCCGATATGCTATGTTTATTTACTGCATGTCAGCATAAAACTATATACTATCACAAGTATATCATACTGATTTGCAACGTTGATTGTTATTATTGCTTGACACATTGCGAAAATTGTTTTAAACTCATAACAAAGTTCTATTTGTTTTTCGGTTATGTTCTATTTTCTGCGGAAAGAGGGTGCGATTTTTTTGGGCGGAAAAATTCAGAAATTCACCGTGCGGCAGAATATGCTTTCCAACAGCTTTGAAATCTACCGATACCGTGATTCGTATCTGAACGATATTGCATTGCATCATCACGATTTTTATGAAGTTTATCTTTTTTTGAACGGAAATGTCAATTACACGATCGAAAGCCGCAACTATCACCTGCTTCCCGGGGACATCCTGCTCATCAACCCCATGGAACTGCACCAGCCGCGCATCACAATGGAAAAGCACCCGTATGAACGCATTGTTTTGTGGGTGAACAAATCGTTTCTGGAACAGTTCAGCACTCCTTCCACCACGCTGACGCACTGCTTTGATTCCTCGGTGCCCGGGCACACCAACCTGCTGCGCCTGCCGCCCACGGTGCGCCAGCATATCACCGACCTTATGGAACGGCTCGTCAGCGAATCCAACAGCGAGGAATACGGCGCGGATATCGCTTCGCTGGGCTGCCTGATCGAGCTTTTGGTCGAACTGAACCGGCAGTCCAAGCATTTTGCGCAGCACCACGAAATCACCGATAAATCCGGCCCGATCGTGACGGACGTTCTGAATTATATCAACGAGCATTATCACGAGGAGCTGTCTCTGGATATGCTCGCCTCCCGCTTTTTCGTCAACAAATATCATCTGTCGCACGAATTCAACCGCCTTGTGGGGACAAGCATCTACCGGTATATCATCCAAAAGCGCCTTGTCATTGCAAAGCAGATGCTTGCGGATGGCCTGCCGCCCACGGACGTCTATCAGCACTGCGGCTTTGGGGATTATTCCAATTTCTACCGCGCCTTCAAGTCGGAATACGGCATCAGCCCGAAAGATTTTTCCATTGCAGCGCGCGCAGACGATCTTTCATCACCTTGAGCGTTCCGTGCTCACCTGCCCCATTAAATATAATGTAAAAAAGACACCTGTACCGCATATGCGATACGGGTGTCTTTCCGTTTTCAGTCGGTGTTTTCCGGCAAGGCGCCGTTTTCCGGCATCGTGGTGACGCTGCTCAGGCGGCGGCGGATCTGCCGCGTGCGCACGCCGACAAGATTTTCCAGCGCGGAATCCGCCTGACGGATGCGCGTCTGCGCCTGTTCCAGCGCCGTGCCGAAGGTTTCAAATTCCGCTTTGACGCTGCTCAGCACATCCCACACTTCGCCGGAGCGCTTTTGGATCGCAAGCGTCTTGAAGCCCATTTGCAGACTGTTCAGCAGCGCCGCCATGGTCGTGGGGCCTGCGATCACGATTTTAAATTCCGACTGCAGGCGTTCCACCATGCCGCGGCGCACCACCTCGGCATAAAGCCCTTCCACCGGAAGGAACATGATGCCGAAATCGGTCGTGTCCGGCACGCGGATGTATTTGGTATGAATATCCTTTGCAAATGCACGGATGCGCTGTTCCAGTGTTTTTGCTGCGGCTTCCACCTGCACGGGGTCGGCGGTATCATAGGCATCCAGCAGCGCATGATACGCATCCGAAGGGAATTTTGCGTCGATCGGCAGATACACCGGCTCTGTTCCGTCGCCCGGCAGCTTCACCGCGTATTCCACCCGTTCACTGCTGCCCTTGACTGTTGCGATGTTTTCGGCGTACTGCTCCGGCGCAAGGATCTGTTCCAAGATCGCGCCCAGCTGGATCTCGCCCAGGATGCCGCGCGTTTTCACATTGCTCAGCACCTTTTTCAAATCGCCCACGCCGGATGCAAGCGTCTGCATCTCGCCAAGCCCGCGGTACACGTTTTCCAGCTGTTCGCTCACGCGGCTGAACGAACGCGCCAGTGTTTCGTCCAGTGTTTTCTGCAGCTTTTCGTCCACCGTGCGGCGCATTTCGTCCAGTCTGCGCCCGTTATCCTGCTGCATTGCGCCGATGCGGTGCTCCATGGTGACGCGGATGTTTTCCAGCTTCTGCTCGCTTTCAAGCGCACCCGCGTTCATCCGCCGTTCCAGCAGCTGCAGGTGATCGGCAACCGTTTTCTGCAGCGACGTCTGACGGAATGCAAGCTGTTCGCTCAGTTCCCGCAGACGCACATCCTGCGCCTGCGCCGCCTGCTGCTGTGCGCTCACCTGCATCTGCGCCGCCGTGCGCATGGAATTCTGCACATTTGTGGAAAGCTCTGTGCGCAGCATGCGCATTTCCTCGCGCAGCTCCTGCGAAAGCTCCTCGAGCAGATGCTCCTGCTCGTCCTTTTTCGGGCGCATCAAAATACTGCACAGGGACAGCACTGCCGCCAGACCCGCAAGGGCCAAAGTGATATATTCGATCATGGTTCGTCTCCTTTGCCGCACCGTCCGGCTGTGTGATATGCTCCGCGGCGCTGTCATAAAATACAGTATACGAGGAAATCCTCTGTAAATCAACAACGAAGGCGGCGATGTATTTGTTCAACCTTAAAACACCCTTGCGGTTTTCCCGAAAAACAAACGCACGGATCGCAGCGGCAGGCGCTTTGTGTCTTGCGCTGTGCCTGTGCTCCGTTCCGCTGCATCAGCGGCGCTATGTCTGTTCCGAGGAAGATCTTTCCGACACCGGCGCCGTTGTGGCCGCGCAGGCGTCCGTCAGCGGCTCGGACGGTCCCGCAGAGGAAAAGGTGGTATATCTGACGTTTGACGACGGCCCGTCCAAGACGACCGAAACCATTCTGGACGTTTTGAAGGAAGCGCAGGTCCCTGCAACCTTTTTTGTGATTGCCGCTGAAAACAACGAAAAATATCTTCCGGTTCTGGAGCGCACGGCCGCCGAAGGGCACCTGATCGCACTGCACTCGTGCAGCCACGATTACAAAACCATTTATTCAAGCCCCAATGCATACTGGGACGATCTGGAAAAGCTGCGCGAAAAGCTTCTGCCCTATGTCCCCGCCGAAAAGGAGCTTTTGTATCTGCGTTTTCCCGGCGGCAGCACCAACACGGTCAGCCACCGATATGGCGGCAGTGAAATCATGAAAAAGCTGAAAACGCAGGCGCAGGAACGCGGCTTCACCTATGTGGACTGGAACGTCTGCGCCGAAGACGCCGTGGGCGGGCATCCTTCCGCTTCAACCATTTACAGCAATGTGATCCGCGAAGCCGCAGACAAAAACGTATGCGTTGTGCTGATGCATGATACCAATAATACCAAAAACACCGCAGCCGCCCTGCCCGATATCATCCGCTGGTTCAAAAATTCCGGCTACCGGTTCGATACCGTCGATCACCTTGACAAAAAGGTATAGCCTGCCGCATCCGGCATTCCGGACGCCGAGTTTGTGAAAAAACTGCAAATTTTTCAGGAATCGGGGACAAAGCGCGCGGGAATAATTGTAAATGATGCGGAAATACGGTATACTGAATGTGTTTGGCTCGATTGAAAAGGGGTGTGTGCTGTCATGTTCGGATATGTTCTTCCGTTCAAACCGGAAATGAAAGTGCGTGAATGGTACGCATACCGCGCCTATTACTGCGGCCTTTGCAAAGAGCTGAAACGTGAATACGGCTTTATATCCCGTTTTCTTCTGAACTACGATCTTGTTGTTCCCGCACTTCTGACGGACGGCATCGCCGGCATTCAGGCGCATATGTGTCCGGAACGGTGCATTGCAAACCCCGTTGAAAAACGGCCGATGTGCCAGAGCACCGAGGGTCTGCGCCTTGCCGCCGATTCCCTTGTGCTGACGGTCTACTACAAGCTGTGCGATGATCTTGCCGACGAACGCTTTTTCCGCCGCATCCCCGCTTTGCTGCTTCGTCCGTTTCTGAGCGCCATGCGCCGGAAGGCTGCGGCACGGCGCCCTGCGCTGGATGAAACACTGCGCGTGCAGACACAGGCACAGCAGGCGCTTGAAAAGCGCGAAAGCCGAAGCTTTGACGAAGCCGCCGATCCGACGGCCCGCATGACGGCAGCGCTTTTCGCCCAGGCATGCCCGGGCAACCGCGCGCTGGAACGCATGGGGCTGTTCATGGGAAAGATCATCTATTATCTTGATGCAGCCGAGGACTATGAAAAAGACACCCGCTCCGGCGCATACAACGTATTTGTGCTCAACGGCCTTTCCCGCGAGGAAACGATCCGGCAGGCACAGCTTCTCTGCCGCATGTGCGCCGGGGAAGCCGCGCTGGCCTACAATCTTCTGGATACCGGGCCGTGCCGCGCGCTGCTGGACAACATCGTCTTTTTGGGCCTTCCGCAGAGTATTTCTCTTGCCGGACAGGAACGCAGCACCCGCAGAAACGGTGCGCATGCCGAATTGTAAAAACACCGACCACCGATTCATCATCAGAAAGGAATTTAAATGGACGCTTATAAGGTTTTAGGGCTGACGCCGGACGCAACGGAAGAGGAAATCAAATCCGCATACCGCATGCTTGCCCAGAAATACAATCCCCAGCAGTACGAAGCCGGCCCCCTGCGCGAAGAGGCCGAAGCTAAAATGACCGAGATCAACGAGGCATTCGATACGCTTATGGGCGCGATCCGCACCGGCACGCCGGTCGGCAGCGCGGCGGGCGCTTCCGGTGCTTCGGCAGAGCCGGAAAACGGACGCACCGCAAACGGACGCTACCGTGCGATCCGCCAGATGATCTCCGGCGGCGCGGTCGATCAGGCACTGGAGGAGCTGAAGCTTATCCCCGGCGGCTCGAACGACGCGGAATGGAACTTCCTTGTCGGCAGCGCCTATTACTATAAGGGCTGGGTCGCAGATGCCCTGCGCTATTTCCAGACGGCGTGCCGCCTTTCCCCGGGCAACCGCGAATATGAAGCGGCGCTGCGCAACCTGCAGAACAACAGCCGCGGCGCAATGCCCGGCAGCCCCTACGGTTCCAACATGGGCGGCGCGCAGGTGGTGAACTGCAGCTGCTGTGATATGTGCACCGCAATGATGTGCATGGATATGTGCTGCGGATGCGGCCGAGGGGGCTGCTGAACGCGATGCCGAAACGCCAGAGTGAAAGCCGGAAGATCGCTCTTTCGGGTGTTTTTGGTGCGCTTGCCACCGTTCTGATGCTCATGGGCGGCATCCTGCCGTTTGCGACGTTTGCAGCGCCCGCCGCTGCGGGGATCCTGCTGGTTCCCGCCGCCGTGGAATTCGGCATGAAAACCGGATATATCCTGTATGCTGCGATCGGCCTTCTTTCCCTTTTTGTGGTGCCCGACAAGGAAATGAGCCTGATCTTCATCTTCTTCCTTGGCTTTTACCCGCTTTTGAAGGCTTCGATCGAGCATATCCGCTCGCATGCGGTTCAATGGATCGTCAAATTTTCCATTTTCAACGCCTGCATCATCGCAATGTATTCCATCGTGATCTTTCTTTTTCCGATCGAAGCGATCGTGCAGGAATTTGAAAGCGCAGGGCTGCCCTTTTCGGCGCTTTTGCTTTTTTTGGGGAACCTTACGTTTTTGATCTATGATACTGCCGTCGCACGCATCGTCGGGCTTTACTGTCTGCGCCTGCGCCCGAAGCTGATCAAAATGCACTGAATCTTTTCGCAGGACGGCTTTTGCCGTCCTTTTTTGTTGGGTGATTAGGCGCTTTGGGATGCGTCAATCCTGTGTTTACGGCGGTTTGCGCCCGCCGCCCAAACTGTATTGTAATGATTGCCGGACTATACGGCTGTGCACCGCACCGGTACGGGGCCGAAATAAGGAGGACTGAAAATGGAGCTTCGCAGCAATATCAAAACTCTCAACTATCTCCGGAAACTTCTTCTGGATGATACCGACCGCATCCTGCCGTTTGCCATACGGCCGCAAAAGCCCTCCGCACACGGAAATCTGCCGCGCAGCCTTCCGCGCGCAGAGCCCCGATCGGAAGGCGTTGCCCCGGCGGCGCTTGACCGGCTTCTGCGCAGCCTTTCCGACCCCGGATGCGCGACCCACGCCTGCATTGTGCTGCGCCATGGCAAGGTGATTGCCGAAGCCGCCTTTGCCCCGTATTCCGGCCGGTACTGGCATGTAACGCACAGCCTGTGCAAAAGCGTCACGGGAACCGCCATCGGCATGCTCATCGACGAAGGCAGGCTTTCGCTTGACGAACGGATCTGCGATATTTTTTCCGATCAGTGCGGGATTTTGACCGGACGGCGCATGCGCAGCATCACCGTGCGCCACCTGCTCACCATGACAAGCGGCGTCGCGTTCCGCGAAGCGGGTGCTGTTCTGGAATCCAACTGGGTGCGCGCCTTTCTGGATTCCGACGTCCAGTGGGACCCCGGCACGCAGTTTGAATACAACAGCATGAACAGCTACATGCTTTCCGCCATCGTCAAGGCCCGCACCGGAGAAGGTCTGTGTGATTACCTGCGTCCGCGCCTGTTCGAGCCGCTCGGCTTCGGGGACATTGCGTGGGAGACATGCCCCATGGGCATTGAAAAAGGCGGCTGGGGTCTGTACATTTATCTGGAGGATATCGCAAAACTCGGTCAGCTTTATCTGCAGAACGGCACATGGTATTCGCAAGACGGCACACCGAAGCGCATCCTGAGCGAAGAATGGGTTCACGATGCACAGACGCCGCACGCCCATAATGCCGAAAACGACGAATACGGTTATCAGATGTGGCCGCGCAGCGCAGACGGGCTGTATATGTTCAACGGCATGTTCGGTCAGTACGTCGTCATTGTGCCCGGACAGCAAATGGTGATTGCCGTCAACGCAGGCGCCGGACATCTGTTCACACAAAGCCGCAGCGATCTTGCCGTGCAGCGGTTTTTGAAGGACGTACAGAACACGACGGACGCCGAACTTTCCGATGAAGATGCCGCACAGCGGCTTTCGTTCACGCTTTCACACCTTTCCTTCGGGCAGCGCGTGCCCGAAATGCCCGCGCCGGAGCCGCCGCCTGCGTGGTATCACCGGCTGCGTGATCTGTTTTTCCCGCCCAAGCCCCCGCAGCCCGTACCCGTGATCCCGGATGCCGTGCGTCCGGCTCTGGCACAAACCTATACGCTTTGTGAAAACCGCGCCGGCCTGATCCCCGTTGTCATCGCCTGCATGGGCGATTGGTACACAAAGGGCGTCCACCAGATCGGCTTTGAGGCAGGCGAAAATTCCCTCACGCTTTTCTGGACGGAAAGCGGTGCAATGCTCCGCATCCCCGTCGGCTTTGACCGTGCCGCCGAATGTGAAATAGAACTGGGCGGCAGCCGGTATCATCTCGGCGTCACGGGTGTTTTCACGCAGGACGAAGACGAAACCCCTGTTCTGAAGCTGACGGTGTGCCTGCTGGAAAGTTCGAGCACCCGCCTTTTGAAGTTTTTCTTCCAGCCCGACGGCACACTGACGCTAAAACTCAGCGAAACACCGGATCTTCGGGAAACATTCCTTTCTGCACAGAGCGCGGTAAACGCTGCTGTGATTTTCAAAGACCTCAACTATCTGCAGTACCTGATCGAGCGCAAACTCAACCCGGTTGTGCACAGCAAACCTGAACTGAACAAATCCGGTAAAAACGGACAATGACAAAAAGCCCCCTTATGTAGTGATCCTGCATAAGGGGGCTTTGCCATGTCTAAGAGAAAACACAATAAAATCGAACGCCTGTTTCCAATCATCCAAGCGAATCCGGCAGCAGGGATGTGAAAAAAGAAGGGGCGGAAGGAAAATTTTTATATGCTGCTTTGCGGTGTGCACTGTCCGGCGGTTCAGGTCAGCTGTCTGCCATGCCTCTCAGGCACACTTTCCGTCTGCCGTCAGAATCCCCCGTCAGCCCTCATTCACAGCTGCCTGCGAAGCTTGTGTTTGCGCACCCGAAGTTTCTTTGCTTTCGGGCCGTGCATGCTGCGTTTTCATTGTCTTTTTGGCTGCAAAAAGCAGGAAAGACACTGCCGCAAGCACAATTCCTGCCACGGCAAGCATTGACGGCACACCGCCGAACCATTCACAGAAAAGCGGATATGCGATATTTGATTCCGGCATCCACGTCTTAAACGGAACCGCCCATTTTCCCAGCACGGCAGCAACGCAGAGCGCCGCACCGGCGCCCAGCGCCGAACAGCCTGCATACTGCCAAAAGCCTGCCTTATCTGCCGCAAGCGATGTCTTCAGCAGCATCAGCGCACCGGCGCCCAGCACCGCAAACGCCAGCAAAATCCATTTTGCTGCATCTCGGTATTGCAGGATAATGGAAAGCACCGCACCAAACGGAGGCTTTACTGCATCCTGATACGCACTTTCACAGATGATCTGCAGCACTTCAAAGCTTGCCGCGCGAAGCTCGTCCGGCTCATGTCCGTTTTCCTTCACATACCGATCGCGCAGATCAGGGCTCATCTGCGTAAAGACGGACGTTTCAACCGGCGTGTAGCCGCGGAACAATCCATCGATCCGCTGCTCGATATCCTGCGCCGTTTTTTCCTCGGTAACGTAATGCGTCGCCGCATCTGCCGCAAGATCTGCAGCTGCCGCATATCCTTCGCATGCGGCGCGCACAGCATGCGACATCCCTGCCGAATACCCGGTTTTTTCAATTTTGCCGATCAGATATCCTTCCTTGAAGAGCGTCATTTCCATAACACCCAGAAAACAGAGCGCCAGCAGGCAGACGCTGAGCACGGCAGCCGAAACCACCGTGATTATCTTTTTGCTCTTCATTCTCCGCCTCCTGTCGAAACTACTAATTTCGGCCCGCTTACATACTCGCCGCGCACCATGTACCGCAGCGGCGTCACCGTCAGCTGGCCGAACGGATAGCAGGTATACAGCAGCACGCTTTCCCGCGGGGATTCATCCAGATTCTGCTGCGTGAACTCATCTGCCTGCATGACAAACATTTCCGTGACCTTGTAATGGTATTCCCCGTACTTTGTCTGAATAACGATGTCGTCGCCTTCCTTGACGCTTTCCAGGTCGCGGAAATAACTTCCCGTATGCCCGGCAATCAGCGTAACGCCGCCTTCGCCGGGGATCTGTGCGCCCGCAAACGTGCCAGCGCCCGCATGAAGCTGCGTGTTGTCATCCCCGTAATACAAATTACATTCTACCGACGTACCCGGGATCGAAACCTTTCCGTACAATTCCCCCTGCTGCGGGTAGCCGCCGGCGTCGGCAATATCGACTGTTTCAGGCGCGTTTTCAGACAGTTCTGCACAGAAAAGCTCCTTCGGGCTCGGTGCCGCCTGATAGCCCGTCACGTCAGCCGCCAGTGCCGCCGCCTGCAGGATCGGATGCACTGAAACGCACAGTGCCAAAAGCGCCACAGCCCCGAAAGCGGCCGCAAGAAGCAGCCTTTGCGGCCAGTTTGCAGCCGCCTGTGTTTCCTTTATCGGTTGTTTCATTTCCATAAATTCACCGTTCCATTGATTTTCGGCTTTGGGCAGCCGGTATTCCGCCGCAAAGCATCGTATATTCCATACCGTGCCGTCAAAAGGCAACTTTTTGTCGAAAAACATTCCGCGCCGCCGACCGAAAAAAAGCAGGCCGAAAGATTCGCTGTCTTCGACCCGCCTTTTCTATACGATATTGCGCATGACAGCTCATGCGTTGCTTTTATCCGTTATGCTTCTCAGCGATCCGATACACGCTTTTTCAGCACAACTGCACTGCCAGCCATGACGACTGCACACAGAGCAAAAATGCCTGCCCATGCAAAGCTCAGGTCAGCGCCGGTCTTTTTCAGGATCTGCGGTGCTACAGGTCCCGGCTTAGCAGCGTCCGGCTTAACTGTTTCCGGAACAACGGGAGCTTCCGGTTTTTCCATGATCGTGTAGGTGCTGAAATGCGGTGCAAAGAAACAGATGCCGTTATCCACAACCACTTCAACTTCGCCGGTCTGATTGCCGCACTTCCAGATGTACTGCTTGGTCATATCGAAGATCACTTCGGAACCATCGTCGACGCCTGCATTGATGCAGATTATCGTGCCGGTGGGAGACTGAACCTTCGTTTCAGCATTCAGCACAACAACGGAACCGTTGCGCTTTACAGAAGTGATGTTTACTTTACTGTCAGAATTATAAACCGTAGCGAAGTCGTGATCCTTGTCCTTTTCAAAAATTTCCAGGTAGCTGCGCTCAAGAGTTGCCAGTGCGCGCGTCATGGCAAGGTTAACAACGATGTTCTCATTCTGCAGAACTTCCGTCATTTTCGTTGCGATAGCGATCTGTTCTTCCTTGGTGACAGCATTGTTCAGCTGCTCTGCCAGATCCTGTGCGATTTCGCCCGGGGTTGCGTTGGGGTCGACCGGAACAACAGGGTTATTCGGGTTTGTGTCAGGCTCGACGGGTACAACCGGTTCGCTCGGGGTTGCGTTGGGCTCGACCGGGACAACAGGTTCGCTCGGGGTTGCATTTTCTGCTGCGAATGCAGGCAGCGCCAATGTCATCAGCATCAGCACTGTCAGCAGAATAGAACAAAACTTCTTCATAACGACATCTCCTCAAAAAATCATTTATTCCTATATGGAATGGGCTTACGTCGTAAAGTATATCATCGCGCTTTCAGAAAATCAAGATGCCGACTTGTTTGTTTTTTTTCTGCCTTATTTTTTTGATTTTATGCTGAAATGTTTTTTATTTATATTGCCTTTTCATTTTCGTTTTTTTGCGCCGCAGCCGGATATATCTGCACGTATGTTATTCAAAATACACAGTTTTCGAGCCGCAGATATTCGCTTTTTTTCCAACGTATGAGAAAACGCAAAAAAGCGCATTTTATGCAGAAGCCCAGTGCTTTTTCACAGTATTTCCGGGATCACAAACAGACACAAAAGCGCGCACAGCACGGCGCACGCTGCCGCCGTTTTCTTTTTTTCCGGTTCTGCGTCACCGCCTGCGTAGCAAAGCCCCGCCAGCACAAACGCGGGCACAAGCACCGCCGGCATATTGATGCTGAAAAAGGAAGCCGTGCAGTAGCCGATCAGCGCCGCCGCCGCGGCACTTTCATTTTTGCGCCCCCGCCGCACAGCGCAGAACCAGAAAGCGCAGCAGCACAGCAGGCCTGCCGCCCCGCTGCACAGAAGGCACTGTAAATATTCGTTATGGGCGGAATCGAATGTCGAGCCGTTCATCGCCTTGATATAATCGGTATAGTGCGGATTGATCAGCGCGTTCACCCCATCCGGCCCAACGCCGAACAGCTTTTGCAGCGGCGAAAGCTCATCGCCGTACACATAAAGGAGCCTTCCCCACACATATCCACGGTTCGACCCCCAGGCAGGGCCGAAGCGAAGCATTCCGTCCGCCGCACCAAGCGAAATATCCAGCACGTTTACGGCGAACACCGCAAGCACCGCTACGCAAAGCAGCACAAGAATCGCCGGGCGCACAAAGCGCACCGCCTTTTCCTTTTTATAAAGCAGCACCGCGGTTGCCGCACAAAGCACACCGCCCGCCGCAGCTGCCGCCGGCTTTGCAATCAGCGCAGAAATCGTGCGCAGCGGTGCAATCACCGGCACCAGCCGGATCATCACTCCCGCAAGCAGCCCGCAGACACATACCAGTGCACACATGCCAAACAGACGCGCCGCGCATTTGCCGGCAAGCTTCTTGCGGCACAGGATCGCCGCACACACTGCCGCCAAAGCCAGCCACGCAGCGTCACTGTTGGCGGGGATCAGCGCGCTGCACAGCAGCACCGACGCCGCACCGTACAGCAGCGTATCCCGTTTTTCCTCTGCCCGCATCAGCTTTTCTATCGAAACGCCTGCCGCCATAACGGCAAACGTGCCGAAAAAGTTGATGTTTCCGATCGTGGAAAGGAACATATGCCGCTGTTCCGGCTGTATGGAATAGTACACATCCAGTGGGTCACAGCCGAAATAATTGAGCCAGCCGATAACGGATACAAGGCACGCGCTCAGCAAAAAGCCATTCATCAGAAAATCAGCGGCCTTTTTTTCCACGAAAAGCACCGTCACAAAAAATGCGGCGCTGCACGCAAGAAGCATCAGCAGGCCGTTGGCGCGTCCGTTCAGCCCGTATACCGCCGTATGCCTGTCTCGTGCCATAACCGTGCTGAAAATGCTGATGGCACACCAGCCCAGAAGTGCCGCCGCACCCGCCGTGCGCAGCTTTGCAGCCGGGACGCTGCGGGAAAGCAGCATCTCGATCACCGCCGCCGCGCAGCAGAGGGAAACCGCAAGATATACAAATGTGGTTTTTGCAGCGATCAGCTTCACATATCCGTTATTTAAGTAAAGCGGCAGCCAGAACACCAAGGCCAGCGCGCAGCATTGTGCGCACAGCTGCGGCATTTTCCGCAGCCCGAATTGATTTTCGTCCATTATGATCCTTTCCTCCGCCTTTCCCCTGATCCGTATTTTCCCCCGCTTTGCATCCGTGGCGCCCGTGTGCATTGCCGCGGACGGCACCCCTGTGCTGCGGGTTCTTTCTGCATTATATCATACCCTTGCGCTTATTTACAGCTTTCCCGATTTTAGAAAGACCGGATCCCTTGGCACGAAAAAGACACATGGAACACAATGTCCCATGCGGTCGGTACAGTCATCGGTGACACGATCTGTTTTTATTTCGCTTTCATACGCTGTGCAAGCTTTTGTGCCGGAGCATTCCCCCGCAGTGCAGGGAAGAGGTACTGCCGTAAGATTTCGTTCTGCTGCGGCATTTCGGAATTTGATCAACCGGAATGGGGTCGATACACTCCGAACGCCAGCACCGTGTATGCACATATTTT
>JAHHSL010000010.1 GCA_020025235.1 Ruthenibacterium sp.
GTGCAGAGTCCTGATGCCATTCAGACAGACGAAAAAACACCGCAGAGGAGAAAATCCTCTGCGGTGTTTTGGAGTGGCGTGACAATGTGCCAAAAGCACAATGAAATCCAAAAATCAGTCTGCGTAGAAAGCGCCCATGTAGCGGATGTATTCATCCTGCGTGTGGTTTGCTCTCCAGTCGTGAACTTCTTTCTTGTTGTAATCGCCGGTGATGACGGAAAGCTCTTTGCCAAGCTTTTCAAATGCTTCGTCAACAACCTCTTCCGGCGTCTGTGCACGCTGCATAGCGCGTTCACCTTCCGGACCGCCGGGCAGGTTGCGCAGAAGGCTCGGGGTCAGCGTGGTGCCGAGCGTGATGCACATAACGTCAACATTCGTTTTCTCGGTTTCGCCTGCAACAGCTTCGGTCATCTTCAGGATGTAAGCCTTGCCTGCGCCGTACTGGCCGTTCCACGGGGAGGATGCAAGAGCCGTTTTGGAGGAAACGTTGATGACAGCGCCGCGATCCTGTGCGGTAAAGATCTTCATGTAGTGATAGAAGCATTTCATGAAGGTGATAACGTTAACGTTGATCATAGCCTCATGCTTTTCCCACGGGGTATCCTGGATCTTGCCGAAGGAATGCAGGCATGCAACATAGGACATAAAGCCCATGTCAAGGCCTTCCGTTGCAGCAAAAACCTTTTCAGCAGCACCGGGTTTGGAGAAATCAGCGCAAACGACCTTGTAGTCGACGCCGTACTTTTTCTTGAGTTCTTCGCCCAGCTCGTTGAGCATCTGCTCACGGCGTCCAACCATAACAACGTTCATGCCGCCGGCAGCGATCTTTTCGCAGAATGCTTTGCCGACGCCTTCGGTTGCGCCAAGGATTACGCCCCATTCGCCGTATTTTTCTCTCAAGTTCATAATATTAGCCTCCATATGCAATAATTCTGAAAAGGGTGCACGCGGGCTCTTTTCGAAAAAAGTAAATGCAATGAATTGGGCGGCGTCCGTCTGCCCGCCGCTTTGTGATTATTTTAACAGAATTGATCGAAAAGTTCAATAGCTTTTTATATTTTTGTGAAAAATGCGATAAAATTGCATAAATCATAGCCGGAACAGGCGGGGATATTGCCGCGGCAGCTGCTTCTTGCTACAATAGAAAACAGGAATAAATAAGAGCAGAATGTAAAAACGTTCTGCGTGGAGGGATCGCTGTGCAACGTTTTACCATTACCGAAAAGTCGATGCCGCGGCTGGATGCTGCGCTTTTGAAGCAGTTTCCGCAGCTTACACCGGGAAGGCTGCATAAATATCTGCGTGAAAACAAAATCAAGGTGAACGGGAAAAAGCAGCCGCTTTCCACGCGGCTTGCGTGCGGCAGCGAGGTATGCGTCTATCTGCCGGATGCCATGCTGGAAGTGCCGGAAGGGCCGCTTTTCCTGCGCGCGGAAAACAGGCTTACGCTTGTGTATGAGGATGACGAGGTGCTGTGCGCGGATAAGCCTGCGGGTCTGCCTGTCATGGATGAAGCGGGCAAAACCGCGGATACGCTCATCAACCGGGCGCTGCTGTACCTTTATAAGAAAGGGGAGTATGTGCCCGAGCGTGATTTTGAACCGAAGCTCTGCCACCGGCTGGATACCGGAACGTCCGGTGCGGTGCTGATTGCTAAAACGCGCAGGGCAGAAACATTTCTGCTGCAGCTGGTGAAGGATCGCCGCATCGAAAAGCGCTATCTGTGCGTTACGTTCGGGCGTCCGCAGCCGCCGCAGGCCGTGCTGGAAGATTATCTTGTAAAGGATGCCAAGGCGGGCAGGGTGCGCGTTACGCATACACCGTCACCGACGGCGAAAAACATCATCACCAAGTATCAGACCCTTGCGGTCAGCGGACGCCTTGCGCTGCTGGACGTGGAACTGGTGACAGGCCGCACGCATCAGATCCGTGCCCATATGGCTTCGATCGGCTGCCCGATCCTCGGGGATTCCAAATACGGGAACAACGCGGCGAACCGGGAATTGAAGCTCAAATATCAGGCACTGTGCGCTTACAGCCTGCATTTCCCCGAAATCCGTGAAAATGAACCCTGCGCAAAACTTTCTGGCAAAACGATCCATACGGCACGCCCGTGGTATTACGGGCAGATCCTGGACGGAACACTTCGGTGATCTCTTGCAAAACCGGCACTGTTTTGGAATAATGAAATAATGTTGGAATTATATATGCGAAGTTTTTGTGCATAGTACCAAGAAAAGGAGAGGGTAAAAAGGGTCGACTGAAAGGCAAAGCTGTATTATCTTTCCGATGATGACATCAAAATAGGTCGAGGACGCCATTGCCGGCATGACCGATGAGGAAAAAGTCAGGCAGCTGTTTGTCAATATGATGCTGGATTTCAGCCCGGAATCCATTCGGAAAGTTGCGGAAAAATATCATCCGGGTGCGCTGCGCTATCATAATAAATCGGCGCAGGAACTGTAGGATATGGTAAGCACATTCCAGAAATACAGCAAGATCCCGCTGCTGGTGGCGTCCAACTGCGAAGCGGGCGGCAACGGCGGCGGCACTGCGGTTTCCTGCGGCGCTTCCACCGCGGCTTCGCGCAGCCCGGAGGTCGCCTACAAAACGGCAAAGGTCAGCATGGAGAACTTTATGAAAAACACAGACGGCGTTGCCGGAAGAAAACGTCTGGTGCGGACGCTGGGATACAAAGCTGTAACGCACATTGCTCCAAAATAAATGTCAGCATAAAAATACGGCACAGCCCGAAAAAGGCTGTGCCGTATTTCTTTTTGCTGTAAGCGAACCCTGCATCGTTCTGCGCGGCAAAGCCGGCAGAGCGCGGTGCTTTAT
This sequence comes from Ruthenibacterium sp., assembly GCA_020025235.1. Classification (GTDB taxonomy): domain Bacteria; phylum Bacillota; class Clostridia; order Oscillospirales; family Ruminococcaceae; genus Ruthenibacterium. The sequence goes on from JAHHSL010000010.1 coordinate 2,839, forward strand.
TCAAGCCGTTTCCAGAATTCCCCCTGAAAGAGCAGGAAGAAAAGGCTGAAAAGCAGAGCCGAGATCCAAAAGCCGGGCAGTGCGGTATGCAGGCCGTCAAGCAGCTGAAACCCGCCCTTGATGTTGCAGATCTCCTGCCACAGACCGAAGGCTGCCACCAGAACGGCAAGATTTGCGGCGGCACCGAATTCGGCTGCCACCAAAAGCGTTTTGTTCGCTTTCGGCACGAAAAGATACACGCCGATCACCAAAAGCGGGATCGCAAACAGCTTGATGAAGGTGAAGCCGAAGCGATAGCCCATGATCGAAGCGTTATAGGTGAACCACGGAAGAAACAGAGAAAGGGTGCACACGATGAAGAAAATGCGGATGAAAACGTCCCATCCGGTCGATTTGCTTTTAACCATAAAAACACCGCCTTGTTCTGTAAGATAATGGGAAAGCCGCCTGCCGGTCTGTGACAATCAGCAGACGGCTGCATTTGGGTCTGGTTGTAAAAGCCGGAGGTCAGAGACTGTCATCCGGCTCTGTGCTTTGCGGCGCAGGCAGTGCGTCGGGTTCATCCCGATCCGCACTGTCCGGCACAGCGGCGTCCGGTTCGCAGTCGGAAGCAAGCGCCCATTCGACCTCGGCTTTGAACAGATCGCCGTCCACCGAAATGCGCAGCGTGCCGTGCTGCAGCTCTACAAAGCTTTTGACAATGGCAAGCCCCAGTCCGTTGCCTTCGGTGTTGCGGGATTTATCCCCGCGGACAAAGCGCTCGGTAAGCTCCTGCACGTCATCGGGAAGTTCTGCGGCAGAAATGTTGCGGAACGTTGCACACGCGGTGCCTTCCGCCGCGGTAAGACTGACGTATGCGCGCGTTCCGGGCAAAGAATACTTCGTCATATTGATGATCAGGTTTTCAAAGATGCGGCAGGTGCGGTTGCCATCCAGCATCACAAACACTTTTTCCTGCGGAAGGTTCCAGCGGAAATCAAGGCCGCTTTCTTCGATTTTATCGTCCAATTCATACTGCACCTGCTTTAAAAGTGCGCACAGATCCAGACGTTCCAAATCGAGCGTCACATTCTGAGAGGACGCCTTGCTCACTTCAAAAAGATCGGAAATCAGCTGCTTGAGCCGCTGGCTCTTGTGATCCAGCGTATCGATATACTGGCGGCGCTGTTCCTCGGTGATCGTTTCGTCCTTCAGCAGGTCGATATAGGTGATGATCGCGGTGAGCGGCGTTTTCAGGTCGTGCGAGACGTTTGTAATCAGTTCGGTTTTCATGTTCTGGCTTTTCACTTCCTGCTCCACCGCTTTTTTAAAGCCGCTGCGCACTTCGCACAGCTCTTCTTTCAGCGGTTCAAACACACCGGCGCTTTCCTCCATTTGGAAATCAAGGTTGCCTTCGGACATCTGCGAAACGGCGTCTTTGACGTTGCGATAGTCCGACTGGAATGCAAGATATTTCTTTTTCAGCACAATGTACAGGAAAATCGAGTACGCTGCCACAAGGGGAAGTGCATAGAACCAAAGCAGGCAGATGCCTGTACAGATAACCGTGTGCAGTGCAACCAGCTTTAAGATCGTGCTGTGCGCAGGTGCTTCAAGGCTGACGTCGAAAACCGACGTTCGGATCTTTGCGCACAGCGTGCGCAAAGCGCGCCAGAGCCGCAGAAGGATGCGCACACACCAGCTGCGTTCGCACAGATAGGCGGCAGGCCCCATGCGGAATATCTTGGCATAGGAAAGGAACGAAACATAAGCGGTCCCGGCAAAAACAGCCCATACGGCAAAGTTTGCGGCGATGCAAAGTGCCTGTGCGGCGGCAGGAGAAAAGAGCAGATTTTCCGTCAGGAAAAAGGAAAAGGCACCGTTCAGTGTTGAAGTCAGAAGATCCAACATAAATTCATATCCGGCCAGAACAACGACAAAGTCGGCCGCAATCAGCGCTTCAACCGGTATATTCCGCAGCAGCCTGCCGCTGCCGAGATTCCAGAACCGGAACAGCCCAAACACAAGGCCGGCCAGTGCGCCGATCCCCAGTACGGCGGCAAACACCATGGGAAACACGGTACTGTACAGGTTCGACCGCAGACTGGAAAGGGCGATGTTTGAGACAAAGTCGCCCGCGACGATCTCGTTCGGTATGGCAAAAACGGCGGTGATGCCGCGCGGCAGAAGATATTGCGCATTCAAAAACGAAGATTCGGTAAAAGCGTATTTTTTTAAAGGGGAAGCGCCGGAGATGGAAGGCTTGCTGCGAGCGCCGAGCATATTAAAGGGGTAATTGCGGATCGTGTTTTCGATCGCTGCCCTGCGTCCCTGTGCGTATTCGGGGTCGGCCGTCAGCAGATCCAGGATCGTGTAATGTCCGTTTTCATCGAATCGCACCCGAAGCAGGAACTGGTACTGTTCCGGCATGGAAAGGTGAGGGGCGTCTGATGAAAGCAGGCCGGAAATCACGCCGCTTTTATCGTTCGTCACGGTCGGGCCATCGTCTGTCAGTATACCGAAAACCATGTTGCGCGGGTTGAAAACGGCATCGGTGACGCGAGAATACGAAAAGTAGAAGTTGGAATCAAAATTGTTCAGGATCGCGCTGCGCTCCGCAAGATCCGTGCCGCCTGAGATGAGGTCTTCTTCGGTCAGCAAAAAAAACAGCTTCTGTACTTCAGATGTTTTCTCTGTTCCTTCTTCGACGTTCAAAGCGGCGTCCTGCCGACCGGATGATTCCGGAATGGAGACCGAAGGAAAATCGCCAGATTCCACAGCAAAGGGCTGAGATGCGGGGGAATGCTCCGGCATATAGAAATTCTGATTAGACAGATCGTCAAGAATGCGGGCATCTATCTTTCCGGAGCGGGAGGCTTCGCGCAGAAGCTCCCAGTATTCCTGTTCGTAGAGCAGGGTCTCCTGCGTAAATTCTGGCATAAGAACTTCGCTGGGCGTCAGTGCTCCGTTATTGCTTTTTGTAAAATAATAAGTGCCGTAGATAAAATCGGTAAGTGCATCTGCAAACCGTTCGATGCTGTAAACGGGCGTCTGCAAAGCCTGCACCTGATTTGAAACGAGCGGATAGGTGCTTATGGCACCTGCGGCGAGCCCAAGCACCAGAAGGATGCTGAGCAGAATGCTAATCACTTTACTGCTTTTCGATTTTGTATCCAATTCCCCATACCACCTTTAAATATTTTGGTTCTTTCGGGTTGATTTCGATTTTTTCCCGGATGTTGCGAACATGCACCATAATGGTGTCGGTGTTCACGGCGCGCTCGTTCCATACCTTTTCATAAATTTCATCGGCGGAAAAAACACGCCCCGGATTCTTCATTAAAAGAAGCATGATTTTAAATTCCAGCGGCGTCAGCTTTACGGGCGCACCGTCCACCGTAAGCTCGAAGGTCTGTTCGTTCAGTTCCAGCCCGCCTACGGTAAAAATATGTTCGTTGGGCGCGGCGGCCTTTTTCAGTGCGCTCAGATATTTTGCATACCGCCGCAGCTGGGAATTGACGCGCGCTAAAAGCTCCATGGGGACGAACGGCTTTGTGACGTAATCGTCCGCGCCGATGTTCAGCCCCGTGATCTTGTCGATGTCCTCTGATTTTGCGGAAAGCATGATAACAGGAAAATCATGCGTTTCCCGCAGCTTCATGGTCATCGTCACGCCGTCCATAACGGGCATCATGATATCTACAATGGCAAGATGAATTTCATTCTGCGCAATGACGTCAAGCCCCTCCCGGCCGTTGGATGCCTTGAAAACCTCATAGCCCTGATTTTTCAGATAAATGGCAATGCCGTTTAAAATTTCCCGGTCGTCCTCCACGACAAGAATGTGATACTCCATGACGAAACTCCTTTACGCCAAAACAGAGCGCCGCAAGCAGCCCTGTCCGATCTGTTTGATTCTGCTATTCAGTATAGCATGGAAACGCAATCCGCAACAAGAAAGGAAACCCGCGCGGAAAGGAAAAAACGGCAGAACAAACTGTGTTCGCCAAACGCATCACCCCTTTTTGAAATCGGCATATCGGACGAAGCCGTCCTCTGTGCTTTTAAGGATACCGTGCAATTCTAAAACGGCGCGGCAGGCAAATCAAAAGAATTTCTAAAGAAATACCCGAAAGCAGTGCAGGATTGAAAAAACACCGCTGATTTGATACGCTAAAAAAAGAAAGAAAAAATTTTTGTTTTTTCGGTAATATTTCGTTGCCGATCCATAGTGGATAGGTGAAGGGATCAGAAGGGCGGTGAAGTGATGCAGGACGATCATACGATCCTGGAGCTGTTTTATAAACGGTCGGAACAGGCGATTGCGGAGCTTGCACTCAAATACGGGGCGGGCTGCCGGCGGATCGCAAAAAACATCCTGCGCAGTGATGCGGATGCGGAAGAAAGCGTCAACGACGCCTATCTTGCGGCGTGGAATACGATCCCGCCGCAGCGGCCGGACCCGCTTCGCACTTATCTGTACCGGATCGTCCGCAATATCGCAGCGGCACGGTACCATAAAAACACGGCGCAGAAGCGCAACAGCAGCTATGACGTTGCACTGGATGAACTGGAAGGCTGCCTTGCGGCAGCCGATACGACCGAAACGAGCTTTTCGGCAAAGGAACTGACACAGCGGCTCAATCAGTTTTTGGCCCAGCTGGAAAAGGAAAACCGGATCATCTTTGTGCGCCGGTACTGGTACGGCGATGCAGTCTGTGATATTGCCGAAACAATGGGCATGCGCAGCAATACCGTTTCGGTTCGCCTTGCCCGTATGCGCGGCGAGCTGAAAGCATATCTCGAAAAGGAGGGAGTGACCGTATGACGCGGGAAGAAATCAGTCAGGCCGTCGGGGATATTCGGGACGAATATATCGAAGAAGCGGCGCAGATGCAGGCGTGCCGAAAAAAACACAGAAGGAAAAGCATCCGCTTTCTTCTGGGGGCGGCGGCATGCATCGCCGTTGCTGTCGCAGTGCAGGGCGTATTTCCAAGGATGATTTCCGGGAACGAAACCGTGGCAGGATCGACTTCCTATGCACAGGTGGAAGATACAGCGCCGATGGAGGGCGGCCAGGAAAATGCAGCGTCGGCACAGTCTCCGCAGCAAGCGTCCGTACTCCGGGTGCGCATTGAAACGCGCAGTGAAACCGGGTTTACCGCAGCCGTGCTCAGTGAAACCGCACCGTTCCGGACAGGGGACGTGGTGGAAATCACAGTGCAGGATACCGGTGCGGATAAACAAGAGGATACAGCGCAGGAAGATTCTCAGCGGGCAGCGATCTGTGCGCGGTATCCGCAGGCGCTCGAAAAGGCGGCCGAGGGGGATATCATCGAAATCGAGTTTTCCCAAAACGAGGATGCGGAAAAGACGCTTTGCATCATGCTGAAAAAGGATGCATAAAAGGAGGCGGGCAGAATGAAAAAACGAGTGAAACAGGGGCTTTCGGCAGTGCTTGCCGGTGCTTTTCTTATGGGCATGACGGCATGCGGCAGCCGTATGGAAAACAGCGTGGATCTAATGGAAAACATCCGTGCAAACGCGGTGAGCGGACGGATCACACCCACGCAGGAGGAAACGGTAAAGATGACGGATTTTGCCGTGCGCTTTGCGCAGCATGGGGCAAAGGCGGGAGAAAACGCACTGCTGTCCCCGCTTTCGGCACAGGCGGCGCTTGCGATGACGCTCAACGGTGCTGCGGGCGAAACGCAAAAGCAAATGGAAGAAATGTTCGGTATGAACACCGAAGAATTGAACCAGGCGCTTTCCGGATACCTGAAAAATCTGCCGCAGGGCGACGGATACAAGCTGATCCCCGCCAATGCGATTTGGTACCGGAACGATTGGTTCCGGCCGGATGAGGCGTTCTTGCAGACAAATGCCGACCTCTACGGTGCAGAACTGTACGCAGCGCCCTTTGACGAAGCGACCCGCGGCGATGTAAACCGCTGGGTGAAAGAGCGCACCGAGGGGATGATCCCGGAAATCATCCGTGAGTTTTCACCGAATACGGTGATGTGCCTTGTAAATGCGCTGACGTTCGATGCAAAATGGCAGGAAGAGTATGAGGAATCCCAATTCTTTGAAACGGATTTTGTGCAGGAGGACGGTACAAAAAAGCAGACGGATTTCATGCGCAGCGAGGAAGCCGATTATCTGGAGGACGCCGGCGCAACAGGCTTCCTGAAAGATTACAAAGGGGGACGATACGCCTTTGCGGCACTTCTGCCAAATGAGGGGACGACCGCTGCGGAATATCTGGCGGGGCTTACCGGAGAGCACCTGCAGGAAATGCTTGCAGATCCTGCGCATGAGCCTGTGCGGGTGAGCATCCCGAAATTCAAAGCACAGTCGGAATATGTGCTGAACGAGCTGTTGCAGCAGCTGGGCATGACGGATGCGTTCGATGAGCAAAAGGCGGATTTTTCCGGCATGGGCACGGTGGAAAACGGAAATGTCTACATCAGCAAGGTACTGCAGAAAACATTTATTGAAGTGGACGAAAAGGGTACGCGCGCGGCTGCGGCAACGGCGGTGATCAACGAATCAGGATGTGCCGCGCCGCAGGAAGAACCGAAAGAGGTTTATCTGACAAGACCGTTTATTTATATGATTATCGACCGGGAGACGGGAGTGCCCGTTTTCATCGGAACAATGTATGACCCGCAGGGATAATGGGTGCTGAAAGGAGCAATGAATATGAAAAAGACATGGATCGCACTGATTCTGTGTGCAGCGCTGGCGCTGACAGGCTGCAAGGCGGCTGTTTCGCAGCCGTCGGAGCCGATGAAAACGCCGGTTCAAAGCGGCAAAGAGGAAGGCGCGCAGCCAAACGATTACCGTCCGGCGATCATGGTGGACGGAATACTTTATTTTGACACTGGCGAATACAGCGACGAAGCGCGCTGCGGAGTGATGGACGGCGAAATCACCTCCACGGTTCCGCAGACGCAGCTTCCGACAAAGGATAATGAATCTAATTTCGGCAAGTGCGAATATCAGCGCTGGGATGAAAACCGGATCGATGTGCTTATCGGGGATAAGTGGTGCATCTTTAAATCAGAGGATGCGCCCGCAGAAACCACAGCGACGCTGTGGATCGTGGACGGAGCGCAGGACGGATATCTTATGCTGGCAGGAAACGAATCGGGCGAAATTTACTATCTGAACGCAAAGGCGCAGGGAGTGGAGATCCGTCTGGACGGCGCTGCGGCAGATGCATCGGCGCTGAAAAACGGCATGAAGATCAAAGTGAAGTACAGTACCGCGCTGTATACATATCCGATGACGCTTTCCGGAAACATACAGGTGGATGCAAGCAGTGAAACCACCACAAAAGAGCAGTGCGCGGGACAGTATGATTTGTGCGGGCTGTACCTGAAAGCACTGGAGGATCTGTGGAACACAGACACTGCGCTGAACGATTCGATCGAATCTGTCAGTGTGGATCTGTCGAATGCGCCGGGCGCCCTCACCGATGGGCAGAAGGATGCAATTGCATGGATTTTTGCTGCAAGGCATCAGGCGGAATGTCTGACGATGACATACAGCCAGCTGCGCGATGAGGGATATCTGACAGCAGCTGAAAATGCGGGCGATGCATCCGGCAAGGAACCCGCGATGCAGTGGGAAAACGGCATCCTCTTTACGGTAGAAGCCCCGGAACAGGCACCATCCGCAGAAGATGGCACGCTTTGGTTCAGTGTCGGCAAATGGCGCTCGCCGCTCGGTGCGCGGCGGCTCGAAAACTGTAAGGCCGAACAGGACGAATGCGGTGCATGGAGTGATTATCAGGCCGGCACGCAGGCGGCTGCATAAGACAAAAGCCCTGTGCGGATTCACGCACAGGGCTTTTCTACACTTCGTCCAAGAAAAAATATAGAAATTAGTTCAGATTTTTCTTGCAGAACAGAAGAAGGTTGTGATAGAATAGGGGGGACAAAAAGATAAGAAGCGGAGGTCGTGCCATGAAGAGTATCAAACCCGGCAGAGGTCCATCCGGAATGAATGCAATCGGGTCGCTTGCTGCGGTGGTGGTTGGGATCATCTGGACCATTGCGGCAGTCAACATGGATGCACCGGCTTTTTTCCCGCTTTTTGGAATTCTTTTTGTGATTCTCGGTGTTGTGCAGTTGGTTTACCACTACAAAAACGCGACAGGGGAGAATCGTTATTCGCTTTTTGATATTACGGATGAATCCGAAGAACGCGATCCGCTGAATGAACGCTTTGGAAAAGGCAGAGCGGCGGATGCCGCAGCGGATGCACCGAAGAAAGCGGACGGCTTTTGTCCCTACTGCGGAAAAAGTGTGGAGGGCGACTACGAGTTCTGCCCGAAATGCGGCAGACAGCTGCCGAAGTGAAAAAGAAAGTGCGTGCTGTAAAGCTGAAAAGCATTACAGCATGATGAAAAAAGTAAATTCTGCTTCCAAAGGCGGCAAACTCTGCGGCAGAATCGGCTTTTGCCTTTAAAAATGCAGAAAATGCGCGGAAAATCGGATAAAAACCGTTTGAAAGGCATTTTTGCAGGAACGGCTCCGGCCAAGGAAAAATCCGGAAAGGACAAGCGTGTGAAGCACAAAAGCTTTACACTGCGCGGACGAACCGGAAAAGGCGAGAGCATCGGCTGAAAACGCGATGAGCAGCTCACGCGCAATAACACCGGCAAAAAAACGCACGCAGCTGCGCAAAGCGCAGTATAAAGCGAAGCTTAAGGGCTAAGACCCAAGAATAAGGAGGCACTTATAATGAAAAAATACGTATGCACGATTTGCGGCTATATTTACGATGAAGAACAGGGCGATCCGGATAACGGCATCGACGCAGGTACGCTGTGGGCAGATGTTCCCGAAGACTGGGTATGCCCGCTGTGCGGCGTCGGCAAGGATCAGTTCGAGGAAGAATGATCGTCGAACCCTGCAAATGAATCATAAAAAGAACCGGCTTCTTCGGAAGCCGGTTCTTTTTTGATGCAGGAAATGCGCCAAAATCAGTTTTCGCTGATTTCGTTGTGGCTGCGTGCGTGGATCAGAAGCTTTTCAAATGTTTCCTGGCTCAGGTCATGCTCGATTCGGCAGGCGTCCTGCTCCGCCGTTTCGGGATTGACGCCGATGCGGATGAAAAACTGGGTCAGGAGCAGATGACGGTTATAGATATTTGATGCAATCTGGTAGCCGGAATCGGTAAGCGTGATAAAGCCTTCCGGGTCCACTTCAATATACTGATTTTCACGCAGCTTTTTCATTGCGATACTGACACTGGCTTTGGAATAATTCAGTTCGTTTGCAATATCGATTGAACGAACCATACCGTTGCGCTCTTTCAGCATCAAAATGGTTTCAAGGTAATCTTCCGATGATTTATGAATTTGCACAAGGCAGCCCTCCAGTGACTTTAAAGGATATATTAACACTAGCATAAACCATGCACTTTATCAAGCGCAAATAAATACTTATCCAAAACAATCCGGAAAAAGAGGGCAGATTTCCCGTTCTTTTGTTTGACTTTTGCATTTTGGTGTGGTATAAATAAAAACATACAGCTAATTGTTATCTGCGTTGATGGAGACAGTATGCATCGTGCAAAATCCAAAGCGAGCCGGGGACAGTGCAAGCCCGGTGAAAGTAGCGCCTTGCGGAACATCCCTCCGGAGCTGCAGGCTGAACGTTCAGTAGGCCCTGCCGGTGTTTCACCGTTATCGAAAGAGCGTATGTTGGTACGCTGCAAATAGGTGGTTACGAGGCAAGCCTTCGTCCTGTTCGCAGGATGAAGGCTTTTTTATTTGCCGCACAACAAACAGTTTGAGGGAGGATTTTGACGTGTTGTATGATAAGGTTTCAGCAAATCTGAATTTTGTCGAACGCGAAAAAAAGGTTGAAGAATTCTGGGAAGAAAACAAAATCTTTGAAAAGAGCATCGATTCCCGCCGGGAAGGCCCGACCCATACGTTTTATGATGGCCCGCCGACGGCAAACGGCAAGCCGCATATCGGCCATGTGGAAACGCGCGCAATCAAGGATATGATCCCGCGCTACCGTGCCATGAAGGGCTATATGGTCCCGCGCAAGGCCGGTTGGGATACGCACGGCCTGCCCGTAGAGCTGGAAGTTGAAAAGCTGCTCGGCCTTGACGGCAAGGAACAGATCGAGGAATACGGTCTGGAGGATTTCATCAAGAAGTGCAAGGAAAGCGTCTGGAAGTATAAGGGCATGTGGGAGGATTTCTCCCATACCGTCGGCTACTGGGCGGATATGGAACACCCGTACGTCACCTATGATAACGATTATATCGAATCCGAATGGTGGGCACTGAAAAAAATCTGGGACAAGGGCCTTTTGTACAAGGGCTTCAAGATCGTTCCGTACTGCCCGCGCTGCGGAACACCGCTTTCCAGCCACGAGGTCGCGCAGGGCTATAAAGACGTAAAAGAGCGCTCTGCGATTGCAAAGTTCCGCGTTAAGGACGAAGATGCCTTTATCCTGGCATGGACGACGACCCCCTGGACGCTGCCCTCCAACGTTGCGCTGTGCGTAAATCCGGACGAAATGTATCTGAAAGTCCGCATGAAAGACGATGCGACGGTCTACTATATCGCACAGGCTCTGGCAGATACCGTTCTTGGTGAAGAAAGCTATGAAGTGCTGGAAACCTATGTCGGCCGCGATCTGGAATATAAGGAATATGTGCCGCTGTTTGATTTCGTCAGCCCGAAGAAAAAGTGCTGGTATGTCGTGTGCGATTCGTACGTCACGCTGACAGACGGTACCGGCATCGTTCATATTGCACCGGCCTTCGGTGAAGACGACGCAAACGTCGGCCGCAAATACGACCTGCCGCTCGTTCAGCTGGTGGACGGCAAGGGCGAAATGACAAAGGAAACGCCGTGGGCGGGCATGTTCTGCAAAACGGCGGATAAAGAAGTGCTCAAGGATCTGGAAAAACGCGGCCTGCTGTTCAGTGCACCGGTGTTTGAACACAGCTATCCGCACTGCTGGCGCTGCGGCACACCGCTGATCTATTATGCACGCGATTCCTGGTTCATCAAAATGACGGACGTCAAGGAAGACTTGATCCGCAACAACAATACCGTCAACTGGGTGCCGGACAGCATCGGCAAGGGCCGCTTCGGCGATTGGCTGGAAAACGTGCAGGATTGGGGCCTTTCCCGCAACCGCTACTGGGGTACGCCGCTGAACATCTGGGAATGTGAATGCGGACACCGCCACGCGATCGGCAGCATCGAAGAGCTGAAATCCATGTCGGATAACTGCCCGGAGGATATCGAGCTGCACCGCCCGTACATCGATGCAGTCACGATCAAGTGCCCGTGCTGCGGCAAGCAGATGAAGCGCGTTCCGGAAGTTATCGACTGCTGGTTCGATTCCGGTTCGATGCCGTTTGCACAGCACCATTATCCGTTTGAAAACAAGGATCTGTTTGAACAGCAGTTCCCGGCAGATTTCATTTCCGAAGCGGTCGATCAGACGCGCGGCTGGTTCTATTCGCTGCTGGCGATCTCCACACTGCTGTTCAATAAGGCACCGTACAAGAACGTCATCGTCATGGGTCTTGTGCAGGATGAAAACGGCCAGAAGATGTCGAAATCCAAGGGCAATGCGGTCGATCCGTTTGAAGCGCTGCAGAAATACGGCGCAGATGCGATCCGCTGGTACTTCTATTCCAACGGTGCACCCTGGCTGCCCAAGCGCTTCTCCGATAAGGCGGTGCAGGAGGGTCAGCGCAAGCTGATGGGCACCTTGTGGAACACCTATGCGTTCTATGTGCTGTATGCGAATATTGATAACTTCGATGCAGCCAAGTATACGCTGGATTACGATAAGCTTTCGGTCATGGATAAGTGGATCCTTTCCAAGATGCACTCCATGGTCAAGGCAATGGATGAAAACCTCGGCAGCTATGCAATCCCGGAGGCGGCACGCGCGCTGCAGGAATTTGTGGATGACCTGAGCAACTGGTATGTGCGCCGCAGCCGTGAGCGCTTCTGGGGCAAGGATATGCCGCAGGATAAGATCAACGCCTACATGACGCTGTACACCGCGCTTGTCACGGTCAGCAAGGCGGCGGCTCCGATGATCCCGTTCATGGCGGAAAGCATCTACCAGAACCTGGTGCGCAATCTGGATAAGACGGCGCCGGAAAGCGTGCATCTGTGTGATTATCCCGCTGCGGATGAATCCCGCATTGACGCACAGCTGGAAACCGACATGGACCTTGTGCTGAAGATCGTCATGCTGGGACGTGCGGCGCGCAACGGCTCCAGCCGCAAGAACCGTCAGCCGCTTGCACAGATGTTTGTGAAGGCGGATGAGGAACTCAGCGAGTTCTATAAGGAAATCATCGAGGATGAGCTGAACATCAAAGCGGTCGAATTTACGCAGGATGTATCGAACTTCACCTCGTACAGCTTCAAGCCGCAGCTCAGAACGCTCGGCCCGAAGTTCGGCAAGCGCCTGGGCGAGATCCGCACGGCGCTGACAGAGCTGGACGGCAGCGCAGCAAAGAAAGAACTGGATGCAAACGGCGTGCTGAAGCTGGAACTTGCCGATGGCGCGATCGAACTGGCGCCGGAAGATCTGCTGATCGAAATGACGCAGTCCAGCCGTTACTTCACGGTTGAGGACGGCGGCGTGACGGTTGCCATTGATACGCTTTTGACGGATGAGCTGATCGAAGAAGGCTTCGTGCGTGAGCTTGTCAGCAAATTCCAGACGATGCGCAAGGAAGCGGACTTCAACGTGGAAGACCACATCCATGCCTATGCACAGGGCAACGAAAAGGTAGAGGCACTGCTTGCAGCGCACAGCGCCGAGGTCGGCGGCGATGTCCTGGCTGATGAGGTGGTAACGGGCGCACTGGACGGATATACCAAGGAATGGGATATCAACGGCGAAACCGTAACACTGGGCGTAAAGCGCGTATAAGTCGGCGGAAAACAGCCGCAGCACGGGCTTTGCCTTGCTGAAATAAAAAAGGGGTCGGAGGGCTGACAGCGGTCGGCTTTCCGGCTCTTTTTCTGTTTTTGCCGATGCGGGAAGCCTTGCGGTACGCCGGGCGGTTCCCGGCTGCAAAATTTTTGCATATATTTTACATTTTATCGGATAAGACGCCTTTTTGACTTGTACATTTCCCCTCTTTATATTATAATAATATTCTATGCGGGCGCATCTGTTCTGCCCGCAGAAAGGATGTTTCCGTGGGAAGAAATGTCCTTGTGGAAAGTATAGGATAGAATGAAATGAGAGGGGAAATGAATATGGCAAATTATCTTGCTTTGGATCGGGAACAGCTGGAACAGGAGCTGCAGGCACAGCGCGCTGTGTTTGAGGGATATGTGAAGCAGGGGCTCAAGCTCGATATGTCGCGCGGAAAGCCCGCAAAGGATCAGCTGGAGCTTTCCGTGGATATGCTGAAAATCACCGATCTTATGGGCGATTCCGGCATTGACGCGCGCAACTATGGCAACCTTGCAGGCATGCCCGAAGCGCGCCGCTTCTTCGGCGATATGCTCGGTGCAAAACCGGAAGAAGTGTTCGTCGGCGGGAACTCCAGCCTGAACATGATGTTCTGCGTGATCGATCTTGCGTACCGCGTCGGCCTTGCCGACAGTCCGGCTGCATGGGGCAGCGGCGCAAAGCCGAAGTTCCTGTGCCCGGCGCCGGGATACGACCGCCACTTCCGCATCACGGAATATTTCGGATTTGATCTGCTGACGGTGCCGATGCTGCCCACGGGTCCGGATATGGACGTTGTGGAAAAGCTGGTGCAGGATGAGACGGTCAAGGGCATCTGGTGCGTGCCGATCTATTCCAATCCGGACGGCTATACATACAGCGACGAAACGGTCAAACGGCTTGCTGCAATGAAGACGGCGGCACCGGATTTCAGCATTTTGTGGGATAACGCATACGGGGTGCATCATCTGACGGACACACCGGATCATGTGCTGAACATTCTGGATGAATGCTGCAAGGCCGGCAATGAGGACAGGGCGCTGATGTTCTGTTCGCTGAGCAAGGTGACGTTCCCGGGCGCTGCCGTCGCAGCCATGGCGGCAAGCAAAAAGAACATCGATTTCATCCTGGAACATATGTTCCCGATGACGATCAGCTTCGATAAGGTAAACCAGATGCGCCATGTGAAATTCCTGAAGGACATGGATGGTCTGGCGGCACATATGAAAAAGCACCGCACTCTGCTGGAGCCGAAATTCCGCATGGTGCAGGATACGCTGGAGCGTGACCTTGCCGAATGCGGGGAGATCGCACACTGGACAAAGCCCAACGGCGGCTATTTCATCAGCGTATACACCTATCCGGGCTGTGCAAAGCGCACGGTGGAACTGTGCCGCGAAGCCGGCGTTGTGCTGACGGGCGCGGGCGCAACGTATCCGTACGGCATTGATCCGGATGACAGCAACATCCGCATTGCCCCGACGTTCCCGCCGATCGGCGAACTGGAACTTGCATCGCGCCTGCTTTGCGTGTGCATCCGCATTGCAACACTGGAAAAGCTATTGCAGCGTCAGTAAGCTTTTGTGCCATACCACAAAGGCTTGCGGCGTATAGGATAGACAAAATCATTTCTGGAGGAAGACAATGAAGACAAAAGGGAAACCCTGGCAGTTTTTTGTTGTTGCCGTTCTGATTGTCGCATTCGCATTTACTGCGTTTTTCGGCATCAATACAAAATACGGTGATACAACAAAAATTTGGGTAAAGGGCGCAGAGGATATCCGTTTCGGTATCGATATCCGCGGCGGCGTAGATGTCACATTTATGCCTGCCGATGATTTCGATGCGACCGATGAGCAGCTCAGCGCTGCGGAATCCGTTATCAAACAGCGCCTTGTCAACCTGAACATCACGGATAACGAAGTATATACGGATTTCAGCAAAGACCGTATCATCGTTCGTTTCCCGTGGAAGGAAGGCGAAAGCGACTTTAATCCCGAAGCTGCAATTCAGGAAATCGGTGCAACAGCAGTTCTCACGTTCCGCGAGGGCAAAGAGGTTGACGGCGAAGGAAAACCGGTCGGCGTTACAGCAGAGAATATCATTCTCGAAGGTATGGATATCGCCCGTGCCGTTCCTTCTGTGGACAACAGCACAAACAGCCCGACGTACGGCCAGTACTATGTGGCGCTGGAGCTGAACGAATCCGGCAAGGAAAGCTTTGCCGAAGCAACCACCCGCCTTGCAGAGACGCACGGCGTGATCTCGATTTGGATGGACGATACGCTGGTATCCTATCCCATGGTCAACTCGGCAATCACCGATGGCCACGCGATGATCACACTGAACGGTTCGGACGAAAAGACGCGCGATGAGGCGATCTCGCTTGCAAACAAGATCAACTCCGGCGCGCTTCCGTTTGCACTGACGGCAGAGGATTACAGCACGATCAGCCCGAGCCTCGGCGCAAACTCGCTGCAGGCAATGGTTCTGGCAGGCCTGATCGCCTTTGTGCTTGTGGCACTGTTCATGATTATCAACTACCGTCTGCCCGGCGTTGTTGCCGTTATTGCACTGCTTGGCCAGACGGCTATGACGCTTGCCTTTGTGTCCGGTTACTTCCCGGTTCTGAACAGCTTTACGCTGACGCTGCCCGGCATTGCAGGTATCATTCTTGCAATCGGTATGGGCGTTGACGCAAACGTCATCGCGGCAGAGCGTATCAAGGAAGAGATCCGCTCGGGCAAAAGTGTCGACGGCGCGATCCGTTCCGGCTTTGAACGCGGCCTTGCTCCGGTCATCGATGGCAACGTAACGGTTATCATCGTTGCCGTGATGCTTATGGGCGCTTTCGGCCCCACGGACGGCTTCTTCGCAAAGATGCTCAAGCCGATCTTCTTTGCTTTCGGCCCCTCTACGGCAGGCACGATCTATTCTTTCGGTTATACGCTGCTCGTCGGTGTTCTGCTGAACTTTGTGTTCGGCGTTATCTCCACGCGCATCATGCTCAAGGGCATTTCCAAGCTCAAATGCATGCGTAACCCGGTTTTGTATGGAGGGGTAAAGAATGAAAAAACAGTATGACATCGTTGGGAACCGTAAAAAGTTCTTCATCTTTTCCGCCGTGCTGATCGCATTCATTCTTCTTTGCAGCGTGATTTTCGGCGTCAAAATGGACATTCAGTTCAAGGGCGGCGCAATGCTCACGTACAGTTATGAGGGCGAATTCGACCTGAATGCACTGAATAAGGACATCAACGCAGTGCTTGGAAGCAGCGCTTCGCTTCAGACGGGCGACAGCATTGCAAGCAATGCAAAAACCGTCACGATCTCGATGCCCGGCAGCGAAACAGTCGACGCCGCAACGGTGGAAGCTTTGGGCGGCATGTTCGATGAAAAGTTTGCGGATAACAATTTCCAGCAGCTTTCCATGAAAAACGTAAACCCGTCGATCGGTAAAGAGTTCTTTGCAAAAAGCATTGTGGCAGTTGTGGCAGCTTCGCTTCTGATTCTTGTCTACATCGCCATTCGCTTTAAGAAGATCGGCGGCTGGCCGGCAGGCTCCATGGCGGTTGTTGCGCTGATCCACGACCTGATCGTGGTGTACGGCGTATTTGTTGTGATGCGTATTCCGCTCAACGGCAACTTCATTGCAGCACTGCTTACCATTCTCGGCTATTCGATCAACGATACCGTTGTTATCTATGACCGTGTGCGCGAGAACCGCCAGCTGTACGGCAATTCCATGGATTTTGAAGCCCTTGTGAACACCAGTATCAACCAGAGCCTGCGCCGTTCGATCAATACCACGATCTCGACGCTGCTTGCACTGGGTACGGTGTGTGTCGTCTCTGTGATCTTCGGGCTGGACAGCATTTTCACCTTTGCGCTGCCGCTGATCATCGGTATGATCTCCGGCGTGTACAGCACGGTCTGCATTGCAGGCCCGCTGTGGGTTGAATGGGAAACGCGCAAAAAAGCGAAACCCCGCAAGAAAAACGCCTGATTTCAAATGCAAAGCGGATGCATCTTCGGATGCATCCGCTTTTACTTGCAAAAATGTGATAATTATGCCATAATATGAATAATTGGGTGAGGTGATTTTTTATGCAGTGCGGTGTTTCAACGGCGTGCTTTTATCCGCAGGAAACGTCAAAGGCGCTGGAGATCCTGCATGAAGGCGGAATCCGAAATGCAGAAATTTTTCTGAACACTTTCAGTGAAATGGAAGCGCCGTATATCCAAAAATTGAAAAAAACCGCATGTCCGGATATGCACATCACCTCGATCCACCCGTTTACCTGCGGGCTGGAAACACTGCTGTTTGCTTCGGAATATGAGGGACGCTTTGAAGACGGCCTAATGCTGTACCGAAGATATTTTGAAATCGCGCGGGAGCTTGGAGCGTCGAAGTTCGTGTTCCACGGCTGTGCAAAGCAGGCGGATTTCCCGTTTGAAGAACACTGCCGCCGCTATCGCAGGCTGCGGCAGACAGCACGAGAATACGGCATTGATTTCTGCCAGGAAAATGTGGTGCGGTGTAAATGCGGGCAGCCGGAATTTGTGCGGCTGATGCGCGAATATACCGATGATGACGTTTCGTTTGTACTGGACGTCAAACAGCAGCGCCGTGCACAGGCGGATCTTGACGAAATGCTGGATGCAATGGGGGACAGGATCGTCCATGTGCATTTAAGCGATTACACACCCGAAAAAGACTGCGTCACGCCGGGCAAAGGCGTGCTGCAGATCGATTCGCTTTTCCGCAGGCTGATCCGCAGCGGATTTGACGGGGATGTGGTGATCGAACTGTACCGCGATGGTTTTTCGGATCTGGAAGAACTGTGCAGTGCCGCAAGGCTTGTAGATAGAATTTATGCCGACAGCTGCAGGGCGGTCGGTGCAGAAAAGGAGCAGAGCTCATGAAATGTCCGTATTGCGGAGCAATTGATTCTAAGGTGATCGATTCACGTCCGGCTGACGATGGGGAGCGCATTCGCCGCCGCAGAGAATGTCTTGTCTGCAAAAGGCGCTTTACCACCTATGAAGTGGTGGAAACTGTGCCGCTTATCGTTGTAAAAAAGAATAAGTCGCGTGAACCGTTTGACCGTCAGAAGCTGTTCAACGGCATGCTGCGCGCGTGTGAAAAGCGCCCGGTCGCATACCAGACACTGGAAAATGCCGTGGATAATATCGAACAGAACCTGCTCAATTCTGCAGATCACGAAGTTGCATCGGTGCATGTGGGTGAATTGGCGATGCAGGAACTGAAAAACATTGACGAGGTAGCGTACATCCGCTTTGTTTCGGTATATCGGGAATTCGGCGATATCACAACCTTTATGGAAGAACTGAAGGGGCTTTTGGATACGCGCCTTGCCTGTCCGGAAAAAACCGCGTCAGAGGATGCTGAAGAATAACTGTTCCGTTGTGTTCAGCTGTTCGTTCAGCCGGTCGATTTCAGCAAGCAGATCCGATGCACCGTCCTTATTGGCATAAGCGCAGAGCACATGCAGGCTGATGGAAACAGAGGCGGCGGTGTCCCGCCGCAGAAAGATTTTAAGCGCAAACTGGCGGTCATCGTAAACGCGGATCAGGCTTTGCAGCTTCTGTCTGGCAAGTTCGTAATCGGATTGTTCGGCGCAGGTGCGGATGTCGGAAAGCGCATCCTGAAGCTGATTTGTCGTGCTGAAAACGACACGGTGTCCTGCTGCGGAAGCGGCAATAAAAACAAGCAGGGTCAAGGCGGCGAGACGTGTTCGGTGCATAGGATCCCTCCCGGTAAAGAAATGAAGGAAAGTCGGCTTACTGCCGGCTTTCTTTTTTTATAATGCTGTATTCCATGGCGTCGTTGCAAAGGAAAAGCAAAACGTCCGACCGCGCAAGATTCTGCTTGTGGCAGCGTGCGTCCACCCATTTTTCATCGACGCCGCACAGCCGCATGTTGTCGTAGTTCAGCCGGCCATCTACGATCAGCTGCAGGGAAGGCTGCTTTGCCTGCGGTGCGGGAATGGAAAGATCCCGGTTGCAGGGCGTATCGGAATCGAATTTGCGCAGCACGCTCAGGCTGCCGTTTGTCTCGACCATGGCAAACGAAACATCGGAAAGCTCGAAAACGTCCTTCTCATGCAGGGCTTCGATCAAGTCGTCCACGGTAAAGCGCAGTTCGTATAAGGTTTTCTGGTCGATCACACCGTCGCGTATCACAACGCGCGGCCCGCCGGAAACAAGCCGGGCGATCCGTCGGGAGCGGATGCAGCAATACGACAGAAAAATTTCGCATACCACGATCATAAATACAGGCATGATGCTCGGCAGAAGCGGAAGCTCCGGTGTTTCAATGGAAATGGAAGCCAGATTGGAAATCATGATGGCAGAGACAAGCTCCGAAGGCTGCAGCTCTCCCAGCTGCTTTTTCCCCATAAGGCGCATCGCAAGGATCGTCAGAAGATAGATCAGCACGGTGCGGAAAATCAAAATAAACATGGCGCACTCCCTTTTTGCCGCAAGCGGCGTTCTTATAGAGATTGTGCCCTGCTTTTGATTAAAATATGCCGCGCCAGCCATACTAAAAGGCGGGAGGGAAACAAGCATGAACGAAAATTTGAAAGAGAGCCTTCTGGAAAATAAAATGATGCTTCGGGACGTATTCGGTACTGCGCCCGATTTTTTTACAAAAGATCTGAAAATCATGGGATTTCCGTGCTGTATCTGCATGCTGGAATGTCTTTCCAGCATGCAGGAGCTGTGGCTGGTGATGCTGGAGGAGCTGAGCCGTTCGGAATACCGCCCCAAAACGCCGGAGGAGCTTTTTGATCATATCCTGAAAGAGACGGCGATCCCAATGGAAAGCCGCACCGTATTGTGCCGCGAGGATATCGTGGCGCAGCTTACGGCGGGAACAAGCGTGATCCTGATCGACGGCGTTGCCAAGGCACTGGTTCTGTCCACACAGAGCTATCCGTACCGCTCCGTGCAGGAACCGGGCGGCGAGGGCAATATCCGCGGTTCGCGGGAGGGCTTTACCGAACCGCTGCGCATCAATCTCAGCCTTGTGCGGCGTCTGGTGCGCACCGACCGTCTGCGCATTGAAACCATGTCGATCGGGGAGCGCACCAAAACGGAAGTGGCGATTTTGTACCATGCGGATTTTGTGTCGAAAGAAATCCTCGGCAAGGTAAAACAGCGGCTTGCCGCCGCAAAGCTTCCGTTTCTGTTCGATACCGGATATCTTTCCCCATTTTTGCAGAAGTGCGGATTTTCGTTTTTTCAGGCGGTGGGATATACCGAACGCCCGGATACGGCAAGCGCCAAAATATGCGAAGGGAAAATCGTCATTCTGGCAAACGGCAGTCCGTTTGCGATGATCGTTCCGTATTTTTTCAGCGAAAACTTTCAGAATATGGACGATTACGCGGAAAAGGCCTATTTTTCATCGCTGATCCGGGTGTTCAAATATATAGCGTTTTTTATTGCCGTTATGCTGCCGGGCGTTTTCGTCAGTGCGGCCAATTTCACGCCGGAACTGTTCCCGCCGCAGCTTCTTTATAAGATATCGGCAGCCGATCAGGCAACGCCTCTGCCGCTTTTTCTGGAAGCGCTGTTCGTGATCTTCCTTCTGGAGATCGTGCGGGAAGCGGGTCTGCGCCTGCCCAAGCCGATCGGGCATTCCGTGGGGCTGGTTGCGGCACTGATCGTGGGAGACGCCGCGGTAAGTGCGGGGATCATCGGTACGCCGATCATCATTGTTGCGGCGATGACCACGATCTGCACGTTCGTGGTGCCTTCGCTGTATGAGCCGATCACGGTCCTGCGCATCCTGTATATCCTGGCAGGCGGCGTTTTCGGGCCGCTTGGAATCGTAGCGCTTACGTTTGTGATGCTTTTGAGCATGTGCCGGATGAATCCGTTCGGCATCCCGTATGCATCCCCGATCGCACCGGCCGGCCGCGCGTTCTTCCGGGATGGGGTTCTGCGCCGGAACTGGAGGGTTTTGGCACAGTCCGATTTTACGGTTGAACAGCTCCCGGGCAACGAGAAAGAAGGGAAGGAATGAGGGAAAAGGAGGCAGTGACGTCCCAGCTGCTGGGCGTCCTTTTGTTCCTTAGCGCCGCTGTGGATATCGCCGTGCGGCCCTTTACGGCGGGCAGCCGTGCGGGAGCGCAGGTGCTGATCCCCGCGGCGGCAATCGACACAGCGCTGACCGTACTGCTTTGTATTCCGCTTGTGCGCACGGTGGGCAGCGGGGGTTTCAGCGTGCTGAAAAGCGGCGTCAATGCCGGTTCCAGGGTGTTTCTTGCGGCAGCGGCCGTGCTGTTCACGGTCGGGGCGGCGGGCGCTTATCTGCGAATGGGAGAGTTTGTACGCTATGTAAGCGACGGCCCGATACCGCAGATCGTGATGATCGTTGTTCCGGCGCTGTGCGTGCTTTATGCACTGCGCTGCGGGAAAGCGGGGCTGATGCGGACATTCGGGATCGTGAATACCGTGTTCCTGTGTTCGTTTGCCCTGCTTTTGATTTCCAATGTGCAGAGCATGCGCTTTTCACATCTGAGCTTTGAAGCGTTCGACCCGGAGAGAATCCTTTCGGCGTCAGGCGCGGGCTTTACGCTGGCACCGGAGCTTGTACTCTTTTGCTTTTTTGCATCCAAAAACGATACCAAAGCGCCGAAAAACCTGATGCGGACGCTGATGCTGCTGTCGCTTTTTTATATGGGCGTTACGTTTTTTACCGAACTTGTCATCGGTGCGAAAGCGCAGACCCAGATGCAGACGGTTCATACGCTTTCGCGTCTGGGCAGCATATCGGTTTTCCGGCGCATGGACGCTTTACACAGCGCCGTGTGGGTTTTGGCGGAATTGTGCAAGATATCCGCCCTGTGCTGCGGCACGGCACATGCGCTGGACGCTTTGTTCGGCGCCGAGCACAGCCATAGGGCGCAAGGTGCTTCGGTGGTTCTGCTTTTGCTGGCGGCGGCATTCCTTTCGGCACTTCCTGTGCGGATCGTCGATCCGCTGTTGACGCTCGGGACAGGAGCAATGATCGTTTATGCAGTATGTGCATGCAAAATTATGGAGGCGCTGCATGGGAAAAAAGAAGCTTAAAATCACAGCCGCCGTGCTGCTTGTGCTGTCCCTGTGCGCATGCGGGTACAGCAAGCGGCTTGGGGAGCGTGCGATCGTAAAAATGATTTATCTGGATGAAACGCGGGCGGGGGTGCAGGCGGGGCTTGTGGTGTTCACCTGTGAGCCGAATGCCGATACCTCCGCCGTGCAGGAGACGGCAAAGCTGTATACCGCAGTTGGACGAAATGTGGAAGAAGCCCTTTCCAATGCGGAGCGCCAGCAGAACAAAAAGGCGTTTTATGCGCAGAATGAGCTGCTGCTTTTAGGGCCGGGGACGCTGCGCGGCATTTCGCCGTACCTGCGTTTTTTCACAGAAGAGAACGCGGCGCGCCCGAACCTGTCGGTTTTCCTGACGCCGTATGGGATCGGGGAGCTTGAGGAATGCAGCGAAACGCTTTCCAAAATCGTATACGAAGCCGAGCGCATGGCGGCAGACCCGCGCGGGCAGGGCAGCACGGGGCGCATTTTTGAACTGGATACCACCGGCAGCGCCGGAGTCAGCGGCGCACTGCCGGTGTACACCTTTTCCAAAGATGAATCGGATTATTTCGGGGTGAAGCGTCTGATGCTTTTTCACCGCGGCATACCGGTGGGCGAACTGGAAAAAGAACAGATGCAGCTTTATCTGCTGCTGAGCGGGAAATCCGACCGATTGGAAATCAATACGGAAATCGAAGGACGTCCGGTCTCGTTCGGCACGCAAAGGCTGCATCTTTCCCACACGGCAAAAACCGTCGCTGGTGTTCCGCAGCTGGAAGTGAACGTCACGGGAAAGCTGGACAGCACCATGATAGACGGAAAACCGGTCGGCAAGGAACATGCACGGTCGGCTTCGGCACAGATCAACCGGCATCTCGGGGAAACGGCACAGCGGCTGAACGACAGCGCATTTTCGCACGGAAACGATCTTTTCGGCAGCCGGCGCTGGATGCGGCTGTACGACCGGGCGCGCTGCGACGAGCTTGAAGCGCAGGGGGCATTTTACGAAAAGGCAAAGGTCACCTTCCGGTTTTCACTCCTGCCCGCATAAAAAAGACGCCCGCTTCGGAATGTTCCGAAACGGGCGTTTTAAACGGTAAAGAAAATAAAAATCAGCCGCGCAGGATCTTATCTGCCACATACAGACCGTGTGCGGCAGCCTGACTGAGCGAGCGTGTAAAGCCGGTGCCGTCACCGACCGCATAAATCTTTTCGCAGCCGTCCAGCTCAAAATCCGTGCAGTCGGGGCGCGCAGAATAATACTTGCATTCCACGCCGTACAGCAGGGTGTCGTAATTCATTGTGCCGGGTGCGATCTTATCAAGCGCCTGCAGGGTTTCCACAATGTTGTCCAGCTGGCGCTTGGGCAGGCAGAGGCTCAGATCGCCCGCAACTGCGTTCAGCGTCGGGCGGACGGTGCTCTGTGCAAGGCGCTTTTCGTCGGTGCGCCGTCCGGCCATAAGGTCGCCCAGACGCTGCACCAGAACGCTGCCGCCGCTGATGAGATTTGCAAGGCCGGCTACGCTGCGCGCGTATTCGATCGGCTCTTTGAACGGTTCGGTAAAGCGGATCGTGGAAAGCAGAGCAAAGTTGGAATTCTGGCTCTTCTTTTTCTCATCGACATAGGCGTGGCCGTTGACGGTGAGGATGCCGGAAGTGTTTTCCATAACCACCTGTCCGCGCTCGTTAAAGCAGAACATGCGGGTCACATCGCCGTACTGCTTGGAACGGTACCAGATTTTCGGCTCGTAGATCTTGTGGGAAAAATCATCCCATACCATGCTGGGCAGCTCCACGCGCACGCCGATATCCACCTGATTGTTTTTCAGCGGGATATTGTTTTTGGTGCACCACTGTGCAAACAGGCGGCTGCCGACACGTCCGACGGCAAAAATGATGTGATCGGCTGTCACTTCGCCGGATTCGCGCCGCCCTTCAAAATATACGGTGTGGGTGGCTTTGTCAACGTCGGTGACATTTGTATCCGTAAGGATCGTCACACGCTCTTTCAGAAAAGCGGCCATTTTGCGCATGGTTTCAAAGTTTGCATCTGTGCCAAGATGCTTGAGCTGTGCCTGCGCCATGTGAAGGTCGTATTCCAGACACTTTTTCTTCAGTTCATTGTTCGGCATAAAGCGCTCTGCCGGTGCGCCGAAGTGCTGCAGGATGCCGTCGGCCTGTTCGATGTAATCCAGAACGGTTTCCGGTTTCAGGAAATCGGGCAGCCAGCCGCCGTATTCCGTGGAAATGACATATTTGCCGTCCGAAAAAGCGCCTGCGCCGGCAAGGCCTTCCATGATCGCGCAAGACGGACATTTGACGCAGGTAGAGGCGTGCCCTGTAACAATGGGGCATGCACGTTTTTCGATATCGTGTCCCTTTTCAAACAGAATGACCTTCATTTCGGGCGATTTGGTGATAAGCTCATAGGCGCTCATCAGCCCGCCGATGCCTCCGCCGATGATGGCTGCGTCGTAATGTTTCATGGTTCTTCGGCTCCTTTGTTCTTTGCTTTGGCTTTCAGCCGCAGTTTCATATCACAGCGTGCAATCGCACGCTCATAGACGTTGAGCACGGCCTTGATAAATTCTTTTTCCCCGTACCGCTCGGTAAAGGCGGTGACACGGGCGCGCCGTTCAGCGCGCTGTTCGGGGGTCATGGCTGCTTCTTCGCGCAGCAGTGCCGCCATTTCCTGCGAAGTGGTGAATGTGCTGCCGTTTTCGCCCTGCGAAATCTGGTTCTGATTGTAGATATCCAGGCGCTGTACTACATACAGCCCGCTGGCCATGGCTTCCAGCATGGAAATCGAGTTCATCTCCGAAAGAGATGCGGTTGCAAAAAGATCGCATGCATGATAATACGGGGGAAGGGCTGCGTGTTCCACACGGCCCAGCAGCTTGATCTGCGTTTGTACACCAAGCGAGCGGATCTGCCGTGTCAGGTTATTCATTTCCGGCCCGTCACCGATGATAAAGAGCTTGTAGCCCGGCTCGTCCTTGAAGTGCTCTGAAAAATAATCGATCAGCACGTCGATGCTTTTTTCTTTTCCAAGGCGTCCGACAAAGCAAATGGAAGTGTCGCCGTCCTGAATGCCCAGCTTTGCGCGCACTTCGGCAATATCCTCTGCGCGCACATTCTGCGGCTTGAAATCAGAAAGATCGACTGTGTTCGGAATGATGTTGATATGGCGTTCCACGCCGCAGCGGCGCAGGAATTCCACAACCTTCAGGGAAGGGCCGATGATTTCGGTTGCACGGTTTGCAACCTTGCGGAAATACAGGTGCGCTGCCGGTTTTACCATGTTTTCAAAGCGTTCGGGCGCAACATAGAACATGTAATCATCATACATGGTATGCAAGGTGTACACGATCGGCTTTTTTAATTTGCGCGCGGCAAACAGGCCGAAAATGCCCATGCTGAATTCGGTGTGAACATGGATCAGGTCAGGGTTGAAATCCTTGATGATGCGCAGGCGCTGGATGTTTACCGGGTTGGATACGCCGTATCCGTAAATGCGCTTGAGGGGAATGGCGGGACAGTACAGAACACCGTCTTTTACATAATGGCAGACGGCCTTGGGGCTGGTGGTGACGATCAGCACCTCGTGTCCTTCCTGCTCAAGACATTCCTTCAGCGTTTTAATATGGGTAACGACCCCGCTGATAAAGGGAAAATAGGTTTCGGTAAATATGGCGATTTTCAAAATAAACACTCCTTCTGCGCGCAATTCCGATACATATCACATTATATCGTTAAACGCAGGAAAAGCAAAGCAATTTTGAAAAATAGAATAAATTCTGAAACCTGCATGAGAAAAAACGGAAAACTGCATCAGGACACGGCGGAAATGCAAATAAAAGGCAGAAACAAAAAAGAGATTTGCAGGAAGTTCAAAAATCGGATAAAACAAAATTGATATCTTGACGGCAATCATATATAATAGAATTACCAATATATCTTCACAGGATGAAGAAGGAGGATGTTTTTATGCCGCAGTTCAGTGTGTCTTTGGATAAGGTTGTAAAACAGCTGCATTTGGAAGTTGTGTATACCCCGATGGAGCTTAAGAATATTTCGATTTTCACGGCGGAGGTGAACCGTCCCGGTCTGCTTCTGACCGGATATGACGAATATTTTGATCCGACCCGCATCCAGATTTTCGGCAATGCAGAGGTCGGTTATCTGCAGACGCTGCCTGAAAACGAACGCCGCAGCCATGTGCATTCGCTTTTCGCCGCACAGCCGCCTGCCCTGATCATCACGCGCAATCTGGAAGTGTTCGATGAAATTCTGGAATTTGCCTCGGAATACAAAGTCCCGGTCCTGCGTTCGGCAGAAAATACGTCCAGCCTGATGAGCGCGCTGATTTCCAACCTCAGCGTCGAGGTCGCACCGCGCATCACGCGCCACGGCGTTTTTGTTGAAATCTACGGCGAGGGGATCCTGATCCTTGGCGAAAGCGGCGTGGGCAAAAGCGAGACGGCGATCGAACTTGTCAAGCGCGGCCATCGCCTGATTGCAGACGACGCGGTGGAGCTGCGCCGTGTTTCGGACCGCACCGTTGTCGGCACAGCGCCGGAAAACATCCGTCACTTCATCGAGCTGCGCGGCGTCGGCATCATCAATGTGGCGCGCGTGTTCGGTTCCGGTGCTGTTAAAATGCAGGAAAAGGTCGATCTTGTCGTCGAGCTGGAACCGTGGGACAGAAGCAAGAATTACAGCCGCACCGGCCTTGAGACGGACATGACGGATATCATGGGCATTCAGATCCCGTGCACCGTTATTCCGGTTATGCCCGGACGAAACCTTGCCGTTATACTTGAAGCTGCGGCAATCAACAACCGCCAGAAGAAAATGGGCTACAATGCCGCGCGCGAACTGTTGGCGCGCCTTGGGCTGGATGAAAATACACCGGGCGTTGAATAAAGGATAAAGAAAAATGGAACTGATAGCAGATCTGCATATGCATACGATCGTTTCACACCATGCGTTCAATACGATCACCGAAATGGCACAGCGGGCAAACAGCCTGGGGCTTTACGCGATCGCGGTGACAGAGCACGGCCCCGCGCTGCCGGATTCACCGCATCCGTGGTATTTCTACGGGCTGTCAACATTGCCGGACCGCATTGAGGACGTGTGGCTTTTAAAGGGCGTTGAAGCCAATGTGTGCACCCCCGAGGGCACGCTTGATTTCACGGCAGAGGATTTTGAACGCAATAAGCTGGACTGGGTGATCGCGTCGATCCACAGCGATATCCTTCCGGGGCCGATGACACAGGATGCGGCAACGCAGCTGTGGCTCAATGTGGCAAAAAATCCGTATGTGGACTGCATCGGCCATTCGGAAAGCGAAGCATTCCGCTATGATTACGATGCCGTGACAAAGGAATTTGCAAAGCGGCATAAAATTGTGGAGATCAACGCAAACTCGGCGGTGGTGCGTCCGGGCAATGAAAAGAATATGCGGGAGCTTGCGCTGGCATGCAAACGGAACGGAACAAAAATTGCGGTAAATTCCGACGCACATTCCATATACCGGCTGGCACAGTTTGATACGGTGCTGCCGATGCTGCAGGAAATCGGTTTCCCGAAGGAACTGATCGTGAATGCAGAAAAAGAAAATCTGATTGCTGCGCTGAAAGAACACGGAAAGCAGAAAGCACATAAAATGGAAGGAAGTACAGGACAATGAAAATATATCGAATCGGTGTCGATTTGGGCGGCACCAATATCAAAGCGGGTCTGGTGGACGAAAATCACAAAATCGTAAGAAGCCTTTCGCGGAAAACCAATCTGCCCAGACCGGAGCACGAGATCGAATCGGAAATCGCATCCCTGTGCCGCCAGCTGGCAAAAGAGGAAGGCATCAGCCTGGATACGCAGGTGGCGTCGGTCGGCATCGGCACGCCCGGCAGCGTGGACCCCAAAAACGGCATCGTGGCATTCAATGCAAACTTCGGCTACCGCAACTGGCATCTTGCACAGGAAGTGCAGAAGCTTCTGCCGTGCCGCGTTTCTATTGAAAACGATGCGAATGCAGCAGCATACGGTGAATACATTGCCGGCGCGGCACGCGGCGCAAGCTGTGCGATCGCGGTAACGCTCGGCACGGGCATCGGCGGCGGCATCATCATTGACGGAAAAATCTTTTCGGGCTTCAACTCGGCCGGTGCGGAAATCGGCCATACGGTCATTGTAAAAGACGGTCGTCCGTGCATGTGCGGGCGCCGCGGATGCTGGGAAAAATACGCATCGGCGCGTGCGCTGACAGAGGATACGCGCGCAGCTATGGAAGACCACCGCGACAATATGATGTGGGGTCTTGTCAACGGCGACCTTTCGCGCGTGAACGCAAAGACAGCATTTGACGGCATGCGTGCAGGCGATCCGCTCGCGACGGAGCTGGTGCAGAATTTTGCGGAATATATTGCATGCGGTCTGACCAATCTCATCAACATCTTCCAGCCGGAAATCATCTGCATCGGCGGCGGCGTCTCCCGCGAAGCACAGACGCTTTTGGACCCGATCCAGAAGGTGATCGACAAGGAGGATTATGCGCGCGTGGGCGGCATGAAGCGTAC
Source organism: Ruthenibacterium sp. (assembly GCA_020025235.1). GTDB lineage: Bacteria > Bacillota > Clostridia > Oscillospirales > Ruminococcaceae > Ruthenibacterium. The sequence continues at coordinate 31,481 of JAHHSL010000010.1, forward strand.
ATCGATCGTGACGGCACAGCTGTTCAATGACGCCGGCATCATCGGCGCGGCGTTCCTTGCGGAACAGTACGAATGATTTTGAGGGAGAGATTCAATGGAGCACTTGAGCGAAATTGCTGCAAAGCTGAGACAGGCGGGTATTCCTATGGTGTGCAGGGAAAAGCTTTCTGCACATACCAGCTTTCAGGTCGGCGGCCCGGCCGCGATGTTCTGCGAGCCGCAGAATAAAAAACAGCTCGCGGCGGTTCTGCAGCTGTGCCGCGAAATGAATATCCGGCATTATCTGCTGGGCAAGGGCACCAATATTCTGTTTGCAGATGAGGGCTTTGACGGCGTTGTGATCCATATCGGTGCGGTGTTCGGACACATTGAATGTCACAACCGCATGATTACGGCCCAAGCAGGTGCTCCGCTTGCAAAGGTCTGCATCGCTGCGGTGAACGAAGGCCTTTCGGGTCTGGAATTTGCATACGGCATCCCGGGTTGCGTGGGCGGTGCTGTTTATATGAATGCAGGTGCATACGGCGGGGAAATCAAGGATGTGCTTTCGTCCGTCACGTTTCTGGACGAAAACGGCGTCGAGCGCACGCTTTCGGCCGATCAGCTGGAGCTTGGGTACCGCACATCGGCGTTTGAACACAACGATTGGTGCATCCTTGCGGCAACCTTCCACCTGAAAGAAGAGGATAACGGGCTGATCCGTGAAAGGATGTCGGATTATGCGCACCGCCGCATTGAAAAGCAGCCGCTGGATATGCCGAGCGCGGGCAGCACCTTCAAGCGTCCGCAGGGGGCATATGCCGGTGCGCTGATCGATCAGTGCGGGCTGCGCGGCTACCGTATCGGCGGCGCACAGGTCAGCGAAAAGCACTGCGGGTTTATTGTCAATGCCGGCGGTGCAACCTGTGCGGATATCTTGTGCCTTGCCGATACCGTATGTGAGATCGTATCCGAAACAACCGGATTCCAACTGGAAAAAGAAGTAAGAGTGGTTCGGTAAACAGGGAAAGGAATACAATGGATCTACTGATCGTATCCGGTCTTTCCGGCGCGGGCAAATCGCTTGCGATCCACGCGCTGGAGGATATCGGATTTTTCTGTATGGATAATATTCCGGCAAATCTTCTGGCAAAAATCATGGAACTTGCCCGCCAAAGTGAAAATCCGCTTGAAAAAATGGCGGTGGTCCTGGACGTCCGCGGCGGAAGATCGAAACAGGAAATTGAACAGGCGCTGTGTCAGCTGAAAGAAGATCATGTGAACTACAAGGTGCTTTTTTTAAGCGCGAACAACGCAGTGCTGGAACGGCGGTATAAAGAGACGCGCCGCCGTCATCCCCTCAGCATTGCGTCCAATGCGGCAACAGATGACGCCATTCGGCGGGAACGGGAGATCCTCGGGCCGCTATACGAAAGCGCGGATTATAAAATCGACACTTCGCTGCTTTCCACAGCACAGCTGAAGGACCGCGTGGTGTCGCTGTTTGTATCGAAGCAGTCCGACGCCATGGCGGTTACGATCATGTCGTTCGGCTTCAAATACGGCCAGCCCAAAGAAGCGGATATCCTGTTTGACGTGCGCTGTCTGCCGAACCCGTATTATATCCCGGAACTCAAGCATAAAACCGGATTGGACAGCACGGTTGCGGACTATGTGATGCAGTTTGAAGAATCGCAGGGATTATTTGAACGCATCCGGGAACTGATCCGTTACAGCCTGCCCCTTTATGTCAAAGAGGGCAAAAGCCAGATCACCATTGCCGTGGGCTGCACGGGCGGCAAGCACCGTTCGATCACCTTTGCGCAGAAGCTGGCGGAATTTACAAGACAGGCGGGGTATCGCACCACGGTGGTTCACCGGGATGTGCAGCGCACTTATATCTGATAGCCGGGATCACGGCAAGGAGGATCGACCTTGAGTTTTTCTCAAGATGTAAAGAAAGAAATCATTGCACACGAAGCAAACCGCGATTGCTGCGCTGCCGCGGCGGCGTACGGCCTTGCGTGCTTTGGAAAATATTTTGATGCGCGCGGCGTGGTGCTTCATACCGAACAGATCGCCATAGCGCAGTATGCAAAAAGCGTGTTCCGCCGTGCCGGGATCGAAGGCAAGATCTATGTCAAGGGCACAGAGGAAAACCATGTGTATGAATTTGCTGTAAAAGAAGAAGCGGAAATCAAACGCATGCTCGAGCTTTTCGGCCATACGGGCGAAGAGCCGAATCTTCGCATCAACAGCAGACTGTTTGGCTGCGAACACTGCGTAAGCGCCTTTACGGCGTCGGCGTTTCTGTGCTGCGGCACCATTACCAATCCGGAACGGGAATACAACCTTGAATTTCTGTCCCCGCGCTATAATCTGATCCTTGATTTTGAAGCGCTGCTGATGGGGCACGGCTTTATGCCCAAGCACGTTCGCCGGAAAGGCTCGAATGTGCTGTATCTGAAAGCGAGCGAGCAGATCGAGGACATGCTCACCTTTATGGGGGCATCCGGTGCGGCACTGGAAATCATGAACCTGAAAGTGTACAAGGACTTCCGCAACAAAGCAAACCGCATTACGAACTGCGAGACAGCCAACATTGATAAGACCGTCGAAGCAAGCGGGCAGACGCTGCAGGCGATCGCGTATCTGAAAGAGCAGAACGCACTGGAAGCACTTTCACCGCAGCTGCGTGAAGCGGCAAAGCTGCGGGAGGAAAATCCGGCGCTTTCGCTCAAGGAACTGGCGGAACTGTTTGAACCGCCGCTGAGCAAATCGGGGCTTTCCCACAGAATGAAAAAGCTGGAACAAACGGCAAAGAGCCTTAAGGAAAGGATAAAAAATGGCGGATAACGCAAGAAACTTCACACATCTTCATCTGCATACAGAATACAGCCTTCTGGACGGCGCATGCCGCATTGAAGGGCTGATGCAGCGCATCAAGGCGCTGGGACAGACGGCGGTTGCCATTACGGATCACGGCGTCATGTACGGATGTGTGGAATTTTACAAAGCGGCCAAAAACGCAGGGATCAAGCCGATCATCGGCTGCGAAGTGTATGTGGCTACACGCACGCGCTTCGATAAGGTAAGCCGCATCGACGGTTCCAATCATCTGATCCTTTTGTGCAAAAACGATACCGGATACAAGAACCTGATCAAAATGGTATCTGCCGGATTTACCGAGGGCTTTTACAATAAGCCGCGTATCGATCATGAGCTTCTGGAACAGTACCACGAAGGGCTTGTCTGTCTTTCGGCATGTCTTGCAGGCGAAGTGCCGCAGGCGCTGATGGCAGGGGATTACGAAAAGGCAAAGCAGACGGTGCTGTATTATGATAACCTGTTCGGACGCGGAAACTATTACATTGAACTGCAGGATCACGGGCTGGAAGAACAGCGTGCCGTGCTGCCGCAGCTGGTGCGCCTTTCGCGCGAAACCGGCATCCCGCTGGTGGCGACGAACGACTCGCACTATCTGACAAAAGAAGATTCCAAGATGCAGCGGATATTGATCTGCATCCAGACAAACAAAACCGTGAACGATGACGACGTTCTGGAATTCGGCACGGACGAATTTTATGTCAAAAGCACGGATGAGATGTATGATCTGTTCCGCGCATGGCCGGAAGCGTGCGAAAATACGAACAAAATTGCCGATATGTGCAATTTCGATTTTGAATTCGGCGTTACCAAGCTGCCGTATTTTGAAGCACCCGACGGCATGGATAACAAGGATTACTTTGTAAAGCTGTGTCAGGAAGGGCTGATGCGCCATTACGGCCCGCAGGTGCCGCAGGAGATCCGCGAACGTCTGGAATACGAAATTTCCATCATCGACCGCATGGGATATATCAACTATTATCTCATCGTGTTCGATTTTATCAACTATGCAAAAAGCAAGGGGATCCCCGTCGGGCCGGGGCGCGGCTCCGGTGCGGGCAGCCTTGCCGCCTACTGTGTGGGCATCACCAATATCGACCCGATCCGGTACAATCTGCTGTTTGAACGCTTCCTTAATCCGGAACGTGTTTCGATGCCGGACTTTGACGTAGACTTCTGCTACGAACGCCGGCAGGAGGTCATTGATTATGTGATCCGGAAATACGGCGCAGACCATGTGGCGCAGATCGTCACGTTCGGAACCATGGCGGCGCGCGCCGCGATCCGCGACGTCGGGCGTGTGCTGGACATGCCGTACGGCACGGTGGATGAAATCGCAAAGCTTGTGCCGATGGAACTGAAAATGACACTGACCAAGGCGCTTAAGGAATCGAAGGAGCTTGCGGCGCGGTATGATGCCGACCCGCAGGTGAAAGAGCTGATCGACATTGCCCGAAAGATCGAGGGTATGCCGCGCCATGCATCCACGCACGCGGCGGGCGTTGTGATCACACGCGACGCGGTGGATACTTACGTTCCGCTTTCGACGAATGACGGCAACCCGGTCACGCAGTTCACCATGACGCGCATCGAGGAATTAGGGCTTTTAAAAATGGATTTCCTCGGCCTTCGCACGCTTACGGTCATCAATGATGCGGAAAAAATGATACGCCGCAATGAACCTGAATTTTCGATCGAACATATTCCGTATGACGACAATGCGGTGTTCGGGATGCTGAATGCCGGCGAAACCTCCGGCGTGTTTCAGATGGAATCTCCCGGCATGACGCAGGTGATCGTGAACCTGCAGTCGAAGAGCCTGGAGGACATCATCGCTATTATTTCGCTGTACCGTCCCGGCCCTATGGAATCGATTCCCACCTATATCGCAAACCGTCACAATCCGGGGAATGTGCGCTATAAAACACCGCAGCTGGAGCACATTCTTGATGTTACCAACGGCTGTATCGTGTACCAGGAACAGGTCATGCAGATCTGCCGCGAGCTTGCAGGCTTTTCGTACGGACAGGCTGACCTTGTGCGCCGTGCCATGAGCAAGAAAAAGCACGACGTCATGGAAAAGGAACGCCAGCATTTCGTTTACGGAAACAAAGAGCCGGGACACGAGTGCGCCGGCTGTGTTGCAAACGGGATTCCGGAGGATGTTGCCAACGCGATTTTCGATGAAATGACAAGCTTTGCATCGTATGCGTTCAATAAGGCGCACGCGACATGCTATGCGGTGGTTGCATACCAGACGGCTTATCTGAAGCGCCACTATCCGCGCGAATTTATGGCGGCGCTTCTGACAAGCGTGCTTGAAAATACGGATAAGGTCATCGAATACACATCGGAATGTCAGCGTATGGGCATCCGGGTCCTGCCGCCGGATGTCAACACAAGTGATGTGGGCTTTACGGTTGAAGGAAATGACATCCGTTTCGGCCTGCTGGCATTGAAAAACGTCGGGCGGAACCTGATCGCTTCAGTAGTGCGCGAACGCAAAGAGCGTCCGTACCGCAGCTTGTACGATTTCTGCAAGCGACTGCACGGAACCGAAATCAACCGCAGAGCGGTGGAAAGCATCATCAAAAGCGGTGCGTTCGACAGTCTGGAAGCCAAGCGCCGCTCCATGATCGACGGGGTAGAGGGCATTTTGAAAAGCATCGAAAGCGATTCCCGCCGGAACGTGGAAGGGCAGATCGACTTCTTCGGTGCCATGGGCGGCCGGACGGCGGAGCAGGATACCTATAAGCTGCCGGATTCCGGTGAGGAATATCCGTATGATGTGATGCTGCAAATGGAAAAGGAAGTCAGCGGATTGTATCTGTCCGGTCATCCGCTGGATCATTACCGAGAGGTGATCGGCACGATTTCCGACTGCCGCATTTCCGAGCTGACAGGCGAAAACGCCCCGAACTATGACGGACGCCGCGTTACGGTCGTGTGTACGGTGGTGCGTATGAAAACGATCAATACAAAATCCGGCGGGATGATGGCATTCATCACGGTGGAGGATCTGAGCGGTACCATGGAAGTGCTTGCATTCCCGAAGGTGCTGCTGGATTGTTCTGAAGCGATCCATGACAATGCGGTCGTCGTTATCCGCGGGCGTGTTTCCTACAAGGAGGACGAGCCCAGCAAGCTGGTGGCGGATGACATCACGGCAATTGAGCGCTTTCAGCCGGAAAAACGAAAGGTGAGCAACAAAAGTACAAATAGCGGCCTGTGGCTGAAACTTTCCTCCATGCAGAGCGAAAGCTTTGAGGAAGTAAAAAACCTGCTGAGTATTTTTGAAGGGGAATTTCCGGTCTATATGTACTTTGAAGATACAAAACAGCGTATGCGTGCGCCGAGAAACCTGTGGTGCACACAGACGGATCTGCTGATTTCCGAACTGGAACGCATCCTCGGAAAACAAAATGTTGTGATCAAATAAATATTTTTTTAACAAAGTGTCTTGAATTTGATGCAACATCTGTTTATAATAAGGAACTAGAGTGTTTGAATATTTGAGGGGGGCTTTTTTCATGGCACACCAGATTAAAACTATTGGTATTTTGACAAGCGGCGGCGACGCGCCCGGCATGAACGCAGCCATTCGCGCAGTTGTGCGTACCGCTATTTCGCGCGGCTTTCAGGTAAAAGGAATCCGTCACGGCTATAACGGACTGCTGACCGGCGAAATTTTTGATATGAATCTGCGCAGCGTTTCCGAGATCATTCACCGCGGCGGTACGATCCTTTACACAGCGCGCTGCCTTGAATTCAAGACAGAAGAAGGACAGAAGCGTGCAGCGCAGGCATGCCGCGATAACGGCATTGACGCTATGGTCATCATCGGCGGCGACGGTTCGTTCCGCGGCGGCAAGGCACTTGCTGCGCAGGGCATTCCGTGCGTCTGCCTGCCGGGCACGATCGATAACGATATCGCATGCAGCGATTACACGATCGGTTATGATACGGCAATGAACACCGCAGTCGAAATGATCGACAAGCTGCGCGATACAACGCAGAGCCATGACCGCTGCAGTGTTGTTGAGGTTATGGGACGCAACGCAGGCTACATTGCACTGAATACCGGCATTGCAGTCGGCGCAATCGCTACGCTGATTCCGGAAGTTCCGTATGATCTGGAACGTGACGTCATCGCAAAGATGAAAAAGACGCAGAAAATGGGCAAACAGCATTTTATCATCATCGTTGCGGAAGGCGTCGGCAAGGCACATGACATTGCAAACGAAATCCAGTCGCGCACCGGCATCGATTCCCGCGCAACCGTCCTTGGACACGTTCAGCGCGGCGGCTCTCCGACGCTGCGTGACCGCGTGACGGCAAGCCGCATGGGTTACCATGCAGTTGAACTGTTGAGCAAGGGCATCCTGAACCGTGTTGTTGCAACAAGATCTGAATCCATTGTGGATTACGATATCTCCGTTGCACTGTCGATGTATAAGACGATCGATACCACGCTGCTCGACATCGGCTCTACAATTTCGATCTGATGATCGGCTCCGGATGGGGCAGGACAGAATAATAAATGTAATAAGAAAAGCGGCACTGTGCAGACAGTGCCGCTTTTGTTATATATGGGCTTTGATGCAAGAGCATTTCGGTATGTTTGTTGATAGCAATAGGAAAATTGCACAAAAGAAAAAAACAAAGAAAATGCAATAGGGGATAGGGCTGCTGAAATATGCATAAATGATGCGTAGAGAGCAGCTTTGCAGGCACGAATCAAATTCCATAATATAGGGCTGAATTACTTGGGAAAAGAGAGTTTGCACCCTGAAAATCCGAAGAGAACAGGGAAAAAGAAGATGGCAAAATAATGCCAAAAAAGAACAGCATAATTATATCGGAAATCACAACATTGGAAAATAATAGAAAAGAAAAATAATATGCTTTTTATACTTTATAAAGTATATTTTCGGGTATATCACTATGATATAGAGAATAAGCGCAAAAAAGTCAAAATAAATTAAGTGTGAAGCAAAAATACTCATATTCAAGAAAAGTCATAATTCGCAATTTTATCATATGTCTGCCGACTTAAAAAGGAAAAAACAGGTAAATTTTGAAACGTCTTATTGGTTTTGCTGGAAATCAGTTAGGAGATTTTCGTCAAAACATGGAAATTTTCCAAAAATGATTTTTTTGCGCGAGATGTGTTGAAAAATATCGAAAATTAGGTATAATATTATATAGTAAATTAGTGCATACAAAAAATGGAATAGCAGATCGGTCGTATGTACCGTACAGCAAGAGCAGGCTCTGCAAAAGGCGCGAAGGCTGCATTACCGCCGGACGCAGAAGATCCGGGCGGAACAGCAGGGCCTGTTATATGTTTTTTTATGAACAGGAGTAGGTGTGTCGAATGGACTTTTTATCAAGTAATTCGGAATTGATGATGGAAAAATCCATGAACTATTTGTGGACAAAGCAAACTGCGATTCTGGATAATATCTCAAATGCGGAAACTCCGGGCTATCGCACGAAAGTAGTAACCTTTGAAGAACGCTTTCAGGAAAGCCTTGAAAATGCGCACAAAGCTCAGGCACCGAACGGAATGCGCCAGACAATTGAAAAAGCAGAATATAATGTAAAAGAACATCCGGGAATCACACGAATGGACGACAACGGTGTAAACGTAACGGAACAGAGCGTTGAAATGATGCGCAATGCATATCAGCTGCAGTACGTTATGAGCGCGATCAACGGCGAACTGAACGTGATCCGCAGCGCAATTACCGGACAATAAACAGCTTGATTTGAAGCAAGGTACAGGAGGAAAGCAACATGGCTTTTTTAAGTTCGATTAACGTAGTGGGCTCCGGCTTGACAGCACAGCAGCTTCGTATGGATGTTGTTGCAGAAAACGTCACCAATGCCCAGACGACCCGCACGGAAAACGGCGGTGCATATCGCAGAAAAATGGTCGTTTTTCAGGCGGTGGACGGAAAAAACAGCTTCCGTCAGGCTATGGCCGATGCAGAAAACGGCCTTGTCTCGAACCGCAGGGGCGCTGGTGCAGGCGGTGTGCGTGTGACCCAGATCGTGGATGATCCCTCTCCGCTGAAACGGGTTTTCGACCCCGTACATCCGGATGCAGACGAAAACGGATATGTGGAAATGCCGAATGTGGATATGGTGAAGGAAATGACAGACGCCATGGCAGCAGCACAGGCATATTCCGCAAATGTAACGGCTTTGAACACGCTCAAGGGCGTTATCGCAAAGGGCCTGGAAATCGGCAGATAATTTTGCGTCACCGCCTGACAGGACGTCAGGCGGGCGGTAAATAAAAGATATAAAAACAAATTTCTGAAAGAGGGAAAAAAGATGATCACTCCCATTCAAAAGATCACCCCGCTGCTGGAAACAGAAAAAACTCAGAAAACCGCAGCGGCAGAGAGCAATATTCCGTTCCAGAGCGTTTTTGAATCAATGATTGATACCGTTAAGGAAACGGATCAGGAAGTTGCGCAGGGCAAATATCTGCTGGCAACCGGCCAGCTGGACAATCCTTCCTCGCTGATGATCGCAATGTCCAAGAACGATACCGCAGTAAAAATGTTAGTACAGCTTCGCAATAAGGCAATGGATGCATATTCGGAAGTCATGCGAATCAGTCTGTAAAAGAAACGGCCGGCAGGAACTGTATTGGTGTAAAGGGAAAACGCTGAGCCCGGTTTTTTACAACTACTGACATAGGAGGTATCCGCAGTGAATGAAAAAGCAAAAGCACTGTTGGACAAAGTAAAAGAAAAACTTTCGAAAATATCAAAAAAAGTCTACATAATTGCAGTCGTAGTTCTGGTTTTGGTTGCGGCTGCAATTGCGTTTGTCTTGAACAATAAATCCTATGCGGTTTTGGTTACAGAAGCTTCATCGGATGAAATGACAGCCGTTACGACGTTCCTGCAGGAACAGGGCGTTACGGATTATCGAATCGAACAGAGCAATACGATTCTGGTGCCGGAAGAGGATGCAAACCGCCTGAAAGCAAATCTTGCGATGAAAGGCTTCCCCCAGTCGGCTTTTGCCTATTCCGCTTACTTTGATAATGCCGGTGCACTTTCAACGGAATCGGAAAAAACCAGATCATGGCTTGTCGGTCTGCAGGATCGTATCGGTGCGGTAATTCGCGAATTTGATAATGTCGTTGAGGCATGGGTCAACATTACGCCGGGCGAAGATCGCAGCTATGTGCTCGACAGCGGCAATGTGGTGGATGCTGAAGCGGCGGTTGTTGTTGCGATGCGCGGTTCTACACGACTAACTAAAGAACAGGTCAAGGGTATCCGCGATTTCGTTTCGCACAGTGCACAGGGCCTGAAGGTCAGCAAAGTCTCGATCGGAGATACCGCAGGCAATACATATAATGTAGAAGACGGCAATAATTCCAGCGATGCATCTGTTTTGAAGCTGCAGCTGGAAGAAGAATGGGAAAACAAGATCCGAACCGAAGTAATGTCGGTGCTCGCACCGTTTTACGGAATGGAGAACGTCCGTGTTGCAGTAAACTGCGTGGTTGACGTACATCAGACCACGGAACAGAGAACGGATGTTATGCTGCCCGAGGGCGCACAGGATGGCAAGGGTCTGATCGTTTCCGAACAGTATCAGTATCATGTCGGACGCCCCGGCGATGAAACGGCGGGCGGGATTGTCGGCTCGGAAACAAACAGTGATTTCCCCACGCAGGTTGAAAACGCTGCCAAGCCGAATGGCACGGAGCTTGAGATCGAGGGCAGCGGTCAGCGTGATTATGATAACTCGAAAAGCGAAAAACAGATCGTCAATAACGCAGCAGTCCTGCGTGACTGCACGATTTCCGTGAGCCTGAATTCCAATGTGGCGGGACGCCTTGATGAAATCGACGTCAAAACGCTTCGCAATCATGTTGCGCGTGCAGCCGGCATTACAAACGGTGCAGGCGATCGGAATGCGCAGGATTACCTGAGCGATAAGATTTCGATCGTTTCGATGAAATTCGCAGGCGATGATCCGATTTCGATCCTTCCGCAGGATGGCAACCGGAATATGATTATTCTGATTGCGTGCGCAGGTGTGCTCCTGTTCCTGATCCTGCTTCTTATCATTCTGCTGATCGTACGCAGACGCCGTAAGAAACGCAAGCTGAGAATGGAACTGGAAAATGAGATGGATCGTATCAATGATTCGATCATCCCGCCGGAAGCAGAAAAAATCATTGAAAATGCGGATGTTATGACGCTTCAGTCTGAAAAGAACATGGAGCTGCGCAAGGAAATCCGCAAGTTTGCAAACGATAATCCGGAAATTGCGGCACAGATCGTGCGCAATATGCTGAAAGGAGGGGACGACGATGCCTGATCGGAACTCGGCGGAGGAATCTAGGAGTTCCTCAACTCAGTCGGCGGCATCCGGAGATTCTAAAGCTTCGCTGTCCGGCCCTCAAAAAGCGGCGGCGGTCATTGTCGCACTCGGGGCAGATAAGGCTTCGCACCTTTATCAGTATATGGAACCGGAGGATGTTGAGCAGCTGACGGTAGAAGTGGCGCGGCTCGCTTTCCTTAACTCGGAACAGACAGAGGGCATCCTCAATGAGTTCTATCAGATGTGCATGACCAATAAGGCCGTCACCGAAGGCGGCCTGGAATATGCACGAACGGTTCTGGAAAAAGCATACGGTGAGCAGGCCGCTGCGGATCTGCTCAGCAAGGTGACAAAATCTCTGAAGAACCGCGAGTTCTCGTTCCTGAACAAAGCAGATATCAAATCGCTTTATTCGGCGCTGCAGAACGAACGTGCACAGACGATCGCACTTGTGCTTTCGTATGTGGATTCGGCAAAAGCTGCCGGAGTAATTGCACAGCTGGAAGAAGAAAAACAGATTCAGGTCGTGGAGGGCATTGCCAAGATCGAAAGTGTTTCGCCTACCGCAATCAAAATTGTGGAAGCGGAAATGAACAAGCGCTTCTCGAGCCTGATGACGAATGCCAATATCAAGGTCGGCGGTATCGATTATGTGGCCGACGTGATGAACAATCTGGACAGAACCAGCGAGAAAAATATTTTCACAGGCCTGTCCGGTCACGACCAGTCCCTCGCAGACGAGATCCGCAAGCGCATGTTCGTTTTCGAGGATATCGTTACCATGGACGATCGCTCGATCCAGCGCTTTGTGCGTGATTGCGATACGAGAGATCTGGTGCTGGCGCTCAAGACAGCCAATACGGAAGTGGCGAACAAGCTGTTCAAGAATATGTCCACCCGTATGGCAGAAAACATCCGGGACGACCTGGAAATCACAAAGAACGTGCGCCTGAAGGACGTCGAGGAAGCACAGCAGAGAATTGTGGCTATTATCCGCGGTCTGGAGGAAAAGGGAGAAATCATCATACTGAAGGGCGGAAAGGACGATATCATTGCCTAGTATATGGAAACGCTTGTCCCACCAACCCAAAATTGAGGATTACAAATTCCCGGATGCGGATGAGCTGAATGAGCTGGAGCTTTTGGATGTCCCGCAGTTTGATCTGGAGGAACAGCCCGAAGAAGAAAAGGAAGAGCCGGAAACGGATGCTGATTCTGATTCTGCGCTTTCCTATGCAGATATACAGGCGGCAGCAGTAATGGAGGAAGCCCGTAAACAGGCAGAGGACATTGTAAAGCAGGCACAGGAAGAAGCGGCCCGGCTGACGCAGGAAGCGCATGAGCAGGGCTATCAGCAGGGCTATGAAGTAGGCCTTGCAAAGGGCACCCGGCAGGGAACCGAGCAGGCAAAGCAGGAGGTTTTGCAGCAGGAGCGTGAACGGATCGACACATTGAGCGATCAGGTGGAAGAGTTCCTGAAAAAAGCGAATTCTACCCTGAATGAGCAGATGGATGCAAATGCAATCGAACTGCGGGATCTTGCCATAGCGGTTGCCGAAAAGGTGATCGGTGTCAGCCTGGACAGCAGTGCGGATGTTATCGAGCGGATGATCCGAATGGCTATCGAAAAGCGTAAACGCTGTGAATGGGTGCAGATTTATGTATCCAACCGCAGCGCGCGCCGTCTGGTGGAACTTTCTCCGCTGCTTGCAACTTCGTTTGCAGCACTTTCCGATCATGTGCGCATCGTTCCGATGAAGGATGATGAACCGGGCGCCTGTATTATCGAAATGCCGGGTGAGATCATCGACGCAAGCGTTTCGACGCAGATCGAAAACATTCGCACAGCTCTTTCGGAAACGCCCTTGGATTATGAGGGCACATTGCATTAACTTTTAACAGAAAGGAGGCTTCCGGGATGTACCAGAAGATGATCCACCAGGTGCGGCATATGGAACCGTACAGCATGACGGGAAAAATCGAGAATATTGTCGGTATGTCCATTGAAGCCTCGGGCGGCCATGCAGCCGTAGGCGATATCTGCCGGATCTACAACAGTGAAACCGGCAAGCAGATTTCGGCTGAAGTGGTCGGGTTTAAAAATAATCATATCCTTTTGATGCCGTATGCGGATATGAGCGGTATTTCCGCCGGAAATTTCGTGCGGAATACCGGGCATCAGCTTACGCTTCAAGTGGGCGAGTTCCTGCGCGGACGTATCATCAACGCACTGGGCGAACCGCTTGACAACAAAGGCCCGCTGGAAGGCGGCGTTCCGTACTGCGTGACCGGCACAACGGTAAACCCGTTGGAAAGGCCGCCGATCCGGGAACGGATCGAGTTCGGCGTCAAGGCGATCGATGGCATGCTCACGATCGGCAAAGGACAGCGTATCGGTGTTTTCGCCGGTTCGGGCGTCGGCAAAAGTACCCTTATGGGTATGATCGCCGGAAACGTGAAGGCAGATATCAATGTGATTGCACTGGTCGGCGAACGCGGACGAGAAGTTCTGGAGTTCGTTGAAAAGGATCTGGGTGAAGAAGGCATGCGCCGCTCCATTCTGGTGGTGGCAACGTCCGATCAGCCCGCAATGCTGCGAATGAAATGTCCGTGCGTTGCGACCGGTATCGCGGAGTATTTCCGCGATCAGGGAAATGATGTGCTGCTGATGATGGACTCGCTTACGCGATTCGCCATGGCGCAGCGTGAAATCGGCCTTGCAATCGGCGAACCTCCGGTTTCACGCGGATATACGCCGTCCATTTATGCCGAACTTCCCAAGCTGTTAGAGCGAAGCGGAAACTTCAAAAAAGGCTCCATTACAGGCGTATATACCGTTCTGGTGGAAGGCGACGATACAAATGAGCCGATTGCGGATACCGTCCGAGGTATTCTTGACGGACATATCGTTCTGTCCCGTGCGCTTGCAACCAGCAACCATTATCCTGCAATTGACGTCAGCGCAAGCATTTCACGTCTCATGACGGAAATCGTATCACCGGAACACCGTGCGCTGGCTTCCAAAATCCGCGATATCATGGGCATTTATGAAAAGAATGCCGACCTCGTGGCAATCGGTGCATATAAGCCGGGTACAAACCCGAAGCTGGATTATGCATTGAAGAAAATCGATCTGATCAATGAGTTCCTGATGCAGAAAGTCAACGAGTCGTTCAGCTATGAAGAATGCGTTTCCCTTATGGAAAAATTAGTGGGATAAGGAATGAATGTGATTATTTATGAAGAAGTTCAAATTCTCGCTTAATTCGGTTTTATCCTATAAAGAGCAGCGTCTTGAATCACTGCAGAATGAACATGCAGAGCTTATGGCGCAGGTGCGTACGATCGAGCAGCGGATTCAGGATAAGACAAAAGCCTATCTGGATTTTGATGAAGAATATCAGAAACGGTGCAGTACAGGAATGGCAATCACCGATGCGCGCTTCTGCGAATGTCAGCTGCGGGCCATGGAAAATGATATTCAGGTCGAAAAAAAGAATTTGGCACAGGCGCAGGACCAGGCGGAACAGAAACGAATGGAAGTTGTGGCTGCAAAGCAGGAGACAGCTTCGATCGAAAAGCTGAAGGAAAAGAAACAGTTTGCTTACCAGAAAGCAATGGCCAAGGACGAAGAAATTTTCGTTGAGGAATTTGTAAGTGCCGCACAGGTAAGAAGTTCTATTTGAAGCCGGAAGAAACGGTATTCGTTCCGAGTACATGGACAGCGGATGATTTTTACAAAAAGTTGTCTGCTTTCTATATAAGTACGGGGCAGGGCAGAGTCCTGCTGCGTACCGAATCAAACGAGAGGAGGTGAAAGATGTGCAAGTACAGAAAAACAATATGACGGATATAATCAAGGTTGCCGCGAAACCGGCAGGAAGAAATCCGGTCAAAGGCTTTGACGAGGCAGCGGGCTACAATGAATTTCGTCATTTGATGGAAGAACAGCAGTCAGCAGTGCAGAATTCCGGCATCACAAAGCAGGAAACAGGCGCAGCAGCGGAACAGAATGATTTGTCCGGTGAAAAGCCGTTCGATGCGGATACGGACGTCAATCGTCAGATCATGGCAGCCGCTATGATGGCAGGTCCGATGCCGAACATCGTTCAGCTGGATCTTCAGCCGGAAGAGCAGACCGCTGTGGATGCAGTGGCAATGCAGGGCGTGGAAGTCCTGACGTCGGAACAGTCGGCCGCAGAAGCCGTGATCCCGCAGCAGGAAACCGTTCAGCCTGATGTGGCTGAAATGCCCGCGGAGGAGAAAACAGCTGCCGCTTCTGAGATGAATCAAACGAAAATCGCTCCGGAGCAGGTCGTGTCCGAGAATGAGGATGCTGCCGCAAACGTACAGGGAAAAACAAATACGGAAAAACCGGCAGAAAAGGATGGCATGGAGAAAACCATAACAGCCGAACAGAATCCGAATGCCGAAACACCGCTGTTCCGTACCGTGGATGCCCTGCCGATTCGAGTGGGAGACGCTTCCGGAACGCCGGAAAAAGTGACTGTGGATATTCCGCAGCAGCTGGCAAAACATCTGGCACAGCCGATTCAGGGGAAAATCTCTACGGTTGAAATGGAACTGAACCCGAAAAGCCTTGGCAAGATTCGCGTCGAAATGGAATGGATGCAGGATGGCAGCCTTCACGTTTCGATCAAGGCAGAGAAGGCAGTCGCACAGACGCTTTTGGAAAACAGTGCAGGAGAGCTTCAGCGTATGCTGGAACAGGATGCGCAGCAGATGGTGCGCCTTGAAATCCAGCAGGCGGCGAAAGATGAACTTCCGAATCACGCACAGGATGGCCGTCACCAGGGACAGCAGAACCAGGAACGCCAGAACCGGGATGACGATTCAGAATCCGGCAACCGGTTTATGCAGGAGCTGCGGCTTGGCTTGGCAGCGATCGGCGGATAAAAGCATTACAGGAAAGGAGGAAACTTTATGGCAGGATATATGTCGGATATTGCAGGTTACATCTCAGGTACGGCTGCAACAGCCCCGAATCAGTTCAAAACATCAGGCAAAAGCAGTCTGGATATGACAGACTTCCTTACGCTTATGGTAACGGAAATGACAAACCAGACACTGGATTCCGCAGCAGATACTTCGGATATGCTCAATCAGCTGGTTCAGATGCAGATGGTTCAGGCAATCACCAATATGACGGATGCTTCCATTATGTCGTATGCATCGTCTCTTGTCGGCAAAGAAGTTACAGTTGGTCAGTTGGATAACAACAACGAGCTGAAGGAACATGTCGGCATCGTTACAGGTACCGGTTTGATGGATGGTAAGCAGGTCGTCTTCGTGGATGACAAGTATTACTTCCTGAGTGAAATTATGGCAGTGGGCCGCTTGCCCGAACAGCCGAAGCCGGAAGTAAAGCCTGATGAGAAGCCGGG
>JAHHSL010000011.1 GCA_020025235.1 Ruthenibacterium sp.
CGGCTGCGGCAGTCATCTCCTCGCCGGGCACAGCGTCCTCGTCAGAAACAGTCTCCTCATCGGACAAAGTTCCCTCTGTGGGAGCGGCGTCCTCTGCGGGAGCGGCATCCTCTGCGGGAGCGGCATCCTCTGCGGGAGCGGCGTCCTCTGCGGGAGCGGCATCCTCTGCGGGAGCGGCGTCCTCTGCGGGAGCAGTGTCCTCTGCGGGAGCAGCGTCCTCTGCGGTTTGCGGCTCTTGAGTTTCGTTCGGAACAGAATAGGCGTCTGTCGGGATTTCCGGGATCCCTTCCGCCTTTGCGAGGATGGTTCCAAACGGTGCGGTCTGCAGTATCAGCACCAGCGCCAATATGGACGCCAGCAGCCGATTGCCCCATTTTTGTGTCTGATTTGCCTTCATGGGCGAACTCCTTTTCTTTGTATTTCTGGTTCTGGGAATAAAAAAACCCTCTGTTACAGAACAGAAGGCTTTAAAAAAAGACGCAATAATACCCTATGGCATCTGATAGGCTGTACCTCATCCCGGACAAACCTTCTGCTCTTGCAAAGGCTGGTATTCTGACTTAGCTTCATCCAGTCAAGCACCTTCTCAGGAACGATCCCAATGGTATATCGCTTGACTGTCAGCATTACAGCAGGAGTGACTGTACCGGATTCACACCGGTTTCCCATTTTTTCCCCGCCGACGGCGGCTGCACCTTTGCATGATTCAATTGTATCCCAGTGCGGCGGCCCTGATAAGCGGATTGCCGCATTTTGCACAATGGTAACTATAACAGAAATTGAAAAAAAGTCAAGGAAACGCCGAATAATGGTGAAAAATATCCGCTGCCTGCACAAAAGCGGGAATCGGGCACGAAAGAATGCGAAAAAGAAAGACTGTGAGTGCACAATCAGATGTTTTCCCGATTCTTTTGCTCAAAAATGAAATGAACGAGATACAAAAGGAAGAATGTCAATGCGGCGGTATTCGCAAGATCCCAGCATACTGTGATGAGCGCGGCGGAAACCTGCGAACCGTCAAAATGGGGAGCCGCATAATATAAAATGTACGGAAGGGTACGCAGCAAAACGCACATGACGAGCGCTGCTGCAATTTTGGCTTTGCAATGAGAAACGGGCGTTTTGTAAAACCGTTTTACGGTCAGTGCAATCGCCGCATACTGGAAAAGAAGAAATGCAAACCCGATCACAGACTGAACGGAGATAAGAACCCCGCCGGATATCTGGGAAATCAGCGGGGCAAGGCCGATCCGGATGCCCATCATATACGGCAGAACAAAATGAGCATACAGCAGGATGCCCCAGCAGCACCATAAAAGAGGATGGCGCAGGTTGATGCACAGAATCCCGACCGTGAAAAGAGGAAGGGCAAAAAGTAAGCCGCCGACAGGGCCGAACAGCAGCAGGGCAGCGCCGCCAAAGCAGCACAGAATGATGCCGATGATCCGGCGCAGGGAAGAATCGGGCAAAGCGACGGACGAGGGCTGCAAATCGTTTTGCTGTATTTCTTTTGCGGCGGGCGCAGAGCAGTCGCAGCCGTGCACCAGGGTGTCAAGGCTGACGTGAAAAAGCTCGCTCATGCGGATGATTTTATCCAGTTCCGGAACCGAAGCGCCGGTTTCCCATTTGGAAACCGACTGGCGCGACACGTCCAAAAGGTCGGCAAGGTCATTTTGTGACAGGTTCTGGGCTGTGCGCAGTTTGTAGATTTGATCGGCAAGATTCATTGCGATCCCCCCTGAAAAGTGATGCCTTTATTATACTGGATATCGGGCAGATTGTCTGCAATTTTACCTTGGAACATGGGCAACTGACGGTTGCACATGAAAAAATGCGGCAAAAAAGCCAAATCAAGGCAGCAAAGCGGGGTGTTTTGGCAGAGAAAAATCAAAGCTGCGGGGCAGATGATTTTGCGCTTTTAAGCCTGTATAAGATAAAATCTGTGCAATCGAAGCAGAGCCGTGACGGCGTGGAAAATAAACGCTGTGCCGCTTATCCTGCCATGACAGCGCTTTCGCCACCCGTTTTCAGGAGAAGTGCAGGCTTCGATGATATGTCTCCAAAACAGGTCATCGTAATAGGCGGTGAAGTCCCATGCGCAGTCAATGCGGCCATCCGGCTTTCAAAGCCTGCATCCCGCCTGCAATAGAAATCCCCCGACACGGGATCGGATGATCCGGTATCGGGGGACAATATACTTGATTTCCCAAAACCATTTTCGGGGAAAATGCCATATCGGAACGGCAGCGGCACAAAAGTCCGGAAAGAAAATCAGGGTTTACGGGTGCTTTTTCAGCTCCAGATAGCCAAGGCCGACATCCTCCGTTACGGTCAGCCGCATGATGGCGCCGTTTTCAGATTCGTATTTCAAGACCTGCTGTTTTTTCCCGGTCTCAAAGTCTACTTGTTCCTCTTTGGATTCATACGGGCCGAACGCAGCAACGATTTCTTCCTCGGTGCAGCCCATGTGGATGTTTTTCGCAATTTCTACTTCCGGCATAGGATTATTGGCACGCAGAGCTTCCGTTACATTGACTTCAAACGTCCACATATGGCAGTCCGGGATAGCAGCGTCCTCCTCGCCAAGGTTGGCAAATCGGCCGCCAAGGAAAGCACAGGATTCACCGGCAGATGTGACGTATTTGGGATTTCCCATAAAGAAAGGGGTAAGAAGTCTTTCATGGGGGCCCAGGCCGCGGGAGGGCACTTCCGACATGCTCCAGCCGGCAGCATTAAGATCCGTGTAAAGATACGGGTGCTTGTAAACTACACCGTCGACCATGATGTCAAGATCATCCCAGTTCTGGGAAACAGGCGATTCTGCATCGGGATCTTCCGCTTTTTCGGAGCTGGCTGCGTCGGAAGAAGCGACAGCTTCACTATCCGAAGCAGATTCGGACATTTCGGCGGAGGAAGCCTGCGATTCGGAAACCGAAGCCGAAGCCGACTGCGGATCCGCACCGGCAGAGCCGGAATCAGCGGCGGATTCCGAAGAGCATCCGGTGAAAAGGAAAAGGAACATCGCAGCGGAAAGAAGCAAGGCTTTTGCGGAATATTTCATGTAAGATCAAACCCTTTCTAATGATAATGGAAAGATGATTTCTTTTTTTCTTCGGGCAGAAAAAACAAAGGATCTGCCGCGCAGCAAAAAGGCTTGCTATTACTGTATGCGCATAAGGTAATGTTGTCAAGGCATGGCAAGATATTTACATAAAAAAGCAGCATTTTTCTGTATAGAAGCCGCAAACGACGCCGAAGTACAGGGAAAATCAACCGGCCTTGAGCATTTTAAGTGCGATTTCCATCATGTGGAATGCGGTGTCGCGGTAGTCGCCCACCAAATCGAAGATGCCGTCCTCCGAAAGCACGCCGCGCTGCAGATCATCGGGGATTTTGCCGTCTGCGTCATCCTGAAGATCGCGGTTTCGCTGTTCGCTGTAATAATATTCAAACAGCGTCTTGAAATCATCGAAATGATTTTCGATGAGCTTCAGTGCGATTTCAAGCTCCTGCACGGCGGCTGTCTGCTGATTCAAAATGGTTTCCATTTTTGTGATGTGTTCGTATTCGTTCATAATCGATCCCTCCATAAAAGATTTTGGCTGTCCGAACATCCCGGCGCATACCGGAAAATACAGATAAACAGATATATTGCTTACATTATAAAAGCATAACGAAAAGGAATGACAAAAGAGCTGCGCGCAAACCGGCAGAAAAAGCCGGGTCCTGCCCTGCAGGAAAACGGGCCTGCCGGATGCCGCAAGCGAGCAGGCGGTGCAGAAAAGGTGCAAGGGATGCTGCGCGTCCTGCGGAAACAAAAATCGAAGCTTTGCCGAATACAGCCTCAAGCTGCGGCTTTCTGTTTGGATCATATGGACGCATAGATATTCTGTCGTTCAGCTCACTGCAAGCAATTGATCGAATTTGCAATATCTGCTTTCAAGTCCGATCAAGGTCTTTGTTATCTTCAGCATAATAGATTTTACAAAAAACGCAAGTCTTTTTGAATTTTAGGCAGGACTTGTTGGAAAATGGAAAAATTGCCGGATTTTTAACGCAGCGGATGCTGTTTCCTGTAAAAAAGACAGATTTTCTTTTTTCAAACAGCTCTGGCTCCAAAGACGTTATGTGCAGCGCCCTCTCAATATCTTCTGATGATGTGCAGCAGGCACGAATTTTTCATTGAATTTTTTCCAAAAAGTGATACAATAAAAAAACCAAAACGCAAAATACCTCAAACTAAACAAGAAAAGAGAGGATCATAATGAAAAAAGCATTATCCATCATGTTGGCACTCACCGTGATACTCAGCCTTGCAGCCTGCGGCAAGCAGGGGGATGCCTCCGGCTCTGCGGATACACCCGCCTCCGGCAGTCAGTCAGCTGCTTCCGAAAATCAGTCCCAGGCTTCCTCTGATCAAAGTTATGTGGCTGTAAAGGGCACGGATTCTCTGCCCAACGTCACGGCAGACAATGAAATTTACTTCGACAATATGCCGCATGAGGATACTGAACCGGTAATTGAGCCGGTGCTGGAAGAAGCCTATGCCATGAGTTCCGCCACAGGAAAAGCGGCGTTTTGCGATGGCGTAGAGTATGAGTATAAGGGCTCCGCTGAACTCGCACTCGGTACGTTGGCTCAGGTGGATATGGTCATTGGGGGAGAGCCGGTCTTTTCCTTCTTCGTCAATCAGGGCAGCGTCTGCTACGCCGCAGCTGAAAACGGAGGCCTGCTCCTTGTCAACAACATGCCGATCCAGGAGACCCAGCTGATCGGTGAAGCGGAACATATCCTGTCTCAGATGCAGGTTGATTGGAGCACCGACTACGAGGACACCTTCGAGGATGAAGCCACTGGTGTTAAGTATAGTCGGATCGACGAGGAGGGCCGCACCAATCCCGAGGAGCTGCGTGCAGCCTATGGTGAAACGTTCAGCGCGAAAAAAGCAGATGCCCTCTTGGATGAAACCATGAAGATCCTGGTGGAAAAAGATGGGGTCTACTATGCGCCCAGATACGGCAGATCCAAAAAAGAAGGCTATGCCTTTGCTGTTTATGTACCCGTTGAAATCGGCGCTGATAAGATGACCTTCAAGCAGATCCCCTACTTCTACGAGCAGGATGAAGACGGTAAGGCGACGGGTCTCTATCAGGATGAGAGCGGGATCAGCGAGTGTGTTGTCATCAAAGAGGATGGCCGCTGGGTAATTGACCAGTACACGCTGCCCTATTGATCCAACCGGCCTTGGATGCATGGGGATAACATGCAAAATCGGCTGGCCGGAAAATGTATGGCAGCCGTGAAGCAGCAAACCTTAAAAAATTATGGGAATACGTGTTCCAAGAAAGCGGCGTGGCTTCGGTCACGCCGCTTTTTCCGTTCGTAAGCGCTTCAGGCGGAAGGAAGATGATGCCATTGTGCCTGATGCAAAATTACTCATAAGCAGTAAGAGCAAAGGCTCCCAAAATTCAGTGCGGCATCTAAGCACCCCGCAAAGCCTGCATGCCTTGCCTGTTCCCATGACCGTGATAAATCGTGAAACAAAAAAGCGCCTTTTTGAAAATGGTCACTTTCAAAAAAGGCGGTAAGACTTTCTTTTCTTGTCAAACGCTGGGAAGGGGGGCGGATTAGACTATATGTGCAATTTTGGGATAAAAAAAGTCTGTACGTCCTGATACTCTAGGTGTTCCGCCTAAAATATCCAAATCGTACAGACCTATTGGTGGACCCGAAGGGGATCGAACCCTCGACCTTACGGATGCGAACCGTACGCGCTCCCAGCTGCGCTACGGGCCCAAAACATATATGCATAATGGTTAAACGCTGTGCAATATATGGTAAATCATTTTTGAGAAAAAGTCAAGAGCAATTTTTTAAATAAAGGGGCAAGAAAAAATAAGAAAAAAAGAGAAAACGGAAAAAATGGCTTGAAACTGCACAAAAAATGGTGTTTAATAGAAGAAAATGCGTGTTAAATTTGGAAATTGTGCACAGTAAAAGGCGCTTTCGTCGAAAAAGGTCGAGATTTTTCGATTGCGTCTGGAAGAATTTTCCGCTAAACTGAAAGGCAAGAGAAAAAACATCGATATTGGGTTATGTTGATGAAATCAGTGTGGAGGGATAGCAAAATGGAAACCGCAGAGGTCCTGTATACACGCAGTTTTTCCGCGTTTGAACCGGTGCAGGCCGAACATATTCTGCAGTATTCAATTACGCAAGAAGAGAAAGAGCCTGAAAGCGATGAGCCTGAAAGTGCAGAAAATACAACGTATGGAGTACGTATTGCAAGCTTGACACATGAAGGAAAGAAAGCAGAAACCTGCCGGGGCGTGTGCGGAACGTTTGAACAGGCAAACCAGCTGTTAAGGTTTCTGTGGGAAAATTCGGTAGAACCCGGCGCAGTGAAGGGTGTTGTACAAGATCTTCACCGTGCGATCGATTTGTCGCAGAAAAAGACAGAAATGAGTGGAAAGCATGAGTGAACAGCGCGTAATTCGTGTTCTGATTGCAGAAGATGACCCGATCCAGCGTTCCCTGATGAACGATGCATTATCCGCTGAAGAAGACATGGAGTGCTGCGGGCAGGTAGGGGATGGCGTACAGGCGCTGGAAATGCTGAAGGAGACCCTTCCGGATGTACTGCTGCTGGACGTTGTGATGCCGAATATGGACGGCGTGGATCTGCTTCGCACCTTGAAGGAAGAACCGCTGCCGGTGAAGCCGCGCATTATTGTGCTGAGTGCATACGAGCACGAAAGCATAACAAAAGAAGTGCTGGAACAGGGTGCAGATTATTTCCTGCTGAAACCATACCGGATCGAACTTCTGCTCAACCGGATTCGCCTGCTGATGCAAAGAGAACCGGAACCGCAGGATGAATCACTGTCGGACTGCATCTGCCGCGTCCTTATGGATCTTGGCGTGCAGACCAACTCGATCAGCTTTTTGTATCTGCGGCGTGCGCTTGAGATCCTTGTGAAAAATTCCAACGCATGCGTTATGAGCAAAGACGTGTACGATGTGATCGCAGCAGAGAATGATACGACGAATCAATGTGTGGAAAAAGCGCTGCGCGGTGCAATCAACCAAATTTTTGAAGAAAACCCCGAGGAACTGCGCCGGATGCTTAAGTTTGCACATCAGGAAAATGCGGAGCATATGACCAACAGCCAATTTCTGACACTTACAGCAATGGATATCAGATTGAATAAACTTCTGTAACACGGAAGGCGGGAGAATATATGAAAGACATAAGCGCCATATTGCTGGATTTTATGGAGCAGACGCATGCACCCGGCCTGGGGTGCAAAGAGGTGCTTCTGGCCGCACAATGCGCGTTTCGGCAGCTGGCGGATACGCCGCAGGCATGGGTGTTTCGATTAGAAAGAAACCGGCTTGTGCCGGTTGACAGGGTGGAAGATTACGACTTAAATCTGAAAGTTGAACAGGAATATTTTGAGGCTTGTCTGATTGAAAATGCAGACAAGCCTGTTTGCGTTTCTGGATACATCTTTTTCCCGATCCGCACCGGCGGTGGGATGCTGCTGGGCACGGCGGTTTGCAGTGCGGCGGTGCACCTTGATGAAAAGACGGCCTGCGGCGCGATGCGGCTGGCGAAAGATGCCGGCCTGCGGCTGGAAGCGTGCGAAAACGGAAAGCAGAAAGTGCTGCACGGAAAAAGCACGGCGGCGATCTTATCGCATGAATTCAAAACCCCGCTTACCATTGCATTCGCTTCGCTGCAGCTGCTGGAAAAAAACATCCGCCGGCAAAGCGGCAGCAAAGCGCCGGCGGAAGAACCGGCGCTCAAGTACATCGGATATATCGAACAGAACCTTTACCGTATTCAGGCACTTGCGGAAAATCTTCTGGATGCGGAATACGCGGACGAGCGGGCGCTGATCAGCGACGAGCGGGAAATCGACCTTGTGCAGAATGTGGAAGAAATCGTGCAGAGCGCCGAGCCTTATGCGGCGATGAATGAGATCTGCATGACATTTGTGCCGAAAACCGAAAAGCCGTGCCGGATCGTATGTTCCCCGCGCGTGCCGGAACGCATCCTGCTGAATCTGATTTCCAATGCGCTCAAGCACACGCCGAAGGGCGGGGAGTGCACTATAAAAATAGAGGACGAAGCGGACGGCGTCGTTATCAAGGTGGAAAATGAAGGCGAGCCGATCGCAAAAGAAAATTTTGAACATCTGTTTGAACGCTTCTGGCGCGGCAGGGAAGAACGAAACGGTTCAGGGCTTGGCCTGTATCTTTCCAGACGGCTCGCGCAGCTGCAAAAGTGGACGATTTCCGCCGAAAACCGCGCGGAAGGCGGTGTGCGGTTTGCCCTGCACATCTCGTACGAGCAGGCGTGCGGCAGCGTGGACAGGCTTTCCGGCAGCGCCATTGCATATCAGGATGATTCCCTGAAAGCAAGGGTGCGGACGGCTCTTTCCGGAGTGAACTTCCCACAAAAGTGATTCGGAAACCTTTACTTTGAGTTTGAAATCATGTAAAATAAATATTAAATTGAAAATAGTTTTGATGAGGTGCAGTTATGGCAATCAAATATAAACGTATTTTGCTCAAACTCAGCGGCGAAGCGCTGTCGGGGAACAAGGGCTTCGGCCTTGATGTCGAAACGATCCAGAATATTTGCACGGGAATCAAAAGTGCATATGACCTCGGTGCCGAGATCGGCATCGTTGTCGGCGGCGGCAACTTCTGGCGCGGCCGTTCCAGCGGCGAAATGGAGCGCACGCGCGCAGACCATATCGGCATGCTTGCAACTGCAATGAACGCACTTGCCGTTGCGGATGCACTGGAAAATCTGGGCGTGGAGGTGCGCGTTCAGACGGCGCTTTCCATGCAGCAGGTGGCGGAACCCTATATCCGCAACCGTGCGATCCGTCATCTGGAAAAGGGCCGTGTCGTGATCTTTGCATGCGGCACAGGCAACCCGTTCTTCTCGACGGATACGGCATCGGCGCTGCGTGCGGCGGAAATCAATGCGGACGTCATCTTCAAAGCGACCAT
This sequence comes from Ruthenibacterium sp., assembly GCA_020025235.1. Lineage (GTDB taxonomy): Bacteria > Bacillota > Clostridia > Oscillospirales > Ruminococcaceae > Ruthenibacterium. The sequence continues at coordinate 9,028 of JAHHSL010000011.1, forward strand.
GGTCGACGGTGTTTATGACAAGGACCCGAAAAAGTTTGCGGATGCGCGCAAGTACGACGAACTGACGTTCAGCCAGGTTCTGGCGGATAAGCTGGCCGTTATGGACAGCACGGCGGCAACCATGTGCCGTGACAACAATCTGCCGATCCTTGTGTTTGACATCCTGCATCCCGAAAATATTGCAAAAGCGGTGGCGGGTGAGTCCATCGGCACTCTCGTAAGCGAGAAATAATAAAGGAGAGACGATTTATGAGCGCAGATACAAAAATTTATGAAGACAAAATGGAAGGCGTCATCAACCATCTCGTAAAAGAGCATGCGACGATCCGCGCAGGGCGTGCAAACCCGGCGATCCTCGATCATGTAACGGTCGATTATTACGGAACGCCGACGCCGATCAATCAGGTTGCAGCAGTCAGCGTTGCTGAAGCGCGCGTGCTGACCATCAGCCCGTGGGATGCATCCATGATGCATCTGATCGAAAAGGCGGTCCTGACGTCGGATATCGGCATCAACCCGACAAACGACGGACGTGTGATGCGCCTTGTGTTCCCGGCACCGACGGAAGAACGCCGCAAGCAGCTGGCGAAGGATGCGCAGCATATGGGCGAAGAAGCGAAGGTCGCCGTGCGCAATATCCGCCGCGACGCGCTGGATAAGTTCAAGGCGCGCAAAAAAGCAAGCGAGATCACCGAAGATGATCTGAAAGTGCTTGAAAATGAAATGCAGAAGATTACCGATAAGTATACAAAGGAAATCGATAAGATCTGCGAGGCAAAGAACAAGGAAATCATGGAGATCTGACGGCAGCCGCTTTTGCGGAGGCTTCATGGTTGGATTTGTGCCGCGCGGTATCCCGCGCGGCACTTGCTTTTGAAAAGGAGTTTAAGCTATGGCACATGAACCGGGCTTTGCAAAGGGTCTGAGCATCGGCATCATCATGGATGGAAACGGCCGCTGGGCAAAAAAACGCGGCCTGCCGCGCACGGCAGGGCATAAAAAAGGCGCAGAGGTATTCCGTGATATCATCAAATACTGCAATGAACTGGAGATCGCAAGCGTTACCTTTTATGCGTTTTCCACCGAAAACTGGTCCCGTCCGCTGGAAGAAGTGAACGGCATCATGAAGCTGTTCGGGGAATACCTCATCATGGCATACGATTACGAGAAGGAAAACAACCGTGTTGTATTCATGGGTGACCGCACGGCGCTTTCCCCGAAATATCAGGCGCAGATGAATGATATCGAGGAGAAAACCAAAAACAATACCGGCACGGTGCTGAACGTTGCCGTGAACTACGGCGGACGGCAGGAGATCGTGCGCGGCATGCAGATCCTTGCGCAGCGCGTGAAGGAAGGCACGCTGGAACCGGAACAGATCACGACGGAAATGGTTTCGGATGTGATGTACACGGCGGGACAGAAAGACCCGGATTTCATCCTTCGGCCGAGCGGAGAGCACCGTCTTTCCAATTTTATGCTGTGGCAGGCGTCCTATGCGGAATTTGTCGATATGGATGTTCTGTGGCCGGATTTTACGCGCGGCGATCTGGACCGTGCAATCGAAGAATATAATACACGCAGCCGCCGTTTCGGCGGAATTTAAGGGTGGAAAGGCCTGAATCAGATGAAAACAAGAATCATTACGGCACTTGTCGGACTGCCGATCCTTTTTGCGGTTATGGCACTGTTCAATACGATCGTATTCAATATTGCAATTGCGGCACTGTGCCTGATCGCGGTACACGAGGTATTCAACGCATTTCAGTTTGAAAAGCAGAATTATGTTTACTGGGGCTTTGTTCCGTACATCCTTTTACTGATGAGCGGGAACACCGCACTTGTTAAAATGTGCATCATGCCCGCAACCTATCTGCTGATGCTGTACCTTGCACTTTGCCTGATAGCCAATTCGCAGAAGCTTTCTGCGGCAAAGCTGGGCGGCATGGTTGCGTTTTCGGGCGTTATCATTATTTGCTTTTCGTCGATCATTGCGCTGAAATGCCTTCTTCCGCGTGCGGAATACGGCTATGATGCGCTGTACTTCGTGTTCCTGATCCTTGGTTTTGCATGGGGCGGGGACACCGCGGCATACTTTACAGGACGCGCATTCGGCAAGCATAAGCTGGCGCCGGTCGTCAGCCCGAACAAGACGGTGGAAGGCGCCGTGGGCGGCGTGTTCGGCAGCATGCTGCTGGGCATCATCGTCACCGCGTGCTACACGGCAATTCACAAAACGCTGTTTGGCATGCCTGCTTCGGAAATCAGCTGGAAATATTATCTGATCGTCGCACTGGTCGGCGGCGTGGGTTCGCTGCTGGGCATTGCAGGGGATCTTTTTGCCTCTGTCATCAAGCGCCAGTGCGGCATCAAGGATTACGGCACGATCTTCCCCGGCCACGGCGGCATCATGGATCGGTTTGACAGTGTGCAGTTCATTGCCCCGCTGGTTGCCATGTCTGTGGCGGCGGGCATGCAGTATTTTGCCTGATAACAAAAAGAAAACGGAGTGAGCACTATGAGAAAACAAATTACGATTTTGGGTTCTACAGGCTCGATCGGAACGCAGAGCCTTGATGTTGTGCGCGCACAGGGATACAGCGTATTCGGCCTTGCGGCACATTCCAATACCGAACTGCTGATGCAGCAGATCGCACAATTCCACCCGAAATTCGTCGCGGTGGTGGACGATGCGGCGGCAGACCGCCTTGTGCGGGAATTGCAGGGAATGAGCCATGCTCCGATCCTGCTGCGCGGCAAAGAAGGGCTTGTGAACCTTGCCGCCATGGAAGAATCCGATATCGTGCTCAACGCAGTGGTCGGCATTGCAGGTCTGCCGGCAACGCTTGCCGCGATCGAAAACGGGAACGATGTGGCGCTGGCGAATAAGGAAAGCCTTGTCACCGGCGGTCATCTTGTGACAAAAGCAGTGGAAGAATACGGCGTAAAGCTTTTGCCGGTCGACAGCGAACATTCCGCGATCTTCCAGTGCCTGCAGGACCCGTATTCGGCAAAAAGCCTCAAGAAGATTCTGCTGACGGCTTCCGGCGGCCCGTTCTTCGGCAAGACAAGACAGGAACTGGAGCATGTCACCAAGCAGGACGCGCTGCGGCATCCGAACTGGAGCATGGGCAGCAAGATCACAATTGATTCCGCCACGCTGATGAACAAGGGGCTGGAACTGATCGAAGCCGTGTGGCTGTTCGGGCTTCCGGCAAAGGACATCGAAATCGTGGTGCAGCGCCAGAGCATCATCCATTCCATGGTGCAGTTCAGCGATAACTCGATTCTGGCGCAGCTGGGCGTGCCCGATATGCGCATCCCCATTCAGTATGCGCTGACATGGCCGGAGCGCTGCCCCGGCCCCGCGCCTGAACTTGATTTTTCGCTTTTGCAGAGCATCACGTTCGACAAAGCGGACGAAGAGACGTTCCGCTGCCTTGCGGCGTGCAAACGGGCAATCGAAACCGGCGGCCTTGCGCCGTGTGCCGCAAACGGTGCCAACGAAGAAGCCGTGCGTCTGTTCTTGGAGGATAAGATCCCGTTCCTCAAGATCGGCGAGCTTGTCGAGGGTGTGCTGGAAAGCGATTCGTTCGGCGGCGATTATTCGGTGGAAAATGTATATGAATGTGATGCGGCAGCGCGCGCATATGTTTTAGAGCACGCGTAAAAACCGATATGTGCAAATCAACAAAGAATTAAGGTAGGGCAAAGCATGGCATCTTTTTTAGGAACGGCGGGTTCGGTCTTGCTGACGGTGCTGTCGTCAGTATTCGTTTTCGGCCTTGTTATTTTTATCCATGAACTGGGGCATTTTATCGCCGCCAAGACAGGCGGGATCACCGTGGATGAATTTGCGCTCGGCATGGGGCCGACGATCTTCCGCTTTGAACGGGGCGGCACGCAGTATGCGCTGCGTCTGCTGCCGATCGGCGGGTTTGTCAGCATGGAAGGCGAGGACGAAGAAAGCGACGCGGAAGGCTCGTTCAGCAAAGCAAGCATCGGCAGACGCATCCTCGTAACGGTTGCGGGCGCTGCGATGAATCTGCTTTTGGGCTTTCTTGTCCTGGTCGGCATCGTGTGTTCACAGCCGATGATCGGGACGCGTACCGTCGCACAGTTTTACGAAGGTGCTTCCACGCAGGCTTCGGGTCTGCAGGTGGGGGATACGATCACGGCGGTAAACGGCAGACGCTGCTTTATCGCGAATGATATCATCTATGAGTTTGCCCGCACCCAGCAGGGAAAGGCCGACCTGACCGTGCTGCGCAACGGCGAAAAAGTGCAGCTGGACGGGGTGCAGTTCGACACCTATGAACAGGACGGCGTCAATCAGCTGGTGATCGACTTTAAGGTCCTGGGCGAAAAGAAAACCGTGCTCGGCGTTCTGCATGAAGCGGCAAACTGGACGCTTTCGCTCGGACGCATGGTGTTTTTGAGCCTGAGCGATCTGCTGACGGGACGCATTGCCGTCAACAGCCTTTCCGGGCCGGTCGGCATCGTTTCGGCTATCAGCGAAGCGTCGCACGCAGGGCTCAAGCCTCTGTTCATGCTGCTTGCGCTGATTACAGTGAACCTCGGTGTTTTCAATCTGCTGCCGATCCCGGCACTGGACGGCGGACGGCTTGTGTTCCTGCTTTTGGAGGCCGTGCGCGGCAAGCCGGTAAAGCAGAAGTATGAAATCGTGATCAATGCGGTGGGCTTTGTCCTGCTCATCGGTCTGATGATCTTCGCAACGTTCAATGATGTTACCAAATTGATACAATAAAAGAAAGGCATTACTATGCGCAAAAACACAAGAACCGTAAAAATCGGAAACGTGACGATCGGCGGCGGCAATCCCGTCGCAGTGCAGAGCATGCTCTGCAGACCGATCCGCGATATTCCGGCCAATGTGGAACAGGCAAAGCGCCTTGAGGCGGAAGGCTGCCAGATCGTGCGCGTCACGGTGCCGTCCCTTGCCGATGTGCCGGTGATCACGGCGCTGAAAAACGCGGTTTCCATGCCGGTGGTTGCGGATATCCATTTTGATTATAAGGTCGCGCTGGCATGTGCGGAGGCGGGTGTTGACAAGATCCGCATCAATCCCGGCAATATCGGGGATGACGACCGCGTGCGTCAGGTGGCGCAGGCGTGCAAAATGCGCAATATCCCCATTCGCATCGGTGTGAACGGCGGCAGCCTGGAAAAGGAGATCCTTGCCAAATACGGCCGCGTCACGCCCGAAGCACTGGTGGAAAGTGCGATGTATCACGTCCGCCTTTTGGAGAAGCACGATTTCGACGATATCGTCATTTCCATTAAATCCTCGAATGTGCCCATTGTGGTGCAGGCCTACCGCCTTTTGAGCGAAAAGGTCGATTACCCGCTGCACGTCGGCGTGACGGAAGCCGGTACATACCGCATGGGTCTGATCAAATCCGGTATGGGCATCGGCACGCTTTTGCTTGATGGCATTGGGGATACCATTCGCGTTTCGCTTTCGGATGAACCGGAAAAGGAAGTGCGCGCGGGCTTTGACATCCTGCGTGCAGCCGGCCATTTTGTGCCGGGGCCGGAAGTCATCAGCTGCCCGACCTGCGGACGCACGAGCATCAATGTCGCACAGATCGCATCCGAAGTGGAAGAACGTCTGCGCGGCTGCAACAAGCCGATCAAGGTGGCTGTCATGGGCTGCATCGTAAACGGCCCGGGCGAAGCAAAGGAAGCCGATATCGGCATTGCGGGCGGCAAGGACTGCGCAATGCTGTTTATCAAGGGACAGCAGATCCGCATGCTGCGCGGCAACATTGTGGACGAGCTGTGTGATGAAATCAACCGTCTGGTGCTCTGATTATGAAACCGATGCTTACACAGCTGTGGCCGCAGTTTACGGCCGATGCTGATTTTATGGCAAGCTATGGCAGCGCGATCGTGGAGCGCGTTGTAGCGGACCGTCCGAAAAAAAGAATCACTGTGGTTTACCGAACCGCAAATCCGGTGCCCGCTGAAATCAGCGGGCGCCTTGCTGCTTCGCTGGAACCGCAGTTCCCGGGCTTTGCACTGAAGGTGCAGGGCCTGTTTGAGTATTCCTGCATGACCCCGAAAACCGTGCTGGATCTGGTGGAAGAACTGAAAGAAGCCGGCCTGCCGGTCAATGGATTCCTGACAGGGGCAAAGGTGGAAATCAGCGGTACGCTCATCAATATCTGCGTGCATAACGGCAGTACGCTGCTGACGATGATGGAATTTGATAAAAAGCTGGCGCAGCTGATCGAAAACCGCACGGCGGTGCGTCCGGAAATCCGCCTTGTGTGTGATGAAACGATCTCGGCCGAGGAAGTCGAACGCCATGTGCTGACGAAGATGCCGGTGCAGCAGTTCAAGGCAAAGAGCGAAGGCCCGGCGCTGAAAGTGCCGGGGCTGGATCTGGAGGATGCGCCGGCAAAGCTTGTCAACGGGCATATGTTCCAGCCTTCCGGCTTAACGGAACTGCGCGCACTGGGCGCAGATTCGGGCAAGGTGACAGTCTGGGGCGATGTGTTCTTTACCGAGATCAAGGGCAGCTTCCGGAAAATTTATTCCATTTCCATTACGGATTACACCGGTTCGATCAACCTGAAGATCCGCCCGCAGGAAGGGGAAAACTGCGATAAGTGGGAGGAACTGAAAAACGGCGATACGCTTGTGCTGAAAGGCGACTGCGCCTACGATAAATACGAGCGCGACTATGTCATCTATCCGTATGACGTGCTGAAGGTCGTGCGCAAGCAGCGCGAGGACAACGCACCGGAAAAGCGCGTGGAACTGCATCTGCATACCAAGATGAGCAGCATGGACGGCTTCTGCGATGCGGGCACCGTGGTGAAAACGGCGCACCGTATGGGACACCGCGCAGTTGCCATCACCGATCACGGCGTGGTGCAGGGGTACCCCGAAGCAATGCTTGCAGCGGACGGCATCCGGAAAAAAGACCCGGATTTCAAGCTGATTTACGGTCTGGAAGCGTACTTTGTCGATGACATGGTGCCGGTCGTGTACGGGCCTGCCGTGGGCGGCATGGATCAGTCCTTTGTCGTGTTCGACCTTGAAACCACCGGCCTTTCCCCGCAGGACTGCGCCATTACGGAAATCGGCGCCGTTGTGGTGGAAAACGGTGAAATCACGGAAAGCTACAACACCTTCGTGAACCCCGGCTGCCACATTCCGGAAAAAATCACGAAGATCACAAGCATCACGGATGAAATGGTCGCGGACGCCCCCGGACAGGAGGAGGCGCTGCGCGATTTCCTGAAATTCGTCAACGGACGCATCCTGATTGCGCACAACGCGCACGGGTTCGATATCCGTTTTCTGCAGACGGCGGCCGAACGGTACGGCGTGCCGTTCGACAATACCTACATTGATACACTGCCGCTTGCGCAGGCCTTGTATATCGGCCTGCACAACTATAAGCTGGATACGATCGGCAAATATCTGGAGATCCCGCCGTTTCATCATCACCGCGCCTGCGATGACGCCAAGGCGCTGGCACAGATCTTTGTGCCGATGATCGGCGACCTTGCGCTGCGCGGCGTGACGCGCGTGGAAAAGATCAACACCGGTCTTGGCGGTGCGCGCGCACTGGCGAAAAAGAATTTCCACCTGATTATTCTGGTGCGCAATTCCGCAGGGCTGAAAAATCTGTATCAGATCATCTCCAAGGCGCATATGGATTATTTCTTTAAAGTGCCGCGTGTGCCGCGCAGCCTGCTGAACAAGTACCGCGAAGGACTGATTATCGGTTCGGCGTGCGAAGCGGGCGAACTGTACCGCGCCATTGTGGAGGGGCGCAGCTTCGAGGAGCTGTGCTCGATTGCCTCCTATTACGATTTTCTGGAGGTTCAGCCGCTCGGCAACAATGAATACATGCTGCGCGAGCACATGGTGGACAGCATCGAACAGATCCAGGAATTCAACAAAACCGTGATCCGTCTGGGCGAAAAGCTGGGCAAAATGGTCGTGGCGACGGGCGACGTGCATTTCATGGAGCCGGAGGACGCCATTTACCGCGCGGTGCTGCAGGCGGGCAACGGCTTCAAGGACGCGGATAACCAGCCGCCGCTTTACTTCCGCACAACGGATGACATGCTGCGGCAGTTCAGCTACCTGAGCCCCGAAAAGGCGAAGGAGATCGTGATCACGAACCCGAACCGCATTGCCGATATGATCGACGGGGATGTGCGTGCGATCCCGAAAGGGCTGTACACGCCGACGATCGACGGCGCGGATGAATCGCTGCGCGAGGATACCATGCGCAACGCGCGGGAACGCTACGGCGACCCGCTGCCGGAGCTTGTGGAAAAGCGCCTGACGCGCGAGCTGGATTCGATTATCAAGCACGGCTTTGCTGTTTTGTACGTTATCGCGCAGAAGCTGGTTTTGAAAAGCGAGGAATACGGCTATCTGGTCGGCTCCCGAGGATCGGTCGGCTCTTCTGCCGTGGCGCATTTTTCGGGCATTTCCGAAGTAAACAGCCTGCCGCCGCACTATCTGTGCCCGAAGTGCAAGTGGAGCGAATTTTTCACGGACGGTTCGGTGGCGGACGGCTTCGACCTGCCGGATAAGGTGTGCCCGAAGTGCGGCACGCAGCTGATCGTGGACGGGCACGATATCCCGTTTGAAACCTTCCTCGGCTTTGACGGCGACAAGGAACCGGATATCGACCTTAACTTTTCCGGCGAAGTGCAGAGCCGCATCCACCGCTATACGGAAGATTTGTTCGGCCATGACCATGTGTTCAAGGCAGGCACGATCTCCGGTCTGCAGGATAAAACAGCCTATGGCTATGTGAAAAAATATCTTGAGGAACGCGGGAAAATCGTCAACCACGCCGAAGAAAACCGTCTTGTGCAGGGCTGCGTCGGTGTAAAGCGCACCACAGGCCAGCACCCCGGCGGCATGGTCGTTGTGCCCAGCAGCTATGACGTGTTCGATTTCTGCCCGATCCAGCATCCGGCGGACGATAAGGAAAAGGGCATGGTCACGACCCATTTCGAGTTTAAGTATCTGCATGATACGATTTTGAAATTAGACGAGCTGGGACACGACGTCCCGACGATGTATAAGCATCTGGAGGATATGACGGGGATCAAAATGGACTCTGTGCCGATGAACGACCCCAAGGTCATTTCGCTGCTGGTTTCCACCGAAGCACTCGGCGTAAAGCCGGAGGATATCGACAGCCTGACCGGCACGTTCGGTATCCCGGAGCTTGGCACAAACTTCGTGCGCAACATGCTGATCGAAGCACAGCCCAAGAGCTTCGGCGACCTGATCCAGATTTCCGGCCTTTCGCACGGCACGGACGTGTGGAACGGCAACGCGCAGGATCTTATCCGCGACGGCGTGTGCACGATTTCGGAGGTTATCGGTACGCGTGACAGCATTATGACCTATCTGCTGCACAAGGGCGTGGAGCCCAAGCAGGCGTTCACGATCATGGAATTGACCCGAAAGGGCAAGGTCGCAAAGGGCGGCTTCCCGGAGGGCGTGGAGGATATGCTGCGCGAACACGATGTGCCGGAATGGTATCTTGACAGCTGTAAAAAAATCAAGTACATGTTCCCGAAGGCGCATGCCGTGGCGTACCTGATCGCCGCGATCCGTCTGATGTGGTTCAAGGTGTACCACCCGCTTGAATTTTATGCAACGCACTTTACCGTGCGCGGCGACGATATCGACTACGATGCGGCGGTCGGCGGCATCAAGGTGGCAAAACAGCACCTGAAGGAAGTGAACGCCCGCCTGAAAGAAGAAAAAAAGGCAAAGGACGAAGATATCCTGGCTTCGCTGCAAATGGTCAACGAAATGCTGCAGCGCGGCTATGAATTTCTGCCGATCCGCATCGGGAAAAGCCGCGCCAAGACCTATACGGTGGAGGACGGCAAGATCCGCCTGCCGTTTATGGCGCTGAAAGGCCTGGGCGATTCGGCGGCGCATACGCTGGAAAAGGCGACGCTCGACGGGCAGGAATACATCTCGGCAGAAGAACTGCAGAGCGCCTGCAACGAGATCAGCACCCGTGCGAAGAACGAAGGCCACACGGAATACGGCGTTGTCTCCAATACCATTATGGATACGCTGTATGAGATCGGCGCGCTGGGCGATCTGCCGAAATCGAGCCAGGTCACATTCTTTTAAGGAAAACAATACGGAGAACAGCACATGAAGATTCTTTTTGTCTGCCTTGGCAATATCTGCCGCAGCCCTATGGCAGAATTTATTATGAAAGATCTGGTCGCGCAGCAGGGACTGTCCGATCAGTTTGAAATCGCTTCGGCGGCAACCAGCCGGGAGGAAGAGGGCAACCCGGTCTATCCGCCCGCGCGCAGGACCCTTGCAGAACACGGCATCCGGTGCGACGGAAAAACGTCGCGCCAGATCACGGCGCAGGACGGCGAATATTACGACCTGCTGATCGGCATGGATGAATCCAATCTGCGCGGGATGAAGCGCGTGTTCGGCGAAAAAGCCGCGCACAAAGTCCGCCTGCTTATGGATTACACCGATCGCCCCGGAAATGTGGCAGACCCCTGGTACACCGACGATTTTGAAACAACGTGGCAGGATGTGCTGGAAGGCTGCCGCGGACTATTGTGCGCACTGACAAAATAAGCGGCAGGGAGGACAGACGATTGAAAATAGCAGTACTGGGAAGCGGCGGCTGGGGCACGGCCCTTGCCATGGTGCTTTGTGAAAACGGACATGATACGGTTTTGTGGTCGCACCGCGAAGAACAGACGGAAATTTTGCGCAGGACGCAGGAAAACCCGATGCTCAAAGGCATCCGGCTGCCGCAGACGCTGCGTTATACAAGCGATGCTGAATGTGTTTCGCACTGCGAAGCTGTTGTGTTTGCAACGCCTTCCTTTGCGGTGCGCAGTACGGCAAAGCGCTTTGCGCCGCTGCTTAAAGAGGGCACGGTGCTGATCTCCGTATCCAAGGGCATCGAAAAGGATACGTCGATGACGATGACGCAGGTGATGCAGCAGGAGACGGGCGGCAGGTTCCCGGTCGCGGCGCTTTCCGGCCCTTCGCACGCCGAAGAAGTTGCGCGGCACATCCCGACGGCGGTTGTCTCCGCTTCGCGTGAACAGTGGGCGGCGGAACTGGTGCAGGATCTTTTTATGAACGAAAACATGCGCGTGTACGCGTCGGATGACGTGGCCGGTGTGGAGCTGTGTGCCGCGATGAAAAACGTCATTGCCCTGTGCGCAGGCTGCTGCGACGGCATGGGCTTCGGCGATAATACCAAGGCAATGCTGATCACGCGCGGGCTGACGGAAATTGCGCGGCTCGGTGAAGCGCTGGGCGGCCGGAAGGAAACGTTTGCGGGGCTTACGGGCGTCGGGGATCTGATCGTAACGTGTACGTCGATGCATTCCCGCAACCGCCGCTGCGGTATCCTGATCGGTGAAGGCATGAAGCCGCAGGACGCGGTGCGGGAGATCGGCGCGGTGGTCGAAGGATATTATGCCGCGGCAAATGCAAAGGCACTGGCGGAAAAGACGGGTGTGGAAATGCCGATCACACAGGCGGCATACGCCGTGCTGTATGAGGAAAAAGACCCGCGCAGCGTCATTGCCGAACTGATGACGCGCGCCAAAAAGCATGAATGTGAAGAAAGCTGGATCTGAAAAAAGCAAAACACCGCTGTCCGAAAGAACAGCGGTGTTTTTTCTGGTATGCTTATAGCGCTTCAAACGAATCGAGGATCGCCGGGGCTTCCAGTGCGATCGTGCGGCCGGAAAGATAGGAAAGGACGTTTTCGGCGGGGATCTCGCGGAATGTAACGCTTGCCGCGCACAGCGCCTGCGTTTTGTAGCCGCAGCGCTCGTTCAGCTTGCGGTTGCCGTATTTGATATCCCCGAGCACCGGTGCGCCCAGAAAGGAAAGGTGTGCACGGATCTGGTGCGTGCGGCCGGTGACAAGGCCGATGCGGCACAGCGCAAACGGCCCTTTTGTTTTGCAGATCGCTACATCGGTGATGATCTGCTTATATTCGGGCGCGGGGTCTTTGCGGACAAGGACTTTGTTGTTCTTTTCAAAATGCTTTAAATACGCAATATGGCGTCCTTTCGGCGGGATGCCGGCGGTGATGCAGTAGTATTCCTTGCACAATAAATCGCCGCGGATAATGGCGTTCATATCGCGCAGTGCGGCGTAGTTTTTTGCCGCAAGGACAAGCCCTTCGGTCCCGCGGTCGATGCGGTTGCACAGCGCGGGGGAAAAGGTGGTTTCCGCCGCTGCGTCAAATTCGCCCTTTTCGGCAAGGTGCTGGGCGAACATCTCCACAAGGCTTGCGTCGCCGGTGCGGTCGGAATGGCACAGCAGATGCGCGGGCTTATACAGCGCCGCGATGTTGTCGTCCTCGTAAACGACGCACAGAGGCGGCAGCTTTTTCCGGCTTTTGGGCTTCGCGGGGGCGGGCTTTCCGGCGGGGAAAAATTCGTCGTTGATGTAAAGCTCGATCAGATCACCTTCGGCAAGGCGCGTGTCGGGCGCGCCCTTTTTGCCGTTGACCTTGATGCGCTTGTTGCGGAACGATTTATAAAGCAAAGACGCGGGCATATTTGCCGTCACGTTCTGCACAAAGCGGGAAAGGCGCACGCCGTCCTCGTTCTTTCCCGCGGTAAAACTTTTCATGCTGTTTCCTCCGATGCTTTCAAAATCTGCGTTTTTAGTATATAATAAACTCACTGATTCGTAAAGGAGAAAACCTCATGGGCGTACACGATCAACACAGAAAACGGGTTTACGATCGTTTCCTGCGTGAAGGTCTGGCGGGATTTGAAGAGCATAACGCGCTGGAATTCCTGCTATTCCTGGCGCGGGCACGCGGGGATACAACACCGCTGGCGCATGCGCTGCTGGACAGGTTCGGCGGCCTTGCCGCAGTGCTGGATGCACCGGTGGAAGAACTGGAAAGCGTGCCGGGCGTCGGACATTCCAGTGCGGTGGTGCTCAAGTTCATCCCGCAGATGTGCGCGTATTATCTGGAAAGCAAGGTCTCCAACAAAACGCCGCTGGACAGTGTGGAAGCCGTCAGCAGCTTTTTTATGCCGAAATTCTTTGCGCGCACGGAAGAAGCCTTCTACATGGCGGCAGTGGACGACCGCCGTATGCTGCTGCGCTGCGTGTGCATTTCGCAGGGCAATGCCAATTCCACGGCGGTATCCGTTTCCAAAATCGTATCCGAAGCACTCAAGTGCGGCGCAACGGGTGTTGTGCTGGCACACAATCATCCGCGCGGCATCATACTGCCATCCAGCAGCGACCTTGCCGTAACGCGCGAAGTATACCGCGCGCTCAAGCTTGTGAACGTGCAGCTGCTTGACCATGTGATTTTCAACGATAACGAATATCTTTCCTTTGCGCAGGGGCAGTATATGGAAAGCATCCGTCAGACTGCGGGCGTCTGAATACTACAAAAAGAAGAAAAGGCACATCCGGAAGAAGTTTTCCGGATGTGCCTTTTCTTTTTCACAAAAAAGCGCAATTCGGCATAGTCTGGTTTCAGATGCTGCGGTTTTGGGATGCCGCAGGGGGAAAGGACGGTTTTGCCATGAAAAAGCGAACACTCGGCGACCTTGCCGAAGGCGAATATGCGCAGGTGGAAAGCCTTTGCGCCGCGGGAACGATGCGCAGACGCATGCAGGATATCGGGCTGATCCGGGGAACAGGGGTCTCCTGCGTGCTGAAAAGCCCGGCGGGTGACCCTGCGGCCTATGAGATCCGCGGGGCGCTGATCGCACTGCGGCGCGAGGATGCACGCAAGGTGCTTGTGAAGGGCGTGCGGAAAGGGGCGGCACAATGGGATTGACCAAACATTCAACAGGCGCGCTTGCGGCCGAACGGGAACTGCGCGCGGAAAAACGGCAGCAAGGGGATATCAGAGCAGCGCTTGCGGGAAACCCGAACGTGGGAAAATCCACGGTGTTCAACGCGCTGACGGGTATGGATCAGCACACGGGAAACTGGCCGGGCAAGACCGTGACGTGTGCAAGCGGATACTGGAAAAGCAAGGACGCAGGCTGCGTACTGGTCGATCTGCCCGGCTGCTATTCGCTGCTGGCACATTCCGAAGAAGAAGCCGCCGCGCGCGATTACATCTGCTTTGGCAATGCGGATGCCGTCGTTGTGGTCTGTGATGCCTCCTGCGTCGAGCGCAGCCTGAACCTTGCACTGCAGACTATGGAGATCACGCCGCACGTTGTATTGTGCGTCAACCTTATGGATGAGGCAAAAAAGCGCGGGACGGTGCCGGATACGGCGCTTTTGCAGGAAAGGCTGGGCATCCCTGTTGTGCCGACGGCTGCACGCAGCGGCTGCGGTCTGGGGCTTTTGATGCAGGCGGTGCAGGACGCCGCAACGGGCAAAACAGGGCAGACGGCGGCACGCGTGCACTATACGCCCGCACTGGAACAGGCAATCAGCGTGGTGGAGGATGCGCTTTGCCCCTGCATGCCGGAAAACGGCCCTTCGCTGCGCTGGACGGCGCTGCGGCTTTTGGAAAACGATCCGCAGCTGATGCAGGGCCTTACGGAATATCTGGGCTTTGCGCCGGCAGAAAAACCGGGTGTGGCAAAGGCACAGAAGGATGCGGAAAAAATTTTGGAAAATGCGGGCATCACGCCGGAAAAACTGCAGGATGAGATCGTCAGCAGCGTCGTGCATACGGCGGAGGACATCTGCCGCGGCGCGGTTTCGCACTGCCCTTCCAAAAAGCAGGCGCGCGGAAGGAGAATAGACCGCATCCTGACGGGACGGCGCGTGGGCTTTCCGCTTATGGCTCTGCTTTTGCTGTTTGTATTCTGGCTTACGATCGAGGGCGCAAATGTGCCTTCGCAGCTGCTGTCCGATCTTTTGTTCGGCTTTGAAGAAACACTGCACCGGGGCGCAGCGTGGCTGAATATGCCAGCATGGCTGGAGGGGATGCTCATCGACGGCGTATACCGCGTGCTGGCGTGGGTGGTATCGGTGATGCTGCCGCCCATGGCGATTTTCTTCCCGCTGTTCACACTGCTGGAAGACCTCGGCTATCTGCCGCGCGCGGCGTTCAACCTTGACCACTGCTTTCACAAGTGCAGCGCGTGCGGCAAACAGGCGCTTACCATGGCCATGGGCTTTGGCTGCAACGCGGCGGGCGTGGTGGGCTGCCGCATTATTGATTCCCCGCGGGAACGGCTGATCGCGGTTTTGACCAACAGCTTTGTCCCGTGCAACGGGCGTTTCCCGATGCTGATTGCGATCCTGACGATGTTCTTTGCGGGAATGTCCGGCACGTTCGGCGCATCGGTGCTTTCCGCACTGATGCTGACGGGTCTTGTGGTTTTGGGCGTGCTGATGACGTTTGCGGCTTCGCGCTTTCTTTCCAAAACCGTGCTGCGGGGCGTGCCTTCCTCCTTCACGCTGGAACTGCCGCCCTACCGCCGTCCGCAGATCGGAAAGGTGATCGTCCGCTCGGTGTTCGACCGCACGCTTTTCGTACTCGGGCGCGCGGCGGCCGTGGCGGCGCCGGCGGGGCTTGTGATCTGGGTCATGGCAAACACGCCGCTCGGGGAGGGAACGCTTTTGACACAGTGCGCCGCGTTCCTTGATCCGTTCGCACGCTTTTTCGGAATGGACGGCGTGATTTTGCTTGCGTTCATTCTGGGCTTTCCCGCCAATGAGATCGTGGTGCCGCTGATCGTCATGGGCTATCTTGCCACGGGCAGCCTTGCGGAAATGGTGGGGCTTGGCGCAATGCACGCACTGTTTGTGGAAAACGGCTGGACGTGGATAACGGCGCTGTGCACCATGCTTTTTGCGCTGCTGCACTGGCCGTGCTCCACAACCTGCCTGACGATACGCAAGGAAACACAGAGCCGGAAATGGACGGCTGCGGCATTTTTGCTGCCCACGGCGGCGGGGCTTGCGCTTTGCGCCGTGGTGGCAAACGGGGCAAGGCTTGTGGAATATCTTGTGCATGCTGCGGGATAAAAGAAAATGGGGAAAAGCGCGGGGAACCGCGCTTTTTTCGTTTCGGTATGGAATGGGGCGGGACGGACAGAATAAACAAAAAGAACTGCGCCGCAGGCGTGAAAATCGGGTGCGCTGCGATTGCAGGATGCATCCGGAATTGGTATAATAGCTATGATTCATAACAGGATGACAAAATGCCGCGCACACAGCCGGCGGAAAGCAAGAGGTGAATGATTTTGTCACAGGAACCAAAGGATCGATTCATACTGAAAGCGCCCTATCAGCCGACCGGCGATCAGCCGGAAGCGATCGCGCAGCTGACGGACGGCCTGCTGTCCGGCGATAAATTCCAGACACTGCTCGGCGTGACGGGCAGCGGCAAAACGTTCACAATGGCGAATATCATTGCGAACCTCAACCGCCCTACGCTTGTGCTGGCGCACAACAAAACACTGGCGGCACAGCTCTGTACCGAATTTAAAGAGTTCTTCCCCGATAATGCCGTGGAATATTTCGTTTCGTACTACGACTATTATCAGCCCGAAGCGTATATTCCAAGCACCGATACCTATATTGAAAAAGACAGCGCGATCAACGATGAGATCGACCGTCTGCGCCATTCCGCAACCGCGGCGCTTTCCGAACGGCGCGACGTCATCATTGTGGCGAGCGTTTCGTGCATTTACTCATTGGGCGACCCGATCGACTACCGCAGCATGGTCATCAGCGTCCGGCAGGGCATGCAGCTTGACCGCGACGAGCTTATGGCACGGCTTGTCACGCTGCAGTATGAACGCAACGATATCAACTTTGTGCGCAACAAGTTCCGCGTGCGCGGCGATATCATCGAAATCAACCTTGCGTATATGCAGGACGTTGCGATCCGCATCGAGTTTTTCGGTGACGAGGTCGACCGCATCAGCGAAGTGAACCCGCTGACGGGCGAGCGGCGTGCCGAGATCCGCCATGTTGCAATCTTCCCCGCGAGCCATTATATCGTCACGGGCGATAAAATGCGCGAGGGGCTTGCCCGCATCCGCGAGGAAATGGACGGACAGGTGAAGGCGTTCACGCAGGAGGGCAAGCTGCTGGAAGCCCAGCGCATCGCCCAGCGCACCAATTATGATATTGAAATGCTGACGGAAGTCGGCGTGTGCAAGGGTATCGAAAACTATTCTGCCGTACTGGCGGGGCGCGACCCCGGCACGATGCCCACCACGCTGCTGGATTATTTCCCGGATGATTTCCTTTTGTTTGTGGACGAAAGCCATGTTATGCTGCCGCAGCTGCGCGCCATGTACGGCGGCGACCGCGCACGCAAAAAAAGCCTTGTGGATTTCGGCTTCCGTCTGCCGTCCGCGTATGATAACCGTCCGCTGCGCTTTGAAGAATTTGAAACCAAGCTGAACCAGACGGTGTTTGTTTCCGCAACGCCGGGTCAGTATGAACGTGAACATTCCGAACAGATCGTCGAACAGGTCATCCGTCCGACCGGCCTGCTCGATCCGCGCGTTATCGTCAAGCCGGTGGAAGGGCAGATCGAAGATCTGCTGGGCGAAATCAACGAACGCAGTGCGCGCAACGAGCGCGTGCTGGTCACGACGCTGACAAAGAAAATGGCGGAGGATCTGACGGATTATCTTTCCGACCACGGCGTCAAAGTGAAATACATGCATCACGAAGTCGATACGTTTGAACGTGTGGAGCTGATGCAGGATCTGCGCAAGGGTGTGATCGACGTGATCGTGGGCATCAACCTGCTGCGCGAAGGGCTTGACCTGCCGGAGGTATCGCTTGTGGCGATCCTTGATGCAGATAAGGAGGGCTTTCTGCGCAGCGAGACAAGCCTTGTGCAGACGATCGGGCGCGCCGCGCGCAATGCGGACGGCGTTGTCATCATGTATGCCGATGAGATCACACCGTCCATGGAGCGCGCGATCACCGAAACCGAGCGCCGCCGCGGCATCCAGCAGGCGTACAACGAAGCGCACGGCATTGTGCCGAAAACCATCGTCAAGGAGATCCGTGATAACGGCGTACTGGAAATTTCCAAAAAGGACGATGATTCGTCTTCGCGCCGCATGAGCCGTGTGGAAATCACGCAGAAGATCGAACAGCTGACGCGTGAAATGAAGCAGGCGGCAAAGATCCTGGAATTTGAGCATGCGGCATTCCTGCGTGACCGCATTGAAAAGCTGCGCAAGCAGCTGGAAAGGAAAACAAAACTTTGAGTACCGATAAAATTGTGATAAAGGGTGCGCGTGAGCACAATCTGAAAAATATTGATGTGACGATCCCGCGCGACAAGCTGATCGTGATGACGGGGCTTTCCGGCAGCGGCAAATCCTCGCTTGCATTTGATACGATCTATGCGGACGGACAGCGCCGCTATATGGAAAGCCTGTCCAGTTATGCGCGCCAGTTCCTCGGGCAGATGGAAAAGCCCGACGTCGATGAGATCCAGGGCCTGTCGCCCGCCATTTCCATCGACCAGAAAACAACGTCCCGCAACCCGCGCTCCACGGTCGGCACCGTGACGGAAATCTACGATTATCTGCGTTTGCTGTATGCGCGCATCGGCGTGCCGCACTGCCCGGTCTGCGGGCGGGAAATCAGCCAGCAGACGGTGGATCAGATGGTGGACGAGGTGCTGCGTCTGGAGGAAGGCACGCGCTTTCAGGTGCTTGCGCCCGTTGTGCGCGGACGCAAGGGCACCCAGCAGAAGGAATTTGAAGCGGCGCGCCGTTCGGGCTACGCCCGCGTGCGCGTTGACGGCAATATTTACGATCTGGATGAAGAGATCACCCTTGAAAAAAACAAAAAGCATACGGTGGAAATCGTGGTGGACCGCCTTGTGGCAAAGCCGGGTTCGCGCAGCCGCATTGCGGATTCGATCGAAACTGCGATCGGTCTGACAGGCGGGCTTGTGTGCATCGACGTCATCGGCGGCGAGGAAATGCTGTTCAGCCAGAGCTATGCGTGCCCGGATCACGGCGTTTCGATCGAAGAGCTTTCGCCGCGTATGTTCTCGTTCAATAATCCGTTCGGCGCGTGCGAACGCTGCACGGGTCTTGGCACCTTTATGAAGGTGGACCCCGCACTTGTCATCCCGAACCGGGCACTTTCGATCCGGGAGGGGGCGATCAAGGCAAGCGGCTGGTATTATGCCGAAGGCTCGGTCAGCGAGATGTACTATAAAGGGCTGGGCAAGCGCTACGGCTTCACGCTGGATACCAAGATCGAGGATATCCCGCCGGAAGGACTGGACGCCCTTTTGTATGGCACCAAGGGCGAAAAACTGGAAATGGTGCGCGAGACAGAGCGCGGCGCCGGCACCTACACCACGGATTTCGAGGGCATCATCACGAATCTGGAACGGCGCTTCCGCGATACAAATTCCCAGTGGATGAAAGAGGAAATCCAGGGTGTGATGACGGGCGTGGAATGTCCCGACTGCCACGGCAGCCGCCTGAAGCCCGCCAGCCTTTCCGTCACGGTGGGCGGTATCAACATCAGCGATTTTACAAACATGAGCGTGCGCGAAGAACTGGATTTCATCGAAAAACTGGAGCTTTCCCCGCGCGAACACATGATTGCCGACGCCATTTTGAAAGAGGTGCGCGAACGGCTGTGGTTTTTGAAAAACGTCGGGCTGGAATACCTGACGCTCAGCCGCAACGCCGCCACGCTTTCGGGCGGCGAAAGCCAGCGCATCCGCCTTGCAACGCAGATCGGCAGCGCGCTGACCGGCGTTCTGTATGTTCTGGACGAGCCGAGCATCGGGCTGCATCAGCGGGATAATTCCAAGCTGATCGGCACACTCAAGCGCCTGCGCGACCTGGGCAATACGCTCATCGTTGTGGAACATGATGAAGAGACGATGCGCGAAGCGGACTGGATCGTGGATATCGGCCCGGGCGCGGGCGTGCACGGCGGCAAGCTTGTGGCGCAGGGCACAGTGGAGGATATCTGCAACACCCCCGGCAGCATCACGGGCGATTATCTTTCGGGGCGCAAAAAGATCGAAGTGCCCGCACAGCGCCGCACCGGGAACGGGAAGTTCCTGGAAATTCAGGGCGCATCCCTCAATAACCTGCGCGATATCGACGTGAAGATCCCGCTCGGCGTCATGACGTGCGTGACCGGTATTTCCGGCAGCGGCAAGTCGTCGCTGATCAACGAGATCCTCTATAAAAAGCTGGCGTCCGAACTGAACGGCGCGCGCATCCGTCCGGGCAGGCACCGCGCGTTCCTCGGCATCGAAAACGTGGATAAGGTCATCGGTATCGACCAATCCCCGATCGGGCGCACGCCGCGCTCGAACCCCGCCACCTACACCGGCGTTTTCACGGATATCCGCGCGGTATTCGCACAGACGCAGGAGGCAAAAAAGCGCGGCTACGGGCCGGGACGCTTCAGCTTCAACGTCAAGGGCGGGCGCTGTGAAGCGTGCGAAGGCGACGGCGTGATGCGCATCCCGATGCACTTTCTGCCGGATATCTATGTGCCGTGCGATGTGTGCCACGGCGCACGCTATAACCGCGAGACACTGGAAGTGAAATACAAGGATAAGACGATCACCGACGTGCTGAACATGACGGTGGAGGAAGCGTGCGTTTTCTTTGAAAACATCCCGCGCATCCACCGCAAGCTGCAGACGATCGTGGACGTGGGGCTTGGATATATTACGCTGGGGCAGAGCGCAACGACGCTTTCGGGCGGCGAAGCACAGCGCGTCAAGCTGGCACTGGAGCTTTCCAAGCCCGGAACGGGGCGCACCGTGTATATCATGGACGAACCGACGACCGGCCTGCATGTGGACGACGTCAGCAAGCTGGTGCGCGTGATCGACCGCCTTGTGGACGCGGGCAACACGGTCATCATCATCGAGCATAACCTCGATGTCATCAAGCGCGCCGATCACATCATCGACCTTGGCCCCGAAGGCGGCAGTGCCGGCGGGCTGATCATTGCACAGGGCACGCCGGAAGAGGTGGCGCAGTGCAGCGAATCGTATACCGGGCAGTATCTCAGACCCCTTTTGTAAACGGATGAAAAAGAGAAAGCACCGTTCGGAAAAGAACGGTGCTTTCTGCGTAAAAGCCGGTGCAATACGGCTGAAAACATGCGTTTATTATTGTCAGGATGTTCAAAAAGTAGTATACTAAAGTAATATGTGAATCATATGCCCGTTTGGTAAAACAATATAGAGGTGAAGTATGGAAACCAAGATGATCCGCTTTGAAAAAAACGAAAAAGCGGCAGAAATGATCGCGGAGTTTTACGGCTGCCGGCCTAAGGTGTTCGTGCATTCGTTCGGCTGCCAGCAGAATGTAAACGACGGCGAAAAAATAAAAGGCGTCCTGATCGACGCGGGCTTTGCATCGGCAGAGTGTCCCGAACAGGCAGATCTGATTGTCTTTAATACCTGCGCTGTGCGTGAACATGCGGAACAGCGCGTGTTCGGCAATATCGGCGCGCTGAAAAAGCTGAAAGAAACGAATCCCCGCCTGATGATCGCGGTGTCCGGCTGCATGGCGCAGGAGGAAGCGGTGGTCGAAAAATTCAAAAATCACTATCCGTTTGTGGATATCGTGTTCGGCATCAATAAAATCGATCTTCTGCCGGAGATCCTGTGCGAACGCATCCGTTCGCAGCGCCGCGTGCTGGATACGCCCGCAGAGCGCACCGAGGTGATCGAGGATATCCCGCAGGAGCGCGGTTCCAGATTCCGTGCATGGCTTTCGATCATGTACGGCTGCGACAACTTCTGTTCGTACTGCATCGTGCCGTATGTGCGCGGGCGCGAACGCAGCCGCGCCAGTGCGGATATCTTAAAGGAATTCCGCGAACTGGTCGACGCCGGCTACAAGGATATCACGCTTTTGGGGCAGAACGTCAATTCCTACGGCAAAGGCCTTACGGAAGCGATCAACTTCCCGCAGCTTCTGCGCATGCTGGACGCCGTGCCCGGCGATTACTGCATCCGCTTTATGACAAGCCACCCGAAGGATGCAACGCATGAGCTGATCGACACGATCGCCGAAAGCCGGCACATCAGCCATCATCTGCATCTGCCGGTGCAGTCCGGCTCGAACCGCATTTTGAAGCTGATGAACCGCCGCTATGACGTGGAAAGCTATCTTGCGCTGATCGATTACGCCAAAACCCGTATCCCGGATATGACGTTCTCGAGCGATATCATCGTCGGCTTCCCGGGCGAGACGGAGGAGGACTTCCTGAAAACGGAAGAGCTGTGCCGCCGTGTCGAATACATGCAGCTGTTCACGTTCATTTACTCCAAACGCTCCGGCACGGCTGCGGCAGAAATGCCCGATCCCACGCCGCGCAAGGAAAAATCGGACAGGATCGGACGGCTGCTTGCCATTCAGGAAGAAGTTGTGGCAAAGCTCGGCAAAGAGATGATCGGCCGGACGGTGCGCGCACTTGTGGAAGGCGATGGCAGAAAGAAGGACAGCCTTACGGCGCGTCTGGATAACAATATGACGGTTGAATTTATGCAAAACGCACCGGTGGGTGAATTTGCGGAGATCCGGATCACGGGCGTCCGCGGCGCGATCCTGACGGGCGAGCTTGCATAAACCGAATAAAAAGAAAACACAATGAAAATAAAAGGAGACAGTATCATGGCAATGGATGCAATTACAATGTTCAAGGAAGCAGCAGTACAGCTGCAGAAGGAAGAAGCTTATGCAGCACTGGCAGCAGCGCTGAAAGAAAACGACGAAAACGAAACCCTGCAGGCACTGATCGGCGATTTCAACCTTGCCCGCATCGATCTGAACAGCGAACTTTCCAAAAGCACGGAAAAGGATCAGGCGCGCGTGGACGAGCTGAACGTCAAGGTCAATCAGCTGTATAACGATATCATGTCCAACGAGTGCATGCTGCGCTACAACGAAGCAAAGGCCGAAATGGAAAAGAAGCTCAATCACATCAACGCGATCATCAGCACGGCAGTCAACGGCGGCGACCCGACGACAGTGGAAGAGCCTGCCGCAAGCTGCACGGGCAGCTGTTCCAGCTGCAGCGGCTGCCACTAAGCCGCGCCGGCAAAAAAGCCGCAGCAGTGAATTTATACTAGGACGGTGCAGAATATGGCAGCGCTTTCCCCCATGATGCAGCAATACTTCAATATCAAAAAACAGCATCCGGATAAGATCCTGTTTTTCCGTCTCGGTGATTTTTACGAGATGTTTTACGATGACGCGATCCTTGTCTCGAAAGAGCTGGAACTGACGCTTACCGGCAAGGAATGCGGCCAGCCCGAGCGTGCGCCGATGTGCGGCGTGCCGTTTCATTCCTATGAAACGTATGTTGCAAAGCTGATCGCCAAGGGCTACAAGGTCGCCATCTGCGAACAGATGGAAGACCCCGCCAAGGCAAAGGGCCTTGTGAAGCGCGATATCATCCGCGTGGTCACGCCGGGCACGGTCATCGAAAGCAGTATGCTGCAGGACGACAAAAACAACTATATTGCAAGTATCTGTATCCGTGGGGGAAAAGCGGGCGTATGCTTTGCCGATATTTCCACGGGTACGGCGCATACCACCGAACTGACGGGCGAAAAGCTGGGCGCGGAGATCATCTCCGAACTGTGCCGCTATTCGCCCAGCGAGGTGCTGTTCAATTCCGAGATCCTCGGCTATAAAGAGGTGACGGATTACATCAAGCAGCAGCTTGCGTGCAGCGTGGAACTTCTGGACGATGAAAAATTCGCACAGGACGCCTGCGTGCAGGAAATGGAGACGCACTTCGGCGCAAATGCCGAAAAGGCGTCGGGGCTTTCGCGGGAAAGCCTTACTTATGCGGCACTTGCAGTCCTGATCGGCTATCTGAAAGAAACGCAGAAAAAGGGCGTCGAACGGCTGAAAACCGTGCACAACTACGCCGAAGCGCAGTATATGCAGCTTTCGCCGGTGACGCGCGCCAATCTGGAACTGACGCAGACGATGCGCGGACGCGAGAAAAAGGGCACGCTTTTATGGGTGCTGGATCAGACGCAGACAGCCATGGGCAAGCGGCTGATGCGCAGCTGGATCGAACAGCCGCTTGTCAACGCGGCGGCGATCAACGCGCGGCTTGACGGCGTGGAGGAGCTGGCAAACGATTCCGTCGCACGCGCCGATATCGCACAGGCACTTTCGCAGATCTTTGACATCGAACGCCTGATGACGCGCACGGTGTACGGTTCGGCCTCCCCGCGCGAAATCTATTCGCTTGCCACCACCTGCGAACAGCTGCCGCGCCTGAAGGCACTGGCACAGCCGTTCACCTCGCAGGAGCTTTGCTCTGTGCTGGAGGATATCGACGAGCTTGCCGATATCAAGGATATGATCTTCAGCACGGTGGACGAGGAAGCGCCGGCGCTTTTGAAGGACGGCGGCGTGATCCGCACGGGCTTTAATGAAGAAGTGGACGAGCTGCGCGACATCGTGCACGGCGGCAAGGGCTATCTGACAAAGCTGGAAGCGGAGCTGAAAGAAAAAACCGGCATCCGCACGCTGAAAATCGGCTATAACCGCGTGTTCGGCTATTACATCGAGGTCAGCCGTTCCTTTGCCGATCAGGTGCCGGAAAACTTTATCCGCAAACAGACACTGACGAATGCCGAGCGCTACATCACCGAAGACCTGAAAGTGCTGGAAAACAAGATCCTCGGCGCGAACGAGCGCCTGATCTCGCTGGAACGCGAACTGTTCGACGATCTGCTTGGCCGCATCTCGGCACAGCTGGCGCGCATTCAGCGCACGGCACAGGGCGTGGCGCGTCTTGACGTGCTGACGGCGCTGGCTGAGGTCGCTGTTCGCAACAACTATACAAAGCCGGTCGTCGATGACGGGGATGAGTTCTGCATCGAAGAAGGACGCCACCCGGTCATTGAGCAGATGCTGAAAGGTGCGCTGTTTGTGCCCAACGACACGAAGCTGGACTGCACCGATAACCGCATGCTCATCATCACCGGCCCGAACATGGCGGGCAAATCCACCTACATGCGGCAGACGGCGCTGATCGCACTTATGGCGCAGATCGGCAGCTTTGTGCCGGCGCGTTCCTGTCATATAGGCGTGGTGGATGCGATCTTCACGCGTGTCGGCGCATCGGACGACCTTGCAGCGGGACAATCCACGTTCATGGTGGAAATGACGGAAGTGGCTGAGATTTTGCAGTATGCAACGGCGAAAAGTCTTGTGATCCTCGATGAGATCGGGCGCGGGACCTCCACCTTTGACGGCATGAGCATTGCCCGCGCTGTGGTGGAGCATATTGCCGACAAGGACAGCGGCATGGGCTGCAAAACGCTGTTTGCAACGCACTACCATGAACTGACAGATCTGGAAAACGCGATCGACGGCGTGAAAAACTACAACATCGCGGTTAAAAAACGCGGTGATGACGTGACGTTCCTGCGCCGCATCGTGCGCGGGCCGGCAGATGACAGCTACGGCATCGAAGTGGCAAAGCTGGCAGGGCTGCCCGACAGCGTGACGAAGCGTGCAAAGGAAGTGCTGCGGGAACTGGAGGCAAGTGTCCCGAATGCGGACAAGGTCACGCAGCTGGATTTCCAGACCTTTGAAAAATACACCCAGCCGGTTCCCAGTGAACTGGTGGATAAGCTGACGGCGGTGGATGTGGAAACGCTGACGCCGCTGGAAGCGCTGAATTTCCTATATGAACTGAAACAGACTCTGGCAAAATAACCGCGAAGGATACGCTCGGGAAGGGAAGGCGAACGATATGGCAGAAATCAAGGTGCTCGATCCGCATACAGCGGAGCTGATTGCAGCAGGTGAAGTGGTGGAACGACCGTCTTCCGTCGTCAAGGAACTGGCGGAAAATTCGATCGACGCGGGCGCAACAAGCGTCACTGTCTCCATTGAACGCGGCGGCACGGCAATGATCCAGATCGCCGACAACGGCTGCGGCATCGAAGCGGAATCCATTCCCACGGCGTTTATCCGTCATGCAACCAGCAAGATCCGTACCGAGGATGATCTGGAAACGATCGGCACGCTCGGCTTCCGCGGGGAAGCGTTGCCCTCGGTGGCAAGTGTTTCGCGCGTCGAACTGCTGACCAAGACCGAGCAGGACGAATATGCCTACTGCTACCGCATCAGCGGCGGCGTGGAGGAGGGCATCGAACCGGGCGCACGTCCGGTGGGCACCACGATCACGGTGCGCGACCTGTTTTACAATACGCCTGCGCGCATGAAGTTTTTGAAAAAAGATACCAGCGAGGGCAACTATGTTTCGGATGTTGTCATTCATCTGGCGCTTTCGCACCCGGAAGTATCGTTCAAATATGTGCGCGACGGCAAGGTACAGTTCCAGACGCCCGGTGATGGCAGGCTGATGAGTGCGGCGTATGCGGCGCTTTCCCGCGATTTTGCAAAAGATCTGGTGGAAGTGAACCACACGCACGGCTATTACACGGTGCGCGGGCTTGTCACGCCGCCGAAAAGCTCCCGCGCCAGCCGTTCGATGCAGTTTTTCTTCATCAACGGGCGATACATCAAAAACCGCACGATGATGGCGGCGCTGGAAGCGGCGTACAAGGGCGTGATGATGCAGGGCAAATTCCCGGGCTGCGTTCTTACAGTGGATATGCCGCCGCAGCTTGTGGATGTGAACGTGCACCCCGCCAAGACGGAGGTGCGCTTTGCACGGGAACGCGATGTGTTCGATGCGGTGTATCAGGCTGTCAAATGCGTGCTGATCACGCCGCAAAGCACAGAAAAAACCTTCTCCTTCCGGGAGGCCGGCGCATCGCCTGCAGCGGAAAAAGCGCCAGCGGCGCAGCCCGGTGCAGCACCCACCGCCCCTGCACCGGCGGCAGAACGCTCTGCCGCGCCGGAAAAAGAACGGTTTTTTGCAGCGGCAGAGCAGCCTGTGCGTGCGGTACCGGCGAAAAATATCACGGCGGCGCCCACTGCGGGTGAAGTTCGGGCATATAACGAAATGATTTCCGCATTGAACAGCGAACCCGCTGTGCCCTACCGCACGGCAAAGGCTCCGGATATCTGGGCAGACGAAAACGAGGTGCCGACGCCCGAGCCCGTCCGCTGTACGGTTCTGCCGCACAAGGGACCGGAGTGCCCGCAGAGCGGGGAAAATGCCGAAGCGCCGGAGCATCCGGACGGGCAAAAGAAGGAAAGCGGCGCCGAAGCGCCGTCCGCACCCGTGCGGGAAAAAGCGCCCGCGGCAACGGGACAGCCGGTGGAGGAAAGCGCGCCGCAGACAGCGGTGCACCAGACGGCGTTTGCACCGTTTGAAGAGGAAGAACAGCGCAGACCGCTGCGCTTTGTCGGCGAGGTGTTCGATACCTATATCGTAACGCAGCGCGGGGACGATATGTGCCTGTTGGATAAGCACGCGGCGCACGAGCGCATTATTTTTGAATCGCTTGCGGCGCATTACGGGCACGTCAGCAGCCAGATGCTGCTTGTCCCTGTGACGATCGCCCTTTCGGCGGAAGAAAAAAATGCGCTGATGCAAAGCGCGGAGCTTTTGCAGGACAGCGGCCTTGAAGTAGATGATTTCGGCGGAAATTCCGTTGTGGTGCGCGCGGTACCGGCCGACGTTGTGCCCGAGGATGTCGAGGATCTGGTGGTGGAGCTTGCAAGCCGCCTTGTCTCGAACCCGCGTTATACAACCAGTGAAAAGACGGAATGGGTGCTTCATTCCATCGCGTGCCGTGCCGCTGTGAAGGCGGGCGATAAATCGCACGCGGCGCAGCTTCTGCGCCTTGCAGAGGATGTGCTGGACGGCAAAGTACCGCCGTTCTGCCCGCACGGACGCCCCGTAGTTTTGAAAATCACGAAAAAGGAGCTGGAAAAGCAGTTTGGCAGACAAGGCTGAAATTATTGTGATCTGCGGCCCGACGGCAACGGGGAAAACCTCGGTTTCCGTGGCGCTTGCAAAAATGCTTTCCGGTGAAGTGATCTCCGCCGATTCCATGCAGATCTATCAGGGTCTGCGCATCGGAACAGCGCAGCCGACAAAAGAGGAAATGCAGGGCGTTGCGCATCATCTTGTGGATTTCCTTGCGCCGGAAACCGTCTTTTCCGTTGCGGATTTCGTAAAGCTGGCGGCGGAAAAAATCGAAGAGATCACTGCACGCGGTCATGTGCCGATCATCGCGGGCGGCACGGGGCTTTACATTTCCAGCCTTGTGGACGGCATCCGCTTTACTGAGGACAGATCCGACCCCGCCGTGCGCGAGCGCTTGCAGCAGCGGCTGCAGGCAGAGGGCATCGAACCGCTGTATGAAGCGCTTGCTGCAATCGACCCGGACTATGCGCAGAAGGTGCATCCGAACAATCACGGGCGCGTTCTGCGGGCGCTTGAAATTTACGAGCAGACGGGCGAAACGATGACCGAGCGTCTGGCAAAATCCAAAGCGAAAGAAAAACCGTACCGTGCGCTGCTGATCGGGCTGAATACGCCGGAACGCGCACAGCTGTACGAGAGAATCGACCGGCGCGTCGATCTGATGCTGGAGCAGGGGATCCTGGAAGAAGCCCGCACGGTGTACGAACACCGCGATTCGTACCGCACGGCGGCACAGGCCATTGGCTACAAGGAGTTTTTTCCTTATTTTGAGGGCACGGCGGCACTTCCCGAATGTGCGCAGGCGCTCAAGCAGGCGTCGCGCAATTATGCAAAGCGCCAGCTGACATGGTTCCGGCGCATGGAAGGGATCACATGGCTTGCGGCGGGGGATGAAAGCGTCCCTGCGCAGATCGCAGCCATGAGGCAAAGCGCAGAACAACAAAAATGATACGAGGTGCACATGGATAATCGCGCGGAAAAGCGAAGAAAAAAGCGGATGCGCAGGATCATGCTGATGCTGACCATGCTGATCCCGCTTTTCTACATCGGGGCCCAGATGGTGCTTATGGTGAAGGCAAGCTATCAGACGCAGACGGTGATTTCGTATACGATGTCGGATACCGTCAGCTGCGACGGGATGCTTGCCATGCAGGAGACACAGGTGGAAGGAAGAACGGACGGCGTTCTGGGCTATCAGGTGAATAACGGCGAGCGTGTTTCGGCAGGAAGCGAAGTGGCGCGCGTTTTTGCGGATGAAGAAAGCGCCCGCAGCCGCGCTGCTGCCGAAAGGCTGACACAGCAGATCGAAACACTGGAACGTTCGCAGAAAAATACGGGCGCGGATATGGAAATGCTGATGAATCAGAATCAGCAGGGCGTGTATTCGGCGCTGGATATTCTGGAAAGCGGAAATTATGCAAAGCTTTCCGCCGCCTGCACCGAAATCCAGATCGCACAGAACAGCATGCAGCTGACAGCCGGCGCCGTGCCGGATTTCAGCACGCGCATCGAAGAGCTGAAAGCGCAGCGGGACGCCGCAGAAAGCGCCAGCAGCTACACGGCGCTTACGGCACCGCAGACGGGATATTTCGTATCCTCGGATGACAGCCAAAAGCAGCTGTATTCGGCACAGCAGCTGAAAGATATGTCCCCGGCAGAGCTGAATGAAGCGCTCAAAAGCCCGCGCGAAGCGAACGATCCGCAGCTTGTCGGAAAGCTGATTTTGGATTACCGCTGGCATTATTACGGCATCGTGCCGTATAAGCAGGCGGAAAAATTCATCAAGGGAACACAGGTGAAGATCGCATTTCCTGGCGTTTCGGCAGAACAGGTCCCGGCGGTTGTCGTGGGCGTTACGGTCGATGAGGAAAACCAGATCGCAAAAGTCGATCTTCTGTGCGATTACATCAACAGCACGGTCGTCACGCTCGAGCACGCGCGTGCGGATATCATTTTTGCAACGTACAACGGGCTGCGCATCGACCGCAAGGCACTGCATATCATCGAAGGCAAAAACTGCGTGTTCGTCAAATTCGGCAACGTCATCTATCAGCGCGATATCAAGATCCTGTTTGAGGATACCGACTACATTCTGATCCCGACGATCTATGAAAAAGACGTAAACGAAGTGAAGATGTTTGACGAGGTGATCGTGCACGGCGCCGACCTGTATGACGAAAAGATTTTATAGCCTTTTTGCTGTAAATTTGCAAGTGTTTATTGACATCCGCGACAAAAACAAGGATAATATAAGTGATATTATCTGTTTGCAGATAATGCAGGATGAGCGAAATGTTACATTTACGGCGTCTGTTTGTGTTTGACCCGCGGACGCCTGCCATACAAAAGGAGATTTTCAGATGAGTATGTTTGATAAGATCAAGGATATGATGGGCGTCCCTGACGACGATGATTACGAAGGCGAGGATTACGAGTACCAGGGCGAGGAAGAAGGATACGAGCAGGAAAATGATTATATCCCTTCCGAAAAGGACGTTGTGCCCAAACGCAATAAAATCGTTAATATCAATTCCACGATGCAGCTGCAGGTCGTGCTGGTAAAGCCCGAACATTTTGAGGACGCCAGCGCGATTGCTGACCATTTGAACGAAAAGCGCACGGTCGTACTGAACCTGGAAACCGTGGGCAAGGATACGGCACGCCGCATTGTGGATTTCCTTGCCGGCGTTGCCTATGCAAACGGCGGCCAGATCAAGCCGGTTGCCAACAGCACCTTTATCATCACGCCGTATAACGTGAATATCATGGGCGACCTTTTGGACGAGCTTGAAAACAACGGAGTATTCTTCTGATTTTGAGAGGATACATACCGCCTGCCGATGATGAAGAACGCCTTTTCGTGCGCCGGATCGCCGATCTTGTGCGCAGCGTGGAAGCACGCGGGGTGTCGCGCAGCACCGGCTTTTTAAGCGACCGGCAGCAGGATCTTGCCCGCGCCGCGCTTTCCAAGGCCGGTTTCCCGGCAGAAAATGCCGAATGGAACGGCGGATACGAAGAAGCCGAACGGCGCATCCTGACGCTGCGCGGGGAATACGGGCAGGACGAATGGCCAGCGCAGTGCGTGCGTCTGGAAGTTCTGCATCCGGAAAAAACACTCACGCACCGCGATTATCTCGGCGCGCTGATGTCGCTTGGCGTCAAACGGGAATGTATCGGTGATATCATCCCGGACGAATCGGGCGCATATCTGTTTGTGCTGGATGGTGTCGCATCGCTTGTATATGAAGAACTGACGGGTGTCGGACGCTGCAGCGTGCGTGTTACGGCTGCACAGGGTCTGGCACTGCCTTTGCAGCAGAAAAAACAGGCGCGCACGGCAACGGTGCCGTCGCTGCGGCTGGACGCCGTGCTGGCGGCCATGCTGCATGTAAGCCGCGGCAGCGCGGCGCAGCTTGTAAAAAGCGGCATGGTGGAAGTGAACCATGTCGCAACGTCGTCCGTACATTACGAGGTGTACGAAAACGATGTGTTCAGCGTCCGCGGACGCGGGAAATTCAAATTGTGCGAGGCAGGGGCGCAAAGCCGCAAGGGGCGCACCTTTGTCTCTTATATCGAATATTAACAGAGGGAGTAATTGCTATGAATGCAGAAGACGTGCGCAGTGTATCCTTTGATAGAATTATGCGCGGCTACCGTCCCGAAGAAGTGGATGCTTTTCTGGAAAAGGTAGCAGCTGAATTGGAACGCAGAGATGCGGAAAAAGCAGATACGGAAAAGAAAATTTATATTCTGGCAGAAAAAGTAGACCAGTACCGTGATGATGAGGAAACACTCAAGACGGCTCTTCTGAATGCACAGCGCATGGGGGAAAGTGTCATCCGGGAAGCCCGCCAGAAGGCGGACACCATTATTTATGATGCAACCAACCGGGCCAATCAGGCGCGTGAAGAAGCGATCGAACAGGTGCACGAGCAGGAGATGCTGCTGGCGCGCCTGAAAGCGGAAGTGGCGCACTTCAAGGGTGAAGTGCTTAACCTTTACAAGCAGCACATTGAATCCCTGAGCCTGATCCCGGGTGTGGAGGAAAAGAAGAAAAAGGCCGCGGAAGAGGCAGAGCCTGAAGCAGAGCAGGCTGCGACTGAAACCGAAACCGCTGCAAATGAGCAGGCTGCACCGGAGGCCGCGCCGGAGACTGCGCCGGAGCAGGCACAGCCGGAACAGGCTGATTCGGACTCAAAGTTTACGGTCTACGAAGACGTAACGTTTGATGAATAATAATCAGATACGACATAGCGGCGTTTGAAGCAAGCGCCGCTATTTACGGTTTAGGGTGTTTTGGAAAAACACCGGAAAGGAGGGGCTGCAAGTTGGTAAGTTCCGTTGTAATCATTGCTGTTCTTGTTGTGCTTGACCAGCTTTCAAAATATCTTGCCACAGCATACCTTGCGCCCGTCGGCACCATGCCGTTCATTCCGGGCGTTATGCAGCTGCGCTATATCCTTAACGAGGGTGCCGCATTCAGCCTGTTTGCCGATAAGGAATGGAGCAGGATCTTCTTTATCTGCACAACTGTGGTCACTTTGGTTATACTTGCTGTATATTCGATAAAGAAAAAGCCTAAGAGTAAACTGGAAGCGGCGGTTGTAATCCTGATTTTGGCCGGCGGCATCGGAAATCTGATCGACCGCATCTTCCACGGCTATGTTGTCGATTTCTTTTCCACCACGTTCATCGAATTTCCGACCTTCAACGTGGCGGATTGCTATATCTGCATCGGGGCGGCGCTTTTGATCCTGACAGCGCTTTTGGAAATGAAAAAAGAAGCAAAAGAAGGAAAAAAAGAACCTGCAGAGGACGCCGTGCATGAAGATCCTTGAATACACTGCACTGCCGGAAGATGCGGGCTGCCGCGCAGACGCAGTGCTGGCCCAGGCATTTGCACAGCAGCTGACGCGCAGCGGCGCACAGCAGCTGATCGCGCAGGGGCTGGTGCAGCGCGCCGGACGCAGCATCACGAAAAGCACAAAGCTACAAACCGGGGACGTGCTCACCGTTTCGCTGCCGGAGCCGGAACCCGATGTGCCGCAGCCGCAGGATATCCCGCTGGAAATCGTCTATGAGGATGACGCGGTCATCGTTGTCAATAAGCCCAAGGGCATGGTGGTGCATCCGGCGGCCGGCAATGCCGACGGCACGCTTGTAAATGCGCTTTTGCATCACTGTAAGGGAAAGCTTTCCCGCCTGAACGGGGAGGAACGCCCGGGCATCGTGCACCGGATCGATAAGGACACAAGCGGTCTGCTGGTGGCGGCGAAAACAGATCAGGCGCATCAGGTGCTGGCACAGCAGTTTGCCGTGCACAGCATCACGCGCGTGTATCACACCATTGTGTACGGCGGCTTTCGCGAGGACGACGGCTTTGTGGAAGGCAATATCGGCCGGCACCCTGTTGACCGCAAGCGCATGGCGGTGCTTGCACAGGGCGGCAAATACGCCTATACAAGCTATCATGTCGAAGCGCGGTATGAGGGCTTTACGCATCTTTCCGTGCGGCTGAAAACAGGCCGCACACACCAGATCCGCGTGCATCTTTCCAGCATCGGTCATCCGGTTGCGGGGGATGCGGTATACGGGCCGAAAAAGGTCATCACCCGGACAAACGGACAGTGCCTGCATGCAAAGACACTGGGCTTTGTTCACCCTGTCACACAGGAATATATGGAATTCGACAGTGCGCTGCCGGAATATTTTACGGCGTTTGAAAGCCGGTTAAAGAGGGAATTTTAACGTTATGATCCGTTCGCTTCAGGATA
The DNA here is from genome assembly GCA_020025235.1 of Ruthenibacterium sp. Classification (GTDB taxonomy): domain Bacteria; phylum Bacillota; class Clostridia; order Oscillospirales; family Ruminococcaceae; genus Ruthenibacterium. The sequence goes on from JAHHSL010000011.1 coordinate 42,639, forward strand.
TCCTAGTTGTCTCGGATATGGATAATACACTTCTTACAGCAGAAAACGGGATACCTGACGTCAACCGCGTGACGATGCGCCTGTTCAAGGAAATGGGCGGGCGGTTCACGATCGCAACGGGCAGAACGATCGAATCGGCAGGCAGGCATCTGGAATCGCTTTCGCTTTCGGCGCCTGCGATTTTGTACGGCGGCGGCGTGCTGTATGATTTTGAACATGATATCCGGATCCGCAATACGCTGCTTTCCAAGGCGGCTGCGCGCCGCGCGATTTTTGACGTAATGGCGCGGTTCCCGTCCGTCGGCGTCGAAGTTATGACGGATAACGGCGGAATCAGCATCGTGCGCGCAAATGAGTATACTTACCGCCATACGCTGTATGAACGGCTTGCGTACCGCATGGCGCCGCTGGAAGAACTGGAAACAGAATGGAACAAGGTGCTGTTTGCCGACGAACCGGAAACGATCAAAAAGGTGGAACAGTTCCTCGATCCGCGCCGCTATCCCGGAGTGGATTTCATCGCAACCGGCAGCAATTATTTCGAGATCCTGCCCGCGGGCACAACAAAAGGCGGCGCGCTGCGCGAGCTGTGTACTTATATGGGGATCCCGCTCGAAAATACCATTGCGATCGGTGATTACTACAACGATGTGGAATTGATGAAAACAGCGGGCTATTCGATCGCGGTGCGCAATGCGCCCACGGAAGTGAAGCTTGCGGCAAACGCCGTCACGGGCAGCTGTCTTGATGGCGGTGTGGCACAGGTGCTGTACGGTCTGGTACGGCTTTTTGAAAAAAAATAATGATCCTGCACGGCGCTTAGCGCGCATGATGTCTGACAGACAGGGAAATGACGTGAAAGCGTTTCGCCGCATTGCGGAGGGAACCGCTTTGCGCCGTTCACTGTCTGTTTTTGTTTATACAGGCTGCAAGGCCGAAAAATCGAAACATGTTTTCCACAGGGGTAAAACGATCCTGAAAATGCATGAATACGGAGTTTTGTATGGAGGTGCTTTATGGAACAGGTATCCGGAAATGAACTTTTCATCAACAGAGAACTGAGCTGGCTTGAATTCAACCGCCGTGTTCTGGATCTTGCCAAAGACAAGACGGTGCCGGTTGGGGAACAGCTGAAATTCGCCGCAATCTATGCAAGCAATCTGGATGAATTTTTTATGGTGCGCGTCGGGTCGCTGCATGACCGCACGCTGGTTGCGGCCGACGAAGCAGAAAACAAAACCGGTATGACGCCGCGCCAGCAGCTGGATGCGATCATGCCCAAGGCGGCGGAGCTGCAGCAGCACTGTGATAAGATCGTTGCAAAGCTGTATGAAAAGGTCGGCGCGCTCGGCTACCGCAAAGTGAATTTCGATCATCTGGATAAAGAGGAAGAACGTTTCTGGAAAAAATATTTCATGCAGGAGATTTTCCCGGTGCTTTCCCCGCAGGTCATTGATATCCGGCATCCGTTCCCGTTCCTGCGCAATAACGATCTGTATGTCGGCGTGCTTTTGCACCATAAGGGCGAGGAACATTCGTCGCTTGGGATCATACCGATCAACAGCCAGTTCCAGCGCGTGGTGTTCATGCCGGCAAACGGGGTGGTTTCGTTTGCGCTTTCCGAAGAACTGATCGCCCATTTTGCGGGGCAGGTATTCGGCAAACACGCCGTTCAGGGCAGCTGCGTGTTCCGCGTGACGCGCAACGCCGATATTTCGGTGGATGAGGGGATGTTCGATCAGGATGTCGATTACCGCGATATCATGAGCGATCTGCTGAAAAAACGCCGCCGCCTTGCCGCCGTGCGCCTGCAGCTTTCGCCGCATGCGCCGAAGGAAATCACCGGCCTTTTGTGCGAAAAGCTCGATCTGCCGCAAGCGCAGGTGTTCGAGCAGTCTTCGCCGCTGGATCTTTCCGTCGGCTTCAAGCTTGCGGCGCGGCTTGCACAGGACGGGGATAAGAACCTGTTTTATCCGAACTGCCGCCCCATGATGCCGCCGGCGGGCTTCAGCCTGACGCGCGCCGTCGAACAGCAGGATGTGCTGCTGGCCTATCCGTATCAGAGCATCCGCCCGTTCCTGCGCATGCTGCACGAAGCGGCACACGACCCTGATGTGGTTTCCATTAAAATGACGCTGTACCGTGTGGCGCAGGAATCCAAGATCATTGAAGCACTGATCAGTGCGGCGGAAAACGGCAAGGAGGTCGTGGCGATCGTCGAGCTGCGCGCACGCTTTGACGAACAGAACAATATTGATTATTCCAAGCTTTTGGAAGAAGCGGGCTGCACGGTGATCTACGGCTTTGAAGCGTATAAAGTACATTCCAAGCTGACGCTCATCACAAAGAAAAAAGCGGGCGTCCTGAGTTATATTTCGCAGATCGGCACCGGCAACTACAACGAAAAAACATCGGAACAGTACACCGACCTTTCGTTCATCACCACCGATTTCACGATCGGCTCCGATCTTGCGGCGGTGTTCAACAATCTGGCGGTGGAGCGGCTGTCGCAGAACACAGGCGATCTGCTGATCGCGCCGCTTTGCTTCAAAAGCGTGCTGATGAAGGAAATGGACGCTGAAATCGAAGCGAAAAAGGCCGGCAGACCGGCGCGCATCGTCATCAAGTGCAATTCCGTCAGCGATAAGGATATCATCTGCAAAATTTCGCAGGCGTCCTGCGCGGGCGTACCGGTGCAGATGATCGTGCGCGGCATCTGCTGTTTGAAGGCGGGTGTGCCCGGCCTGACGGAAAACGTCACGGTGCGCAGCATTGTGGGGCGGTATCTGGAGCACAGCCGCGTGTATGCATTCGGCACCGGCGGCGCAGAGCGTGTGTACATCGCATCGGGCGATTTCCTCACGCGCAACACCGAACGCCGCGTGGAAGCGGGCGTGCGGATCCGTGACAGGCGCATTGCCGACGACCTGATGCGGATGATCGAAATACAGTTGCAGGATAATGTCAACGCGCGCGAGATGCAGCCGGATGGCAGCTATCCGAAAGTGAAGCGTGCAGAGGGTGAGATGCGCATCGATAGTCAGGGCGATATGTATCGGATGCTGGAAAATAAGTGGCCGAGTGTGCAGCCGGATGAAAGAAATCGTCAGGATACATACGCTGCCGCCGGAAAGGCACCGGATCTGCAGCCGGAACCGACGCCCGCACCGAAAATGACACAGACGGCGCCTTTGCCGCAGCGGGAAGATCCGCAGACGCAGGAAGAACCGCAGAACACCGGTGTGCATCCAAACGAGCCGCAGCCGATCCCGCATCCGGAAACAGCGCCGGAGGCTTTGCGCCCGACGGCACAGCAGCTTTTGCAAAAACTGCAGCCGGGGCGGGCATATGCGGAAAAAACG
>JAHHSL010000012.1 GCA_020025235.1 Ruthenibacterium sp.
GCTTTTTGCCCTGCGGCGCTTTTTTCTTTTCCGCAGGCTGCGGCTTTGCCTTTTCGGCATTCTGAGCAGCGGGTGCGGCCTTGGCTTCGGGGGATGCCTTTTTATGATGACGTCCGCCGCGTCTGCGGCGCTTTGCCGGTTCTGCCGCGGCGTTTTCGTCCTTGGGTGCGCGCTGCGGCGCATTTGCTTCGTTCATTTGTCGTTCCTCACTTTGCTGTTCGCGCGCCTTTCGCGGCACGCGCTCGGGCGCGGAAGGCTTCTGCTTTCCGGCGGGGGCTTTCGTGCGGGCGGTGCGCGGTGCGGGTGTTTCTTCCTGCGTGATCTGCATCGGCCATTCGTGCTCGACAACGGGGATATGGATGCGGGTAAGCTTTTCGATATCGGCAAGATATTCCTTTTCGCTGCAATCGCAGAAGCTTACGGCAACACCGTCGCGTCCCGCGCGTGCCGTGCGCCCGATGCGGTGGACATAGGTTTCGGGGATATTGGGAAGATCGTAGTTGAACACATGCGAAAGCCCGTTCACATCAATGCCGCGCGCGGCGATATCGGTTGCGACAAGCACGCGGATCTCGCCCGATTTGAAGCGGGAAAGCGCCGTCTGGCGTGCGTTCTGGCTTTTGTTGCCGTGGATCGCCATGGCTTCGATGCCGGTGCGCGAAAGCTCGCGCACAACGCGGTCTGCCCCGTGCTTTGTGCGGGTAAAGACAAGGGCGCTTGTCACCTCCGGCTGCTTTAACAGCTTTGCCAGAAGGTGGCGCTTGTTGCCTTTATCCACAAAATAAACGCTCTGCTCGATGCGCTCCACCGTGGTGGAGGGAGGTGCGACCATGACCTTTTCCGGCTGATGCAGCAGCCGGCCTGCCAGCGCTTCGATCTCCTTGGGCATCGTGGCCGAAAACAGCAGCGTCTGGCGCTGTGCGGGCAGATAGCGCAGCACGCGCTTGACGTCGTTCACAAAGCCCATGTCCAGCATGCGGTCGGCTTCGTCCAGCACGAAGATCTCGATGCCGGACAGGTCGATGTGCCCCTGGCCGATCAGATCGTTCAGGCGGCCGGGGGTCGCCGTCAGGATATCCACGCCTTTTTTGAGCTGTGCCACCTGCGGGTTCTGGTTTACGCCGCCGAAGATGACACAGTGGCGCAGCGGCAGGTGGCGTCCGTATGCGGCAAAGCATTCGTCGATCTGCAGCGCAAGCTCGCGCGTGGGCGTCAGCACCAAAGCGCGGATCGGGCAGACGCCCTTTGCGCCCTGTGCGCTGTGCGCCGAAAGGCGCTGCAGGATCGGCATGGCAAATGCCGCAGTTTTGCCCGTGCCCGTCTGGGCGCAGCCCAGAAGATCGCGCCCCGCCAGAACGGGCGGGATCGCCTTTTGCTGAATGGGCGAGGGCGTTTCGTAGCCGGCTTCACCGGCGGCTTTCAAAATGGGCGGGATCAGGTCTAAATCGCTGAATTTCATGCAGTGTGTTCCAATCTTTCCTTATCGGCAGCGCCGATAAAACAATAAGTTTCGACGGCTTTGCTGAAAATTACAGGAAAAGCGCGTCTTTTTGCCCGTGCACCTTGTACCGGCACGGGCAGTGTGCTAGAATAAGGGGGATTCGGGCGGCGGCCGAACAGGGCGCACCCGAAAATCCGATACATAACATAGTATATCACAGAACGGGAGAAAGCCCAAGATGAAAGAATTAAAAAAACTCTTTACGTCGAAAAATATCATGTGGTTTTTGCTGCTGAACTTCGGTTTGATGCTTTTGGCAGCGGGCATTCATTTCTTCAAGGCGCCCAATAAATTCGCAATGGGCGGCACATCCGGCATTTCGATCATCGCGGCGTCGCTTCTGCCGAATATGAACGTCGGCACGTTTATGTTCATCCTGAACATTTTCCTGATTTTGATCGGCCTTTTGTTCCTGGGCAAAGCGGTGATCGGTGCGACGCTGTATTCTTCGCTTGCGCTTTCGTTTTATGTTTCGGTGCTTGAACAGATCATGCCGATGCAAAAGCCGTTTACGGACGATACGTTTCTGGAACTGTGCTTTGCGGTGATCCTGCCCGCGGCGGGCAGCGCGGTCATCTTCAACATCGGTTCTTCCAGCGGCGGCACGGATATCATTGCGATGATCCTTGCAAAATATACAAGCCTTGAAATCGGCAAAGCGCTTTTGGTATCGGATTTCTGCATTGCGGCAACGGCGGGCGGGCTGTACGGCATCCGCACCGGGCTTTACTGCGTGCTGGGGCTTTTGGCAAAGGCGTTTGTGGTAGACGGCGTGATCGAAGGCATCAATGTACGCAAAAAGGTGACGATCGTTTCCAAAAAACCGGATACGATCACCGAGTACATCATGAAGAACCTGCACCGCGGTGCAACGATGTATACGGCGCACGGCGCATTTTCCGGCAAGGAAGTGCAGGCGATCACAACGGTGCTCAGCCGGCGGGAAGCGGTTTCGCTGCGCAATTTCATCCGTGCGGCCGACCCGGAAGCATTTATCACCATTGTGAACTCGAGCGAGACGATCGGCAAGGGCTTCCGCGCCCTGTAAGCATGCCGCAAAACATACAGAAAAAGCAGCACCGTGCAGGGTGCTGCTTTTTTTACGGGGTTCGATGCTGTTTTGCCGTCCGGGCACAGGCGGTTGGCACGGCAGCTTTGGGGCTCAGAATACCTTTTCGCCGGCGATCCAGGTGCCCAGCACAGGGATGCGGTGCAGGGCATCCGGCGCCGCTGCAAAGGGGTCGGCACCCAGCAGCACAAAGTCTGCCGCCATGCCGGGGGCGATGCGGCCTTTTGAATTTTCTTCAAAGCTTGCATGGGCGGCGTTGATCGTAAAGCTGTCCAAAGCCTGCTGTACGGTAAAGGCCTGGCCGGGCAGATAGGGCGGCTCGCTGCCGTCCAGCGGCTGACGGGTGACGGCACACTGAATACCGGCCAGTACGTCGGGCAGCTCCACCGGACAGTCTGAACCGTTGCTTACCCAAAGGCCGTTGTCCATCAGGGTTTTCCAGTTATAACTGGTGTCGGCCAGCTCGTCGCCCACACGACGGCGCACGATGTGGGTGTCATAATCCAGAAAAATACTCTGGGCATAGATGTGTAAATGCAGCTTTTCCATGGTTTCCAGCTGGTCGGGACGTGTGATCTGGCAGTGGACGATGCCGTGGCGGTGGTCTGCGCGGGGGTGTGCCGCCAGTGCCTTCCGGTAAGCTGCCAATACGCGGTCCAGGCATCCGTCCCCGATCGCGTGCACGGCGACCTGCATGCCTGCCGCATTGGCATAGCCGATCATTTCGTCCAGTGTTTCCTGGCTGAATACCGGCAGGCCCGCCGTGCCGGGGTCGTCCGCATACGGTCTGCTCAAAAAGGCGGTGCGTGCGCCCAGTGCGCCGTCGCCCAGCATTTTCAAGGGGCCAATGGTGTAACGTCCGCGCCGTGTGCCGGTCACGTTGCCTTCGTTTACAAAGGCCTGAAGCTCCGGCAGGCCGGTAAAGTTGGCCTGCTGGTAAACGCGCACTGTCATAGCGCCTTCGGCTTCCAGTTCGGCATAAGCTGCGTTGACGTCGCGCCAGTCCACCTTGGGGAATACGCAGTAGTCGTCGGTTTGGCAGCTGGTAATGCCGTAACGGTTCAAAGCGGCGCAGGCAGTGCGCAGCATTTCTTTCAGCTCCGCACGGGTGGGCGCCGGGATCGCCTTGTATACCGGATCCATGGCGTTATCAAAAAAGCGTCCGTCGGGTTCGCCGTTTTCCATGCCGATCACGCCGCCGTCCGGCTGGGCGCAGCCGGCATATACGCCCAGAAGCTCCAGCGCGCGGCTGTTGACCACAAGGCAGTGGCCGCAGGCGCGTGTGATGCAAATGGGATACCGGGTGGAAACCGTATCCAGATCCCAGCGGCTGGGCAGGCGTTTTGCATCGGTAAAGTAATCCTGATTCCAGCCGCGCCCCACGATCCAGCTTTCGGGCGCAAGGGTGCGGCTTGCGGCAAATTCCCGCAAATAGGCCAGCATATCGGCAAGGCTTTGGGTGTGCTCGTTCAGCTTTGCCATGCGCAAAGCATTGCCGAAGCCCAGCAGATGCATATGGCTGTCGTTGAAACCGGCACACACAAAGCCGCCGTGCAGATCCACCAGCGTATCTTCGGCACCGGCCAAAGCATGTGCCTGCGCATCGGTGCCGGCAAACGTGAACACACCGTTTTCTACCGCAAAGGCCTGCACCAAAGGCAGGGTGCCGGTATAAACACTGCCGTTAAAATAAATGGTTTTCATCCAAATGCCCTCCTTCAGTTCTCTTCGCAGAAAATTTTGGTGCCGGGGTCTGCCTGCCCCTGTCCCATATAACGTGCCTTGTAGTCCTTGAGCAGTTCAAAATACTTATTGCTCAGCAGCAAGATGACCGCTACGTTTACAAAGGTGGGAATGGCGCTGGTGATATCCACAACTGTCCAGATAAAGCCCTGATTATTGGTGCAGACAAGGTAGATCGTCCACAGGAAGCCGGGCAGGACACGGATCGCATAGAAAATCTTCATCACAAGCGTTTTGAGGAACCCTTCCTTCTTGTACAGGTGCTCCAGGATCGCCAGATAGTAAGTAAACCAGCCGCCGGCAGTGGTGACGGTAAAAACGATCATAACAACGGCCAGCAGCAGGCTGCCGATCTGCCCGAAGCCGGAAGCGAATGAGCTTAAAGCCAGGGTGCCGCCGTCGGTGCCGTCCGTCCAGCAGCCGCTCAGGATAACGCTCAGCGCCGTGATGGTGCAGACGATGAAGGTGTCGAAGAAGACTTCAAACGAACCCCACAAGCCCTGCTCTATGGGGTGGCTGGTGCGCGCGGATGCGTGGATCATAGGGCTGGTGCCCCAGCCGGCCTCGTTGGAATAAACGGAACGGGACATGCCGACGCGAACCATTTGGCTGACCGTGCAGCCTGCAAAACCGCCCAGTGCAGCCGTTCCGGTAAAGGCGTCCCGGAAGATGGAAGCAAATGCGGCAGGAACACGCTCGAAGTTTACAATGATCATCGCGATGCCCATAAGGATATACAGCAGGCTCATCAAGGGGACAAGGCGCGTGAACAGGCGGGCGATCTTTTTGGTGCCGCCGCTGGTGATGATGAACGTCAGCACGGAAAACAGCGCGCCGATGACGATAACGCCGCTGATTTCAAACCCGAAGAGGGAAATGCTGTCCAGATGCAGAGCACCTGCAACGACCTGCGAAGCCGTCAGATTGGACGAAGTGACAAAAAAGGTGGAGAAAATGCCGATGCCGAAGATGATAGCGGGGATCAGCCAAAGCTTGCCCCAGTGCTTTTCTTTTCCAAGGCCCTGTTCCATGTAGTAAGTGGGGCCGCCGTAAAATTCGCCCTTTTCGTTGGTGCGGCGGTAATAGCAGCCCAGGGTCACTTCCACCTGCTTTAAGATCATGCCCAAAAAGGAGGTGAGCCACATCCACAAAACCGCGCCGGGGCCGCCTGCGGCGACAGCGGTGGCAACGCCTGCAATATTGCCGAAGCCGACCGTGCCGCCGACGGCGGTGCAAATTGCCTCAAAGGGGGAAAGCATCCCCTTGCCGCTGCTTTCGGAACTTTGGAACAAACGGCCGCCGGTATGGCGCATGATGTAGCCGAAGTGGCGGAACTGGAAAAAGCCGCTGCGGATCGTGAAGTACAGCCCGGTGCAGATCATCAAAATGATGAAGGGCAGACCCCAGAGTACGTCAACCAACCAGTTGAGAAACGAAACCATAAGAAAACATCCTTTCTTTTTTGGTCGGCAACGGACTCAAAAACAACAAAAAAGCGGCGGACCCGACAGTAAGGTCCACCGCTTCATAAAACTGCATTGCGTCCATGAAGCAATAGCTCCTCCACCCAAAAAGGGTGAGAGTTTACAGCTTGTTCAACTGTAACCCAACAACGACAGCCTGCGGAGCTGCCGGTTTCGGCGGTTGTCCCTTTCTCTGTCATTCATAGGCTTCCGCAGCCTCCTGACAGGTACTGATAACACCCGCGCCTCTATTGCCGACAATGTTGTATTTGATTTTTTCACAAAGCGGATCGCTTTGTGTTGCACCCTATCATAGTCCTGTGTCTGCCAAATGTCAAGTGGTTTTTTTGAAATTTGAAAAAATACAGGGGGCGGCCCGCGCGCGTGAAAAAATTCGGTGCCGTGATGCGGAGTGCGTCCGGTTCTGCGTGCGGTGCAGGCATCCCGAAATACAGAAAAAGCAGCACCGTGCAGGGTGCTGCTTTTTTTACGGGGTTCGATCCCGGTCTTGCCGTTTTGAACATCAGCGCACCACGACGCAGTGGCGCTTTGCGCCGTTTGCATCAAGGCGTCTGGCAAAGACCTCTTCTTCGTTTTTGGCGCGGCAGTCCGGCAGGAGCGCATAGCCGTTTTTGCGGTAAAATTCCGCTGCGGTGTCGGTCGTCAGGATGCTGACAGACCACCCCTGTGCGGTAAAATACTGTTCCGCAAGGTGCAGCAGCGCCGTGCCGTGGCCGCCCCCGCGCCGGGCTTCGGCAACCCAGAATTCGCGGATGAAGCCGCAGGTCTGCTCGAAAAACCAGCTGGAAAAGGAAATGGGCGAAAAGAGAAGAAAGCCGATGATCCCACCGTCTGCCGCATCGGTGCGCACAAAGGCAAAGGTTTTGCCGTCGTTCATTTCCCGGAAAATTTCGTCCCAGTTTTCCACCGTGATGCAAAGCTCCGCAAAATACTGCCGGAACGCTTTGCGGAACAAGGGGTCGGTAAAATCGGAAATAAAGGCATCCGCAAAACAGGCGGCTTCGGCGCCGCTGTGTGCGGTGTTCGGGCATGTGCCGCATAAGGCTTCGGCACAGCCGGTGTTATACTGCGTGTTTTTTTGCAATGAATCCATTTTGTTTGAATCCTCCGTTTTGATTTTGGAGGGTCAAATTGCGCGGGCCCTCCGTACACGAATCGCTGTCATATACAAACCACCTCTTTCTTTGGATTCGGACGCGTGTGCGTCCCGTACATTCAGTGTAGCATATTCCGCGAGCGGAAAAAACCGTTTCCGGCAAAATAAAATGCAACTTGTGGTTGAATCCGCAGGCAGAAAAAAGGGCGGCTGTGCATCTGCACAGCCGCCCTTTGCGGAACATGCGGGGGGTTAAAAATCCGTTTGGATTATTTTGTAAAGTAATCGACGCCGCCTTCAAAGAGCTTCTGGTACTTGTTGCCTTCGATGTTCTTGTAAAGGTTGTCGCCGCTGCGTTCGGAATGGCCCATTTTGCCAAGCACGCGCCCGTCGGGGCTGGTGATGCTTTCAATGGCAAGATAGCTGCCGTTCGGGTTATAGCGCACATCCATGGTGGGCTTGCCGGCAAGGTCGACATACTGCGTTGCGACCTGTCCGTTTTCGATCAGGCGGCGCAGCGTTTCTTCGTTTGCGACAAAGCGGCCTTCGCCGTGGCTGATCGCAACGGTGTGGATATCGCCCGGCTTTGTGTACTGCAGCCACGGGGATTTGTTCGATGCGATGCGGGTGTTGACGAGCATGCTCTGATGACGGCCGATCGTGTTGAACGTCAGCGTCGGGCAGCTGCTGTCGGTTTCGACGATATCGCCGAACGGAACAAGACCCAGCTTGATCAGCGCCTGGAAGCCGTTGCACACGCCGAGCATCAGGCCGTCGCGGCGGCCGAGCAGATCGCGCACGGCTTCGGTAATAGCCGGATTGCGGAAGAACGCCGTGATGAACTTGGCGCTGCCTTCCGGTTCGTCGCCGCCGGAGAAGCCGCCCGGCAGGAAGATCATCTGGCTGTTTTCGATCAGGCGGCGCACCGCGGCCACGCTTTCGGTGACGTGCGCCGGAGTAAGGTTGTTGATGACGAATACCTCGGGCACGGCACCGGCGCGCTCCATGGCGCGGGCGGAATCGTATTCGCAGTTCGTGCCGGGGAATACCGGGATCAGCACGCGCGGCTTTGCGGTGCCGATGTGCGGTGCGGCGCGGGTTTCGGCGTTGTAGGAAAGCACCGGGACCTCGGCGTTTTTGTCGCTGTCAGCGGCGCTGCGGTAGGGCATGACCGGTTCAAGCTTTGCTTCATATGCTTCCTGCACGCGGGCAAGGTCGGCCGTTTCGCCGCCGAGCACCCAGCGGTATTCCGCCGTGGTGGTGCCGATGACGGTGCCGATGTCAAGATCCTCGCTAAGCTCCAGGATGTAGCTGCCGTAGGCGTATTCATACAGGGAGGCTTTGTCGAAGCCCTCTGCAAACTGCACGCCCAGACGGTTGCCAAGACCCATTTTGAACAGCGCTTCGGCAGCGCCGCCCAGCGTCGGGGTGTAGGCCGCCAGGACCTTTTTGTCGCGGATCAGGGCTTCCACCTGCTTCCACAGGGCTTTCAGGCTTTCAGCGCAGGGCAGCAGGCCGTCGCGCGTTTCGGGGCGCAGCCATACGATCCTGCTGCCGGCCTTTTTGAATTCGGGGCTGATGACAAGATCGGTATCGCCTGCCGCAACGGCAAAGCTGACAAGCGTCGGGGGAACGTCGATGTTTTCAAACGAGCCGGACATGGAGTCCTTGCCGCCGATCGCGGCAACGCCCAGATCCACCTGTGCGTCCAAAGCGCCGAGCAGTGCGGCGGTGGGGCGGCCCCAGCGTGCGGGGTCTGCACCCAGACGCTCGAAGTATTCCTGGAACGTCAGATATGCCTTTTCGGCGCTGAAGCCTGCGGCAACCAGCTTGGAAACGCTTTCGGCAACCGCAAGGTATGCGCTGTGATATTCGCTCTGTTCGGCAATGAACGGGTTATAGCCCCATGCCATGCCGGAGCATGTCTTGGTTTCGCCGTGCGGCACGGGCAGCTTTGCCGCCATGACCTGCACCGGCGTCAGCTGGGTTCTGCCGCCGAAGGGCATCAGCACCGTGCCCGCGCCGATCGTGGAATCGAAGCGTTCGGAAAGACCCTTTTTGCTGCACAGGTTCAGATCGCTCATCATGGCGGTGAGGCCTGCTTCCAGCGAGCCGGAGGGAACCGGATGCGCGGCGACGGTGTGTGCGGGCACGCGCACGTTCATGTGCTTTTCCGCACCGTTGGAATTGAGGAAGCTGCGGTTGATATCGCAGATGACCTTGCCGTTCCAGTGCATGACAAGGCGCGGTTCTTCGGTGACGTGTGCCACCACGGTCGCTTCCAGATTTTCTTTGTTGGCAAGGGCGATGAAGTCCTGGGCATTTTCGCTTGCGACGACGACGGCCATACGCTCCTGGCTTTCGCTGATGGCAAGCTCGGTGCCGTCAAGGCCCTCGTATTTCTTCGGCACGGCGTTCAGGTCGATGGAAAGGCCGTCGGCAAGCTCGCCGATCGCGACAGAAACGCCGCCTGCGCCGAAGTCGTTGCAGCGCTTGATCATCAGCGTTGCTTGCTTCGTGCGGAACAGGCGCTGCAGCTTGCGTTCCACGGGGGCGTTGCCCTTCTGCACTTCTGCGCCGCAGGTTTCAAGGCTTTCCAGCTTGTGCGCCTTGGAAGAGCCGGTTGCGCCGCCGCAGCCGTCGCGGCCGGTGCGGCCGCCCAGCAGGATGACGACGTCGCCGGGTTCGGGCACTTCGCGGCGCACGTTCTCTTCGGGAACCGCGCCCACAACCGTGCCGATCTCCATGCGCTTTGCCATGTAGCCGGGGTGGTACAGTTCATCGACCATGCCGGTTGCAAGGCCGATCTGGTTGCCGTAGCTGGAATAGCCCGCTGCGGCGGTGGTGACAAGCTTGCGCTGGGGCAGCTTGCCGGGCATGGTGTCCTTTACGGGCACAAGCGGATCGCCCGCGCCGGTGACGCGCATGGCCTGATAGACATAGCCGCGGTTTGCAAGCGGATCGCGGATCGCGCCGCCGATGCAGGTGGCTGCGCCGCCGAAGGGTTCGATCTCGGTGGGGTGGTTATGGGTTTCGTTTTTGAACAAAAGCAGCCACGGCTCGTCCTTGCCATTGTTGTCGACGGTGATGCGCACGCTGCACGCGTTGATCTCGTCGGATTCATCCATGTTTTTCAGGATGCCCTTTTTCTTGAGGTATTTGCCGCCGATCGTGCCCATATCCATAAGGCAGACGGGCTTGTTTTTGCCCGCGTGCACATCGCTGCGCAGGGCAAGATAGCGTTCCCACGCGGCGCGGACGGTTTCGTCCTCAATGGCAACATCGTCCAGAATGGTGCCGAACGTGGTGTGGCGGCAGTGGTCGCTCCAGTAGGTGTCGATCATGCGGATCTCGGTGATCGTGGGGTCGCGGTGTTCGGATTTGAAGTATTCCTGGCAGAACGCGATATCGCCCGCATCCATGGCAAGGCCGTAGTGCGCGATGAAATCGGCAAGACCCTTTTCGTCCAGCTTGGTGAAGCCGTCAAGCGTTGCAACCTCCGTGGGAACGGCGTATTCGGCTTTCAGCGTGGTGCGCTCGTCAAGGGGCGCTTCGCGTGCTTCCACCGGGTTGATGACATACTTTTTGATCTCTGCCAGTTCCTCGGCGCTGGGATTGCCGTACAGAAGGAACACGCGTGCGGAAAGCACGTCCGGACGCTCGCATTCGCCCAGAAGCTGAATGCATTCGGCGGCGGAAGCGGCGCGCTGATCGAACTGACCGGGCAGGAATTCCGTGGCGAACACGGCGTCTGCGCCTTCGGGGATCGCGGTGTAAACGTCATCGAGCTGCGGCTCGCTGAACACCGTGCCGCGGCAGCGGCAGAACAGCTCTTCGGAGATGCCCTCCACGTCATAGCGGTTCAAAAGGCGCAGGCCCGTTACGCTTTTGATGCAGAGCAGATCGCGGATCTCGGCAAGGATGCCCTTTGCCTCAACGGCATATTCCGGGCGCTTTTCAACATAGAGACGATAGACCATTTTTCCAGTTCCTCCTAAAATCAAAGTGCCTGCAGTGCGCGCTGACCGATATCGGTGCGCATGTGTTTGTTTTCAAAATCAATGCGGCCTGCGGCGTCATATGCGGCCTTGAGTGCGGATGCAAGGTCGCCGCGCACTGCCGTTACGCCGAACACGCGCCCGCCGTTTGTGACGAGCGTGCCGTCGCGCAGCGCCGTGCCCGCGTGGTACACCGTGGCGTCGCAGCCCGGGATCTGGCCGTTTTCAAGGCCGCTGACGGGCTTGCCCTTTTCATAGGAAAGCGGGTATCCGCCGGATGCGATCACGACGCATGCCGCACTGTCTGCGGAAAAGCGCACGGGCGTTTCGCTCAGCGTGCCGTTCGTGACGGCCTGCATCACGGTGAGCAGGTCGCTTTCCAGCAGCGGCAGCACGACCTGCGTTTCGGGGTCGCCGAAGCGGCAGTTGTATTCGATGACCTTCGGGCCGTCGGGTGTGAGCATCAGCCCGAAGTACAGGCAGCCCTTGAAGGTGCGGCCTTCGGCGTTCATGGCGTTTATGGTGGGCAGGAAAATCTTTTCCATACATTCGGCGGCGACGGCTTCGGTGTAGTACGGGTTCGGGGCAATGGTGCCCATGCCGCCGGTGTTCAGCCCTTCGTCGTGATCGAGTGCGCGCTTGTGATCCATGCTCGACACCATGGGCACGACGGTCTTGCCGTCGGTGAAGCTCAGCACCGAAACCTCGGGGCCTGTCAGAAATTCTTCGATGACGATATGGCTGCCGGATTCGCCGAACTTTTTATCCTCCATGATGCTGTGCACCGCGTCCAGCGCTGCGGCCTCGTCCTCGCAGATCAATACGCCCTTGCCCAGTGCAAGGCCGTCCGCCTTGACGACGACCGGGTATTTTTTGTTGCTGCGGATGTATTCCGATGCGGCTGCGGCGTCGGAGAACGTCTCATAGCCGGCGGTCGGGATGCCGTATTTTTTCATCAGATCCTTGCTGAACACCTTGCTGCCTTCGATAATGGCGGCGGCGCGGTCGGGCCCGAATGACGGGATGCCCTTTTCGCGCAGGGCGTCCACCATGCCCAGAACAAGGGGATCGTCCGGCGCGACAACGACGTATTCGATGCCTTCGCGCACGGCGAAATCAACAACGCCGGCAACGTCGGTTGCGGCAATGGGCACGCACACGGCGTCGCTTGCGATGCCGCCGTTGCCGGGTGCTGCGTAAATTTCGGATGCAGCGGGGTTTTCTTTCAGCTTGCGGATAATGGCGTGTTCCCGTCCGCCAGAGCCTACGACAAGAATTTTCATAAGATCCCTCCGTTTACAATACAAGATAGAGTACGGTATCTTCGGTTTCAAAACATTTTTTAAAAAGCGGCTGTCCGTCTGCGCCGGGCCGTTCGGCGTCCCCGATCCATTCGCACGGCGCCGTGCCCTCCAGGATATCCCAGCCGGCATCGGCGGCGGCGCGGTCGTACAAAATGCACGTCACACCCTCGGGCAGCGCATCATGCGCCTGCTGCGGGGTCTGTGCGCCGAACACGGCGTGCAGTGCATCCAGGCGGCGCTGCACTTCTTCGCGCGCAACGCCCATATTCGATACGGCATACTTGAAGCTTTCCATATAGCACTGACGCCCCGAAAGGCCGGTGTACACGTTGGAAAGCCCTTCCAGATGCCGCCCGGTGTGGATGCGGTTGGTGATGAAAAGCGTATCCGGGCCGAGCGCGGAAAGCTGTTCGGCGGTTTCGGCCTGTGCGGCGGTCAGCGCAAGCGTTCTGCCGTTTTCGGCCGGACGGTGCACGGCCTGCCGTGCAAAATAAACGTCCGAAAAAACGGCCGAGGCCAGCCCCACGGCGGCCAGAAGCCCAAAGCAGGCGGACACTGCGGCGCGCAGCGGCTTTTTAAGGCCGGAAACGCGCCGCACGAACGCGGGCAGGTATCCGGCGGCCAGCAGGCACAAAAAGAAAAAGCCCGCGAACGCGAAATAGATCTGACTCATGGATTCATGGTCAAACAGATAAAACGCAAGAAAGCCACCGGCAGTGCAGGCGGCGGCAAACAGCTTTGCGAAGGAAAGCTTCGGCAGGCGGCACGCATCGCGCAAAAGCCCGCACAAGGCAAGCGGCGCGGCGGCGGGGGCGAACAGCACCGTCTGGCAGAGCCAGAACAGCGGCGCGCTGAACGTCCACAAAAGCGGGCTTTTGATGTGCAGTGCGGCAAGGATATTGCCGAACCACGATTTTTCCAGCGTCGCGTGCAAAGAAAAATGCACGCTGGAACCGGCGCCCGCCGAAAACAGCAGCCGGTAGATGACAAGGAACGCCGCGCCCATGACAGCGGCGGCGGCAAGGGTGCAAAGGGCGCTGCGGCGCGCATCGCTTCCGGCGCGGGTGCAAAGGACGAAAATCAGCCGGAGCACGGCGGCGCAGATGAAGGCGATGAGCACAACGGCGGCAACCGGCCCCTTGGAAAGCGCCAGCAGCACAAACGAAACAAAGGTGAACACCGGCACGCCGAAGCCCTTTGCGCCGCGCTGGAGGCAGAACGCACCGGACGTCAGCGCCGCAAGGAACAGCGTGCAGGTGCCCACACCGTTGATGTTCGTGAGCATGTGGCGGAAAAACGTGTTCCAGAACAGCGTGCGTCCGCCGTCGAACACCTTCCACAGGGCGGCTTCCCCGCAAAGGAAAAGCAGCACGAACAAAGCGGTCGTCTGCTTTGCATTGCCGTCAAACCACAGGGCTGCAAGCTCGCACAGGGCGATGACAAGCCCCGACGCCATGGCAAGCGGCAGGAACATGGCAAGCACGTCCCACGGGGCGACAGGCATTGCCATGCACAGCCCCGCGCCCAAAAGCTCCGTCAGCCAGTGATAGGTGAGCGTCTGCCCTGCAAAGCGCAGATCGGCAGGCGGAAAGCCTTGCAGAAAGCTGTTGAGGTTGCCCATGTTCCACAAAAAATCGTGGTCGGGCAGAACGGGTGCGCCCGCGGCGGGCTTGGTGCGCGCGAGCACGCACAAAAACGCCGCAAGCACGGCGAAAAGCGGCAGCGTCACGGCGGCGGCGGTAAAGCGCGGCGCGCCGGCTGCTTTTGCAGGGCGCGCACCGTGCTTTTTGAATGAGAAAAACGCCGCGGCAAGGCCGGATACCGGCATAAGCCACAGCAGGACGGGCGTGCCCGCAGCCGAAGAAACCGCCGTCAGCACGGCAAAGACTGCCGTGCCGAAGACGATGCTGCCGGAATAAAACAGGCCGAAATCCTGCAGCCTTGCCCACCGTGCAAGCGCACAGCCGGGCAGCAGAACGCCCGCCGCCAGATAGGCGGCCGTGAGAAAAAGCCCCCATAAAGAGCCGCCCGCGGCGGCAGTGCAGCCGCAGAATACGGCTGCGGATACCGCCGCAAGCGCAGCGGGTGCCGCCTTCCGGATACGGGGATTACGAGCGGTCATTTCCGCAGTCCCCCGATCAGTGGTGGAACAGGCGCACGCCGTTGAACGCCATGGTGATATTGTACTTGTTGCAGGTTTCGATGACCTGATCGTCGCGGATCGAGCCGCCCGGCTCCACGATCGCGCTTACGCCGGAACGGCGGGCACGTTCGATGTTATCGCCGAACGGGAAGAAGGCGTCACTGCCAAGGCACACGCCGGAAACATGCGAAAGCCATTCTTTCTTTTCTTCGCGCGTCAGGGGTTCGGGGCGCTCGGTGAAGGTGTCTGCCCAGACGTCCTCACCGATGACATCCTCATATTCATCGGAAATATAAACGTCGATCGCGTTGTCGCGGTTCGGGCGGGCAACGTCGGAACGGAACGGCAGGCCCAGCACCTTCGGGTGGTGGCGCAGCTGCCAGATATCGGCCTTGTTGCCGGCAAGACGGGTGCAGTGGATGCGGCTCTGCTGGCCTGCGCCCACGCCGATCAGCTGGCCGCCCTGCGCATAGCACACCGAGTTCGACTGCGTGTATTTCAGCGCGATCATGCACAGGATGAGGTCGCGCTTCTGCTCTTCGGAAAGCGCCTTGTTTTCCGTCACGATATTGGCGAAGGTGTCCTCGCCGAAGCGCAGCTCATTGCGGCCCTGTTCAAACGTGACGCCGAACACATCCTTGTGCTCCACGGGTGCGGGGCGGTATTCGGGGTCGATCGCCACGATATTGTAGCTGCCCTTGCGCTTTGCTTTCAGAATGGCAAGCGCTTCGTCGGTGTAGCCCGGTGCGATCACGCCGTCGGAAACCTCGGGCTTGATGACGCGTGCGGTGGATTCATCGCAGATATCGGAAAGGGCAATCCAGTCGCCGAAGCTCGACATGCGGTCTGCGCCGCGTGCGCGGGCATAGGCGCAGGCAAGCGGGGAAAGCTCGCCCAGATTTTCGACAAAGTACATCTTTTTCAGGGTGTCGTCCAGCGGCAGGCCAAGCGCCGCGCCTGCGGGGCTTACATGCTTGAACGATGCCGCAGCGCACAGGCCGGTGGCCTCTTTCAGCTCTTTGACAAGCTGCCATGCGTTGAGCGCATCCAGAAAGTTGATATATCCCGGACGGCCGTTGAGCACCGTGACGGGAAGCTCGCCCTCCTGCATGAAGATGCGTGCGGGCTTCTGGTTCGGGTTGCAGCCGTATTTCAGTTCCAGTTCTTTCATCTTATATCCTCCTGCGTTGCCGCGCAAAGCGGCTGTCAGATTTTTGCGTTTTTATTGACGATGCGGTCCTGCGTTTTGCCGCTTGCAAGATCGATATAGCGCACGAACAGCGAAACCTTGTTGTCTGCGTCCAGATTCGACCAGACGGTTTCGGTGAAGGCGTCGATATCGCCCGAAAGCGCCACGCGCTCGGGCTCGCCCGCAAAGCTCGGGATCGGATCGCCGTCGCAGCGGTAGGTGTGGATGAAGCGTCCCTCACCGGCGGCCGGCTCGTCATATTCAAAGAAGAAGCGCTCGGCGGAATCGGGATTGCCCTCGTTCGATTTCAGGATCGAAAGCTTGTAGGACATGCTGCCGTTTTCCACGCGGACAAGCCCGGAAATGCGCGGGGTGTAGTTCGGGCAGTCCGGCTCGAAGGTGCGTGTGCGCAAAGCGTCGGCAAAGCTGCGTCCTGCCTTGCGGAAATCATAGACCGTATCGGTCTGGTCGCCGTTCGTGACGATCGTTTCACTGCCCAGAACACGCACCGGCGCATAGATGATGAGGGAAGGGTCTTCCAGCTTGGAAGGGTCGGCCGCTTCGGTGATGATGCCGCCGTCCTTTTCCGTAAATACGCGGTTGCGGCTGTTGGCGCTGCGGCCCATGATGAAATACGCGATGACCGCCTTGCTGCCGTCGTCCGAACGGCCCAGAATGATGCCGCGGCCGGGGTAGGTGCTGGCGGAAAGATGTGCGGAAAGTTCCATAGCGTTCTCCTTATTCTGCGGCGTTTTCGCCGTCCAGTTCTTTTGTAAGCTGACGCAGTGCTTCGGGCAGAAGCTTCCATTCAGCCTGTTCCATAACGCGCTTTTGCAGGGTTTCGGGTGTGTCGCCCGGCAAAACGTCCACGGCCTTCTGCAAAAGGATGCGCCCGCCGTCGGGGATCTCGTTCACAAGATGCACGGTTGCGCCCGTCACCTTTACGCCCTTGGCAAGCGCGGCTTCATGCACGCGCAGGCCGTAAAAGCCGCTGCCGCAGAAGCTGGGGATAAGGCTGGGGTGCACGTTGATGATGCGGTCGCGGTAGGCGTCGATCACGCGCGGACCCAAAATGGAAAGAAAGCCCGCCAGTACGATGACGTCGATCGAATGTTCCTTCAGGCAGGCAAGCAGCGCTTCGTCGTATTCTTCGGGCGAAGCATAGCTTTTGCGCGCGACAACGGCTGCGGGTACGCCGGCTTTTTCCGCACGTTCCAGCGCAAAAACGCCCGGACGGGAGGAAAGCACCAGCGCGATCTCGGTATGCGGCAGCGTACCGGCCGCCGCCGCATCGAGGATCGCCTGAAGGTTCGTTCCGCCGCCCGATACGAGCACAGCGGTTTTCAGCATAATTCCACGCCCTTCTCTTCGCCCTTGACGATCTCGCCCAGGACATAGGCGTCCTCGCCCTGCGCTTTCAGGATGCGCACGGCTTCATCGGCCTGTTCGGCGGGCACGACGGCGATCATGCCGACGCTCATGTTGAAGGTGTTGAACATATCGTGGTCGGAGATCTTGCCGATTTTCTGCAAAAGCGGGAAGATCGGCAGCATGTGGATCTTGGAGGTTTCGATCTTTGCAACCATGCCGTCGGCAAGGCAGCGGGGGATGTTTTCATAGAAGCCGCCGCCGGTGATGTGGCTGACAGCGCGCACGCTGACGTGCTTCATCAGTTCGAGCATGGGCTTGACATAGATCTTGGTCGGGGTCAGCAGGGTTTCGCCCAGAGAGCCGCTCAGCTCGTCAAACTGACGCCAGATATCGGTATAGCCGACGTTGAACACCTTGCGCACGAGCGAGAAGCCGTTGGAATGCACGCCGCTGGAAGCAAGCGCGATGACGGCGTCACCCGGCTGCATGGTGTTGCAGTCGATGATCTTGCTCTTATCGACAACGCCCACGGCAAAGCCGGCGATGTCGTATTCGTTTTCGGGGTAGAAGCCCGGCATTTCGGCGGTTTCGCCGCCGACGAGTGCGCAGCCGGACTGCACGCAGCCTTCGGCCACGCCGGAAACGATCGAAGCGATCTTTTCGGGGAAGTTTTTGCCGCATGCGATATAATCAAGGAACTGCACGGGCTTTGCGCCGCAGGTGATGATATCGTTGACGCACATGGCAACGCAGTCGATGCCGATGGTGTCGTGCTTATCCATGAGGAACGCCAGCTTCAGCTTTGTGCCGACGCCGTCCGTGCCGGAAACAAGCACAGGGTGTTCGATGCCGGTGAGGTCCAGTTCAAACAGGCCGCCGAAGCCGCCCAGACCGCCGATCGCGCCGGGGGTCATCGTGCGGGCGACATACTTTTTCATCAGTTCAACGCTGCGGTAGCCGGCGGTGATATCGACGCCCGCCTCTTTGTAACTTTCGGAAAAGCTTTTCATAATGGTTCTCCTCTCAAGATGAAATCAATCGTTTGTATTTTTGGAAAGGGTCTGATCGAATTTGCTGTTCTTCGGGCATTGGGGCGGCGCAACGGGGTATTCGCCCGTGAAGCATGCCGTGCACACATCCAGATTGCAGCCTTCGGGGATCTTCTTTGCGCCGTCCACACTCAAAAAGCCAAGGCTGTCCACGCCGAGGATCTCGCGCATTTCCTCCAGTGAATGATTTGCGGCGATCAGGCTGTCGCGGCTGGCGATATCCACGCCGAAATAGCACGGATACAGAAATTCCGGTGCAGAGGAAAGCAGATGCACTTCCGTTGCGCCCGCTTCGCGCAGCATCTGCACGATCTGGCGGGAGGTGGTGCCGCGCACAATGGAATCGTCCACCAGTACGACGCGCTTGCCGCTTACCGTATCGGCAATGGGGTTCAGCTTGATGTGCACGGTGTTTTCACGCAGCTTCTGGTTGGGCTGGATGAACGTGCGGCCGATGTATTTGTTCTTCAAAAACCCGATGCCGTAGGGGATGCCGCTCTGCTGGGAATAGCCCAGTGCCGCATCCAGGCCGGAATCCGGCACGCCGACCACGACGTCGGCCTGAACGGGGTGTTCCAGTGCAAGCATTGCGCCCGCGCGGCGGCGTGCACGGTGCACGGATGCGCCGTCCACAACGGAATCCGGACGTGCGATGTACACATATTCAAAGACGCACAGGCTTGCCTTTTTGCCGCAGTGCGTGCGGATCGAACGGCAGCCGTTTTCGTCAAAGATGACGATTTCGCCCGGTTCCACGTCGCGCACAAATTCGCCGCCCGCAGCGGTGATCGCGCAGCTTTCGCTTGCGATGATGTCGCTGTTGCCCAGATGACCGATGCAAAGCGGGCGGAAGCCCATGGGGTCGCGCACGGCGATCAGCTTGCGCGGGCTCATGATGACAAGCGAATAAGCGCCGGCAAGGCGGTCCATGGCGCGGTCTACCGCTTCTTCGATGCTGTCGGCGGTCAGGCGTTCTTTGGTGATCGCATAGGCGATGACCTCGGCGTCAGATGTCGAATGGAAGATGCCGCCCGCAAGCTCGGATTCCGCGCGCAGCTCGGCGGCGTTCGTCAGGCTGCCGTTGTGCGCGATCGCCATGGGTCCCTTGATGTGACGGATGACGAACGGCTGGGAATCGGCGCGCACCGGCTTTCCGGAAGAACCGTACCGGCAGTGCCCGATCGACATATAGCCGCGGGGCATCGCTTCCAGAACTTCTTTCGTGAACACTTCGTTTACAAGCCCAAGCTCGCGGCGCTTATAGAAAACGCCGTCGTTGTTCACGGCAATGCCGCAGCTTTCCTGTCCGCGGTGCTGCAGGGCATACAGGCCGTAATAGGCGGTGCTTACAACGTCCAATTCATCGTCACGGCGGTATACGCCGAAAACGCCGCATTCATCGTGCAGTTTGTCATCTAAATAATCGTGGATCATCCGCTACACTCCCTTTAATCGGTTTGCTTTACGCAATAAATTGATAAAATGATACAAAAAACAGCTTACAGTGCGGCGATTTCGGCCTGCAGGGCAGCGTCCTTTTCCGCAATCGTCTGTGCCATTTTAACACGGTCTTCCTTCAAAAGCGCCGCAATGCGCGTATCGGAAAGAGCCAGCATCTGCGCGGCAAGCACAGCGGCGTTTTTTGCGCCGCCCAGTGCGACCGTTGCAACGGGGATGCCGCTGGGCATCTGCACGGTGGCAAGCAGTGCGTCCAGGCCATCCATGGCGCCGCCCTTGACGGGGATGCCGATGACCGGCAGGGTGGTGTTGGCTGCAATACAGCCGGCAAGGTGTGCCGCCATGCCCGCTGCTGCGATGATCACGGCAAAGCCGTTTTCTTCGGCGTGCTTTGTGAACTGCGCCGTAGCCTGCGGCGTGCGGTGTGCGCTCATCACATGCACTTCAAACGGGATGTCCCAGCTTTTCAGCTGAACGGCTGCGGCTTTGACGGTTTTCCAGTCACTGTCAGAACCCATGATGATTGCAACTTTTTTTGTGTTTTCCATACATAGTCTCCTTTTTTAATGGCAAAGAAAAAAGGTCATGGTGCAGTTACACCATGACCTTAGATTGCGGCAACATTACACTTATCCCACGCAGCTTCACACGGATGCACTTCGGCGCAGAAAGAGGGATACACGGATGCACTTTCCGACAGGTGCACGACGAAACGGACACACCGCACCATGGGTACACCAATCGGGCGGGGAGGCAGACCGAACGCGGTTGCACTGCGGCCCTGCTTGTAAGAAACCGTGCAGATTCGCATTCAAAATACCTCCCTGATATAAAAATGAAAAAAGAAAAAAGTACAATACAATCGTACTATGAAACGACGGCAAATGCAATGCTTTTGCGGGGACGAATAAAAATTCAGCGGAAACGACAAGAACCGCAGGGCGCAATCTGACATTTTTGGCGGAAAAAAGAAGGGCGGTCAAGCCGCTGCAAAGCGCTGTTCCGACAGACGAAACGCCGGGCTTTGCGGGCGCGGGGGACGGCGGGGCGGAGCAGTGTCTTACAGTGCCGTGTTATTATACATTATATACCGGCTTTGCAGGAGCGGCGGCTTGCTTGACAAATCGACCCGAACCGCATATACTGCATATGAATCCGGCGGCCCTGCCGCCGCAGATACAAGGGAGGACAGGCGATGATCGTTATTTTCAAAAACAGTGCGCAGCCGGAAAAGATCCGCCGCCTGTGCTCTGAATTTGAAGCACAGGGGCTGGAGATCCATAAAATCGAAGGCCGCCGTGCGAACTGGATCGGCCTGATCGGCGATACCTCCGGGCTGGACCCGGATCTGATCCGTGCGCATGATTGTGTCGAGGACGTCAAGCGCATCAGCGAGCCGTACAAAAAGGTCAACCGCAAATTCTGCCCGAACGATACCGTGGTATGCGCGGGCGGGCGGAAGATCGGCGGCGGGCATTTTGCCGTTATGGCGGGGCCGTGCAGCGTGGAAAGCGAAGCCCAGATCACCGGCATTGCCGAAAGCGTGGGCAAAAGCGGCGCGGCGTTTCTGCGCGGCGGCGCGTTCAAGCCGCGCACAAGCCCGTATGCGTTTCAGGGCATGCGTGCCGAAGGGCTGGAGCTTTTGTGCCGCGCGCGCGAAAAAACAGGTCTGCCCGTTGTGACGGAGATCATGAATCCCGCGCACATCCCGTTGTTTGCGGGCGTGGATATGATCCAGGTGGGCGCGCGCAATATGCAGAATTTCGAGCTGCTCAAGGCGCTCGGCCGGCAGAAAACGCCGGTGCTGCTCAAGCGCGGGCTGGCGAATACACTGGAAGAATTTCTGATGAGCGCGGAATACATCCTGGCCGGCGGGAACGAAAACGTCGTACTGTGCGAGCGCGGCATCCGCACGTTTGAGCCGAGCACCCGCAATACACTGGATATTTCCGCCGTGCCGATGCTGAAAAGCAAAACGCATCTGCCGGTCATCGTTGACCCCAGCCATGCGGCAGGGCTTTCGTGGATGGTGGAACCGCTTGCCATGGCGGCGATCGCCGCGGGCGCGGACGGGCTGATGATCGAGGTGCACAACGATCCGCCGCATGCGAAAAGCGACGGCGCGCAGAGCCTGACGCCCGCGCAGTTCGATGAACTGATGAAAAAGATCGGCGCTGCGGTGCAGTTCTTCGGAAAAGCAATGGAATAAAACGATCCCCCGGTATCCCGCAGCGCGGGATGCCGGGGGATTTTTCGGTTCGTCGGCACGGGTATGGAAAACACGGGCGCAGCAAATGCCGGTGCGCTTACGGCGCAAGCAGCAGCGCGGCAAGCGCCCTGCCCGCAAGCTGTCCGGCATAGACGGCCTCTTCCAGCGTGTTGGCATGTCCGCCCACCTCCAGCAGCAGGCTGCCCGTGGAAAGATCCTGATTATAATAGCGGTAATCGAACAGCACCGGACGGGCAAGGCCGGGGAACATGCGTTCCATTTGATCCTGAAAGCGGGAGGCAAAGCGCAGGTTCTGCTTGCAGTTCGGCAGATTGCCGCCGTTGTCGGCCCCGCAGATGAGCATGACCTGTGCGCACTTTCTGCCGTCCAGCTCCACGGCGGGCTTGGTGCGCGCGCCGTCCTGCGAGCCGATCGCATCGCGGTGGACGTCCAGCACCACCTTGATGCTGGGATACCGCTCCAGATAGCTTGTCACCGTCGCATGGCTTTTGGCATAGCTGCCGTTGTAGCTGGGGTAATCGTGCAGCGTGGTGTCGTGCAGCGCCGTGATGCCCGCGTCGTTCAGCTGGGCGCACAGGGCGTCCCCGACGGCGGCGACGTTTTTGGAAAGATCGGTCGTGCGGGCAGAAAAATCCGGGTCGCACCAGCAGCGCTCGGTGTCCTCATAACATTCGGTCGTGTGCGTGTGCACGATCAGCACCTGCGGTTCGGGGGAACCCGGCACAATGGAAAACGGCAGCGGCTGCATCATTTCGGCGGCAACCTCGCTGTCGGGCATTTCGGTGCAGTTGCGCACGACGGACGCGCCGCTGGGCACATAGCCTGCACCGCTGCCAAGGCCGAAAAAGCGCTGGGTCAGCGGCGCCATGCCATCGGGGACCGCCTCGGTGCGGATCGGCGCGGGCTTTGCCGAAGGCAGCGGGGCAAAGGCGGGCGCGGCACAGGGGGCGCCGCCGCTCTGCGCGGCGGGTTCGGGCAGGCGGGAAAAATCGGCTTTTGCATCGGCGGCGGGTGCTGTCTGCGGCGCTTCGGCGCTGGGCGGCGCAGCGGGCATGGGGTTCATCACCGGCACGGCGTTTTGTGCGGCAGCCTGTCCGATCGCATCATCCAGAACCTGCTGCGCGGCGGCGGCAGCGGCTTTCGGCGCGCAGAGAAAGCTGCCGCAGAACGCGGCGGTCTGCGCCAGTGAAACAGGCGGCTCAAGAAAGGCCGTGCAGCCGAACGCCGTGCACGTCAGGGCGGCGGCCAGCACCGCAGGCACGGGGTTTTTTCTGCGGCGTTTTTTCATGGAAACATCACCTCGCAAAAGCATATGCGCCTTTGCGTGCCGAAAAGAACAAAAAATCCCGCATGCCGTGCGGCACGCGGGATCCGGGGCAAAGGGAAAGCCCCCGAGTGGTGAATTCGGGGGCTTGTTCGGGGTATCTCTCTTGGTGTGAGGAGGAATCATGTACAGGAATCCGGATTGCGGCTTCCGTTTCCTGTGATTCTCATTATAGGAAAGAAATGTACCGGTATTGTTACACGCCTGTGAACAATTTGTAAAAACTCAAACCACTTTCCAAATCCGGCAGAGTTTGTTATAATAAAAACGAGCGTTATTTTTGGCAGAGCCACTTCTTGACGGCGTCTGCTGTTTTGGCAACATCGATGCCCTTATCCTGTTCGTACTTTGTTTTGGAAAGCAGCGATTTGAATTCCTTGAGCGTGAAATGGCCGCTGGAACGCGGAATGGCAAGGTTTGCGCTTTTGTTGGTAAAGACGCACACGGTTTCGACGGAAATGCCGTGCATGCCCGCAGAAAGCAGCGTATCGCGCACAAGGCGGGTATCGGCTTCGGCTTCCTTAAGCGGGTTTTTGAACGAAATGCGTTTTTCGCCGTCGACCTGCAGCCACATGTCGTCGCCGGTGCTGCCGTAGATGTGCCCGCCCAGACCGATGCATTTGACGCACAGAAGGCCGAACCAGCCCACGATGATGAAATCAAGATCCGCAAATTTGCCGTCCTTGGCAAGCTGTGCCGGGGCGATCACCTGATACTGGTGCAAAGCGGCAAAGCGGCGTGCTGCACCGAGGGCCTTTGCCGATTTTTTGGAATCGGAAAGATTTTTGGCCTTGCGCGAAGCGGTTTCGCTTTCATCGCGCTGGCGGATGAAGAAATAGTACACGCCGAAGGTGATCGCAATAATGACGATCAGAAGGATTATGTCAAGAACAGTCAAAGTGAAAAACCTCCAATAAAGATGTAGCGCGCACTGCGCGCGCAGAAATGATTCATCTAACAGTATACCAAAGCACAGAGAAAAAGACAATTCCCGCAGGCGCAGGAAACAAAAATTATTTAAATCGAGGCCATCATGATGAAACAAGAAAAATCCTGCGGAGCGATCTGCTATCTGTATGAAAACGGGCAGCCGCTGATTTTGGTGATCCGCCACCGGTACGGCGGGCACTGGGCATTCCCGAAAGGGCATGTGGAAGCGGGCGAAACCGAAGAGCAGACGGCGATGCGCGAAGTGCGCGAAGAAACCGGCGCGCGGATCGACATTGTATCGGGCTACCGCGAGGTGACAAGCTATTCACCCGCGCGCGGCGTGATGAAGGATGTGGTGCTGTTTGCCGCGCACATCACGGGCGGCATGCTGCGCCCGCAGCCGGAAGAAGTGCGCACGGTAAAGCTGCTTCCGTACGAGCAGGCCATGCGCCGGCTGACCTATCCGGCCGACCGGGATCTGCTGGAAAAAGCAAAAAAAATAATTTTTTCAGAAAACCGTTGACAAACCCGTGATCGTGTGTTATCATATGTCTTGCGCTTCGGAAATAACGCAAGCGTGCCAAACAAATCAATATGTGCGCTGATAGCTCAGCTGGATAGAGTGACTGGCTACGAACCAGTAGGCCGGGGGTTCGAGTCCCTTTCAGCGCACCAGTTTTTTGGCAGACGCCGCAATCGAAAGATTGCGGCGTTTTTTTTGTTTGCCGTGCGGCAAAAATTTATTGGTATTTTCAGGATTTCGGTTTGACGAATCCACTAAAATGTGTTATCGTAAATTGTGGTATTAATAGAATGTTAAGGAATGAATGTGAGGTGGGACCATGGACGCCGGAAGTAATGGCCGAAGTAGACAGACGGACGGACAGGAGGACCCTCTCGAACGATACCCCAAAAGGGATCGGCGCGCTTTTTGTGCATAAAGCGGGATCTTCCATTGCAGGCCCGAAGAAGAATCTGTGCGGATAAGCGCAGATCCGAAAATCGGCAGCAGTGGTTTTTTTATGCCCATTTTTAAGGCCGGTTTGCGGATATCTCTTCGCGGCAGTATTTTGCAGGGAGGGATTGAACATGATGAACCATAAAGGCGAAAATTCCGAAAACACAGTGGTGAACCAGCATCCGGATTATAATCAGGAGCTGACGCAGCTTGTAAAAAGCGGGATTTCCCCGAAGGCGCTCAAGGAGCGTCTTTCGGATTACCACGAAAACGATATCGCGGAAGCATTGGAAGAAATGAACCGCGAGGACCGCATGAAGGTCTACCGGATCCTTGACGCAGAGGAACTGGCGGACGTCATGGAATACGTCGAAGAGCCCGTTGAATTTATGAACGAGCTTTCGATGCGCAAGCGCATTGACATTCTTTCCAATATGGAATCCGTCAGCGCTGCGGAATACCTGAAGGAACTGGAAAAAACCGAACGCTCCACGCTGCTGGAGCTTCTGCCCGAGGACGTGCGGGAAGATATCGCGTTGATGCTTTCGTTCGATGAGGACGAGATCGGCAGTGTCATGTCCACGAATTATATCGAAATCGACAGCGACCTTACCGTAAAAGAGGCCATGCACGCGCTGGTGGCCCAGGCGGCGGAAAACGACAATATCTCCACGATCTATGTGGTGGATGAAAAGGGCACGTTTTACGGCGCGATCGGGCTGAAGGATCTGATCATCGCGCGCGAGACGACGCCGCTGCTCACGCTGATCGCGACTTCGTATCCGTATCTGTATGCGCACGAGCAGATCGATGACTGCGTTGAGCGCATCAAAAATTATTCCGAGGATTCGATCCCTGTTCTGGATGACGACAACAAGCTGCTCGGCGTCATCACCGCACAGGACTTCATCCAGGTCGTCGATGACGAAATGGGCGAGGACTACGCGATGCTGGCAGGTCTTTCTGCCGAAGAGGATCTGAACGAACCGATCTGGCAGAGCGTGCGCAAGCGTCTGCCGTGGCTGTTCATCCTGCTGGGGCTGGGCCTTGTGGTTTCCAGCGTTGTGGGCATGTTTGAGGCCGTTGTGGCACAGCTTACGCTTGTCATCTGCTTCCAGTCGCTGATTCTGGATATGGCGGGCAACGTCGGCACGCAGTCGCTGGCTGTCACGATCCGTGTGCTTATGGATGAAAAGCTGGACGGCAGGGATAAATGGATGCTGGTGCTCAAAGAAGCGCGCGTCGGCCTCATCAACGGCCTGCTGCTGGGCGTTTCTTCGTTTGCACTGGTGGGCGGATATATCTATCTGTTCAAAGGGCATGAACTGGGCACGGCATTTGCGGTTTCGGGCTGCATCGGCGCAGCCATGATGCTTTCGATGCTGCTTTCCAGCATCGTCGGCACGTCGATCCCGCTGTTCTTTAAAAAGATCCATGTCGACCCCGCCGTTGCATCCGGCCCGCTGATCACCACGATCAACGACCTTGTTTCGGTCGTCACCTACTATGGCCTGACATGGCTGTTCCTGATCCAGTTCGTGGGGTTGGGCTGATCTGCGGTTTTAAGTTTTGATGAAAACAGTCTCCGGATCAAGGAGACTGTTTTTCGTTGCAGGAAAAAACGGGTGCAGTGCGGCGCCCGGATTCCGGAAAAGGAGGATGGAACATGAAGCTGGCGGTTCTGAGCGGCAAGGGCGGCACGGGAAAAACCTTTCTGGCGGTAAATCTTGCGGCAACGGCGCAAAACGCCGTGTATGTGGACTGCGATGTGGAAGAGCCGAACGGCAGGCTTTTTTTGAAGCCGCAGGACGTACAGATACAGACGGTGTACAAAACACTGCCCGTCTTTGATGCACAGCGGTGCACGCGCTGCCGCAGATGTGTGGATTTCTGCCGCTTCAACGCGCTTGTCTGCCTGAAAAAAGGCGTGAAGGTGTTTGCGGACGTCTGCCATTCGTGCGGGGGCTGTGCGATCGTATGCCCGGACGGTGCGGTCACGGAAGAACAGCACCGCATCGGCGTGGTGGAACAGGGCACGGCGGGCACGGTGCACGTCATTACCGGCGTGCTCGATCACGGGCAGGCGTCGGGCGTGCCGGTCATCGAACAGGCGCTTCGGTGCGCGGAAGGAACTGCGGCGCCCCTGACGGTCATCGACTGCCCGCCGGGCAGTGCGTGTCCGGTGGTGGAAAGCATTGCGGACGCCGATTACTGCATCATCGCGGCGGAGCCGACGGCATTCGGCTTCCATAACTTCAAAATGGTGCACGAGCTTGTCACGCTGCTCGGGCGGCCGTGCGGCGTTGTCATCAATAAGCAGGATGCTCCCTATGAGCCGCTGGAGCGCTTTTGT
Organism: Ruthenibacterium sp.; assembly: GCA_020025235.1. Lineage (GTDB taxonomy): Bacteria > Bacillota > Clostridia > Oscillospirales > Ruminococcaceae > Ruthenibacterium. The sequence continues at coordinate 27,201 of JAHHSL010000012.1, forward strand.
GCTGAGCACGGCACCGAGATTTTGCTGCGCATCCCGTACAGCGAAAAAACGGCCGCGCTGTGCGCGCAGGGCGCAGTGGCAAGCCGTCAGGATGAAGAGACGGCGCAGCTGTTCCGTGCGCTGCTTGCAAAGATCGGAGGCGCGGCAACATGAAAAAACTGCTGATTTTAAGCGGCAAGGGCGGCACGGGCAAGACGACGACCGCCGCCGCGTTCGTGCGCTTTTCCGGCGCAAAGGCGGCTGCGGACTGCGACGTGGACGCGCCGAACCTGCACCTTGTCGTGCCGGTGGATGCACCGGCGCAGAACAGTGACTTTTTCGGTTCGGAAAAAGCGCACATCGACCCTGAAAAATGCATCGGGTGCGGGGAATGTGCCCGCGCGTGCCGTTTTCATGCGATCGAAAAGACCGCGGCCGGCGTATATGCCGTGAAGGAATATGCGTGCGAAGGCTGCGGCGTGTGCGAAGCCGTGTGCCCGCAGGGCGCGCCCGCGCTCGGGCAGGACGCCGCGGGCACGCTTACCTTATATAACGGGCAGACGGTGCTTTCCACGGCAAAGCTGAAAATGGGGCGCGGCAATTCGGGCAAGCTTGTCACGGCGGTGAAAAACGCCATGGCGCGCACCGCATCGGGCGTGCCGTTTGCCGTCATCGACGGTTCGCCGGGCATCGGCTGTCCGGTCATCGCATCGGTGAGCGGCGTGGATCTTGTGCTGATCGTGGCGGAACCGTCCGTATCGGGCATCAGCGATCTGGAACGCATTCTGCAGACGGCGCAGATCCTCGGCACACACACGGCGGTATGCGTCAACAAATACGATCAAAGCCCCGAAAACGCGCAGCGCATCGAGCAGCTGTGCGCACAGCGCGATATTCCGTTTGTGGGGAAGATCCCGTATGACAAAAGCGCTTCGGCAGCGGCAAATGCAGGCATCAGCGTGGCGGATATCGACTGTCCCGCACATGACGCCCTGTATCAGGTATACAAAAACACCATGACCGTTCTGGACGCCCTGTAAAGCGGGCGCGCCGGTGCGGCATGGCGAAAGGATGGAAAAGAAAAGAATGAAACAATCAAAAGAAAGAAACGGCATGACCGACATGACGACCGGCAGCCCGGCAAAACTGATCCTCTCATTTGCTGTTCCGCTTTTGATCGGCAACCTGTTCCAGCAGCTGTATAATATGGTGGACAGCGTGATCGTCGGTCGGTTTGTCGGCAAAACCGCGCTGGCGGCGGTGGGCGCTTCGTTCCCGGTGATCTTTCTGCTGTTCAGCCTGTTCCTCGGCGTGGGCATCGCGGCAATGATCCTCATCAGCCAGTATTACGGCGCGGGCGACACCAAAAGCGTGCAGGATACCGTGGATACGCTGTATACGATGTTTATTACGGCGGCGGTCCCGATCGCCGTGGCCGGCATCCTCATCAGCAAGCCGATCATCCGCCTTATGGCGGTGCCGGCGGATACGTTCGATCAGTGCTGGATCTATATGGTCATCATTTTCGGCGGGATGATCGGTTCGTTCGGCTATAACGCCAACGCCGGGATCCTGCAGGGGCTGGGCGACAGCCGCACGCCGCTTTTGTTCCTGATTATCTCCAGCATGCTGAACGTGGTGCTCGATCTTGTGTTCGTGGTGGTGTTCCACTGGGGCGTCGCGGGCGTTGCGATCGCAACCGTCATCGCGCAGATCTTCAGCTGGGTGTTCGGCATTTTCTACATCAATAAAAAATATCCGCAGATCCATATCGATCCGCTCAAATTCCGCTTTAAAAAGGAGCTTGCCGGCAAGATCCTGAAGCTGGGTCTTCCCACCGCAGCCGAACAGGCGATGTTCAGCTGCGGCATCATGGCGCTGCAGCGTCTGATCAACGGGTACGGCTCGGCGTTCATGGCGGCGTTCAACAGCGCGGGCAAGCTGGATACGTTCATGTTCATGCCGATCCAGAGCTTTGCCACCGCGGCAACGACCTTTGTGGGGCAGAACATCGGTGCAAACCGGTACGACCGTGTGCACCGCGGCACGCGCGATACGCTGCTTTTGTGCTGCGGGACAAGCGTTGCGCTGGCGGTGCTGCTGCTGCCGGTGGGGCGGCTGTGCATGCGGCTGTTCACGACCGATGCGGCGGTGATCGAATTCGGCTACGGCTATCTTGTGCGCGTGCTGCCGTTCTACTGGCTGCAGGCGATCATGTTCGTGTTCAACAGCATCATGCGCGGCGCGGGCGAAGTCCGCGTGCCGATCCTTTCCACTGTGTGCGGGCTGTGGATCGCGCGTCTGCCGGCGGCGTATCTGCTGGCGCACTACTGCCAGCCGGTCGATCTGTATTTCTGCTATGCGATCGGCTGGACGCTCGGCATTTTGGTCAGCGTGCCGTATTATCTGACCGGACGCTGGAAAAACAAATCGCTGGTCGGTGCAAAAAAAGAATGATCCAAACACAAAAGAGCCTGTCCCCGCTGCGGGGGCAGGCTCTTTTTGCATGCGGCGGCGCACGGGAAAACCGGCAGAAGGAAACGCGCGGCGCGGACACTGCATGCCGGTGCGGCATGGGAAAGCTTCGGGGCAAAAAATAAGGGCGCATCCGAAGATGCGCCCTCTGTCCCGGTGCGGCAAGGCTTACATGCTTTCCGGCACGGTGATTTTCAGCAGGGTCAGGGCATTGGCGATGACCGTCTTTGCGGCGGTGCAAAGCGCAATGCGCGCCTGACAGATATTTTCCTCTGCGCCCATGACGCGGCAGGAGTTATAGAACTTGTGATAGCGGTTCGCAAGCTCGGTGACATAGCGGGTGATGCGCGCGGGGTCATAGCTCTTTGCGGCGGAGATGATCTCGCCGGGGAAATCCGCGATGTGGCGGATCAGCTCTTTTTCGGCGGGCTCGGAAAGCAGCGTCAGGTCGGCGTTTTCCGCACCGGCAAAGTGCACGCCCTCGTCCGCCAGCTTTTTCAGGATGCTGCAGATGCGCGCGTGTGCATACTGGACATAGTACACGGGGTTGTTGCTGTCCTGCGCAATGGCAAGGTCCATGTCGAAATCCATGACGCTGCCCGGCTCGCGCAGGTTGAACTGGAAGCGGGCGGAATCAATGGGCACCTCGTCCAGCAGTTCGGAAAGGCCGATCGCCTTGCCGGTGCGCTTGCTCATGCGGACGGGCTTGCCGTCCTGCATCAGGCGCACGAACTGCATCAGCACGATGTCGAGCTTTTCGCCGTCCAGGCCGATCGCATCCATAGCGCCCTTCATGCGTGCCACATGGCCGTGGTGGTCAGCGCCCCAGACGTCGATCGCGCGGGAGAAGCCGCGCACGGCGAATTTATTGTAGTGATAAGCGATATCGGCAGCAAAGTAAGTGGGCACGCCGTTGGCGCGCACAAGCACTTCGTCCTTGTCCTCGTCGGTGACTTCGCCGTCCAGACCCTTGCGGGTGACCTTGTTTCCGCCGTATTTTTCCGCATACTGCATCGAACGGTACCAGATCGCGCCGTCCTTTTCATAGGTTGCGCCGCGCTCGGCAAGCTTATCGAGCATTTCCTGAATCGCTCCGGATTCGTGCAGCGTCGTTTCGCTGAACCACTTGTCATAGTACACGCGGTACTTTGCCATATCGTCCTTCAGACCCTGTACGTTGATCGGCAGGGCGTAATCGACGATCGCCTTTTTCAGCTCCTCGAAATCGGCGTCCACATAGCGGTCGCCGTTCCGGTCGGCAAATTTCTGCGCCAGGACGCGGATGTCCTCGCCCTGATAGCCGTCCTCGGGGAACGGCACGGCGTCTTCGCCCTTGAAGATCTGCAGATAGCGGGTGGCAAGGCTCTTGCCGAATTTCATGATCTGGTTGCCGGCGTCGTTGATGAGAAATTCGCGCGTGACGTCATAGCCTGCCCAGTCCAGCGCCGCGGCAAGGCAATCGCCCAGAGCGCCGCCGCGCGCATTGCCCAGATGCATCGGGCCGGTGGGGTTTGCGGAAACAAATTCCACGTTGATCTTTTCGCCCTTGCCGAAATCGGTGCGGCCGTAGTTTTCGCCTGCGGCATTCGCGGCAAGAACTACATCGGCAAACCATGTGGGGGCAAGGAACAGGTTGATGAAGCCCGGGCCTGCGATCTCCACACGTTCAAAATGCGTGCCGGAAAGCTCGGGCATGGCATCGACAAGCGCCTGTGCGATCTGGCGCGGTGCCGCGCCGAATACGCGTGCGCCCGCCATGGCAAAGTTCGAGGCGATATCGCCGTTTTTCGTATCGTTCGGAACCTCCACCACAAAGTTCGGCAGTTCCTTTTCCGGCAGCGCGCCCGATTTCATCGCGGCGTGTGCGGCGTCCGTCAGAAGCGCGCGGGCTTCGTCCATAGCGGCCTGTTTGGGGTCAAAGAATTTAAAATCCTGCATGTTCAAATCTCCTTCGATTGTTTTCCTTGAAAAGACGAAGTACGCGGTCAGATGACCGGACGTACCGTGATGTTTACAAAGTTGCGGCTCATCATGGCAGTATCGACGTCGAGCGTATAGCTGAAATCCACGCTGCCGCCCTGCGGGGTGAGGTCTGCTTCGATCTCATCCGCGGCGATGCCGAGATCCAGCGCGCCGTGGCCGGTTTCGTAATGGCAGACATGGCGGCGGCCTTTTTCGATGATGAGCTGGCTTGCGGCGGGGCCGAAGCGCAGCATGCTCACGCGCTGCGAGCCTTCGACCTTGACGGTGGTGGTGCAGCCGACATAGCCGGTGGCTTCGGTTTCCTGATAGGTGATGAAATAGCTGCCGTTGCGCCGGACAAAGCCGCCGCGCGTCATCAGTTCGATGCTGTCAGAATCGCCGTTCTGCTCGATCCTGCCGCGGATCGTGATCAGAAAATCTTCCTTCATGTGTTTCATTCCTTTACTGTTCGCAAAACGCGGGGTCAATCGGCGGGGTAGCCTTCTACGCTGATGCGCGTGACGCTGCCGCCGGAATATTCGCCCAGAAACCATTCCGAAAGCCGGGCGAAGCTGTCGGGGGTATCGCTGACAAAATAGCGCGCCGCGCCGTCCGTGCCGCTGCGCAGAAGCCCGGCCTTTTCCAAAGCGGCTTTCGCGGCAAGCGCCGTGCAGCGCCCGGGGTCGATCAGCGTGACGCCGGGGCCCATGATCTGCGCGATGATCGGCGCGATCAGCGGGTAATGCGTGCAGCCGAGGATCAGCGTATCCACCTGTGCGGCCTGCACTTCCTTTAAATAATCCTGTGCCACAAGGCGCGTCACGGTGTTGTCCGCGCCGAAATAGCCGTTTTCGACAAGCGGCACGAACAGCGGGCACGCCGTGGCCGTGATCTCGGCGTCCGGCAGCAGGCTGCGGATGTGCGCGGCGTAGCTTTGGCTGCGGATCGTCGCCTGAGTGCCGATCACGCCGATGCGCCCCGTGCGGGTGGCGTCTGCGGCGGCGCGGGCGGCGCTTTCCACAACGCCGGTATAGGCGACGGGCAGCGCATCCGTATATTCGGCGGGCAGCGTGCTGCTTACCGTGCCGCAGGCCGCCATGATGAACTTGACCTTCTGTTCCAGCAGAAAGGCGATATCCTGCTTTGCGTAATGCACGATCGTATCCGTGCTGCGCGAACCGTAGGGCACGCGGCCGGTATCGCCGAAATAGACGATGTTTTCCCCGGGCAGGATGCGGCGCAGCTCGCGCACGGCCGTCAGCCCGCCCAGGCCGGAATCAAACACGCCGATCGGTGCATCGGGCAAGGGGGTGAACCGTTCAGCCATTTGCAGCGCCCGACCTTTCCAGCGCAAGCGAGATCAGGCTGTCCAGCAGTCCGGAATAGGTTTCGCCGGCGGCGATCATCATTTTGGGGTACATGCTGATATCCGTAAAGCCCGGCAGGGTGTTGATCTCGTTGAGCAGTACGCGCCCGGTGCCGCGCTCGACAAAGAAATCGACGCGCGAAAGGCCGCGGCAGCACAGCGCGCGGTAGGCCTTCACGGCAAGCGTGCGCACCTCTTCCAGCTTTTCGGGGCACAGGTTCGCGGGGATCGCAACGCGGCTTGTGCCGGAAATATATTTATCATCGTAGGTGTAAAATTCGTCGGAGGCCAGGATCTCGCCGGGCAGCGTGCCGGTGACGTCCTCGTTGCCGCGCACGGCACATTCGACCTCCTGCCCGTCGACAAAGCGCTCGAACAGCACGCGGGTGTCGTGCTGCAGGGCAAGCTGCACGGCCCTGCGCAGCTCTTCGGCGTTGTGTGCCTTCGAGATGCCCACCGAGGAGCCTGCGTTCGCGGGCTTTACAAAGATCGGAAAGCCCAGCTTTTCGATGACGCCTGCGGCGATGGAATCGAAATCGGGCATCTGCCATTTTTCCATGCAGTCCCATTCGCAGCGGGGGATGCCGGCGGCGTCCATAACGCGGTTTGCAATGATCTTGTCCATGCACACCGCACTGCCCAGAACGCCGCAGCCCACATACGGCAGACCGGCAAGCTCCAGAAGGCCCTGCACGGTGCCGTCTTCGCCGTTGCGCCCGTGCAGCACGGGGAACACGACGTCGACGGGGATGCTGCGGCAGCCGCCGTTTTCAAATACGACAAGGCCGTCCAGCCCGCTGCCGGGGCAGAAGGCGGCGGCAAGGTTATCGGGGTGCTGTTCCCATTCACCGGTGGGCATTGCCTGCAGCGGGCCGCGGTACAGATACCAGCGCCCCTGCCGGGTGATGCCGACGGGCAGCGCCTCATATTTTTCGGGATCAAGGTTGGAAAGAACGCTCACAGCGCTCTTGCGCGAGACTTCGTGCTCGCTGGATACGCCGCCGAACAGGACGGCAACAGTCAGTTTTTTCAAAATACTACACACCTTTCATGCGGCAGGGCGCCGCATGCTATCACTATATGATATTATCGCAGCCTATATAATACCATATAACACCGGATTTTGAAAGCAAAAAGGGCAAATTTTCCCGCACGGGGCACAACCGGCCGGAAAAAGCCGGAAAACCGGCGTGCAAAGCGAAAAAACTGCTTGACTTTGCCCTGTGCGCTGTGGTATTATGGAAGCACCTCTTTTGCAGGTCTTTTTTTTGCGCGCATTTTTCGATGTGCCGCCTGCTGCAAGAGGGAGGCTATTTGATGGAGGTGCCGAAAAATGAGAGTGAAAATCACCCTTGCCTGCACAGAGTGCAAACAGCGCAACTACAACACGAAGAAAAACAAGAAAAACAGCCCCGACAGGCTCGAGATGAAGAAGTATTGCCGCTTCTGCAAAAAGCATACCGTTCACCGCGAGACGAAGTAAGAAAGGCGGACATGCAACATGGCTGATAATACCAAGAAGAAGTCCAAAGGCGGCTTTGTCGCCGGCGTGAAACGCTTCTTCGGAAGCATCGCTAAGTTCTTCCGCGATACCGTCAGCGAGATGAAGAAGGTTGTTTGGCCCTCGAAAAAGCAGGTCCGAAACAACACGATCATCGTAGCAGTCGTTACGATCGTGGCGGCGGTTGTGATCATGATTCTTGACGCTGTGTTCGGCTTCGGGCTGAATCTGCTGCTTCAGGGTCTGTAAGCATCCGCACAACAGTAAGCAGAAAGCGGGGTTATGACAATGGCAGAGGATCGGGATACCGAGGCACGCTGGTACGTCGTGCACACCTATTCCGGATACGAAAACAAGGTTCACCAGAATCTTGAAACGATTATCGAGAATCGGCGTTTGCAGGATCTGATCCAGGAGGTAATGGTCCCCGTGGAAACGGTGATCGAAACCAAAGACGGCAAGGAACGCGAAGTTGAGCATAAGCTCTTTCCGGGTTACGTGCTTGTCAAAATGGTGATGACAGACGACAGCTGGTACATTGTGCGCAACACGCGCGGCGTAACGGGCTTTGTAGGCCCTTCGTCGAAGCCCATTCCCCTTTCCGATGAGGAAGTGGAAAAGCTTGGCGTAACGGCGCACAGCGCAGCTCTGGATTATGCCGTCGGCGATAATGTCCAGATTGTAAGCGGCCCGCTGGAAGGCTTTATCGGCATCGTGGAGGGCATCGACGCCGAAGCAAAAAAGGTAAACGTCAAAGTCTCGATGTTCGGCAGAGAAACGCCGGCAGAAGTGGATTTTGCACAGGTGAAACCCCTGTAATGCCCCCGCAGGCAGTTTGCCTGCAAGAACATTTATTTCCGATAAGAACCGTACGCAAACGGCGCACAGTTTCTTATAGAGCGTGCGAAGGGTATCGCACGTTCGTGGGAGGGCTTCGGCACCCTGCCGCTGCCCGCAACTAACCACAATTTTTGGAGGTGCACAAAATGGCTCAGAAAGTAACGGGGTATATTAAACTCCAGATTCCGGCCGGCAAAGCGACCCCGGCTCCCCCTGTTGGTCCGGCGCTTGGCCAGCACGGCGTGAACATCATGGCGTTCACAAAGGAATTCAACGAGCGTACACAGAAGGATATCGGTTATCTGATTCCTGTCGTCATTACGGTCTACGCGGATCGTTCCTTCAGCTTCATCACAAAGACGCCCCCCGCAGCTGTTCTTATCAAGAAGGCTGTCGGAGTGGAGAGCGGCTCCGGCGTTCCCAACAAGACAAAGGTTGCGTCTATCACCAGAAAGCAGCTGGAAGAGATCGCCACCACCAAGATGCCCGACCTGAACGCTGCAAATCTGGACACGGCTGTCAGCATGATCGCCGGTACCTGCCGCAGCATGGGCGTCACGGTCACCGACTGAGACTGTCCGCATAACGACCTTACCAAATAGTGGGAGGATCATTCCGTATTACCACAGGAGGATACTATGAATCACGGTAAACATTATGTCGACAGCAAAAAGCTTGTCGACCGCACAAAGCTGTATGACAGCGTAGAAGCTCTGGAACTGTGCTGCCAGACCGCAAAGGCAAAGTTCGACGAAACCGTTGAACTGCATGTCCGTCTGGGCGTTGACAGCCGTCACGCAGACCAGCAGGTCCGCGGTGCAGTTGTTCTGCCCCACGGCACCGGCAAGAACGTCCGCGTTGTTGCTATCGCCAAGGGCGATGCCGCAAAGGCTGCACAGGCTGCAGGCGCAATGATGGTCGGCGATATGGATATCGTCGAAAAGATCCAGAAAGAGGGCTTCGTTGATTTCGACGTTCTCGTTACGACCCCGGATATGATGGGCCTTGTCGGCCGTCTGGGTAAAATCCTTGGACCGCGCGGCCTGATGCCGAACCCCAAGGCAGGTACGGTTACCCCCGATGTGGGCCGTGCTGTTACCGAGGCTATGGCAGGTAAGATCGAGTATCGTCTCGACAAAGCAAACATCATTCATGTTCCCGTCGGCAAGGTTTCCTTCGGCGCAGAAAAGCTGAACGAAAACCTGCAGGTCGTCATGAATGCTATCGTAAAGGCAAAGCCGGCTGCTGCAAAGGGTCAGTACATCCGCAGCGTAACCGTTGCTTCTACGATGGGCCCGGGCGTCAAGCTCAACGGCGGCAAATTCGGCGCATAAAGCCTTTGCAATTTGCCCGGCAGGGCGCATAACGGCGGCACACCCCTGTGTGTGCCGCAAGTTTCCCCGAAAAAAGGGGAAACGGCACAAAAGCTCTTGACGAGCGGGATTTTTTGTGCTATAATAACAAAGCTGTTTTAAAGACAGCAGGTGTTGATGCATAAAGGGTTTCGACCCACCTGCCGAGAAACGCGAAAAAGATTTGTATTTTTCTGCCTCTTTCTCGCACGGGAAAGAGGCTTTTTTGTATCTCGTAGGTAGAATTGAAACGAGGTGAAACGAATTGCCCAGTGAGAAAATTTTGAGCGAAAAGCAGGCGTACGTTGCTGCTCTGCGTGAAAAGATGATGAACTCTGTTGCCGGCGTTGTTGTCGAATACAAAGGCATCACCGTGCAGGACGACACGAAGCTGCGCGCTGAACTGCGCGAAGCAGGCGTTGAGTATGCTGTTGTAAAGAACACCATGCTGCGTCTCGCCATTAAGGATTCCGACCTCGCAAACATGGCGGACGCCCTGAAGGGTTCCACCGCTATTGCGATCTCCAAGGAAGACCCGATTGCTGCTGCCCGCATCCTGAACAAGTTTGCAGAAGGCTCCAAGAACGGTTTTGCCCTGAAGGCCGGTTATATGGACGGCAAGGTCATGAGCGTTGACGAAGTGAACGCTATTGCTAAGCTGCCCGACTACAAAGGCATGCTCTCCATGTTCGCAGGTGCTCTTACCGGCACTCTCAGCGGTCTGGCTGTTGCTATGCAGGCTTATGCTGATAAGCAGGAGGAGCCCGCTGCATAAGCGTGTTCCCGCATAAAAGTTTAAAACTACAAATCATAATTTAAATTGGAGGTATTACCATGGCTTCTGAGAAAATCACTGCCATTATCGACTCTATCAAAGAGCTGTCCATCCTTGAGCTGAAAGAACTCATCGACACCTATTGCGAAGAATTCGGCGTTTCCGCTGTTGCTGCTGCTGCTCCCGCTGCATCTGCTGCTCCGGCTGCTGAAGAAAAGACCGAGTTCGACGTCATCCTGGCTGATGTCGGCGATCAGAAGATGGCTGTTATCAAGACCGTTAAGGAAGTTACCGGTCTGGGCCTGAAGGAAGCAAAGGCTATCGTTGACGGCGCTCCCAAGACCCTGAAGGAAGCAGTTGCTAAGGACGCAGCTGAAGACATGAAGAAGAAGCTGGAAGAAGTCGGCGCAAAGATCGAACTGAAATAAGTTTGTTTTTTGTAAGGCCCTGTCCCGTTTGGGACGGGGCCTTTTCTTTACCTTTTTGAAGCCTCGAAGCGCGCGGCTTCTGCTGCATTATATGCGCGATATGCGTTTGGCGCGGCAGCACAGAGCCGGAGCACAAAACAGTGAAAAAGGGAGGAGCACAAATGCGCAGAAAAAATCGTGAAGTTGTGAAAACAGAAGAAATATTTGATATCCTTTTGCGATGTGATACGATCCGTGTGTGTATGCAGGGGGAGGAGTATCCTTATGCAGTGCCTGTTTCGTTCGGTGCAGAGCGGAAAGACGAAAGCATCACAGTCTATTTCCACTGCGCAAAACAGGGCATGAAAGTGGAGATGCTCAAAAATGCTCCAAACGTATGCATAGAAGGGGACATCTTTTATAAAACAGAGACGACCGACTACGGGATCACGGCGCGATATGAAAGCGTCATCGGGTTCGGAACGTGCGAATGGGTGCAGCAGCCGGAGGAGATCAGAAAAGCACTCTGCCTGCTGACAGAGCATTACGGATATCGTGATTATCCGATCGAAAAATGCGCTGCATCGGATCATTTGCTTGTGGGAAAATGCGTTTTGAAACAAGTCACAGGCAAAAGAAATCTGCCGCAGTCAAAAGATGTCAACAATTAAAAATATGAAGCAAAACAGCCCGATTTCTCCATACCGGAGAGATCGGGCTGTTTTATAGCTTGACTTTTTTGATCCTGACAAAGCAAACCTGTTCAAAAGGCGGCTTGGCATCCGTCAAAGCACGAACGGTTTTCAGTGCAGCAGAGCGTTGATCTCCGCAAGCTGCGGTACGCTTGCAATGCCGCCGGGGCGGGATGCGGAAAGCGTCGCTGCCGTGCACGCAAAGGTCGTGATCTGTTCCAGCTCTGCCTGTGAAAGCGCCTGCGGCTGTTTGCCTGAACGCAGGATGCCGTACACGGCACTGCCGCCGAAGATGTCTCCCGCACCTGTCGTATCCACAATGCGGATGCCTTTCGGGGTATCTGCATGACCTTCTGCAATGCGGTTTTTGAAAAAGCAGCCGTCCGCGCCGCAGGTGACGAACACAAGCTTTGTGCCGAAGGTTTTGAGGATGTGCTCTGCGCCTTCGCGTGCGCCGAGCCCGAACAGAAATTCCACTTCCTCGTCGCTGATCTTGACGACGTCCGCCTGTGCCAGACCCCACAGAAGCTGTTTTTTCGCTTCGGCAAGATCGTTCCACAAGGGGCGGCGCAGATTGGGGTCATAGGTGATCAGCAGCCCCTTGCTTTTGGCATAGGCAGCCGCTTTCTGCGTGGCGGTGCGCGCAGGCTCATCCGTCAGGGAAAGCGAACCGAAATGAAACACCTTCGCTTCGTCGATCAGCGAAAGATCCAGTTCTTCAAACGAAAGGCGCGTGTCGGCGCCGGGCTTGCGCGAAAAGGAAAATTCGCGGTTGCCGGTTTCGTCCAGTGTCACAAAGGCAAGCGTGGTGAAAACGGAATCATCCGCAATAAGCCCGCGCGTGCCGATCCCGGCGTTGGCAAGGGTCGCAGTCAGTATCCGCCCGAAAGCATCGGTGCCCACCTTGCCCAGAAGCGCCGTCTTTGCGCCGAAACGGGCAAGTGCGGCAAGGAAATTCGCGGGCGCGCCGCCGGGATGCGCCTGCATGGCAGGATAGCCGTCGGCGTCCTGTCCCGTGCAGGTAAAATCGATCAGAAGTTCGCCCAAAGCAACAACATCAAGCATATTTGTCCCCTCGTTTCAGCAGTCATTCGGCGGCGGGATATTCGGTGCACAGCAGACGGTACGGCGGTTCGTCCTCCTCAATAGCGGGGAAGCGCCCGACCGGCGGGTTGAAGCGGTTGTCCGTGTTGTCGTCGTTGCACTGGCTCACTTCGCCCAGCAGCACGGGGCCGGTGCCTTCTTCCACAGAAAAATCGTGGTACAGGTATTGCTGAACGTGGATGCTTTCCCCCGGCGTCAGGCGGATCTGCGTGCCGGCGGGTACGGTGAAGGTGCGTCCGTCGGTGTGGACCGTCACGTCGGACTCATAGTCGATCTCCTCGTCCGGCAGGCTGTTGTACACGCGGATGAGCACATTGCCGCCGCCGCGGTTGATGATGTCCTCGGTTTTATACCAGTGGAAATGGTTCGGCGCATACTGTCCCTCTTTCAGGTACAGCAGCTTTTCGGCGTAGACCTTGGGATAACGGTCTGCCATGGCGCGGCTGCCGTTGCGCAGTGTGATGAGCGAAAACCCGAACCGGTCGAAATCGCCCTTGCCGTAATCGGTGATGTCCCAGCCGAGCATGCAGTCGCGCACTTCGTCGTATTCGTGGCCGATCGACTGCCACTGTTCCGGCGTAAAGTGACAGAACGGGGGCAGATAGCAGCAGTATTTTTCGCACATTGCCTCCAGCTCTTTCAGGGCTTTGTTGATTTCAGAACGTTTCATGGTGCGTGGTCTCCTTTCGTGGAAAAGAATGTGAGATAGTACCTTTATTATGGAAGTTCCGCCGCAGAAAAACAAGGGGGGATATTTCGCGGAAATATTGTAATATTGCGATTTCAGTGGTACACTGGAACAAAAGAACAGGCCGGAGCAAAGGAATCCTGCCGCATCGGATGAACCGCGCGAAAGGAGTGGTTGACGTGCAGTGCGTGTTTCACGGTGATGTGATCCCGGATGAATTTGAAGAAAAAAGCGAATTTTCGGCGCAGATGCCGTATTCGATCCACATCAAACGATTTGAGGTGGAGGATGTTGTGCCGATGCACTATGCCGAAACGATCGAACTGCTTTTCTGTGAAAATCTTTCGGGCGAAGTGGCGATCAACGCCGGACATTATGAGCTGGGCGGACGTCAGCTGTTTGTGATCCCGCCGTATACCGTACATTCGACACGGGTGGAGCCGTGCAGCGGGGTGATGCTGGTCATCAAAATCAGCATTCCGGAGATCGAACGCTATTTTAATGCAGAGGAATACCTGAATGTGTGCGGATGCACCGTGGAAACCCTTGCGCCCTGCTGCAAGGCGGTGGATGAAGCAGGGCTGCTGCTGCGGTATCTGATCGAACGGGATGGCAGCCTGCGGGACTGCCTGCTGCTGCTGTTCGATCTGTTCCGGCTGATCTCGGCAGACGGCGGTGCGGCACTTCACGATGGGGCGCACACCAAAACGAGCACGGAATGGATGAAAAAGCTGCTGGTGTGGACGAACCGGAACTGTACGCGGGCGGTGACGCTGGAGCAGGCGGCGGCCGCAGTGGGATACAGCAAATACTATCTGTGCAGCCGATTCAAAGCGATGACGGGGATCACTTATTATGAATATCTGACAAGCGTGCGGATGTCGCGTGCGTGCCTTCTTTTGCAGAAGGGCGAGCAGGTGCAGGAGGCGGCGATCGCGGTGGGCTTTGCGGATGTGTCGCATTTCATCCAGATGTTCAAGCGCGCCTACGGCGTCACGCCGTATCGTTATGCCGAACGGTATAAGGAAAGAACGTGAACGGCAGCAGAAAAGAAACGGAAAAATAACAAACGGGCAGAAGAGCGTCGTATCAGGACGTTCTTGCGCCCGTTTGGC
>JAHHSL010000013.1 GCA_020025235.1 Ruthenibacterium sp.
AAGCGCCGCTTGCTGCACGCTTTCACCGGAAGGAGCCTCCGGTGCCGCATCCGCTGCGCGTGCCGCCTTCTTTTTTCTTACAACGACAAACAAAATCGCCTGCGCCGCGATCAGGATCACAAGCCCGGGGACGAGCACCTTCCAGATGAAGCTGCTGATAAAGCCCGAACCGCTGCCGTCCAGCGACATACTGAGTGTAAAAACGATTTCCTCCATGGAAATCGCGCCGAAATTCTTTGTGCCCCAGATCAGGCTTCCCGTCAGGAACAGGCAGATCCAAAAGCCCCAGATATATCCGGACAGTGATTTTTCGTATGATGTTTTTCTTTTGTGTTTGTTTTTATTCATTGAATCCTCTTTCTATTCGTCCTGATAAAGCCGCAGCCTTTCAGGCTTTTTTTCGTCTCCCGCGTCCAAGCAGCTGCATCAGCGTGCTCCACAGATCGCGGAAATTGATCGCCGCCATGCATACACACAGCAGCGCGCACCACAAAAACCAATACTTTACCTGGCGCAGCAGGATAAACGATTCCACCGCAAGCAGCGCAAGGTTGACCGCAAGCCGGCCCGGTGCAAAATCCACCCGGATCAGCCCGCGCGTATTCACCGCACGCAGCAGGAATACGACAAAATATCCTACAAAGGTGGCAAGCGCCGCACCGTTGACGCCCCAGCGGGGGATCAGCAGATAGTTCAGCACCGCATTGACGCCCGCGCCGATCGCCATGGTGGAAAGCGAAAGCGTCGAGCGTTTTTCCACCATATAGATGCTGTTCAGGAAATTATCAAAGCTGGAAAACGCGGTTGCCATTGTCAGCAGCGGAATAAACTGCCAGCCGAAGAAGTAGTCATCGCGGTAAATGGCCATAAAGGGCTGTGCCATAAGCACAATGCCCGACGCCACCAGAAAAATCAGGCTTTGATACGCACGGAACACGCGCGAGAAAAACTGTTCGCGCCCGGCGTCCGTGCCGTCTGTAAAGGCGGAGATCTGCCATGCCTCGGTAAAAATTGTCGATACGATCGAAAGGATCGTCGGCAGCTTGTAGCTTGCGCCCAGGATGCCCGCCAGCGACGTGCCGTCCTCCAGCATGGCCGCCACGAAGAACTGGTCGCTTGCGTTCGTCACCCACCAGAAAATCGAAGCAGGCACAAGCGGCAGCGCATAGCGCAGCATTTTGTTCAAAAGCTCTTTATCAAAATTTTTGACGCTGCAGTATTTCCATGTGCGCGTCACGCAGAACAAAAACAGCGCGCTTAAGCCGTCCGCGCAGATGATCGCGATCAGATAGCCCGTCGGGCCCATATTCAGCACGCGCAGAAACAGCACATAGAATCCGCATGTCGTGACCGTGCACAGGATGCCGTCGATTGCATACAGCCGGTTGAGCTCCCGCGCGCGGCAGAACTGACAGTTCAGTGTGCGCAGACAGCTGATGAGCAGATATACATATAAAAGCACCATGTATTCCGAGAACCATTCGATGCGCCGCAAAAGCGGATACAAAAGGATCAGTCCCACGAACCCCATGCCGATCGCCGCAAGGCCGTTCATATAAATCGAGCCTTTTTTCACGCCCTTTTCCAGCCCGAAGCGGATCACGGCATTCGCGATGCCCAGACTGACAAGCGGGATCAAAAGGCTTGCACATTGATTAAGCAGCTCTTTGATGCCGTTCATTTCCTGGGTTTCAAACCAGTAGCTGAACAGCGGCGCCATAACAAAGCTTAACAGCTTTGAAGAAAACGTGCTGATTGCAAACAGCATCGTATTCGAGACAAGGCGCTTGTATTTATCCATACACTCCCTCCCAAATCGTTTCGCATATTCCTTTTTAGTATATCACAATCCAACCCCTTTTGTCTCTGTTCTGTGCGATTTTTCTTTGTTTTTTCAGGGGTTTTCGTTTCCGGCGGCCTTGTTTTGCCCACCATACCGGCCGCGTTCTTATCGGGAAAGCAGCTTCCGGCGCTCGGCATAATCCGGCATATACCGCGCCACCACCGCCCAGAAGGCCGGGCTGTGGTCTGCATGCACAAAATGGGCGTATTCATGCAGCACCACATATTCGATTGCTTCACGCGGCTTTTCCGCAAGGCGCAGGCTGAATGTCAGCTGCCGCTTCGCCGGTGTGCACACACCCCAGCGTGTTTTCATCCGGCTGACGCGGATCGCCGGGCGCTGCCCGTGCAGGACATCCGCAAAAAGCGGAAAGATCCGCTCGCTGATGCCCGTAAAAATTGCAAGCGCCTGTTCGGGCGATGCAAGATACGGGCGCTCGTCCTCGGCGCGGCGCTCTTTTGCGCGCATGCGCGCCGCCGTGATCCACGCCGCACGCGCCGACACAAAGGCATCCGCACGCTCTGCCGGCACACACCGCGGCGCCGATACCGCCACCGTGCCGTCCGTGCGCACGCGCAGATTGATGTTTTTGACCTTTTTCCGCGTAAATTCGTACCGGATTCCGCCCGCGGTGCGGATCTGCATGCCCTGCTTTTCCTTCATTCGTGCCCCGCCTTTCCCCAAAATACGCTCTGCCTTTGCGTTCTGTTTCATCCAGACAGTATACTACCGAATCACAAAATTGGCAATTCATCCAAAAAAAACGCGGAAAGTTCGCTTGCTTTTTGCTTGACATGCCACCATATCTAGTGCGATAATTATAGGCGTCATCAATATTTAGCGGACGATCCAAGAGAGTGAGAAGACCGTGCGCGGAACGGGAGGAAAACCATGATCAAAAGTATCATCAAGCGCGACGGGCGCGTTGTTTTGTATGATGCCGGAAAAATCGCTTCGGCAATCCTGAGAGCCATGGAAGCAGCACAGGAGGGCGATGCCGCACAGGCAGCCGCTGTTGCCAACGCCGTGGAAGAAACGCTGGAGGCTCGCTGCGGCGCGCAGCCCCCGCAGATCGAACAGATCCAGGACGAAGTGGAAACCCAGCTTATGGAAAAGGGCTTCGACGGCGCAGCAAAAAAATACATCCTTTATCGTGCATCCCGCACCCGCGTACGCGAGATGAACACCCATTTGATGAAGGTTTTCGATGAATTGACGCATGCCGACGCAACCAACAGCGATATGAAGCGCAGCAATGCAAACGTCGACGGCGACACCCCCATGGGCACGATGCTGCAGTACGGCAGCGAGGCCGCAAAGGATTATTACGACAAATATCTGCTTACCCCCCAGCAGAGCCGCGCACACCGCGAAGGCTGGATCCACATTCACGATTTTGATTTTTATGCATTGACAACCACCTGCTGCCAGATTGATTTGCTCAAGCTGTTCTCGGGTGGTTTTTCCACGGGTCACGGTTTCCTGCGGGAACCGAACGATATCCAAAGCTATTCTGCCCTTGCCTGCATTGCGATCCAGTCGAACCAGAACGATCAGCACGGCGGCCAGAGCATCGTAAACTTTGATTACGGCCTTGCACCGGGCGTTGCCAAAACGTATAAAAAGCGCTATTATGCCAACATTTATAAAAGCCTGGAACTGCTTTGCCCCGAAGCGGAGCTTTCCTTTGACCGCATCAAGGAAGTTCTGAAGGGCGTGGAAGAAAAGACCGGCCTGTGCCCGCGCCTTGCAACCGATATGGATTATCTGCGCGCGGAAATAAGCGCACTGACAGAGCTTGTGGGCGAAGACGCCGCCAAGAAGGCGCAGGCGTTCGCACTCAAGGAAAGCGAGCCGGAAACCGAAAAGGCAACCTATCAGGCCATGGAAGCATTGATCCACAACCTGAACACCATGCATTCCCGTGCAGGCGCACAGACGCCGTTCTCTTCCATTAACTACGGCACGGATACCAGCCCCGAGGGCCGCATGGTCATGCGCAACGTTCTGCTTGCAACGGACGCCGGGCTCGGCCTTGGCGAAACGCCGATCTTCCCGATCCAGATCTTCCGCGTGAAAGAAGGCATCAACTACAATCCGGGCGACCCGAACTACGATCTGTTCCAGCTTTCCTGCAAGGTGAGCGCAAAGCGTCTGTTCCCGAACTTCAGCTTCATCGACAGCCCGTTCAACCTGCAGTATTATAAGCCCGGCCACCCCGAAACCGAGGTTTCGTACATGGGCTGCCGCACCCGCGTCATGGGCAACAGCTACGACCCCGACCAGCAGATCGCAAACGGCCGCGGCAACCTGAGCTTCACGTCGATCAACCTGCCGCGTCTTGCCATTGAAAGCAAGGGCGACGAAGCGCTGTTCTATGAAAAGCTGAAAGGCGCCATGGATCTTGTGATCGGCCAGCTGGACGACCGCTTCGCGATCCAGAGCAAAAAGCATGTTTACAACTTCCCGTTCCTTATGGGTCAGGGCGTATGGCTCGACAGCGAAAAGCTCGGCCCCAATGATGAAGTGGGCGAAGTGCTCAAGCACGGCACACTCAGCGTCGGCTTTATCGGCCTTGCCGAAACCCTTGTCGCCCTGTACGGACACCACCACGGCGAAGGCGAAGAATACCAGAAAAAGGGTCTTGAGATCATCGGCTATATGCGCAAATATCTGGACGACCGCAGCGAGCGCACCCACATGAACTACACGCTGCTTGCCACCCCGGCAGAGGGTCTTTCCGGCCGCTTCGTGCGCATGGACCGCAAGCGCTACGGCGAAATCCCCGGCGTGACGGATCGTGAGTACTATACAAACTCCTTCCACATTCCGGTTTACTACAATATCTCCGCATACAACAAGATCCGTCTGGAAGCGCCGTATCACGCCCTGACGAATGCGGGCCACATCAGCTATGTTGAGCTGGACGGCGACACCGCAAACAATCTGGAAGCCTTTGAAAGCGTTGTGCGCTGCATGCATGACTGCGGCATCGGCTACGGCAGCATCAACCACCCCGTCGACCGCGACCCGATCTGCGGCTACGTCGGCGTGATCGGCGAAGTCTGCCCCCGCTGCGGACGCCGTGAAGGCGAAGCGATCCCGCCCGAGCGCGTGGAAGAGCTGCGCAGAAAATTCCCCGGCACGTTCAATTACTGCGGCTGCCGTTAAGCACCCGCAGCCCGATTTTTCAACATCTTCTCATTTTATAAAGGAGGCCCCATTATGGCACAGATCGAAACAAACATTCAGGCAAAAAACGGACAGGGCGTGGGCTTTGAGCGCATCCGCCGCATCACCGGCTATCTTGTCGGCACGCTGGATCGCTTCAACGATGCAAAGCGCGCTGAAGAGCACGACCGTGTGAAGCACGGCATGCAGCACTAAGGCGCTGTCATGGAAGCTTCCATACAACTGGCGGGGCTGATCGAGGATTCGATCGTCGACGGCCCGGGCATCCGCACCGCGATTTTTGCGCAGGGCTGTCCGCACCATTGCAAAGGCTGCCACAACCCCGAAAGCTGGGAGTTCGGCGTCGGAACCGATGTTCCGGTTGCCGAGCTGTATGCCGCCGTGAAAAGCAATCCGCTTGTGCGCGGGGTCACCTTTTCGGGCGGCGAACCGTTCAGCCAGGCCGAAGCCTTCGCCGAACTTGCCGCCGCATTAAAGGCCGACGGCTACGAGGTGGCAAGCTATACGGGCTACACCTTTGAAGAACTGGTGAATGACGGCACGCCCGCACAGAAAAAGCTGCTTTCGCTGCTGGATATTCTGGTGGATGGGCGGTTTATTCTGGAACAGCGGAATCTGGATCTGCGCTTTCGCGGAAGCGAAAACCAGCGCATCCTGAATGTTCCCGAAAGCCTTGCGGCACAAAAGGCCGTGTGGTGCACCGCCGAACGCTGGATCGGTGGATCCGGTACATAAATAAGCAAAACGCTCCTGCACAATGTGCAGGGGCGTTTTTCGTTTGCTTTTCTGATGACCGATTTTTCTGCGGGAGCAAGGCAGCGCTTTGCGGAAAGACAGCGGCAACTCAATTTGCACAGCGGCGGTTTGGGCGCTTTGGGCGCTTTGCATTCGGCGGCAGTTTACCGACAGTTTGGCAGGGCTTTGCGCGCGGACAGCGGCTCTCTGCGGACACACGATCACCGCCGCGCCGCCGGTGCACCGAGGGAACACCGCCGGAAAAGGACAGATTTCCCGCCCTTGCACCCGTCTGGCAAAAGCGCTTCGCTCCGCTCGTTTTCCACATTTTGCTCCTTTTTGTTGAAAGTTCAGGGTGCACGGGCATGCAGCGGCTTTTCTGCTCCTTCGCCGAAATCCGCCGGACACACCCTGCACGAAAACCGGCTGCCCCACGGATTCCCGCGCGGGTTGCAGACATGCGGCCGCAAAGCCCCTGCACCGGATGCCCGTCTGCAAGGCGCGCATCGGCCGGCAAGCGCAGAACACAAAAAGGCGGCGCAGCAAATGCTGCGCCGCCTTCGGCTTATGCTTTTTTCAGAAGCTTACTTCTGCTTTGCTGCAAGGTCTGCCAGAGCGTCCTTGCGGGACAGGTTGATACGACCCTGCTGGTCGATCTCCGTCACCTTGACAAGCAGCTCGTCGCCGACTGCAACAACGTCTTCCACCTTTTCCACACGCTTGGTGTCAAGCTTGGAAATGTGGACAAGACCTTCCTTGCCCGGAGCGATTTCAACAAAAGCACCGAACGTCATCAGGCGGGTGACTTTGCCCTTATAGATCGCGCCGATCTCCGGATCTTCCACGATCGTCTTGATCGTGTACATAGCGCGCTCGGCGTCCTCCTGATTGATTGCGGAAATGAACACGCTGCCGTCTTCCTCGATATCGATCTTGGCGTTCGTCTGGGCGCAGATTTCCTGAATGACCTTGCCGCCCTTGCCGATAACGTCGCGGATCTTATCCACGTCGATCTTCATGGAGAGCATCTTCGGCGCATACTTGGAAAGCTCTGCGCGCGGCTGTGCAATAGCAGGCTGCATGATCTCATCCAGAATATAAAGACGACCCTTGCGGCACTTTTCAAATGCCTGTTCGATGATCTCATACGTCAGACCGTCGACCTTGATATCCATCTGGATCGCGGTGATGCCGTCACGGGTGCCGCCGACCTTAAAGTCCATATCGCCGTGGAAGTCTTCCACGCCCTGAATGTCCAGCATGGTCATCCAGCGGTCACCTTCGGTGATCAGGCCGCAGGAAATGCCTGCAACCGGCTTTTTAATGGGCACGCCTGCATCCATAAGAGCAAGGGTGGAGCCGCAGATCGAAGCCTGGCTGGTGGAGCCGTTGGAGCTGAGGACTTCGGATACGCAGCGGATCGCATACGGGAATTCTTCCACACTGGGCAGCACGGGCAGCAGCGCACGCTCTGCCAGAGCACCGTGGCCGATCTCGCGGCGGCCGGGGCTGCGCGGTGCGCGTGCCTCGCCGACGGAATACGGCGGGAAGTTGTAGTGATGCATATAGCGCTTGGTCGGCTCCAGCGAGATATCGTCCATGATCTGGGCGTCACGCAGGCCGGAAAGCGTTGCAACCGTCAGCACCTGCGTCTGGCCGCGGGTGAACATGCCGGAACCGTGTGCACGGGGCAGCAGGCCGACTTCGGCTGCGAGCGGGCGGATCTCATTGATGCCGCGGCCGTCTACGCGCTTGCCGTCATCGAGCAGCCAGCGGCGCACAACGAACTTCTGCATTTTATACATGATCTCTTCGATCACGCTTTCGCCCCACTGTTCGGCGTACTTTTCGGAAAGCTCGTCGCGGATCGGCAGCAGACGTGCGTCACGGACGGTCTTATCGTCGGTATCCATAGCGGCGCGGAATGCGTCGAGATAATCGTGCTTTACTTCTTCCAGCAGCGCTGCGTCCAGTTCCATGGACTGGAACTCGACCTTGGGCTTGCCGATTTCGCGCACGATGCCGTTGATGAATTCGATCATCTTCTTGATTTCCACATGAGCCTGCTTGATCGCCTTGAGCATGGTGTGCTCATCGACTTCGTTTGCGCCGGCTTCGATCATGACGATCTTTTCCATGCTTGCCGCAACCGTCAGCTGCAAATCGCTTTCTGCGCGCTGTGCTTCGGTGGGGTTGACGACGATCTCGCCGTTGACAAGACCCATGTAGACGCCTGCGATCGGGCCGTTCCAGGGAATGTTGGAAATGGAAAGAGCGATCGAAGTGCCGATCATGCCGGCGATTTCCGGGCTGCAGTCCTGATCGACGCTCATGACGGTCATCACAACGGAAACGTCATTGCGCATATCCTTCGGGAACAGCGGGCGGATCGGACGGTCGACAACGCGGCTCGTCAGGATCGCCTTTTCACCGGGGCGGCCTTCGCGGCGCATAAAGCTGCCGGGGATGCGGCCTACGGCGTACAGCTTTTCCTCAAAATCGACGGAAAGCGGGAAGAAATCAATGCCGTCACGGGGCTTATCGCTCATGGTGACGTTGCACAGAACGGCGGTTTCGCCGTAGCGGACAAGGCAGCTGCCGTTGGAAAGGCCGCACATTTTGCCCGTTTCAACAACGAACGGACGACCGGCCAGCTCGGTTTCAAAAACCTTGTACTTGGGGAATGTCTCTTTCTGGGACGAGAATTCAAGTGCCATAATATACCTCCTGTTTTTTGCAGAGCAGGCGGTGTTTTAGCAATAAATCCGGTGTTCTCCTCCCTATGGGAAAGCACTCGATTCATTGCTAACAACACGCGCTTTCTGCTCCGTTTTTTTACGTTTTTCCGCAAAATCCGCGGGGCGCAAAAAACACGGAAAGGCAGACGGCTTTCCGCCGCCTGCCTTTTCGGATTTTATTACTTACGCAGACCCAGCTTTGCAATCAGAGCACGATAGCGCTCGATGTCCTTCTTCTGAAGGTAAGCCAGCAGGTTGCGGCGGCGGCCGACCATCTTCAGAAGGCCGCGATAGCTGTGCTTATCGTTCTTGTTTGCCTTCAGGTGCTCGTTCAGGTGATTGATGCGGGCGGTGAGCAGTGCGACCTGAACTTCGGGCGAGCCGGTGTCATTGTCGCTCAGACGGCAGGCTGCGATGATTTCCTGTTTGTTTTCCATGGTAAAAATCTCCTCTTTTTAAAATAGATTTGCCGCGAACGCCGTGTCGGTACATTCCTTGCGAGGGATCCGCCGGGCACCGGGTTCGGGTATCTTTGACCATAAAAGGTCAGCTTAACCAGTATATCACATCAGGGGCATAAAAACAAGCGTTTTTTCGTTTTTGGTCAGCGCTGCCCCTGCGGCGCATGCCATTCCTTTGCCGCTTTTGCCGCGCGCTGCACCATATCGGAAAGCGCCTGCAGCGAATCGAACTTCTGTGTCGGCCACAGATAGCAGCAGAACTCCACGCGGATCGTGTCGCCGTACACGTCGCCGGAAAAATCCGGGATGAACGTTTCGCATGTGACGCCCGTTCCGTTCACTGTCGGGCGCGTGCCCAGACCCGTCGCGCTGGGGTACCATATCCCGTCGATCAGCGCGCGCGTGACGTACACGCCCTGCTGCGGCAGCAGCATCCCTTCCGGATAGATCTGGTTGATCGTGGGAAAGCCCAGCGTCGTGCCGAGCTTCTGCCCGTGCATCACGGGCAGGTCGATGCAGTATGCTTCGCCCAGCATGGCGTTTGCCTCCTGCATGTTTCCCTGTTCAAGACATTCCCGGATGCGCGAGGAGGATACGGCATCCGCATCCCGCTGCACCAAATCCAGCACATGCACGCGCACGCCGCATGCTTCGCACAGGCGGCGCAGCAGTGCCACGTCGCCCGCCTTATCCTTGCCGAAGGTGAAATCCTCCCCGCAGAACACTGCACGGGCACCCAGACGGCGCACCAGCACGTCCTGCACGAACTGCTCCGGCGAAAGGCCGCAGAATTCCTCAAACGGCGGGCAGATATAATATTCCACGCCCAGCTTTTGCACACGGCGCATTTTTTCCGTCTGCGTCAGGATGCTTTTTCCCTTGACGCCGCCGCGCTGCGGGGGTTCAAAGGTGAACACCGCCGATGCGCGTTTATTTTCACGCGCATCCTGCACGGCGCTTTCGATCACCGTCCTGTGCCCGAGATGCACCCCGTCGAAATAGCCGAGCGCGATGCTCGTCTGAGCGGGACATTCGATAGTTTCAAGCGTATTCCGGCAGTGCACACGCACACCTCCCGAATGGATTTTCCGGGGAAATCCCCCGTTACAGCAAACGCCGCGCAAAGGCGGCCCGCACCCACGGCGCAGACGCTTTTACGCGCGTTCGCAAAATAATTTTTCAACCGTAAGCGTATGCGACGAAACGCGGCACACGCCCAGAAATTCACCGCCGCACGAAATGCGGTACCGGCCGTCCTGTGCCGGAAAGCGGTACGTCGGCGCGCCGTTCAAAAGGCGAAAGCGCGTATCCTCGTCCACTTCCTGCGCGGGCAGATGCATAAAGACGCTCTCCACGCCCAGCATCAGTTCTTCAAGCCTGCCGGCCTCCTTGGCGTCCTGCACTTGCTGCAGGGTATGCGCCTGCTGCAGCGTATACGGCCCCGCCGCAGTGCGGCGCAGCGCCGACATCGTGGCGGGCACGCCGAGCGCGCGGCCGATCTCCTCGATCAGCACGCGGACATATGTGCCCTTGCTGCAGTGGATATCCAGCGTGTATTCGTTCGGGGACGGATGCCCCGTCAGCTCCAGCGCGTGAATCGTGACCGGACGCGCGGGGCGTTCGACCACCTTTCCGGCGCGCGCCGCCTTATACAGCGGCTGGCCGTTGATCTTCACTGCCGAATACATCGGCGGCGTCTGCATGCCATCGCCCACAAACGGCGCAAGGCACGCCTTTACGGCTGCTTCATCAATGTGTGCAGGCACATCCGCCTGTTCCAGCACCGTGCCGGTAATATCGCCCGTATCCGTGCGCTGCCCTAAAAGCATCACGGCGGTATAGCGCTTGTCCGCGCGCTCCTGCATATCGACTGCCTTTGCGGCATTGCCCACAAAAACGGGCAGCACACCCGTCGCCATGGGGTCCAGCGTGCCGCCGTGCCCGATGCGCCGTGTGCCGCAGATGCCGCGCAGCTTTGCCACAACGTCGAACGAGGTGAAGTCCTGCGGTTTATCTACGATCAGGATTCCGTGCATAATGCCTTTTCCACCTCGGTAAGCAGGGCAGACTTTGCATTATCCAGGCTGCCGAGGATCTCGCACCCGGCGGCCTGCTTGTGTCCGCCGCCGCCCAGATGCGCACAGATCGCCGCAGCGTCCACGCCCGGAACCGTGCGCACGCTGACCTTATAGCTGCCGGTCGGCTGCTGGCGGATCGTGATGCCCACTTCCACGCCTTCGATCATGCGCGGCATGCTGGTGATGCCCTCAAGATCCGAGCTTTCCGCGCCGCTTTCGGCAATTTCCTCTTTTGTCAGGCAGATGAACGCACAGCGTCCGTCCATAAAATATTCCAGATGCTCCAGCGCAATGCGCTCAATGGCAAGACGGCTGCGCGATTTGCTTTCAAACAGGATCGTATTCAGCTTGATCAGGTTTGCACCGGCAAGGATCAGCTTTGCCGCGATCTCATGCGTGCGCGCCGTGGTATTGGCGAACTTGAAGCAGCCGGTATCCGTGGAAAGCCCGGTGTACAGGCAGTCCGCGATCATCGGCGTAATTTCGACGCCGCTGAGAACGATCAGCTCGTAAATGATCTCGGCCGTTGCCGCGGCGTCGCCGTCCAGCAGAAGCCCGTCGGCATAGCCGGGGTTCGAGGGATGATGGTCGATGCACAGATTGATCTCTTTTGTATATTCGGCAATGCCGTCACCGAACAGCTGAATGCCCGCGACGTCCACCGCCACCTTGTACTTCGGCTCGAACTGGCCTTCAAAAAGCTCGATCTGCATATATTCATAGCGCGCGGGGATTTCATCCGAACACAGAATTGCCGCCTTTTTGCCCAGTGCCTTCAGCATCCAGTACAGCGCGGCGGCGCTGCCCACGGTATCGCCATCCGGATTTTTATGGCAGATCAGCAGGATGTTTTCTGCTTTCAGCAATCTGCTTAAAACAGCTGCAATATCTAAAATCTCGCTCATATATTCTCCTCATCTGTTTGCAGGGGATCTGCCCCTGTAAAACGGACCTTCAGCGGTCTTTGTCAAGACCTGCGATCAGCTCGTTGATGTGCGCCGCATATTTTGCCCCGTCATCCGCAATAAACCGGAATTCGGGCGATTTGCGGATGCGCATGCGCTTTGCAACCTCGCTGCGCACATGGCCGGCTGCGCGGTTCAGTGCGGCGACGGCTTCCGCCGTCGCGTTTTCTTCACCCATTTTGCTGACATAGACCTTTGCATTGGAAAGGTCCGGTGTGACCTCCACACGCATCACCGTCAGAAAGCCCTGCACACGCGGGTCCTTCATGGCGCCGATGATCGAGATCAGCTCGCGCTTCATGTCCTCACACAAGCGCGCCATATTTTTGCTCTGCGGCATAGTTTCTCCTTTCCGTCACAGCTGTACGGATCAATCGCGGTACTCTTCCATAACGAAGGCTTCAAAGATGTCGCCTTCCTTGATATCCGAGAATTTCTCAAGGCCGATACCGCATTCATAGCCCTGTGCAACTTCCTTGACGTCATCCTTGAAGCGGCGCAGGCTGTCGATCTCGTCCTCGGTGATGACGATGCCGTCACGCACAAGACGGATCTGTGCGGAACGGGACACCTTGCCCTCCAGCACATAGCAGCCTGCGATCGTACCGGCGGAGGAAATCTTGAACACGCTGCGGACTTCGGCGCGGCCAAGCTCCACTTCGCGGTACTTGGGCGCCAGCATGCCCTTCATGGCGTCGGTGACGTCGTTGATCGCATCGTAAATGACGCGGTACATGCGCATTTCCACTTCCGCCTGTGCGGCCTCTTCCTTGGCGATCGGGTCCGGGCGGACATTGAAGCCGATGATGATCGCGTTGCCCGCGTTTGCCAGCATGACGTCGGATTTGTTGATCGCGCCGACACCGGCATGGATCACGCGCACGCGCACTTCATCGTTGGAAATCTTTTCAAGGCTCTGCTTGACGGCCTCGGCACTGCCCTGTACGTCCGCCTTGACGATGATGGCAAGCTCCTTGCGCTCGCCTTCCGCGATCTGGC
This sequence comes from Ruthenibacterium sp., assembly GCA_020025235.1. Classification (GTDB taxonomy): domain Bacteria; phylum Bacillota; class Clostridia; order Oscillospirales; family Ruminococcaceae; genus Ruthenibacterium. The sequence goes on from JAHHSL010000013.1 coordinate 13,012, forward strand.
TGAACAGGTTATCCAGTGTGACCTTTTTATACGAATTGAACTGTTTTTCCTTCTGCTCTGCCGCGCGGCGGTCGGCCAGCTCACGCGCCAGCTTTTCGTCCTCGACAGCGTCGAACAGATCGCCCGCTTCGGGAACTTCGGTCAGACCCGTGATCTCCACCGGGGTGGACGGGCCTGCCTGCTTCAGGCTGCGGCCCTGATCGTCGCGCATGACGCGCACGCGGCCCACGGATGTGCCGGCGATGATGACGTCGCCCTGATGCAGCGTGCCCTTCTGAACCAGAATGGTTGCGACCGGGCCCTGGCCTTTATCCAGACGTGCTTCGATGACAGCGCCCTTGGCACGGCGGTTCGGGTTTGCCTTCAGTTCCTTGACTTCGGCAACAAGGCTGATGTTCTCCAGCAGGTCGGTGATGCCTTCGCCCGTGCGTGCGGAAACCGGCACGCAGATCGTATCGCCGCCCCATTCTTCGGGGATCAGCTCATGCTGCGTCAGCTGTTCCTTGACGTGCTCGGGGTTTGCGGTCGGCTTATCCATTTTGTTGATCGCAACGATCACCGTGGTTCCGGCGGCCTTTGCGTGGTTGATGGATTCGATCGTCTGCGGCATGATGCCGTCATCGGCTGCAACGACCAGAACGGCGATATCCGTCAGGTTTGCGCCGCGGGCACGCATGGAGGTGAACGCCTCATGACCCGGGGTATCCAGGAATGTAATGGGCTTGCCGTTGATCGAAACCTGATATGCGCCGATGTGCTGCGTGATGCCGCCGGCTTCGCCTGCGGTGACGCGCGTTTTGCGGATCGCATCCAGGATCGAGGTTTTGCCGTGGTCAACGTGACCCATGACGACGACGACCGGCGGACGCTCTTCCAGATCCTCTTCCTTATCCTCGTCCACTTCAAACAGGCGTTCCTCAATGGTGACGTGCACTTCGTGCTCGACCTTTGCGCCCAGTTCTTCCGCAACAAGGCTTGCGGTATCGAAATCGACCGTTTCGGAAATGGCAGCCATGATGCCCAGACCCATCAGCTTTTTGATGACCTGTGCAACGTTGACCTTCAGACGGCTTGCAAGATCGCCGACGGTGATCTCGTCGGGGATCATGACCTTCAGCTGCGCGTGGCGTGCCTTTTCCAGCTGGATGCGCTGCAGGCGCTCGGCCTCTGTTTCGCGCTTTTTCTGGAACGGCTGCTGACGGCGGTTGTTGCGGCCGGTGAACTTCTGCTTATTGCCGGACGGCGCCGATTTGCGGTTGTGCTCCACGTTCTTGGTGGAGGCAAGCTCGGTGTACTTTTCGTTGAACTTGTCAAGGTTTACGTCCGTTGTGCGGGTATCGACCGTGACGGTGTACACTTCATGCTTGGGCTGTTCGGGCTTATTCGCCTTTTCGGGCTTTTCCGGACGGATGCGTTCCTTGCGCTTTGCCGGGCCGGCCTGCACCACAGTGCCGTCCGCCTTGCGCAGAACATCCTTCTTTTCCGGTTTCTTTTCGTTTTTATCGTTCTTTTCGCTCTTTTCCGGCTTTGCTTCCGGCTTGCGGGCTGCTTTCTTTTCCGGTTTTTTCTCCGGTGCTTTTTCCTCAGACGTACTTGCGAGATATGCGTCCAGGCTCTGTTCGGACTTTTCCTGCGTATAGTGCTCAAGCACCATATTCAGTTCCGATTCGGTGAGCACGGACGTGTATTTTTTCGCCTCACCCGTTGTCTGTGTCAGGAAATCGGCAACTTCCTTATTGGAAATGTTCAAATCCTTTGCCACATCTCCGAGTTTCTGTTTGATGGTTACTGCCATACACGTTCCTCCTTCTTATCTGCCCCCGGGGCTCCGAGATTTTTGCGGCAGAGCTTTGCAAGTTCGGGATCTGTCACGGCGAATACACCCGTGAGCTTCTTGCTGATCGGAGACAAATCAAACTGCGTGAGGCTGAGGTCTGCCACTTCTGCCCAGTCCTCGCAGAACATGCCGACACGGCGGCGCGTTTTTTCCGAAAGATCTGCGGCGCACAATACAAGCTGCGCCTTTCCCTGCATCACGCTGTCCTTCACGGCGTCAAAGCCCATGACAAGCGCGCCCGCCTTGCGGCACAGGGACATTGCAAATAAAATATTACCCGGCATCCGTCTCTCCTTTTTCGGCCTGTGCGGCGGCGATCTGCGCCTGCATCGCATCGTAAACTTCTTCCGGGATGCTCACTTCCAGCGAGCGTTCAATGCGCTTTGCCCTGCGCGCTTTGGCAAGGCATGCCGCGCTGGGACACACATATGCGCCGCGCCCGGGCTTGCGGCCCGTAAGGTCCAGCGATACCGTTCCGTCCGCCGCGCGCACAACACGCACAAGCTCCTTTTTCGGTTTGCTTTCTCCGCATCCGCTGCAGCGGCGCAGGGGTATTTTTTTCGGCGTCATCGGTGTCTTCCTTCCTTTTGGTTTTTATTCGGCGGTTTGCGTTTCCGCGCTTTCCTGCCCGGCGGCTTCGGTTTCGGCTGCCTGCGGCTCTTCTTCGCCGTAATAGCCGCTTTCCGGACGGATATCAATATTGTAGCCTGTCAGGCGGGCGCACAAACGTGCGTTCTGGCCTTTGTTGCCAATGGCAAGCGAAAGCTGATGATCGGGCACGGTGACGCGGCACGAACGCGTTTCGCCTTCGATCAGCTCGACGCCGACCACCGTTGCGGGGCTGAGCGCTGCGCTGATGAATTTGGCGGGGTCTTCGTTCCAGCGGACGATATCGATCTTTTCGCCGCCCAGCTCTTCCACGATGCGTGCCACACGCTGGCCGCGCGGGCCGATGCATGCGCCGACGGGATCGACGTTTTCGTCCTTGCTCCACACGGCCATTTTGGTGCGGGCGCCCGCTTCGCGGCTGATCGCCTTGATCTCGACGGTGCCGTCGAAGATTTCGGGCACTTCCATTTCAAACATGCGCTTGACAAGACCCGGATGCGTGCGGCTGATCATCATGCGCGGGCCGCGCTCGCTTTCCAGAACGTCCACCACATAGACCTTGATGTGCTGGCCTTCACGCAGCACTTCGCCTGCAACCTGTTCGTTGCGCGGCAGCGTTGCAACGCCGCCCTTGCTTAGTTCCAGCGTGATGACGCCGCGCTCTTCGTCGATATTGGTGACGACGGCGGAGACGATCTCGTGCGCGTTGCTCTGCATTTCGGCGTACATCTGGCTGCGCTCGGCCTCTTTCAGGCCCTGACGGATGACATGCTTTGCCGTCTGTGCCGCAATGCGGCCGAAATCCTTGGTTTTGAGCGGGATGATGTAGTCATCGCCCGGACGATAGGTTTTCTTGCGCTGGAATGCATCGCGCAGCGAAATTTCGGTGTTGGGGTCGAACACTTCGGAAACGACCTTCTTTACCAGGCTGACGCTGAATTTGCCGGTTTCCGGCTCGATGATGACGGAAACGTTTTCGTTTTCGACTTCATAATTTTTCTTCACCGCGATAATAATGGCATCCTTGATTTTTCCAAGCAAATAATCAGCGGAAAGTCCGCGCTCTTTTTCGAGCATGGTAAGCGCTTCAAAAAATTCTGCATTCATTTTTTCCAATCATCCATTCTCTTTTATTTTATATTTCATTTTATTGTATGCACCGACACAAAGATTTTTATTTAAAACAGATCTTCGTCATCGCACAATTTGAAATAGCTTGCCTCTTTTTCTTCCACGGCAGTTTCGGTGCCGTCCTCGCGCACGATCACCACGCGCGTGCCGTCCTTTTCTTTCAGGATGCCGGCAATGTCGCGTTCGCCCGCTTCGTTTGCGCGGTACAGGTGCGCTGCGATCTTGCGGCCTTTCATCGCTTCAAAATGCATGTCTTTCGTCAGGCGGCGGCCCAGCCCCGGGCTGCCCACCTCCATATAATAGCTCTGATCGATCGGGTCCGCTTCGTCGATCACGGGGTTGATGGCGCGCGTCGCCGCCTCGCATGCTTCGAGATCCAGCGGTTCGTCCCGGTCGATATAAATGCGCAGGAACCAGTCCGGCCCTTCTTTTTCAAACCGGACATCCCACAGGCGCATGCCCAGCGATTCCAGCACGGGTGCAACAAGCGCTTCCACGGTCTGCACGGTGCCGCCTTTGCCTTTTGCCATCAAAAACCTCCAAACAAACAGGAAAGAGCGGACCGGACGGCCCACTCTTTCAGTAAAACTTATATCGTACGGTATTTATACTACCATATCGACCCGCATTTTGCAAGAGTATTTCGGCGTGAAAATCCTCTCTTTTTCCCGTTTGGGTCATTTTTTCGGGCGCAGGGCGCAAAAATGAACCTTATTTTGCCCTGCTGATGAACTCTTTGTTATCCCACAGATACTTGATGCCGGAAACCGCCGTCACCACGGCAACCGCCCAGCACAGCACCCATGTGACGATCTGGCTGTAATAGACCGAAGTGCCCGCGGGCGCAAGCGCCTGTTCCAGCGCATAGCCGAAATAATAAAGGCAGATCACGATCATCTGCATGGCTGTTTTCACCTTGCCCCACATATTGGCGGCGATCACCTTGCCCTGCGGTGCGCCGGCGGCGATCATGCGAAGGCCGGAAACCGCAAATTCGCGCGCAAGGATCACGACCAGCACCACCGGGCTGCACACGCCGTCCACCAGCATATACAAAAATGCCGTCGTCGTCAGCAGCTTATCGGCAAGGGGATCGGCAAACTTTCCGAAATCCGTCACCAGATTGTTTTTTCTTGCGATCTTTCCGTCAAAATAATCGGTAAGGCTTGCCGCGGCAAAAATAATGCCGGCCGCAAGCATCCACTGATTCGTCGCACACACAATAAACACCGGGATCAGCAAAACGCGCAGCAGTGTCAGTTTATTCGGAAAATTCATAGTGTCTCTCCTTTTACACGCCCGCAGACATGCACAGATTATAAAAATTACTTATCGGTCAATGTGCCGTACAGATCGTAAATATCGCTTTCTTCGATGCGCACGCGGTAAAAGCCCCCGCGCTCGAGCGGCTGTTCACTGCTTACGCAGCATTCCGCGTCGATATCCGGCGCATCGCCCTTGGTGCGGCAGATGTACAGGTCGTTTTCGTCGTCGTAATCATCGCAGATGACGTCCATGACGCAGCCGACCTTTGCTTCCTGCTTGCGCGCCATGACGTTCGCCTGCAGGTTCATGATGATCTCCGCGCGCTTTTCGCGCACCTCCTGCGGCATCTGCGGCAGCGTTGCGGCGTAGGTGCCTTCCTCTTCACTGTATGCAAAGCAGCCCAGGCGGTCGAACTGGTATTCCTTCACAAATTCGCACATTTCCTCGAACTGCTCCTCGGTTTCGCCGGGATAGCCTGCGATCAGCGTGGTGCGCAGCGTCAGATCCGGCATCGCACGGCGCAGACGGTCCAGCGCATCCAGAACGGTGCTGCGGTCGCCGCGGCGGTTCATCGCACGCAGCATTTCGGAATTGATGTGCTGAATGGGCACATCCAGATAGTGCAGGACCTTTTCGTTGCGCACCATGGCGTCGATGAACGAATCGGTGATGCGTTCGGGATACGCGTACAAAAGGCGGATCCATTCAATGCCCTCCACCGCGTTGAGCGCATCCAGCAGCTCGGCGATTTCCGGCTTGCCGCGGTCTGCGCCGAACGCCGTGATATCCTGCGCCACGACGATCAGCTCCTTCACGCCTTCCGCTGCAAGGAACTTCGCTTCTTCCACCAGCTCCGGGATCGTGCGGCTGCGCAGGCGTCCGCGGATCATCGGGATCGCGCAGTAATGGCAGCGGTTGTTGCAGCCCTCTGCAATTTTTAAGTACGCAAAGTGGCGCGGCGTGGAAATGACGCGCTTGCCGCCCAGCGGCAGAGATTCCTTATCGCCGTAGCTTTCCACCGGCGTTTCGCTCTCGACGCGCTCGATGATCTCGCACAGCTTATCGTCGGAGCCAAGGCCCACAACGGCGTCCACCTCCGGGATCTCCGTCACGATCTCGTGCTGATAGCGCTGCGCAAGGCAGCCTGTTACGATGACCTTCAGCGCGGGGTTTTCCTGCTTGTACGAGCAGGCTTCGAGGATGTTTTCGATCGCCTCTTTCTTTGCGCTTTCGATAAATCCGCAGGTGTTGACGATGATGACGTCCGCCTGCGAAAGATCGGCTGTTGTCGTGTGCCCGCGCTCCAAAAGCGCATGGCACATCACATCGGCGTCCACCTGATTTTTCGGGCAGCCGAGAGAGATGAGTGCAATTACCATAAATTTCTCCTTATTCCTTGTTTCAAAACGCGCTGCGCCCGTCAGTCCCACACGGGCGCATCCCTGTCTTCGCCGGCGCCGCCGGCCTCATATGTGCTGATCGCGCTGCGGATATCGCCGTACGAAAAGCCCCGGCGCGCCAGCGCCGCGATCACGGCGTCCCGGCGTCCTTCACGCAGCTTGCGCAGATATTTCTTTTCCAGCACCGCCCGGCATGCCGCCGCTTCGTCCGGTTCCAGCTGCCGCAGTGCGTCCTCGGCTTCCTGCCGTCCGACGCCCGCCTGCATCAGCTTTTGCCGGATCTCGCGTACCGAACGGTTCTGCCCCGCCAGATATTTTGCGCGGTGCTGCGCAAAACGCGCGTCGTCCAGCAGCTCCAGCCGCTGCATTTCCGCAACGGCGGCCGCCGCCGACTGTTCATCGAACCGGCGGCACAGCTTTTCGTACAATTCACCCGAAGCGTGGTCGCGCAGGGAAAGATATTCCAGTGCCTTATCCTTGGCGCGGCGGGTATCGCTCTGGCTTTGCAGCTGCGAAAGCTGTGCGGCGCTCAGTTCCTGATCGACGCGGATATGATTTTTATAAAGCGTTTCGCCGTCGACCGAAAACAGGAATTCCCCCGTCTCGTCAAACAGCGCAAAGCGCCCCTGCTTTGTTTCGCTGATCTTACTGATCGTCACTCGTCATCTTCCACCATGATATCAATGCTTGCGCGCTTTGCGGGCGCAGCGGGCTTTGCCGGTGCTTCCTCCGGCTTTGCTTCGGGCTTTTCCGCAGCCTTTTCGGGCGCGGCGTCGATCGAAGCCTTTTTCTTTGCACCCGCGGCCTTTTTGCCCATGGTCAGCTGATCTGCGTTATCGCGCACCTGCTGTTCGATTTCGGCAAAGACCTCGGGGTTATCCTCCAGATACAGCTTTGCGTTGTCGCGTCCCTGCCCAAGGCGGGTTTCGCCGTAGCTGAACCATGCGCCGCTTTTCTGGATGATGCCCAGCTGCACGGCAAGATCCAGCAGTTCGCCGGATTTCGAGATGCCCTCGCCGAACATGATATCGAAGAACGCCTCACGGAACGGCGGCGCGACCTTGTTTTTGACGACCTTTGCGCGCGTGCGGTTGCCGATGACGGAGCCCGAAGAATCCTTGAGCTGTTCGGTGCGGCGGATGTCGATGCGCACCGAGGAATAGTATTTCAGCGCGTTGCCGCCGGCGGTGACTTCCGGGTTGCCGTACACGACGCCCACCTTCAGACGCAGCTGGTTGATGAAGATGACGACCGTGTTCGTCTTGCCGATGATGCCCGTCAGCTTACGCATGGCCTGGCTCATCAGACGTGCCTGCAGGCCGACATGCGCGTCGCCCATTTCGCCTTCGATCTCCGCGCGCGGAACCATAGCGGCGACCGAGTCCACGACAACGCAGTCGATCGCGCCCGAACGCACGAGCGCTTCGCAGATTTCCAGCGCCTGCTCGCCGGTATCCGGCTGGCTGACCAGCAGGCTGTCGATATCCACGCCCACCGCACGCGCATAAACCGGATCGAGCGCGTGTTCGACGTCGATGAACGCCACTTCGCCGCCCGCCTTCTGCGCTTCGGCAATGCAGTGCAGTGAAAGCGTTGTTTTACCGGAAGATTCCGGCCCGTAAATTTCCACGATCCTGCCGCGCGGCAGACCGCCGATGCCAAGGGCAAGATCCAGCGAAAGGCTGCCTGTGGAAATGGAATCCACCTGCATCGCAACGCTCTGGCCCAGCTTCATCACCGCGCCCTTGCCGAACTGTTTTTCAATCTGTGCAAGCGCCGTTTCCAGCGCTGTTTTTTTATCGGCTGCGGCCTTGTCTTTTTTATCCGCTGCCACCTTTTTTTCTGCCATAATGCTCCTCCGTCCTGCACGGGCGTTTGTGACTATGCCCAGCATCTCCAGTATATGCGATTTACAGTACGATATTTGGTACAGTTTATTTCATTTTCAAATACGGTGATAGTATACCCTAAAACCGTTCAAAATGCAATCGGACGGCGCGCTTTTACACAGCGCGGATTTCCGCCCCAGTCCTTTTCCATGCACACATCCGCGTAGCCCGCCGCGCGGCAGAGCTGCATAACGGCATCTGCCTGCTTCCAGCCGATTTCAAAAATCAGCGCGCCGCCGGGTATCAGCGCATGGAAATACGCGGGCGCGATATGCCGGTAAAAGGCAAGGCCGTCCTGTTCGGCAAACAGCGCCATGCGCGGCTCGTACGAAAGCTCCGGCGCAAGCGTCTGCATTTCCTCATCGGAAATATACGGCGGATTCGAGACGATGACTTCAAAGCTTTCGTCCGCGCACTGCGTCTGCCATTCAAAGACGTCCGCGTGCACCACCGTCAGCGGGCTGCCGTACGCCGCATTGTTTTCCTTTAAATAGGTAAGCGCCTGCGGCGAAAGCTCCAGCGCCGTCACGCGCGCACCGGGCACATGCTTTGCCGCGCACAGGGCGATCGCGCCGCTGCCGCTGCACAGATCCAAAATCCGCACGCCCTGCCCAAACAGCTTTGCCGCATCCATGGCGGCCTGCGCGACGGTTTCGGTATCCGGCCGCGGGATCAGCACGCCGGGGCCTACTTTAAGCGTCAGGTCGTAAAAATCCCATTCACCGCACAGATACTGCAGCGGCTCGTGCCGGATGCGCCGTTCGCACAGCTGCATCAGCTGCCGGTCCTGCTGTTCGGTCAGCGGCGTCTGCTCCGTCGGCATTGCGCCGCCCGTCACCAGCCTTGCCAGCTGCATGGCGTCGAACGCGGCGTCCTCGATGCCCGCCTGCGCAAGCCGGCGCGTGATTTCGGCAACGGGGTTCACCATTTGCCGTCCTCCCTGTTTTCGGGCAGCACGGGCAGCACCGCCGCAATGGCACATTCGATCATGCTGTCATCCGGCTCCTGCGTGGTGATGTGCTGCAGCCAAAGCCCCGGTGCGGAAACGATGCGCGTGACGATATTGTCATAGCGCCCGCACAGCTTGATGATCTCATAGCTGACGCCCACGATGACCGGCAGCAAAAGCAGCTTGAGCACGATGCGCATGCCGGTGCCGTGCCACGGGACAAGGCTCATGACAAGGATGCTGACGATCAGCACGATGATCAAAAAGCTTGTGCCGCAGCGCGGGTGAAAGCGCGAGCACGGGCGGATGTTTTCCACGGTAAGCTCCCTGCCCGCCTCATAGCAGGCGATGGTCTTGTGCTCGGCCCCGTGATAGCGGAACACGCGGTTGATTTCCTTCATGCGGCTGACAAGCGCCATATAACCGACCAGCATCACCAGCTTGATGATGCCTTCCCACAATGCCTTGAAGCCGCCGAGCGGCACAAAGCGGTTCACTGCGCCGACGATCGCCGTGGGCACCACCATGAACAGCACCAGCGCCAGCAGGCCGCCGCACAGCGCCGCAGCCGCCATGACGAAATTCGTCCCCTTTTCCCCGAAGTGTTCCGCCACCCATTTGTCGAACTTGGTCGGTTCTTCGCCGGCTTCGTCATCCATGGCGATCTCGGCGCTTTTCATCAGGCAGCGATAGCCGGAGACAAGGCTGTCTGCAAAATTGAACACGCCGCGCACAAACGGCCATTTCTGCCACGGACGGACCGTGATGGGCGTTTCCTCGGTGAAGATGCCGCCGTCGGGGCGGCGCACTGCCACGCACATTTTCTGCGGGCCGCGCATCATGATGCCTTCCATGAGCGCCTGTCCGCCCACGCTTGTTTTAAAGCTTTCTGTTTTATCTTTCAATCGTTTTCCTCTTTCCTTGAACCGGATTCGACAGCATTTTCCGCTTTGCGCGGAAGGCTGTGCGGCGCCGGAGCCGGAACGGGCGCCCCTTTGTTTCTTCAGCGGTCCAGCGGCAGCCGAACCGTCACGGTCGTGCCCGCGCCCAGTTCGCTTTGAATATCAAAACTGCCCTGATGCGCGGTGATGATCTCATCCACCACGGCAAGGCCGATGCCGCTTCCGCGCACCGCGCCCTTGCCTTTATAGAATTTCACCTTGACGTTTTCCAGATCTTCCGGCGAAATGCCCGGGCCTTCGTCCCGGATATTCACGAACGCGCTGTGCCCGTCCGAAAGCACATCCACATGGATCGTACCGCCGCGCGGGGAATATTTCACGGCGTTGTCCAGGATATTCACGAATACCTGCCGCATGCGCTTTGCATCCGCCTGCACGGGCAGCATTTCCTCCGGTTCGTCATAATCCAGATGCAGCCCCTCGTTTTCGATGCGCCGCTCTGCCATGATCACCGCGTCCGATACTTCCGCCACAAGGTCGATGCGCGCACATTCCAGCGTCATCCCGTTCTGCATGCGGGAAAAATCCAAAAGCTCCTCCACCATGCCGTACAGCCGGTCGGTTTCGCGGGAGATCACGTCCACGCCGCGCCGGAAGTTCGGGTCAGCCGGATCGCCGATCGCGGAAAGCGTTTCCACCCAGCCCTTGATCGACGTGAGCGGGGTGCGCAGTTCGTGCGAGACCGAGGAGATGAAATCGTTTTTCATGCGCTCGGTCTTTTCCAGTTCCTCTGCCATATGGTTGATCGTATCGGAAAGATTGCCGATCTCGTCGTGATACTTGTTTTCAATGCGCGTGCCCAGCCGCCCGCGCGCGATTTCCGACGCGGTTTTTTCGATTTCCCCAAGCGGGTGCACAATGCTTTTGACAAAGAACATGCCCGACCACACGCTCAGCAGGATGACCGCCAGCACAAGCGCGACGCTTGTGATCAGCGTGACAAGGATCCTTTGATCCACCAGCACAAGGCTTGTGACAAAGCGCACCGCCACGATGCGCCCCGCCGGACGCGGAAGCAGCATCGTCACCGCCATGACCTTTTCATCCATGAGCGTATGGTACACGTCGCTGCCCACGCCGCCCTTTGACTGATACGCACGCATGAAATCCAGCCCCGCGGCGGGGTCGTGCACCGAAAAGCCCGTGCTTGTCACGACGGGGTTCCCGTGGATATCCAGCATCGTCAGCTCGAACCTGTCTTTTTCTTCAAACTGTTCCACCGCGCGCCGCAGAAAGCGGCCGCGCCCTTCGCCCGTCTGCGCGGTGCTGGCTTCCAGCTGCGTCAGAATCGTGCTTGCACGCGTCGTCATCGAACGGCGCACGCCGTCGTAATAATTTTCAATAAAAAAGTAAAGGAACACCGCCTCGGACACAAGGCACATCAGGATCGTGACAAGCAGACTGCCGCGCACCCAGCGCTTTGTAATACTGTTCAAATCCGCTCATCCCCCTTTCCCTTTCTGCCGCCCGGATGCGGCGCATCCTGCGGTTATGCGTTCCAGCGGTAGCCGTAGCCCCACACGGTAAGGATATGCTTGGGCGTGCTGGGCTCGTCCTCGATCTTCATGCGAAGGCGCCGGATGTTAACGTCCACGATCTTCACGTCGCCGTAATAATTTTCGCCCCAGACGCCCTCCAGGATCTTTTCGCGCACAAGCGCAACGCCGGGATTTGAAAAGAACAGCTCCATGATCTGAAATTCCACCTGCGTCAGGTCGATCGTTTCGCCGTTTTTGTAAAGCACGCGGCTTTTCTGATCCAGCACGAACGCACCGGAGACCATGCGCCCTTCAGGCTCGGCGCTGTTTACCGCCTCTGTCTGGTGAGAAACACGGCGGGCAATGGCCTCCACGCGCGCCAGAAGCTCGCTGATGCTGAACGGCTTTGTCATGTAATCGTCCGCACCGATCGAAAGTCCGCGGATTTTATCCTGCTCCATGGCCTTTGCGCTGAGCATGATGATCCCGATCTCGGTGCTGTCGCGCCGGATCGTTTCGCAAAGCGAAAAGCCGTTCATGCCCGGCAGCATGATATCCAGTATGGCCACATCGAAGCCCGCTGCGGGGCTGAATATCGCAAGCGCCTGTTCCGCGCTTGCCGCTTCGGTCACCTCGTACCCTGCAAGGCGCAGATTGAGCGCAAGCACCTCGCGGATCGCATCTTCATCTTCCACAACAAGGATCTTTCTCATTCCGTTTTCCTCCCACAGTTCGTTTGGGTTGTCAATCAAGTACGCGCATGCCCGTATAGATCAGCGCCTGTTCCGCCTGCGAACAGCCGTCCGCGACGTGGACCAGCACCTTGTTTTCTGCAAGATGCGCGGCGTCGTAATAGATGCCGCTGTTTTCGTTGAGCGGCGCAATGCGCACCGTGCACATCAGGCGGCTGACGTCCTCGCGCACGATCTGCCAGTCCGATTCCGAAATGGACGTAATGCTGATCTTGCCGCGCCACGCCACCGGCAGACGCATGAAATAATGATACTGCGCATCGTAAATGCCGTAGCGCACCGCCGGTTCGTCCTTCAGATAATCCACCCATTCCACCGGGTAAAAACGGCTGGCGGACTGCAGCGTCTGGATGCGCGCGCCCACCTCCGGCACAAACACCGTGCCGCGTCCGGAAAGATCCGTCGGGCACAGCAGTGAAAGCGCCCCCGAGCGCCGGCTGCGCTGAAACGCCGCGTCGGCGGCGTCCCGCGGGACAAGCGTCAGCCCCGCCTTGCCGCAGCGCACAACGCAGCTTGCCGAACCGTTCGCCGTTGTGCCGTCCACAACAAGCCCCGTCACAAGCCCGCTGCGCGTGGGCATCACCGCGGTGCAGCTTTCAAACTGCTCGCTGAGCGTCAGCGATTGCATCAGCTCCAGCGCGGAATCCCCCGGCACAAACATCTGCAGGCTCATGGCGCCGGGACCTGAGGGCGACGATGCCACGGCAAGCTCCCGCACGCCGTCCGCGTCAAGATCCCCGGAAAAATACGCCTGATACGGCTGCTTGCACACCGAATACAGCGTGTCGTCCCGGTACTCATACACTTCCAGATATTTATCCATAAGATTGCTGTTGGCGTATCCCACCAGCAGCTGCACCGAATCTTCCCAAAAGCCGGCAGATTCCAGCTGCATCACTTCCGTGGAAAGGCCGCGCACCTCATCGCTGATGACCCAGCCGTCGCCGTCGTGCTCCAGAATGGCAAGGTGCACGTTTTTGCCCTTGCTTTCCACCGTGTACAGCACCGCGGCCTCCTCGCTGCCGTCGCCGTCAAAATCCGCGAAGATGACAGGTTCGGTCTGTCTGCCCGTGCGCGGGTATTTCAGCTGCAGCGTTTCGCCGAGATAGGTGTTCAGCGCCGACTGCACCGCGCTCTGGCGTGCTGTCGGGCGCGGGGCGCGCAGAAGCTCTTCGATATTCCGTGCACCGAGGGAAAAATCCCCGCAGCCGCACAGCACAAAGCAGCACAAAAGGGCCGCGCACACGCGCATCGGTTTTCGCACTGGGCAGCCCTCCTTTTCCGCTGTTCCAAATTCAGGATATACATATTTTAGTATACCATGTCTGTGCTGTTTACACAAGGCAGATTCCGATACTCATGACCAGTACGCCGACCGAGATCCCGCACGCCGCCGCGCCGCTTTTTCCGCACAGGACCCCTGCGGGGAAAAGCTCCGCCGCCGACACCCACAGCATCACGCCCGCGATCAGCGCGATCAGCCCGTTGAGGAACAGCGGCGTGAGCAGCCCGCGCAGCAGAAAAAACGCCGCAAGCGCGCCCGCCGGTTCCGCCGCGCCCGATAAAAACGCATACGCCGCCGCGCGAAAGCGGCTGTGCGAAGCGCAGTACACCGGCACCGCGACGGCAATGCCTTCGGGGATATTGTGCAGCGCGACGGCAAAGGTCAGCATCAGGCCGAGCCTTGGGTCGGCATAGCTTGTAAAAAGCGTCAGGACGCCTTCGGGCAGATTGTGCGCCAGCACGCACGCCGCCGTTACGAACGCCGTGCGGTACACCCGCTGTTCTTCGGGGTTTTCCGCATCGGCGCGTTCCGGCAGCAGACGCCCGAGCAGCCACGCGATCACCATTCCCGCGCCGCACAGGCTTGCCGCACACAGCCCCGCTTTGACGCGCCCCATGCTTTCGGCATACAGCGCCACCGCCTGCGGCAGCAGGTCGGAAAGCGAAACCGTCGTCATCACGCCGCCCGCGAACCCAAGCGAAAACGACATCACGCGCGCCGACGGACGGCGCAGGAAAAACACGATCAGCCCGCCCAGCCCCGTGGAAAGACCCGCTGCGGCGGAAAGCAGCAATGCATGCATCATCAAGGAAAAGCCCCCCTTTTCCTTAATTTATACGCACGGCGCGCCGCGCAAAGCACTTTTTTACTGCAGCGCCGCGATGCCGCCCGAAAGCATGGTTTCCGCCATGGCCGCCATTTCCTTCGGGGCGATCGGCATATTCTTTTCCAGCCAGCACTGGATCATCCCGATGCAGCCCGACACCGCAAAGGCGTTGACGTAATCATATGTGCCGTTTTCCCCGCGGCTGAACATCGCTCCCCAGCCGTCCAGCACGCGGCGGCGCACCAGCTCCTTCACCTGCTGCAAAAACGCCATGTCCCCGTTATCGCACAGCAGCACGCGGCAGATATCCGCATTTTCCGCCAGCATCTCGAACATGCCGCACATTTCGGGGCTTGGGTGTGCCTCCTTTGCCGGCAGTATCGTGATCAGTTCGTCCAGATGCTGTGCAAACACCTCCAGCAGTTCGGCTTCGATCGCTTTCAAAAGTTCGTACACATCGGAATAGTGCAGATAAAACGTGCTGCGGTTGATGTCACATTCCGCGCACAGCTCGGTGACGGTGATATCCTGAATATTTTTTGCGCGCATCAGCTTCACCAGCCCCTGCCGCAGACGCTGGCGCGTTTTGCGCACCCGCCTGTCCGGACACATCGGTTCCATGTCGGTTTCTTCCTTTCACAAATTGTTTACAAAGAAAATCGACATTCTTCGTTTTGCCTGTCGATTTTTCCACAAAACCCAACGCTTTGTCGGTTGAGCTCCCCTGTGTTTTTTATTATAATGAATGCAGGGTAAATAATCAACATAGTGTTTATTATTAAACGCTGTGTCCTTTAAATCAGAAGCTATGAAGGAGCGGACATTCTGTGAAGCGATTCGGGTTCAAAAAAAGGCAGGCGGCCGTGCAGCACGCGGATCTTTCGGGCATCCCGCAGCATTTTGTCACCTTCGATCAGGTGTGCAAATATTATCAAACGGGCGATACGCGCATCGCCGCCGCCGATCATATTTCCTTTTATATCGAAAAGGGCGAATTCTGCATCATTGTCGGCCCTTCGGGTGCCGGCAAAACCACGGTGCTGAACATGCTGGGCGGCATGGATACCTGTGACGAAGGGCGCATTTTACTGGACGGCAGCCTCATCAGCGGCTATACGCAGAACCAGCTTACGGAATACCGCCGCCGCGACGTGGGCTTTGTGTTCCAGTTCTACAATCTGGTGCAGAACCTGACGGCACTGGAAAACGTGGAGCTTGCAAGCGAGATCTGCGAAAACCCCCTGCCCGCCGAAGAAACGCTGCACAGCGTGGGGCTGGGCCGCCGCATGGGCAATTTCCCCGCGCAGCTTTCCGGCGGCGAGCAGCAGCGCGTTTCGATTGCGCGCGCCCTTGCCAAAAACCCCAAGATCCTTTTGTGCGACGAACCCACCGGCGCACTGGATTACAAAACCGGCAAGCAGGTCCTGGCGCTGCTGCAAAACACCTGCCGCACCACGGGGCGCACCGTCATCGTCATCACGCACAATTCCGCGCTCACCGCCATGGCAGACCGCGTCATCCGCATCAACAGCGGGCGCGCGGTCTCCAACGAAGTGAACGAACATCCCACCCCGGTGGAAGAGATCGAGTGGTGATGCCGCCGTGAAGAAAACGTACCGGAAAGTCATCCTCCGCACGCTGAAAGGCACGTTCAGCCGCTTTGCCGCCATTGCCGCGATCGTGGCGCTCGGCGTGGGGCTTTTATCCGGCCTTATGGCCATGCCGATCGACATGCGCGATACGATCGACCGCTATTTCGACCGCCAGCACATGCATGATCTGCGCATCGTCAGCCCCCTTGGGCTGACGGACGACGACGTGCGCGCCATTCGGGACACCGAGGGCGTGGACGAGGTGATGCCGGCGTACATGGCGGATGTGTTCATGGACGCGGGCGAAACGAAAAATATCGTCACGCGCGTGCACAGCCTGCCCAGCGCCCAGATCGAAGAGCGCGAGCCGGAAAATTACCTCAACCGCATTGATATCATCGAAGGCCGCCTGCCGGTGCGCCGCGGGGAGTGCGTTGTTGTGAAATCGCGCCCCGGCGCGCCGGATGACACCTATGCCATTGGCACCACCCTGCACGCCGCCGAAACGAACGGCGATCTTTCCGACACCCTTGCGGACACGGATTTCAAGATCGTCGGCATTGCGCAGACAAGCTGCTATTTTTCCGTTGCGCGCGAAAACGCTTCGATCGGCGACGGCACGGTCGCGCTGAAAATTTACGTCGGAGAGGAAAGCTTTTCGCAGAAGGCGTATTCCGAAATCTTTGTTTCGGTCGACGGCGCGCGGGATCTTTCAAGCGAAACACAGGGCTACCGCACGCTTGTCGGCGAAACGGCACAGCGCATTGAAGCGCTTGCCCCCGAACGCTGCACGGCGCGCTTCAACGAAGTAAAGGCGGAAATCGAACAGCAGCTTGCCGACGGACGCAAAGAGCTTGCCGATGCGCGCAGGGACGCGGACGAACAGTTTGCCGACGCCGAAGCGCAGCTTGCCGACGGGCGCAAAGAACTGGAACAGGCCGAAGCCGCGCTTGCCGATGCAAAGCGGCAGATCGCAACCGGCGAAAAAGAGCTTGCCGCCGGAAAGCAGTCGCTGCCCGGCACGCTGCAGGAGCAATCGGCAAAGCTGGCCGAGGGCAAGGCCGCGCTTGTTGAAGGAAAGCAGAAGCTTGCCGAAAACGAAGCCCTGCTTGCGGCAAAGCGGCAGGAACTTGCCGACGCAAAGGCAAAGCTGGAAGCGGCAAAGCAGCTGATCCCCGCACTGGAACCGCCGCTGGCCGAAGCCGAACAGCAGACTGCCGCACTGGGCGCAAAGCTGCCGGGGCTGCGCGCCGCACGCGACCGCGCACAGGCGGATTATGACGCCGCCGCAGATGCTGCCGATCTTCCCGGAAAGCAGGCCGCATTTGACACCGCAGCACAGCGGGAAGCCGCAGCAGCAGCCGCGCTGCAATCGGCACAGCAGGCGGTGGCGGACGGCATGGCGGCGGACGGCTGCGCCACCGAACAGGAATGGCTGGCGCAGCAGCCGGAAACAGCCGGTGCCGCGCTTGCCGCGCGCGATTCTTCGCAGCTTGCCCATACGCAGGCCGCCGCCGAAAAGCAGACCGCCGAAACCGAGCTTGCCGCCGCCCGCGCTGCCGCGGCACCGGCACAGGCCGCACTTTCTGCCGCAGAAAATCAGCTGGCACTTGCCGAAGGCGCGTACAATACCGCCGCCGCTTCCCTGGCTTCGCTGCGCAGGCAGGTCGATGACGCAAAGCGCATGATCGCCGAGGGCGAACCGCAGATCATCGAAGGCGAAAAACAGCTTGCCGAAGGCGAAAAGCAGCTGGCTGCGGCGCGCAATCAGCTTTTGGAAGCCGAAAAGGCGATTGTGCGGGGCGAATCCGCGCTGAACCTTGCGCCCACACTGGCACAGCTGAAAACCGACCTTGCCGAACAACAGCTTGCCGGTGCGCGCGAAAAAGCCGCCGACGGCGAAGCCGAGCTGCGCAGCGGGCAGGAGGAATACGAAAAAAACGAAGCCGAATACCTTGCGCAGAAGGCGGACGCCGAACGGCAAATGGCAGACGCCGAACAGCAGCTTGCCGACGGCGAAAAGCAGCTGGCGGAGCTGGAAGTGCCCGAATGGTTCGTGCTGGACCGCACCGATCACGTCAGCGCATCCAACTTCCTTTCCGACGTCGATAAATTAGAGGCGATCACCACCGTTTTCCCGATTTTCTTCTTCCTTGTCGCGGCGCTCGTTGCGCTGACGACCATGACGCGCATGGTGGACGAAGAACGTCTGCAGATCGGCACGCTGAAAGCACTGGGCTATCACCGCGGGCAGATCATGTTCAAGTATCTTTTCTATGCGTGGGCCGCAACACTTGCAGGCGGTGTGCTGGGGCTTGCGTTTGGGTTCACCGTCCTGCCCGCTGTCATCTGGAACGCCTACGGCACGATGTATTCGATCCCGGACTTCCGGTGCATGTTCCACACGGATATCGCCGTCCTGGGCGTGGGCGCGGCGCTGCTTTGCACAGGGCTTGCCACATGGAACGCCTGCAGCCGCACGCTGCGCGAATGGGCGGCGCAGCTTTTGCTGCCAAAGGCCCCCGCAGCCGGAAAGCGCATCCTGCTCGAGCGCATCACCCCGGTGTGGAAGCGCATGAAGTTCACCCACAAGGTGACGGCGCGCAACCTGTTCCGCTATAAAAAGCGCTTTTTCATGACAGTGATCGGCGTTGCGGGCTGCACCTCGCTGCTTGTGACGGGCTTCGGGCTGAAGGATTCGATCGGCGACATCGTCTCAAAGCAGTTCAGCGATATCTTTACCTATGATTTTATGCTCACGCTCAGTGATGACCGCGCACTGGAAAACGACGCCTTCCGCGCCGTCATGGATGACCCCGGGCAGGTGAAAAAGTACCTGCCCGCGCATCAGGAGCGCGTTTCGCTCGACGTCGGCGGCGAAAGCTATGATCTGTACCTCTTTGTGCCGCAGACAGAGCAGGCGCTGCCCGATTTTGTGGATCTGCACGAGCGCAAAACCCGCACCCCGACGCCGCTTGTTCCGGACGGCGTTGTCATCACCGAAAAATTCAGCAATGACACCGGCCTTACGGCAGGCGATGTCCTGCCCGTTTCCAACGGCAGACACCACAGGTCGGAACTGCCGATCACCGGCGTTGCGGAAAACTATGTCGAAACCTATGTCTACATGACGCCCGGCACCTATGAGCGCGCATTCGGGGATGTGCCGGAGCCGAACTCCGTGCTGTGCATCCTGCCCGAAGCGGGCGCGGATGTGCCCGAAGCGCTCAGTGCCGCACTTCTTGACGTGGACGGCGTCGCGGGGCTGACAGGCATGAACGCGATGCGCTCGAGCCTTGACGATACGATCGCAAGCATCAACTATGTTGTCTATGTCATCATCCTGTGCGCGGGTCTGCTGGCGTTTGTGGTGCTGTATAATCTGATGAACATCAACGTCACCGAACGCGCAAAGGAGATCGCCACGATCAAGGTGCTCGGCTTCTATGAAAAGGAAGTGCAGGCGTATGTCTACCGCGAATCGAACATCCTTTCCCTCATCGGCATGATCGCGGGGCTGTTCGGCGGCGTATTGCTGCACAAATTCATTATGACGACCGTTGAAGTCGATATGGTCATGTTCGGCCAGCAGATCAAGCCGTTGAGCTTTCTTTTCAGCGCCGTGCTGACACTGGTATTCGCCCAGTTTGTGAACCTTGTCATGCGCCGCAAGCTGCGCGGCATCAGCATGGTGGAAAGCATGAAAGCACCGGAATGATCGGGCGCGGCACGCTCTTTTGCACGGGGCGCTTTTCCCCTTGTGCGCGGCACGCTTTGAAGGCGGCATCCCGCATTTTACGCCCGGTGCGGCGTCTTCGCACGGGCGGCGCACTGCGGCGGCAGGCTCTTTTTCTGCCGCACGTTCCCTTTGCGCAAAACCGGCACTGCAGACTTTTGCTTACCTGTCCGCAGTGCCGGTCCTTTTTGTAAATAAAGTTTGAACTTCAAAATATCTGTTGACATTTTGCGCCGCACGCCGTATAATCACAAATAATTTGAACTTCAAACCATTTTGCCGAAAGGAGGTGTCCGCATGACGGATACCGAAGCCGCGCTCAACGAATTTCTGGTGTGCGTATTCAACGATATCCTGCGTCTGGAGGAGCTGAATCTGCACGGCGGGCCGAACCGCGACCTTTCCGTTTCGGAAATGCATGTGCTGGAGGCCGTGGAAAAAGCCGCAGCCCAGGCGCCCGAAGGCGCGGGCATGGCAGAGGTTGCATCAAAGCTTGCCGTGACGTCCGGCACATTGAGCGTTGCCGTCAAAACGCTTGAACACAAGGGCTATCTTGTGCGCCGGCGCGGTGTGCGCGACAAACGGCGCGTCACGGTCGCCCTGACGGAAAAGGCACAGCCCGCGCTGCGCCGCCACGCCGCCTTTCACGAAGCGCTTGTCGCGCGCGCCGCAGCGCATTTGAGCGAACAGCAGACGCAGGCGCTGATCGCGGCGCTTACCTCTCTGCATGCCTTTTTTACCGAACCCGAATAAAAAACCGTGCCGCCCGAACGCGCGGCAGCAAAGAACAGGAGAATTGCCATGATCCGCATCCTTACCGATTCCACCGCCGACCTTCTGCCGCAGCAAGCCAGTGCACTGGGCGTGCGCGTAGTCCCGCTTACGATCCATTTCGGCGACACGCATTTTCTGGACGGCGTCGAGCTGACGAGCGAGCAGTTTTACGGCATGCTGGCCGGCTGCGAAAAGCTGCCCACGACAAGCCAGCCCGCGCCCGGTGAATTCCTGCGCGAATTTCTGGATGCGCGCGACGCCGGGGATGACGTGATCTGCATCCTGCTTTCCTCCGCACTTTCCGGCACGTTCCAAAGCGCGCAGATCGCAGCGGCCGAAGCGGATTATGACCGCATCTTCCTTGTGGACAGCTGCAGCGTCACCCTGGGTCTGCAGCTGCTGGTGCGCCGCGCGGCGCACCTTGCCGCAGCCGGCCTTACCGCGCCGGAAATTGCCGAACATCTGGAACAGGCAAAGCAGCACCTGCGTCTGTTTGCCATTGTGGATACCCTGAAATATCTGCACCGCGGCGGGCGCCTTTCCGCAGCCGCCGCACTGGCGGGCGGGCTTTTGGGCGTAAAGCCGCTTATCACGATCACGCAGGAGGGCAGCATCAGCCTTGCGGGCAAAGCGCGCGGGCTGCCCGGCGCATATGTGGCGCTGTTCAAAAAAATCGACGAAGCGGGCGGCATTGCCGACCCGGACAGCGTTTTGGTGGGCAGCACGGGCACTGCCGACAGCACCGGCCCGATCGTGCGCTATCTGACGCAGAACCTTTCCCTGCCCGAACCGGGCGTGTATTCGATCGGCGCAGTCGTCGGCACGCACGCAGGCCCCGGCGCGTGCGGCATCGCCTTTTTTGCGAAGGACAGCTTTGCCGAAAACGACTGAACGCCGGCTTTCTGCGTGACAATCGCCGCCCGGCGTGCTATACTTTTCAGCAAAGGGGCGCTGTGCACCCCGTTTTGCAAGAGGTGATACCGTTTGGCAGCAAACTGTGAAGAATGTACCTATTTTGATTATGACGAGGAGCTTGGCGCTTACTACTGCACCATGGATCTGGACGAAGACCTTATGGAGCGTTTTCTGCGCGGCGCGGCGGGGGACTGCCCCTTTTACCGCCGCGGCGACGATTACCTGACCGCCCGCAGGCAGTAGCGGCCGGTTTTCTTGCATCCCGCACAAAAAAACAGAGCGCTTTTTGTAAAAAGCGCTCTGTTTTCTTTTTCCGTATTTTTGTGCCGCACACAGCGCTTACTGCTTTGTGCGGTGGCAGTACCACATCAGCGCGCCGATCGCCGTGCCGCCGAGGATATTGCCCAGCGTCACGGGCAGAAGATTGCCCAGCAGAAAGCTGCCGACCGTCAGGCGGGAAAGATCCAGTCCCGCTTCCGCCGCAAGCTGCGCATACGCCGGAACGGTTTTTGCCATAAGCCCCGCCGGGATATAGTACATATTGGCAACGCAGTGTTCAAAGCCGCTGATGACAAAATAGCACACCGGCAGAAACGCCGCCATGATGCGGCTTGCGGCATCGGTGGAAACCATGGCCATAAGCACGCCCAGACACACCAGCACGTTGCAGAAAAAGCCCATGACAAACGCATTGGCAAACGGCATCGTGCACTTGGCAAGCGCACAGCGCATCGTATACACGGCAAGCTGCCCGCCGGAATACCGCAGCTGCCCGAAATACACACAGCCCGCCGCCACCAGCAGCGAACCCGCAAAATTTGCCGCATACACAATGCCCCAGCTGCGCAGCATCGCGCGCGCAGAGCATTTCTTTTCCAGCACGGAAATCACGATCAGGTTGTTGCCCGTGAAAAGCTCTGCACCCATAAGCACAACCATGCCAAGGCCGAACGGGAACAAAAGCCCCAAAACCATGCGCGCCGTCCACGCATTTTCAATGCCGTACACCGCCGTATTCGTGGCGCTGCAGCCCAGTGCGATCAGCACGCCGGCAAGGATGCCAAGCAAAATCAGCGGCCCTGCCGCGCGTTTTGTTTTTCCCGCACCGACGCCGGCATATTTTGCCACGATCTCGGACGGATTCAGACTCAGTTGATTCATCATAAAATACCCCTTTTTTTAAACAGACCGTTTTTTACTTTACCAGAAAGCGGCGTATTTTACAAGGCTGATCCGACGTTTTCCGCTATTATTTTCCGTTTGCGAAAAACGGCTGCGGCGGTTGCCGATTGCGCCGGTGTGTGCTATGATGAAGGCATGCAAAAAAAGGGGGCGTTTTTATGCAGATGATCGCACTGATCGACCGGGAAAACGGCATCGGCTGCGGCGGGCGGCAGATCGTCTATATCCCGGAGGATCTTGCCCGCTTTCGGGCGCTGACGCTCGGGCACACCGTCATTCTCGGGCGCAAAACGCTCGCCTGTTTCCCGAACGGGCTTCCGCTTGCGGGGCGGCGCAATCTGGTCCTTTCCCGCAGCCCCGGATTGCAGGTGCCGGGGGCGGAGGTTTTTTCCTCTCTGGACGCACTGGTGCGTGCCGCCGGGCCCGATGCCTTTGTCATCGGCGGCGAATCGGTCTACCGCCAGCTTCTTGTGCACTGCGATACCGTGCACCTGACGCGCGTTGACGAAACATTTGAAGCCGACCGCTTTTTCCCCGCACTGGAAAACGACCCCGACTGGGCGCTTTGTGCGCAGTCCGAACCGATGCAAAGCGGCGCGCTTCGTTTTTGTTATCTTACTTACCGGCGGAAAACACGCTGATTTTCTGCCGAAAAAGAAACGGAGGAAGGTATGAAAGCTTTATTCATCGGCGGCACCGGCCTCATCAGCTCGGCCTGTGCCCGCCTTGCCGCCGCCCGCGGGTGGGAGCTTACCGTCGTCAACCGCGGCACAAAGCCCGAACGCGTGCCCGAGGGCGTGCGCGTCATCACGGCGAATGTGCGCGGCGAACTGCCTGCGGATTTCCTTTGCGGCGAACACTTTGACGCCGTGGCGGATTTCATCGCCTATTTCAAAGAGGATATCGAACGCGATATCCGGCTGTTTTCGGGCAGGACCGATCAGTTCCTGTTCATCAGCAGCGCATCGGCGTACCAAAAGCCGATCGCCGCACTGCCGATCACCGAAAGCACCCCGCTCATCAACCCGTACTGGAACTATTCCCGCTGGAAGATCGAATGTGAAGCGCGGCTGATGCAGGCCATGCGGGAAGAAGGCTTCCCCGTGACGATCGTCCGCCCGAGCCAGACGTATTCCGGCGAAAAGATCCCCCTTGGGCTAAAGGGCGACAACGGCGCATGGCAGACGATTTTGCGTCTGCGCGAAGGCAGGCGCATCATCATCCCCGGCGACGGCACGGCGCTGTGGACGTCGACGCACGCCGATGATTTTGCCGAGGGCTTTGTCGGCCTTATGGGCAATCCGCGCGCACTCGGCGCAGCGGTGCACATCACCACCGACGAAGCGCTGACGTGGGATCAGATCTACACCGTGCTTGCCGCCACGCAGAACGTGCCGCTGCACGGCGTGCATATGGCAAGCGATTTCATCTCCGAATGCGGACGCAGCGCCGGTTACGAGCTGGAAGGCCCGCAGCAGGGCGACAAAACCGCAAACGTGATGTTCGATAACAGCAGGATCCGCAGCCTTGTGCCGACATTCCGCCCGAAGATCAGCATGGCGGAAGGCATCCGCCGCGGGGTGCAATATATCGAAGCGCACCCCGAATGTCAGGTGCCCGACCCGAAGTTCGATGCATTCTGCGAACGTCTGCTTGCGGCGCACGATGCGGCGCTGAAAGCGTTCCGTTCATCCGTTCTGTAATTTTTAATAAAAAATATACTATTTGTAATATCAGGAGGCTATCATGACCACTCTTGCTTTTCCCGCTCCGGAGCAGGCGGCGGCGCTTGCCCGTGAATTGAATCTTGAGGAATGTGTCTGCCGCGCCGTGGCAGCACAGGCAACTGCGGCGCTGCTGGACGAATGCCGCGAAGAGATCTATGCACTGACGCAGCCGGAAACTGCCGAAGACGCATACAACCGTCTGGTACAGCGCTTTGCGGACAGCGACCCCGACGGCATGAAGATGCTTGCCGTCTATCTTGCCGCGGCCTGCATCACGCGCAGCCGCTATGCACAGCTGGGCTTTGCCGATTCGATGTTTTTGGACAGCTTCGGCTGCATGCGCCGCTTTATCAGTGAAACGCACCGCTATACCGGACGCTATGCGTTCGACCGCGCGTTCTGGGCATGGCGTCAGCTTTCGTGCGTTTTGTTCCGCCTGGGCGCACTGGAATTTGAATACCGCCTTGTGAAAGAAAACGAAGCGCCGATCCCCGATGCGCCCGTGGGCACGCCGATCCTTTCGGTGCACATCCCTTCGGACGCCGCGCTTTCGCAGGATGCCCTGCAGGATTCCTACGCACAGGCCGGGCGCTTTTTTGCACAGCAGGGCGCATGCATCTGCGCGCACGGCGCACCGAAGCTGATGATGTGCGGCTCGTGGCTGCTTTCCCCCGAACTGCAGACGCTGCTGAACGAGGATTCCGGCATCCACCGCTTTGCCAAAGAGTACACGATCTATGCCGTCGATCCGGACAGCGAAGCCTTTTATGAATGGCTGTTCGATAAAAAGAAAGACCCCGCCGAAATGCCGCAGAAAACCAGCCTGCAGCGCAAGGCAGCCGCTCACCTTGCCAAGGGCGGCAAGCTGGGCGCCGCACGCGGCGTGAAGAAGGACTTCCGCCTGATTGCCGGATGATCCGCCGCACCGCTTTTTCAGTACAAAAAGAACGCTCCCCGACGCCGGTGCACCCTGCACCGTCCGTTCGCCGGGGAGCGTTTTGTTTTTTCTTATACCGTCACGCGAAGCACGCGGATATTGGCCGGATCTTCATAATCGCGGGTATAGCCGTCATCGTCGTACATGCGGTATTCCGCCGTGCCGCTTTCGGCAAAATGCAAAAGCCGCAGATGTTCGGTATCGATTTCCTCCACGCACTGTGCGGCATCTGCAAGCGGCACCACGCAGCCCGGACGGATGAAGAAGATCACCTCGTTCAGTGCGGCGCGGACATAATGATGCCCCGCTTCCAGCACCTGTTCTTCGTAATCGGAGGTGCTGCGCATGCGGATAAGCTTCATGCGTTCGGGCAGGTACACATAGCGCCCGTCGGCGTTCTGCTCCATAACAGGCGCGATCATCACCCCTTCCCCGAACATCAGCTGCGATTCCACCTGCGGCGCATGCTCGTCCCCGGGGTAATCGAACGCGAGCGGACGGAACAGCATATCGTCCGTCAGCACCGCCTTCATAAATTCGCTGTACAGATACGGCACAAGCCCGTACCGGATGCCGATGAGATTTGCAAAATCCTGCTTGCGCGTAAAGCGGTAGGCCTCCTGCGGGCGCGTGCCCATGGAGGAATGGTTGCGCATCAGCGGGCTGAAAATGCCCAGCGCCAGCCAGCGCAGCAGCAGATCCTCGGTGGTGTCCGCACCAAAGCCGCCGATATCCGCACCCGAATACAAAAAGCCGCACATATTCACCGAAGCGAGCATCTTCAGGTTGAGCCGCAGATGATCCCACCACGAGCGGTTGTCGCCGTACCAGATGCCGCCGTACCGGTGCATGCCGATGCACGAAGCGCGGCTGAACAGCAAAATGCGCTTATCGGGATATTTTTCTTCAAACGCTTCGCCGGCAGCGCGCGTCATATTGTAGCCGAACAGATTGTGCACCTTTTCGTGCTCCACCGTTTCGCCGTCCATGCGGTGGCGGATCTTTGCGTAATCCTCCGGCGCATTGATCAGCGTGCCCAGCTGATTCTTGACCGAAAAGTATTTGTCCATTGCGATATCCGGATCATCGAGCGCGGCCACGCTGTGCACCGCCTGCATCAGCCGTTCGGGCGTGTAAAAGATCGCCGGCTCGTTCATGTCGTTCCAGAAGCCCTCGATGCCCTGATCCAAAAGCACCTGATACCGTCTGCCGAACCAGCGGCGCGCATCGCGGTTGAGGAAATCCGGGAAATGCACAAGCCCCGGCCACACCGCGCCGACGAAATCATTCCCCTGTTCGTCCTTGCAGAAATAGCCGTTTTCGCGCCCCTGCTCATAGGTTTCGTTCCCCGGCTCGATCTTCACGCCCGCGTCGATGATCGGCACAAGGCGGACGTGCTGTTCCTTCATCTCTGCCGCCAGCGCCGCAAGATCCGGGAAACGGGATTTGTTCACCGTAAAATCAATGTAATCCTGCATGTAGTCGATATCAAGATACACGCTGTCCAGCGGGATGCCGTTTTCGCGGTAGCTGCGCACCACCTGCCGGACGTCGTCCGCATTGCGGTAGCCCCAGCGGCTTTGCCCGTAGCCGAACGCCCATTTCGGCGGGATGTAGCTTCGCCCCGTCAGCCGGCGCAGCTGCCGGACAATATCGCGGCAGGAATCCCCCGTGATGACATACATCTCGTAATTTTCATCTGCGGGCAGAACACACAGCTCGTCGATATCGGTGTAGCCGACGTCATATTCGATGCGCCCCGCGTAATCGAAAAACACGCCGAAGCGCTGCTCCCTGCCGTCGATCAGCAAAAAATTGTGCGCGCCGTACAGCGAAAGCACCTCTTCCGTCTGAATGGGCTGATCGGCACAGCTGCTGACATAGTGCCAGCCGCGCTTGTTGATGCCGCGCAGATTTTCCCCAAGGCCGTATACCACGTCCTCGGGCTGCATCCGGTAGGTCAGGCGCGTGGGCCCGCCCTGCCAGAACGGGGGATTTTCCCCGGAAATTTCGATGCTTTGTACCACGCTGTCGGTCGGGATCATTGTTCCGAAACGGTATCGCCGGATCATGGCATTTCCTCCTTGGGCTGCAGCAGTGCTGCATTTTTTATTTCTGCGGAAAAGGCCGGGGTACAGCCGCCCCGGCTTTTCCGTATTTTTATTCTGTTTTTCTGCCCGCAAAAAACTCCATAAGGATGATCGACGCCAGAATGATGACGCCGCCGATCACCAGATTGACGGACATGGCCTCGTACCCGAGCAGCACGGAAAGCAGGCTGCCGAACAGCCCTTCGGTCGAAAGCAGCACGCCCGCCTGTGAGGGCGTTGTGTATTTCTGGGCAAGCGTCTGCAGAAAATAGCACAGACAGGTGCTGAAAAGCCCCAGGAACAAAACGGCGGGCAGACCGGTTTCCCAGTGGACGGCTGCGGCGGATCTAAGATCCGTCAGCAGGAATACGGCAAGCGAGATCAGCGCCGCGACCGTCAGCTGCACCAGATTGATGCGCATGACGTCCGCATCCTTTCCCACGCCGCCGAGCGATGTGATGTGCAAAGCGAACATCAGCGCGCACAAAAGCGTCATGGCGTCGCCGAAATTGAACGAAAGCGCAAAGCTGCCCGGTGTGATGCTCAGTACCCCGATGCCGAGCAGCGTTGTGCCCGCAAGCAGAAACGTCGCCGTGGGCGGGCGCCTGCGGCTGAAAAGCCACACGATGAACGGCACCATGACAACGTTTGTCGCGGTGAGGAACGCACAGTGCGAAACCGTGGTGTTCTGCTGCCCGACGATCTGGGTATAAAAGCCCGCAAACAGGAATACGCCCGCGCGTGCGCCGACGATGATCTCCTGCCGCCGAAAGCCCCGCAGCTTCGGAATGCATACCAGCAGCATCACCGCCGCCGCGATCAGAAAGCGCGTTGCCATGATGAGCGCGGCGCTCATCTGCGCGTCGATCGCCATTTGGCTTGCGATAAAGCCGGAACCCCAGATCGCCGCAACCACAAGGCACAGCCCGTCCGCAAGCCATGCCGTTTTTTGTTTTTTATTTTCCTGCACCGTTTGTTTCTCCTTTATCCTGTCCCGCCCTTTGTTCGGGGCAGGGATCTTCAAATGCGGCAAAGATGCCG
>JAHHSL010000014.1 GCA_020025235.1 Ruthenibacterium sp.
CGTAAATGAAATGTAGAAATCTTTTTACTCTGTGTGTGGAAGAACTGTGCGGCTCGGGTCTGCACAGCATCCGTCAGGATCACCGTCCACTGGATCGTGACGAAACCAGAGTTAAAAGCGATTATCTTATACAGATGCTTAAATATATTCACGAACCCTGAAAAGGCAAATTCTAATTCTTTATTGCGTTTTCAAGACTAAAAGAAAAAGGCCACCCCATTGGGCGGCCTCTTTGTCTTATAAATTCGGGGGCAGTGCTGTATGCTGTGTTATTGCCTGCGCTGGTCAGTTCTGTAAAAAGAAAAACTCATATGTAATCTCCCTAAAAAAAGAGATAGGCTTGTGAAAGCCTATCTCTTTACTTTTTTAGCTCCCACTCATGGTAGGGTACACCGCTTTTTTAGCTCTCACTTATGGTAGAGTACACCGCTTTTTTAGCTCCCACTCATGGTAGGGTACACCGCTTTTTTATATTGACATACTCCCACCTCTTATAAAGTATGAGTATGTCAATCATTACAGCCACCATTAAGGCTGTGGCGTGCCTTTCATAAATGATCTGCTCTTAAAGTGGCAGGGCACTTTTCAGACTGGATATCTCTATTCAGTGCTATTATTGTACGCAAAAGAACAAATTATGTCAAGATGTTTTTTGCATTTTAACGCTATGGTGTCAAAAAAGGAAAAGCTTTCTGTGCCACACTTTTTAAGTCAGCGGAGGAAGATTCTCATAATTTGGTATCTACAGTTGTTTAATGGATCATTAAAACTAAAAAAGGCCACCCAATCGGGTGGCCTTTTTCTCTTGATTACTCTTTTTCAGGATCTTCTGCCGACCGTACTTTTTTCAGTTCAAAGGTGTTTTCCTTTTCCATGTAACAACGGTCAAGAACAGCGCCGTCCAGTTTTGCATCATCCAAAATGCTGTCAACCACGCGGGCGCAGGTCAAATCTGCGTTGGTCAAATCGGCTCTGTGCATATTTGCATTGATCGCTTTGGCTTTACTCAGATTTGCATTGCCAAGATTGGCGTCATTCAGATCGACGAAAAACAGTCGAGCGTCGCGCAAATCGGCATTGTGCAAGTAAGCACCACGCAAATTCGTATCGAACATCTTGGCTTTTGCCAACGCTGCATCATGCAGATCTGCACCTGCCAATATAGCTTCGTGCATATGTGAGCCGCTCAGATCCGCGCCCTCCAAACAAGCACCTGCCATGTTGGCCTTATCCAAAATCGCTTCACTCAGGTTTGCCTTGTTCAAAGTGGCATGAGCCATATTTGCTCCACGCAGGTTCGCATGGCTCATATTCGCGCCGCTCAAGTTGACACCATTGAGTTTTGCTTTTTTCAGATTTGTGTGGCTCAGGTCTGCACAGCATCCGTCAGGATCACCGTCCAACCATTTCTGATGCAGAGTAAGCACTCGGGTAAGGTCTTTCTTTGTGATTTTCTTTGTTGAACAATTCATTTTAATCGTCCACTCCTTTTAAAAAATAAAAACGCAAGACGGGGGACTCGTTTTCGAAACACCTCGTTCTGCGTTTTTTTGCTTTGATACTTCAATTGTCCTGCTTTTTCGGGGATTGTAAAGAGGTATATTGCAAAAAAAAGAGAGCGGCATAAAACCGTTCTCTTTTTTTGCCATTGATATTAACTATTCATAGTCTTCGTCAGTAGCATGATGCGCCGTATCCTCATTCATTCCCTCCATAGGCGCTCCAGCCTCACCAATAGCTTGGTTTACGTCCATGGGCGTACCCGGGATCAGATTACCTGTTTCGTCGCAATCAGGACGCGGTGCCGGCGCAGGAGCGGGAGCAGGGGCGGGAGCCGGCGCAGGGGCCGGCGCAGGCGCGGGTGCGGGAGCAGGAGCCGGCACAGGAGCCGGTGCGGGTGCAGGGTTCTTCGGCTTTGTATTCTGATTTTTTCCACCATTATCCTTACTGTTGGCAGTACCAGCAGCAGGCTTTTTTACCTCGGAGGGTTTCGCTCCAGAAGGAGTTTTCGTCGGAATGGTTTCCGGAGTGCTTTCCGGAGGGGCTTCCTCTTTTTCTTCCTCAACGGTTACTTTCGTTTCCGCTTTCAGCTTTTCAGCAGATGCAGTGACGACACATTCGCCAGTGCCGGTTGCGGTCACTTTTCCAGTTTTGTCCACCGTCGCAACGGTTTCATCGCTCGTTTCGTAGGTGAGTTTCACTTCGTCCGCATCCTCGGGCAGAACCTTGGCTTCGAGATCCGCTTCATCGCCCTTTTTCAGTTCCAGCTTTTCCGGAACTTTGATTTCATCCGGACTGACCTTAATGTTTACTGCACAGGCCGCCGTGAAATCACCAACCTTTGCGGAGATCTCCGTCTTGCCCTTTCCCACAGCAGTCACATTGCCGTTTTCATCGACTGTCGCGATATCTTCATCGGAAGTTGTCCATGCAATCTCTCCCAGCTTTTCAAGGGCTTTTTCGATTTCCTCCGGAGAAGCATCGCCACCAAGCGCTTCAGCTGCAAGAGCCTTCGTTTCACCCTTTTCCAGTTCGATCTCTGCCGGCAGGGAGATACCGGTAATCTTTGCACCGCAACCCGCAAGGCAGAACGCCAGTGCCGCTGCAGCAGCTGTCATCGTGAAGAACTTAAACTTTTTCATATTAAACTCCTTTCAAAACATCGGAATCTGTTTTTATTATAGCGCTTATTGAGTGTAAAGCGCAACAACATATTCCCCGGACAGAAGCTTTGGGGATCCCTGCCGCGGAATCCGGAAATATGCAAAAGAAAAGCCGCTTATTCGCCGGCGGTTTCATCGCCGACGTCGATGCTTCTCAGCTCTCTGCGGAACAAAAGCTCATACAGAACCGGCACGATAAACAGGGTAAGCAGGGTGGCATATGCAAGGCCGCCTATGGTGACAAGCGCCATGGGGCGGCTCATTTCCGCGCCCATGCCCGTGGAGAAAACCATAACGCTCATGGCAAGAATAGTCGTCAGCGCCGTCATCAGGATCGGACGTATGCGGGCTTTTCCCGCGCTGATGAGCGCATCGCGTCTTGCATAGCCCGCAAGGCGCAGCTGGTTTGCGTAATCGACAAACACGATGCCATTGTTTACGACGATGCCCGCCAAGATCAAAAAGCCCAGCATGGAAATGACGGAAAGCGGTTCGCCCGCGATCCACAAAGCGCCCAGGCCGCCCGTGAAAGCAAGCGGCATGGTGAACATGACGATAAACGGGCTTAAAAGGCTTTGGAACTGCGCGACCATGATAAGGTAAATAAAGGTCACGGCAAGCAGGATCATTTTGATAAGATCCCGCATGGCAGTGGCGACATTTTCCGTTTCACCGGTGATCTCCACCGTGCAGCCCTCCGGCAGGTCGTATTCCGCCAAAAGCGTTTCTACCTCACGGCTCAGCAGGGTGGTGTTGTATCCCTCCGACGTCGCGGCGCTGACGGTGATGTATCGCTGCTGATTTTTACGGCTGATTGCAGCAAGGCCGGGTTCGGTTTCCACGGATGCAAATTCGCCCAGACGATGAATTTCGGTTTCGCCGTTTTTGCCCGGAACGGCTGTTTCAAACTCAAAATCCAAAAGGTTATCCCGTGTCAGCGGGCTGCGCTCGTCCACGATCGTAACGGTGAAATCCCCGTTTTCAAACGAAAGCTCGGCAGACTGGCTGCTTGTGGTAAGCGCCGCCGAAAGTTCGCCGTAGATCTGCGCGGCTGTCAGGCCGCAGCGCATGGCGGCGTCGCGGTCGATGAGCAGATGCAGCTGCTGGGGGCTGTCCTCCTGCCCGTTGCTGGCAGGTTCCAGCCCCGTCACGCCGGAAAGCAGGTCGATCATATCAAGGCTGATGCGGTTCAGTTCGTCCAGATCCCGTCCGCGCACGACAAGCTCCATGCCGCTTCCGCCAAGTGCGGACATATCCGCGTTCGATTTCATAACGCTGAAGCTGCAGCCGGGCATCTGCTGTTCAAGGGCTTCGATTTCATCGGCGATCTGATCGTTGTGCTGCAGGGCGTCTTTTTCCAGCAGAAGATAGAACGTCATGCTTTCGACGGAATCGCCGCTGTTTCCGGCAAGGCTGCCCATCATGCTGCCGGAACCCATGGCGCCCACGGTTTCGACGCCGTCGATCCCGCCGATAAGCTCCATGGCCTGATCCGCGGCGGCGAATGCGTCCTCTTTGGTGCAGTCCTCGGGCAGCATCAGGGTGGCGCTCATCTGATTGCCGCCCATAGCGGGCATAAATTCAAGGCCCATTCGGGTGGTGTGCCATACGCACAAACCGAACAAAAGCAGGGAAAGTGCAAGCGGAACGGCCTTAAAGCGCAGGCAGAAATCAAGCGCCTTGCCGTAGGCGTCCACCATGCGGTCGAACAGCGCATGCGGCTTTTCGCGGCACGAGCGCAGCAGCGTGGAGCCAAGCGTGGGAACAACCGTCAGGGCAACCAGAAGGCTTGCCAGCAGGGAATAGCCGATCGTAAGACCCATATCCATAAACAGCTGGCGCGTCATGCCGGTGGTGAAAAGAATGGGCAGGAAAACGCACACAGTCGTCAGCGTGGATGCGCTGATCGCGCCCGCCACCTGCCGCGCCCCGTATACGGCGGCCTTTGCAGCGGACATGCCTTCGCTGCGCAGACGGTAGATGTTTTCCATAACGACAATGGAGTTATCCACCAGCATGCCGACGCCGAGCGCAAGGCCGGAAAGGCTGATCATGTTCAGGCTGACGCCGGAAAAATACATCAGCACCACGGCAAACAGCAGGCTGACGGGGATGCTCAGCGCAACCACGGCGGTGGGGCGGATATCCTTCAAGAACAGCGCCAGCACCAGAATGGCCAGCACAGCACCCCAGCCAAGGTTGGAAAGCACCGTGTTCACCGTCATTTTGATGTAATCGCCCTGATCCATAAGCGGCGTGATGTGAAGGCCGGGATATTTTTCCTCAAGGCTGCCGATTGCGGTATTCAGCTGCTTTGATACCGCACTGGTGGAGGCGGTGGAGCCTTTCTGGATGCTTACGGCAACGGCGGGTCTGCCATTTACCTTGGCATAGCTTTCCCCGGCATTGTCGATCAGGGTGACCTGCGCCACATCCGAAAGGCGGATATCCCCGACGCCCTCCATGCTCATCAGAACCGTGCCGGAAAGCTCGTTGATGTCCGAAAAGGCCTTGCCGATCTTCAAAAGATAGGCGTCGTCATCCTGGTACAGGGTTCCCGCCGGCATGGCAAGGTTCTGCGCGATAATCAGATTGCTGATCATGTCCTTGGTAAGCAGCTTGTTCAGATCTGCTTTTTTCAGTGCTTCGTCGCGTGCGGCCTGAAACTGTTCGTCTGCGGTTTTCAGCTGCGCTTCGCTTTGTGCAAGCGCACTTTCCGCTGCGGCAAGCTGTGCACTGCCCGCGCCGAAACCGGCGGCGGCCTGCATTTTGCCGGCTTCCAGCTTTGCATAGGCCTGCTGCGCTGTCTTAAGACCCTCCTGCGCCTGCTGTGCCATCATTTCGGCGGCTGCAAGCTTGGTGGAAAGGTTTGCAAGTTCGGTGTCGATCTGTTCGAGCCGTGTGGTGACACTCTGCTTTTTTTCGCGCAGTTGATCCAGCTGCCCGTTCAGTTCCGCAAGCTTTGCGCCGATCTCTGCGGCGGACGCCTTGGCGTCGTTCAGTGTGGCGCCCTGCGGCAGGATGCCCGCCTGCGCCAGACGGGTAAGACCGTCATTGAGCGATGTTTTCACGTCGTCCGGCAGGGGGGCGGCGGCAATCAAATCGGTAAGCGGGACAGCGGCGTCCACACCGGCAAATTCCAGTGAACTGACCAGAAAATCAAGCCCCGCCTTTGCCTTCTGCAAATCGCCTGCCGCAGCTTCCAGCTGTGCAAGGGGCGCTTCCAGCTGGCTGAGCCCTTCGGCATAGCCCTTGCGCTCGGCTTCCAGTGCCTGACGGTTCACCTCAAGCGTGTTTTTCTCCGAAGAAAGGCTCTGTGCCTGTGCAATGGCGCTGTCCAGCTGGGCGCTGCCATCGGCAAGCTCACGGGTCATCTGCTCCTGCTTTGCCTGCAGTTCTTTTTTGCCCTTTTCCAGTTCGGCTTTTCCGGTCGTCACGGCCTGCTGTGCCTTGTTCAGTTCATTTCGTGCTTCACCCAGTGCATCATCGGTGCCCGCAAGGATACGGGTGTTCACGTCCTCGATCTTGGCTTCGTCAAAACGAACCTCCACGCTTTGGGCAACAAGGCCTGTGGGCGTCACGCTGGCAACACCGGCCTGCCGTTCCAGATTCGGAATGATCTTGTCCTGTGCAAAATCACTCAGCTCGAACAGATCGGCGTCGTCCATGTCAATGCTGGCAATCATCACGGGCAGCATATCCGGCGAAATCTGCATCAGCATGGGGTTCTGCGCAGTATCCGGCAGATAGCTTTTCACCTGATCGATCGCGGTGGAAAGCTTTACCATGGCGCTGTCCATATTTGTGCCGTTTTCAAATTCGAGCGAGAGCATGCTCACGTTTTCCTTGGAAGAGCTGCTCACCGTTACCACGCCGTTTACCGTGCCAAGCGCGGCCTCCAGTGGTGCCGTTACGGCAGTTTCCACCTTTTCGGGGCTGGCGCCGGGATAAGTGGTAACAACCATGACATACGGCAGTTCCATGGCGGGCAGCAGATCCGTGGTCATTCCGGAAAAGCTGACGATGCCGAGAACGATTATCATAATTACCACAACCAGAGCGGTAAACGGTTTTTTTACAAAATACTTTGTCATAGTGCTGTGCGGCTCCTGTCGTATGAAATACCCGTAACGGGTTTGAATAGAAGTGTATAACTCTTTTATTATAGCGCTTTGTGCGCAAAAGACTTTGAACGCAGTGTGAAATTTTACCAAAAATGCGTCGAAAACGCAGATCGTGCGGCGCACAAGCAGAACGATCGGCGGTGCTTTGTAAAGTTTTTGCAATGAAACTTGACGGGAGACACACGGCCTATATAATAAAGAAAAAGGATTTTGCGCAGATGCACACTGCGCCAGGGAAAGCGGCGGTGCGGCAGGGGAGAAAAGGGATGCCCGCCGAAGGACGAAATGCTGAGTGCGGCAGAAAAACGCCCGGCGCACAGCAGGAAAAGGAGAACCGGATGAAACTCACGATCGAACACCTGTCAAAGCATTTTGATAAAAAAGAGGTCTTGCGGGATATTGATTTCACCTTTGAAGAAGGGAAGATCTACGGCCTGCTCGGGCGCAACGGCGCGGGCAAAACCACACTGTTCAACTGCCTGAACCGGGATATCCGGGCGGACGGCGGCAGTTTTTTTCTGCAGGAAGACGGAAAACAGCGGGAAGCAGCCGCCGAGGAGATCGGCTATGTGCTTTCGACGCCCACGGTGCCGGAATTTTTGACCGGACGGGAATTTCTGAAATTTTTCATGGAAATCAATGAATCACAGCTTCGCAGCCCCAAAACACCGGATGAATACTTTGATCTGATGAGCATTGCGCCGGAGGATCGGGATAAACTGCTGAAGGATTATTCACACGGAATGAAAAACAAAATGCAGATGCTCATCAACATCATTGCACAGCCCAAAATCCTGCTGCTGGATGAACCGCTGACGTCCCTGGACGTAGTGGTGGCAGAAGAAATGAAGCAGCTTCTGCGCACGCTGAAAGAGGGACGGATCACGATTTTTTCCACGCACCTTATGGATCTGGCGCTTGATTTATGTGATGAAATTGTGCTGTTAAGCCACGGCGAACTGGAGACAGTGGAAAAATCCAATCTGGATAACCGCATGTTTAAGGAAAAAATCATTGCGGCGCTGCGGGAGGAATCGCATGATTAAGACATTACGCATTTCCTTTTCGCTTAAAAATACTTACCGCGTCAACACGATCCTGTATTCGATGCGCCAGATCCCGTTTGTGAAAAAGCTCTTGCCGGAAAAACTGTTTCAGGTGCGCGGGCTGAAGATTTTTGCGAACGTGCTTGCGGCTCTGTGGGAAGTGATCACGATCTTCGCGGGCAAATGGATCTATTTTTTCACCATGGTCTGCGGGATCGGGATGCTGTACCAAAGGTTCGATGCAGGGGCTGTTTTTGCACACATCCTGTTTTTCCTGACGATCATCGGCGCGTATATGAATACCTCGATGCTGGACCCGACGCGGGATAAGTATTATGCCATGATCTTGATGCGGATGAACGCAAGGAAATATACACTTGTAAATTTCGGATATGTTCTTTTGAAAACGATCATCGGGTTTCTGCCGATGTGCATTTTCTTCGGCCTGCAAAGGGGCGTTCCGCTCTGGTTCTGCCTTGTTCTGCCGCTGTGTGTCGCGGGTGCAAAAATCGCGGCATCGGCGGGGCCGCTGCGGGAATATGAAAAAAACGGCTGCAGATATCAGGAAAACAAAATCCGCAAACGGATCTGGCTGTATGCGGCACTTTTGCTGATCCCGGCTTACGCGCTGCCGGCGGCGGGCATTGTGATGCCACTGCCCGTGTCTATGGTTCTGATGCTGCTGATGCTTGCGGCGGGCGCAGTCAGTGCGCGGAAGATCCTGTCGTTCCGGTATTATCGGGAAATCAATCAGGAACTGCTTGCAAAGATGCTCGCGCAGGTGGATTCCCTGAGCGAAACGGCGAAAAAGAACGTGGAAAAGAATATCTCGACGGATACGTCGATCACCAGCAGCCGAACGGGCTTTGAATATTTGAACGAGCTGTTTATCCGCCGCCACCGAAAAATCCTTTGGAAATCTTCGCTGCGCATCACGGCAATCAGCTGTGCGGTGATGTGCGTCGGGCTGCTGGCATTGATCTTCCTGCCGGAACTGAAAACCAATTTCAACTCGACGCTTCTCCATCAGATGCCGAGTCTTGCGTTCATTATGTACGCGATCAACCGCGGAACGGGCTTTACACAGGCGCTGTTTATGAACTGCGATCACAGCCTGCTGACGTATTCCTTTTACAAAAAGCCGGAATTTGTGCTCCGGCTGTTCCGCATCCGTCTGCGGGAAATCATCAAAATCAATGCACTTCCCGCAGCGGTGATCGGTGCAGGGCTGTGTGCGATCCTGTACGTTTCGGGCGGGGCGGAAAATCCCGTTCATTACGCTGTCCTGTTTTCCAGTGTTGTAAGCATGAGCGTCTTTTTCTCGATCCATTATCTGACGCTTTATTATCTGCTGCAGCCGTACAATGCGGGCACAGAGATAAAAAGCGGAACATATCAGGTGTGTATGGGTGCAACTTATTTCGTCTGCTGGATGATGACACGCGCCAGTCTTTCTACGTTGACCTTCGGCATCCTGTGTGTTGTGTTCTGCATCCTGTATTCCGCCGCGGCCTGCCTGCTGGTGTATAAGCTTGCGCCGAAAACCTTCCGCATCCGTCCCTAAGGCGGCGAAAGAAAAAAGCAAAGTAAGAATCAAAACAAAACACCCCGCTGCACCAATGCCGGTAAAAGGCATCGTGCAGCGGGGTGTTTTTCTGTAAATCAGGCGGCGGCGCAAACCGCAAAAGCGGAAAAGGCCGCGCAGAAAAATCAGGATTTGCGGATCGCTTTTAAAATTGCACCGATTTTCGGGGGAGTGCCGTAAAGCAGAACACCGACGCGGTAGATTTTTGCAGAAAGAACGCCGACCCCGATGACGGAAACGAGCAGAAGTGCAATGGAAATCACGACCTCATACAGCGGCACTGTGCTCATGGCAAGGCGCGTAAACATCGCCATGGGTGACGTAAAGGGGATAAAGGAGCATACCTTCATCAGCACCGTGTCCACATTGCCGGAGGACATCGAGAACATGACGACAAGGAATGCGAATACAAACAGCAGTGTGATCGGCATGACAGAGGTGTTGATATCCTCAAGCTTGGAAGCCGTGGAGCCGATTGCACCGTACAGGAAAGCGTAGATGAAAAAGCCCAGTACGAAGAAAATCAGCATGTAAACGAACAGATCCACCGGCATGCCGAACATGGAGGAAACCATTTCGTTGCCGACCCAGTAGTCCTGATTCATCTGGAAGAAAAGCAGCGAGGAGCCAAAGACGGCAACCAGCTGGATAAGACCCGCACAGCAGGAGGCAAGCACCTTGCCGAACATCATGCTCACAGGGTTGGCGCTCGTGATCAGCAGCTCCATGGCTCGGGAGCTTTTTTCGGTTGCGACGTTGGTTGCGACCATTTGTCCGTACAGGATGATGACCATATACAGCGCAAAGATCATGATATAGGTATAGAAGAAATTCTTCGCCTGATCTTTGCCGAGGCTCTGTTCTTCGTGTTCGATCTCGACAGAAAGCACATCCTGTGCCTGCTGCGCGGTCATGCCGCTGTTCAGCATGGCGCGCATCTGGTATACGTTCTGCAATATCGAATCGGCGATCGAGGTGCCGCTGTCATACATAGATAGGTTGTTTACATAATAGGTGTAGGATGTCAGACCGTCCAGAACAAAGGCACATTCTGCTTCTTCCGATGTGATCATGCGTTTGATCTCCTCAATATCGTCATCGGAAAAAACGATCCGGTAACGGGGGAATGCACCGGCAAAGGCGTCTTTTAAAAGCGCCTGCTCCTCCTCGCTGCACACAAGCAGCATGACAGGTGCATCGTGCGCAGAATCCGCTCCGTCTGTCATCCCTTCGGCAGGGGAAGAACTCTCCGGCACTGTGGGGTCTTTGGGGCCAAGCGCTTCCCGCACGCGCGGGAAGAACATTACACCCGCGATCACCACGACAAGAAAGAGCGTCACGCCCACAAAAATCTTGTTGGTAAGATAATTTTTCAGTTCAAACTTGAAGATTTTGGAAAACTGTTTCATGCGTTTTCCTCCTTGTTCTGATCCCCTGCATACTCGACAAAAATATCGTTGAGGGAAGGTTCAAACACTTTGATTTCGTCAATGTCGAATTTTTCGGTCAGGCGCTGCATCACGTCCTGCTTTTCCTCGGGGGAGGCAAGCGTGATCAGCAGCGAACCGTTTTCCTGTTCGGTGCAGCCTGCCCCAAGAAAACGCCGGATCGCATCCTGCTGTTCGGAACGAACCACCAGACGGTTGCGGGGATAGTTGCGGCGGATCGTGTTCAGATCACCGGCAAGGACGATCGTACCCTGATTCAAAATAGCGATGCTGTCGCAGAATTCCTCGATGTAATTCATCTGGTGGCTGGAAAACAGCACGATTTTTCCTTTTTGGATCTGTTCTTTGACGATATCCTTCAAAAGCATGGCGTTTACCGGATCAAGACCGGAAAACGGCTCGTCGAGAATCACGATCTGCGGGTCATGGGCAAGGGCAGTAATGAGCTGGATCTTCTGCTGATTGCCCTTGGAAAGCGTATCAAGACGCTTGTTCCGGTGTTCGGTCATGCCCAGCCGGTCGAGCCAGAAATCCACGGATGTGACGGCGTCCCGGTGCGTCATGCCTTTCAGTTCGGCAAAATAGATCAGCTGTTCTGCAATTTTCTTTTTGGGGTAAAGGCCGCGTTCTTCGGGCAGATAGCCGAAGCGGACCGTGCTGTAATCGATCGGTCTGCCGTCCAAAAGGACTTCGCCGCTGTCTGCGGGAAAAACATTCATCAAAATGCGGATAGTCGTCGTTTTGCCGGCGCCGTTGCGGCCCAGCAGCCCGCAGGCTTTGCCGCTTTCCGCTTCAAGGGAAATTCCTTTCAGAACTTGATTTTCGCTGAAGGATTTCCGGATGTCTTTGATTTCAAGCTTCATATCATTCCTCCGTAATCGGTGTGTTGAGATTGTGCGATTTTGGGGATTTTAGGAAATTATTGCATATTTTGCAGCAAAAGTAAAGAAGAAACGGACGCGTTTGCCGCGTTTTTTGCAATCCGGTCAAAGAATGCCCCACGAGGTGCGGTTTCGGCAAAACAGAGGAAAAACGAAACAGGGCAGAGCGGAAACAAAAACGACCTTTCCTGCGGAAAAATCCGGGGGAAAGATCGCTTTTTTCAGTAATTGCAGCGTACATGTCCGTTTTCCGGCAAGATTCCTGCGGCGAGATACGGTTTCGTTGTTATTCCCACCGTTTCAAAGATTTCTGCATCCATGTGCGCACGTCCGTGTCATACACCTGCTGCAAGATCCCAAGATCAAGATCGGATGCCTTTCCTTCAAATACGGCTCTGCCATCCTGCATCAGCAGGATGCGGTCGGCAAATTCCAGTGCAAGGTTGATGTCATGCAAAACGCCCACGACGCAGCGGTTTTCTTCTGCCGCCCACTCCTTTAAAAGCTGTATCAGCTCGATCTGGAATTTCAGATCCAGATGATTGGTCGGCTCGTCCAAAAGGATCACGGAAGGCTGCTGTGCAAAAACGCGCGCTAAAAATACCCGCTGCAGCTGCCCGCCGGAAAGCTGCGTCACCCGGCGGTTGGCAAGGCCGGCAATGCCTGTCTTGGCAAGGGCTTGTGCAACGATTTCTTTATCCCGGGCATCCGCACCGCCGAACAGGCCGGGACGCTGATGCGCATAGCGCCCCATCATCACGGTTTCGTAAACGGAATAGTCGAAATCAACACCGTTCAGCTGGCTCATCAGGGCAATCGTGCGTGCCGTTTCCCTGCGCGGCGCGGTGCGCACGTCCAGCCCGCAGGCTGTGACGCTGCCGGAAAAGGGCAGCAGACCGGCAAGTGCCTTCACCAGTGTGGTCTTTCCGCAGCCGTTCGGCCCCAGTATCGCCATGCGCTCCTGCGCGTGCAGCTGAAAGCTGATGCCGTGCACCACATTTTTGCTGTCATATCCGCAGACGACGTTTTCAGCGTTCAGCATGGCTTTCTCCTTTCCGTCGGGCAAGAAAGATGTATAAAAAGAACGGCGCGCCGATCAGCGCCGTGATCGAACCGATCGGGATCTCGCTCGGTGAGGCGAGGGTGCGCGCGGCAAGATCGCACAATACCATAAACGTACCGCCGAATATCGCGCTGAACGGGATCAGAAGCCGGTGACCCGGGCCGAAAAAGCGGCGCACGACATGCGGGGCGATCAGATCCACAAACCCGATGACGCCGACAAAGGCAACGCAGGTGCCTGTAAGCAGGGCGACCACGCAGATCAGCAGCCATTTGGTGCGTTTCAGGTTCACGCCCAGCGCCGCGGCCTGTTCTTCGCCGAAGGTCATCAGGTCCAGCTCCCGCGCGAAGGCGCAGAAAAAGAGGATGCATACGGGAACCACCACGGCAACAGGTGCAGCATGACGCCATTCCTTGGCCGAAAAACTGCCCAGCTGCCAGAGCATCAGCCGCTGTGTGTGCTTGGGGTTCGACATGGCAAGCGTTGTCATCAGCGCATTCAAAAACAGGGAAAGCACCATGCCGGTCAGGATAATGGTGTTGTTGGATAGGCCGCGATCTATTTTGGCGGCGGCTGCCATAGCAAAAATCACAGTGCCCAGCCCGCACAGCAGGCAGACGACCGGCATCAGAAAAATGCCGAGCCAGCCGCCTGCCGCACCAAGGACGATCAGCACAGCCGCACCGAAGCCGGCGCCGCTTGATACGCCGAGCCCGAAGCTGGAAGCAAGCGGATTCTTTAACACAGACTGCATAACGGCGCCGCTGACGGCAAGACCCGCGCCCACTAAAAAAGTCAGAAGCACCCGGGGGACCCGGATGCTCCAGATAAGTCCCGGATAGACGGCCGGGAAATCGGGGGGCAGATTGGCCCCCCATAATTCGTGGGCAAAGACCTGACCAATGGCAAGGGGAGACACCGGCACGCTGCCGATGCAGATACCCGCCAGAATGGAAAGGACGGCTGCCGAAAGCAGTACGATCGTCTTATTTCGTAAAGACATCGGGATACAGCGCCTGACCCATTTGTTCCAGTGCAAGAACGATGTTTTCGTTGGGCAGGGAAGAACTCGTGTTGTCGATGTAGTAAACGTCTTTGTTCACAATGGCGGTTACTTCTTCCCAGCCTGCCTGCTCGAGCAGGTCACCGACGGCATCGGGAAGATAGTTCGTGTTGGTGAAGATCACGTCCGGGTTTGCCGCGGCAATGTTTTCAGCCGTGACGGACAGCCAGCCGTTCTGATCGGCCATGACGTTTTTGCCGCCGACCATGGTGATCATTTCGTCAAGATAGGTATCTGCGCCGGTGCTGTAAAAGCTGGGGGCGCTTGCAATTTCAAAGTAAACGGTTTTGCGGTCTGCTTCGGGGATCGCAGCAGCCTTTGCGGAAATTTCATCGAGCCGGGTCTTCAGATCGGCGTTGATTTTTTCCGCTTCGGCATTTTTGCCGACAACACTGCCGATGAATTCGATGTCCTTGTAAATGTCATCGATCGTGGCGCTGGTGGGGATCTCTACAAAAGTGATGCCCATATCCTGCAAAGGCTTGAAGGGGGCGGAACCATCCCACATGCTCAGGGAGGAAACCAAGATCACATCAGGGGTCATGGCGCCCATTTTTTCCACGTCCGGAGCCATCATGTCGAAGGCGGGCAGTTCGGCAAGCTCGGGGATCAAGGTGGTGCTGTTGGTGTCTGCGGCAACGATCATGTCCTTGCAGCCAAGGTCGATCAGCGTCTGCGTAATGGACGGCGCCATGCTGATGACAGTGGAAACCGATTCGGGCAGTGTAAATTCATTGCCGGCACGGTCTTTGGAGGGAACGGCAGCATCCGGTGCGGATTCGGACGCGGATGCGGATTCCGACGATACGGAAGATGCGGATTCGTCCGGTTCCGAAGCCGG
Organism: Ruthenibacterium sp.; assembly: GCA_020025235.1. Lineage (GTDB taxonomy): Bacteria > Bacillota > Clostridia > Oscillospirales > Ruminococcaceae > Ruthenibacterium. The sequence continues at coordinate 14,715 of JAHHSL010000014.1, forward strand.
GGCAGAAGAGGTACTGCCGCAGCCTGCAGCGGACAGTGCCAGCGCAAGGGTCAGCACTAAACTGAGAAGTTTTTTCATACTTTGTCTCCATTCTTTTTCCTGAAATATAAAAAAGGCTTTTCCGAAAAGACGGAAAAGCCTGCAGGAAAACACACGAAAAACCACAGGCAGGCATAAAAACCCTGTCTGTGCTTTCTGACGTTCTGCGTTTCGTCCGTCCGCAGAGCGTGGTCTTCCGCCGGGATTTCAGCCGGCAAAAGTATGCGCTTCAAGGCAGGTCTTCCGGCTTCCGAAAGCGGGGCTGTCCGGCCTTCCCATCCGGATAACGGACAGTGGCGTGTGCAGAACAGTTTTTTTCGGTTACGGCGGCGGGCCCGTACAGGATTTGCACCTGTTTCCCTATTCTTCCGCGCTGCATTTTTGCAGGCGGACACCTCAAAGCGATTTCTTATGGCATTATAGCACGTTTTTTCTCCCATGTGCAAGGTTTAAATGCACCGCAGGTGCCGGAATGTGCAGAATACTGTAAAAAAGGAGAAAACACGGCCTTTTGAAGCGTCATCATCAAAAAAACGGAGCATGCATCAAAACGAACGCATGCTCCGGTGCTGTGCCGAAAAACGCTAAAAGTCCGGTTCCGTCCCGGTGCAGTAATCGCGGCGAAGCAGATCGATCAGCCCGCGGATGCGTTCGTCGGCAATGGAATAGCGAATGAAATGGGACTGCTTTTCCGAGCAGATCAGTCCGGCGTCCTTCAGCCGGTGCAGATGCTGGGAAAGGGCGGGGGCGGAAAGATCCGGTACAAAGTCATTGATTTCGCCCACGGTTTTGGGGCTTTCCAGCAGGGAGCACAGGATCAAAAGCCGGTTTTCGTTTGCAAGCTGTCCCATAAGGCCGGCGACCCGCTTTGCGTTTTCACGCATGATCCTGCGCCTCCTTTTCTGTGCCGGTGCTGCAGCCTGCGCATGCGGCGCAGCTTTTGGCGGTGCAGGCGTTTTCTGCCTGATGCAGTTCTTTGCCGGAGCGCGCTTTGCAGATAAGCTGCGTCGTGGTGCCCATGGGGCAGAAAACGCACCAGCTGCGGGGCTTGTAAAGCACCATGACCACAAGGCCGATCAGCGTGGAAGTGAGCATCATGCTGTAAAAGCCGAATGCGAACTGTGCCACCCACGGTGCAACCGCCGTGCCGTGATACGCCCAGTGCCATGGCACTTTAAAGGTCCAGAACAGCTTGACCACTTCACGCAGGCTCTGCGCACCGCTGCCGACAAGCCATGTGACGTAAAGCATCTGGAAGAACATCGCAAAGAAGAAGATCAAAAACCCGTAACGAAAGACTTTCGAACGCATCCAGTTCGGCGTCGGACGGTTTCGGGATAAGCCCAGACGCTTGCCCAAAAGGCTCAGGAACTGGCCGCGGTCGCAATAGCGGTTGCAGTATTGCTTGCCGCCGCCGAAAATCGCAATCAAAAGCGGCAGGCAGAAGAAGATCATGCCAAGCCATGCAAACAGGATGTTGAAAAAGCCCAGCCCAAGGTAGATCGGGGTGACGATCCAAAGATAATCGTACCAGTGTTTCTTTTTGTTTTTCATTGTGCCGCCTCCCGGTTCTTGATTTCGATCGCGCCTGCAGGACATTCTGCCGCGCATTTTCCGCAGCCGACGCAGCGCTGCAAATCCACCTGTGCGATGATCCCCCGCCAGACAGAAATGGCGGAAAGCGGGCATACGGCAATACAGGTGCCGCAGGCCACGCAGTAATCGTTTACCTGTGCAAATCGTTTTGGCATTGTGGTGTCCTCCTGAAGTTAAGCGATAGCTTAATTTAGAATTTTCTTAAGTATAATGGATTCCGGGACGCCTGTCAATACAAAAATGCAAAAAGGCACAATACACAAGCGAAAAAGCCCGTGTATTGTGCCCAAAAGTGTGGTTTGAAGCGGGAAAAGGATATGATTGTGCCGGAGAAATGTCGTGTGCAGAAAAGACAAAACAGACAAAACGCCGCCGGTGTATATCTGCAGGACGGCAAAAGGAGATTGCCGATGCATCAGCAGTTTTATTTTCGGCTGTATCGGAAATCGCACTTTTCGCCGCCTTCGGCAAGCGTTGTGGTGCGTTCCAGCCGCAGCCCCATGATATCGGCAATTACAAAATCCAGGCTGCACAGATATTTTGCAAACTCCGGGCAGCCTTCATCCCGGCACAGCTTGCAGACGCCGCATTCCAGATAGTCGTAGCCGAGATCATACTGCCCATTCCCGGGAAGAAGATCAAGCACCCAGTCGTTCTCATAAACACGGCGATGCGTGCTTTTTGCCCATTCTTTTCGTTTTTCGGTGCGCTTGGGATCAAGGTAATGTTCGGCGTCGCCCATAACGGCGCGGAACATCCGGCTGCGGCGCATGCCCTGCGAAAGGATTTCGCAGTTTCGTTCCGGAGAAACGGGATTGACCCGGTTCATGGCAATGAACCACGCAGTCAGCGAATACGAACTTAAAAGGGGGTTCTGCCTGCCGATATCTTTGGAACGAGCCAGGATCCGGTGATATTCAGCAGAAATCTGCTTTGTGTCGGCACCGGGCTCGACGTCTTTTGTCATGTGCGAAAGCGCAAGCCCCATGACCTGCAGGGTAAGATTGTTTTTCATCAAAATCGCCTTGCTTTATAAATTATTTAGCGATTCATGCGAATGTGAATCATTTTTACCATGCTGAACAGATCCGAAGCACGCATTGTGGAAGCCGTGATAAACTGCAGCCCTTCTTTGCTTGTATGGGCGTAATACGGCTCTTCCGTCAGCAGCTCTGCACCTGCTTCGCGCGCCATGTCCGTGCCCTTATCTACATAAAAATACATGGATGCATCGGCATGGCCGACCTGCTTCATGTACTTGCTCATGCGCTTCAAGCCCTTGGAGTTGACAGTATCGAAAACAACTTCGATGCTTCCGTATTGTTTCAGGATGCCGAACAGCCCCATGACCTGTGTCTGTGTGAAATAATAAAATAAGGCGCTGGCCGTAACAAGCAGGGGAGCATCGGGAACTTCCGATCGGATGCTGCGGACCCATTCTTCGCTGAAAGCATCGCAGACGATCGTGCGGTCGCGCTCCGAGTGGCGGTTTGCTCCCTGCGAAAACTGTCAATTTCTCTCTTTTCAAACAAGCCCTAATGGAAAATGTGCTTTTGTTCACCAGAGCAAAAGCAAAACGGGATCAGAGCAATCCGAACAGAGATTTTTTCTGATACGGTTCTTTGGCAACGGTACCCATGTCATAGCCGGTATCGTGAAGGGTCTTAGCCAAAAGTGCTTCGTCAAGCTCCTGTTCAGTAATGATTTCGGTCTGTCCTTTTTTATGGGAAGAACTTACTTTTTTCACGGGAAAGGCCTTGCGCACTGCTTCGTTCACATGTGCTTCGCACATGCCGCACATCATGCCGTCTACTTTAATTGTATACTTCCACATTTTTATTCCTCCTGTTTTGCTGTGCTGGTAAGATGAATTGCATAAACAGGCACTGCCGGAAAGGCACCAAGAAGCTGCGGCAATGCCGTCAAAAGACTTAAAACAATAGTTAGCTTTATCTAACCACATGATAGCACAATCTCGTTTGGATTTCAATTATCCCAAAGACATAATTTCGGCAGGATGCGGTGCAAAATTCACATGCGCTATTGATTGCACAGGGTCAAGAGGCATCGGCTCGATCAAAATAAAATGCGGTACAGCCCGCAAATGAGACTGTACCGCATTTTTTGAAAACTTCTGGATCGTGCGCACCCCGTTCGGGCGGCCTGTTTGGAAAAACGGGAAAGGCATCCGGATCAGTTGGCTCCGGCGTCTTTTTTATCATCGGGGGAGGGAAGCAGTGCAATCGCAGCTTCCTCCGGCAAGGTGGACATGCTGTGCAGGCTGATGCCGAGCGTTGACAGATTGTGCAGCGCGGCAGACAGCTTCGGGCTGATGAAGCCCAGCAGGCCCAGACCGATCAGGCTGCTGTTGAAGCCGATCACAAAGCGGTAATTCTGGTGCAGACGGTGGATCAGTCCCTGTGCGATCATGCGCAGCTTGACAAGATCCCACAGATTGTCACCGGAAATGGTGATATCGGAAATCTGTCTTGCAAGTGCTGCGCCGTCGTTGATGGCAATGCCGACGTCCGCTTCCGAAAGGGCGGGGGAATCGTTGATGCCATCGCCGACCATGATGACCGTATGACCCTGTCTGCGAAGCTCGGCAATGTACGATGCCTTGTCTGCGGGCAGAACTTCGGCGCGGAAATCATCAATGCCAAGATTTTTTGCAATGGCCTGTGCGGTGCGCTGATTGTCACCGGTAAGCATCACTGTCTGGCGGATCCCGCAGCCCCGCAGTGCCGAAAGCACCGCACAGGCTTCGCTGCGCAGGGGATCGGAAATGCAGATCACTGCCGCAAGCTCACCGCCAATGGCAAGGTAAAGGTGTGAATACTCGCAAGGCAGAGTGTCGAACAGCGGCTGTTCCGTTTCGGGGATCGTGCAGCTTTCATCATCGAAGATGAAGTGCGCACTGCCGATCAGAACACGCGCGCCGTTTATGGTGCTGGCAATTCCGTGTGCGACGATGTATTCGACCTTGGTGTGGAATTCTTCGTGAACGAGCCCCCGTTCCCGAGCTTCTTCCACAACCGCATTGGCCAGAGAATGCGGGAAGTGTTCTTCCAGGCAGGCGGCAAGACGCAGCATTTCCTGTGCATCGCGGCCGCCGAAAGGCAGAATCTGCACCACGCGGGGGCATGCATGCGTCAAGGTGCCGGTTTTGTCAAAGACGATCGTATCTGCCTTTGCGATCTGCTCCAGATACTTTCCGCCCTTGACGGTGATGTGATATTTCCCCGCCTGGCGCATGGCAGACAGAACTGCCAACGGCATGGCAAGCTTCAGCGCGCAGGAGAAATCGACCATAAGAACGGACAAAGCGCGTGTGATGTTGCGCGTCAGCAAAAAGCCGAGGATGCTGCCGGCAAATGTATAGGGAACAAGCTTGTCGGCCAGATGCTCCGCCTTGTTTTCCGCTGCGGATTTCAGCTGCTGCGAATCCTGGATCAGGGAAACGATCTTGTCGTAACGGCTGTTTCCGCTTGCTTTGCGGACGTCCAGAATACATTCGCCCTCTTCCACGACAGTTCCGGCATACAGGATGCCGCCTGCCTGTTTGGCAAGGGGAAGGGATTCGCCGGTAAGCGAGCTTTGGTTTACCATAACTTCGCCGGAAAGCACAATGCCATCCACAGGGACGATATTGCCCATGCGGATGATCAGATGATCGCCCGGCTGTATCTGCGAGATCGGAACCAGAACTTCTTCGCCGCTGTCCGTCTGCAGCCATACGCGGTCCACATTCAAAGACATGCAGTGCGCAAGATCTTCAATGGAGCGCTTGCGTGTCCAATCTTCCAGCATTTCACCGATTTCCAGCAGGAAAATCACCATGCCTGCGGTTGAAAAATCATGGCGGCAGGCAGAAATGCCGATCGAAACAGCATCCAGAAGATCGACCTTCATTTCACGGTGCAGGATGCAGTGCAGACCTCTGCGCAGGAACGGGATCATATGGATGATGATGCGCAGATTTCGCAGCGGGGCAGGGAGCAGTGTCATGGCAATTGCTTTTTTCAGCAGCTTGCCTACAAGCTTTTCCTGAAATTCCCGGTCCAGCTGTCGGCTGCTGTACGCACTCACGTCCAGATCGGAAGTCTGCTCCCATGAAAAGCGGCTGATCGAACGGATCACATCGCTGCGGTTTCCGGTATAGCGTACAATGATGCAGCGCGTGCGCTCGTGTACGGTGGCTTCGTTGACCCATGGCTGCTGCTTCAGCCACAGATCCAGCCGGTCAGCCTGCTGGATGCTCATAGAGGGCATGTCCAGCTGGATCCTCATTCTTCCGCGGCTTTCATGTAAAATCGTTGCTTTCATTTATTGTCCTCCGATTTTCAAAAAAGAGGGGAGCTGCGGATGCAGTTCCCCTCTTTGCTGAAAAATTTATGCTTCAACAGGTTCTGCGGCAGCTGCCTGCTCCGCCTCGTCTGCAATTTCAGCTGCTGCTTTTTTAGCGGCTTCCTTTGCAGCGCGATCTTCGTTCAATTCCTTTGCAGCTGCAAGGATATCAGCTGCGGTTTCCTGAATTTCGGTAGCCTTGTTCATGGTGTGGCTTTTAATGCGCAGACCGGCTGCGGTGGCATGAACATAGGCTTTCTGTGCATCTTTGCTGCCCAGAAGCTTGAAGCCGAGGCTGCCAAACAAAGTGCCTGCGACAAAAAGTGCGATATTTTTCGATGAATCCTTCATAATAAAATCTCCTTTTTGAAATTACTTATGTTTGTAACCGGTAAAAAACGTCATGGCAAGACAGAACAGCATTGCCCATGCCCAGAAACGGTGTTGTTTCAAAACAGATTCCTCCTTTGAATAAAAAAAGCTGAAATCTCCAATTACTCAGTATAGACCTTATTTTCGATAGAATCTTACGGAATTGGCTTAGAATCGACAGGAAAAGACATTTTGCGATATTCCCGGGGACTTACCCCGAACCGTTTTTTAAAAAATGCATTGAACTGGCTTGTGCCATCATAGCCTACGGCCTGCGCGATCTGCAGGACTGAAAGATCGCTGCGTTCCAGAAGCTGCGCGGCCAAAGTCATTCGTCTGGAGATCAGCCACTGATGAATGGGTTCACCGGCATAAAGCTGAAAACACTTTTTGCATGCGGTGGGGGAAAGATGAAAACGCTGGCTCAAATCGTTGATCGTGATTTTTTCGGAGATATGCTCCAGCAGATAACGCTGAATTTCCGCAGCCACGACGTTCCGGTGTTCCGAGGAAGGGTGCTTTGCATGCATGCAGTCGCTTTGCGCCCAAAGAAGATACAGCAGTTCATAACATTTGATGATACAGTATGTTCCCTGCTGAATACGGGAAAGACCATCCAGCGTGCGCAGGCTGCTGACGATCCACGGGTGGGAACATATGGCGTAATAACCGCCCAAATCGGCAAGCAGATCCTGGATTTGATCGTAGGTAAAGGAGGAAAACCCGAAAAGGCTGCGGATACGTGTGAGGGCTGTGTCTGCATTCTTTGTATAAAAGGAAAGGCATATGCCGTGAAAATGGCCGGATGCATTTGCAGAGCGCAGGCCGGAACATTCGGAAAGAAGCAGCAGGCTGTTATCGGTCAGACGGGTGGAGGTGCCTGTCTTGGAAAAAAGCGTGACACATCCTTGAAAGATAAACAAAGCTTCCGAGTGGAAGGGGGAAAGAGAGGGCACAATTTCCTCCTGCTGCGTCAGTTCGCAGTCAAAGAGGCAGAACTGGATCCCGGGCGACAGGGTATACCAGCTTCCTTCTTTCAGATATTCTGTGAACATAAAAAGGCTCCTTAATAAAAACGCAGTGTGCTTTTCCCGAAGATTGCCCCATGCGCTGAAGCGGCAAAGGAAAATACGGTGCAGGACGCGTGCTGTGCAGCAAGGCACCGGCAGCTTGTTTTGCAAGCGGTGAAATCACGGGCATAAGTTAGCGCAATCTAACCTTATTGTATCACGGGAAACCGATTTTGCAAGACTTGCCGAACAGTTTCAGGCGGCAGAAAAGAACAAACTGCACAAAAAAACGGATTTTCGTTTGGCTGTATGACGGGAAATCAAAGCTTTTTAATAGAATACAGAATATTTTTCTATCGTTTTTTCACATGCAAGGGGCTAAAATAAGAGCCAGAAAGAGCATCCCGTGCGATGCGAAAAAATTGAACCGATATTGATTCAAGGAGGACCAATAATGAAAAAGAAACTTTCTTTCATCCTTGCTGCCATTATGGCAGTCAGCATGCTGGCAGGATGCGGCGGCGCCGCTTCCGGTTCTGAATCCGAATCTGCATCTGCTCCGGCAGGCGAATCGTCGAGCGTTTCCGAATCGACTGAAAAAACACCGGCAGCAAAAGATCTGAAGGTGCATGTATTCTATTATGATTATTCCGATATTTACATTTCCAGCGTCCGCACAGAAATGGACAAGCAGCTGAAGGAAATGGGCGTTGAAGTAAAGAACTGGGACGGCGGCGGATCGCAGCCGACACAGACCGATCAGGTCAAAACCGCAATCACGGCCGGCGCAGACCTGCTGATCGTCAACATCGTGGAAACCTCCACCTCCGATCCTGCAAAGGATATCGTGGAAGCAGCCCGCGCAAAGGACATCCCGGTCATCTTCTTCAACCGCGAAGTTGCAGACAACGAAGTGATCAACAGCTATGAAAAGTGCGCATTCGTCGGCACCAACGCTCCGGATGCAGGCCACATGCAGGGCGAAATGATCGGCAACTTCCTGAAAGAAAACTTTGATAAGACCGACCTGAACGGTGACGGCAAGATCTCTTACGTCATGTTCAAGGGTCAGGAAGGCAACGCAGAGGCAGAAGCCCGCACCCAGTATGCAGTCGAAGACGCAAACAAGCTTCTTACCGAAGCAGGCAAACCCGAACTGGATTACTACGATGCAGGTGCTTCCACCAAGTATCTGGTTGACACCGCAGGCAAGTGGTCTGCACAGGCTGCAAACGACTACATGGTTTCGCTGCTGGGTTCCTATAACGAAGGCAACAATAACATGGTCGAGCTCATCATCTGCAACAATGACGGCATGGCAGAAGGTGCAATCTCCGCTCTGCAGAACGTCGGCTACAACAAGGGCGTCCAGGACGGCAAGGAACTGTCTGTGAATATCCCGGTATTCGGCGTTGACGCAACCGATTCCGCAAAGGCTCTGATCAAAGCAGGCAGCATGACCGGCTCGATCAAGCAGGACGCAATCGGCATGGCAACCACGATCAACACGCTTGTCAAGAACGTTCAGGACGGCGCAGAACTCATGGCTAACACCGATCAGTTCACCGTGGACAGCGACGTTGATAAGATCCGCGTACCGTATCAGATGTACGACGGCGCATCGGAAGGCTGATAAACCGATACCGATATTGAAATAACTATGGGCGGCACGGCCGCCCGGGTGTTAAACCACCGCTCGGGTGCGGCCCGTTTGGCAGGCAAACCCAAGCGGTGGTTTCTTTATGAGCGAGAGGAGGAAGAATATGGATCAGCCGGCACTGCTTGAGATGCGCGGCATCTGTAAAGAATTCCCCGGTGTAAAAGCCCTGGATAATGTAAATCTGACCGTACGCCCCGGCACCGTACATGCCCTTATGGGCGAAAACGGCGCGGGCAAATCCACTTTGATGAAATGTCTGTTCGGCATTTATCATCGGGATGCGGGCACGATCACGCTGGATGGCAAATCGGTGGATTTCAAAAGCTCGAAAGAAGCGCTTGAAAACGGCGTTGCAATGGTTCATCAGGAATTGAACCAGGCGCTGACACGCAGCGTGCAGGATAACCTGTGGCTCGGACGATATCCGAAAATTGCGGGGATCATGGTGAATGAAGCCGCAATGGCAAAAGAAACAAAGCAGATCTTCGATACCCTGGACGTAACAGTAAACCCCAAGGCGATCATGTCGACACTGCCGGTTTCGCAGCGTCAGATGGTCGAAATCGCAAAAGCGGTTTCCTATAATTCGAAAATTATTGTGTTTGATGAACCGACATCGTCCCTGACCGAAAGCGAAGTGGAACATCTGTTCCGCATTATCAATATGCTGCGCGACAAGGGCTGCGGTATCATTTACATTTCCCATAAAATGGAAGAGATCCTGCGCATCAGCGATGACGTAACGATCATGCGTGATGGCCAGTGGGTGGCAACAAAGTCGGCAAAAGAGTTGACAATGGATGAAATCATCCGTCTGATGGTCGGCCGTGAGCTGACGAACCGCTTCCCGGCAAAGACGAATAAGCCCGGCGATGTGATTCTGGATGTGCAGCACATGTCCGGCAAATACACCCGCCTGAAGGATGCGACCTTCCAGCTGCGTCAGGGCGAGATCCTGGGCATTGCGGGTCTTGATGGCTCAGGCCGCACGGAAGTTCTGGAAAACCTGTTCGGCGCCATGACGCGGGGCGGCGGCACCATCACGCTGCATGGAAAGGAGATCCGGAACCACAATCCGCGGGAGGCAATCAAAAACGGTTTTGCGCTGCTGACCGAGGAACGCCGTGCCACCGGTATTTTCGGCATACGGGATATCAAGGAAAACACGGTCATCTCCAATGTAAAAGATTATCTGGTCGGCGGTGTGTACCTCAACGATAAAAAAATGAGGGAAGATACCGATTGGGCGATCAATGCCATGCATATCAAAACCCCGAGCCAGCGCACGCAGATCCGTTCGCTGTCCGGCGGCAACCAGCAGAAAGTCATTATCGGGCGCTGGCTGCTTACAAAACCCGAGATTCTGCTTTTGGATGAACCGACACGCGGCATTGACGTCGGCGCCAAATACGAAATCTATGAACTGATCAACGATCTTGCCGAAAAGGGCAAGGGCGTTATCATGGTATCTTCGGAAATGCCGGAGCTGCTGGGCGTTTGCGACCGTATTCTGGTCATGTCCGGCGGACAGGTTGCAGGCGAAGTGGATGCCCGCACTGCCACGCAGGAGGAGATCCTGACTCTGGCGGCTAAGTATGTGTAAAGAGGAGAAAGAAATATGAGTAATTCATCCGAATCTCTGGCACTGAAAGCCAAAAACCTGAATGCCAAAAAGGTAGGCAGTGCCCTTCTGAACAACGCGCTGATCATCATTATGCTGATCGTCGCAGGCTATGTGGCAATCACGCAGCCGTCTTTCCTGAGCGCAAGCTCGCTGATCAACCTGCTGTCCCTTACGGCGGCATATCTGCCGGTGGCACTGGGCATTGCAGGCTGCATCGTCCTTACCGGTACAGACCTTAGCGCGGGCCGCGCCGTGGGCATCACGGCGTGCGTGGCAGCTTCGCTGCTGCAGTCGGTCGATGCGGCAAACAAAATGTGGCCGAACATCGGCACACTGCCCATTCCTCTGGTTATCCTGATCGTTATTGCGATCGGCGCCGTTATCGGTGCATTCAACGGCTTCTTTGTGGCAAAGTTCAAGCTGCATCCGTTTATCGTTACACTGGCAACCCAGCTGATCCTTTATACGATTTTGCTGTTGTATGTGCAGCAGGGCAATAACAATGGCATGGCAATTTCCGGCCTTTCTGCAAAGTACCGCAACTTTGTCGTGGGCGATCCCCCGATTTTGAACTTTGCAGACGGCAAGATCCAGATCCCGAACTATGTTCTGTATGCCATTTTACTTACCGCGCTGATGTGGTTCGTATGGAACAAAACCACGTTCGGCAAAAACATGTTTGCTTTGGGTGCCAATGAAGAAGCTGCCCGTGTTTCCGGCGTCAACGTGTTCGCAACCACAATTGCAGTATTTGCACTGGCAGGTGCCATGTACGGCTGGGCAGGCTTTGTGGAAGCAGCCCGTATCGCTTCCAACACGGCAAACACCGGCGTCAACTACGAACTGGATGCAATCGCGGCCTGCGTCATCGGCGGCGTATCCTTTGTAGGCGGCATCGGTAAGATCAGCGGCATCGTCATCGGTGTTATCATGCTGCGCCTGATCTTCGTCGCACTGCCTCTGGTCGGCATGGATCAGAACCTCCAGTATGCTATCAAGGGCGGGATCATTCTGTTCGCCTGCGCACTGGATATGAGAAAGTATCTGGTCAAGAAATAATTGTCTGTGATAAAACAGGGCAGCCGTCCGCAGCGTCGGAACGTGCTGTCCTGTTTTTCTTTTGGGAAAAATATGATATACTGATTTTGAAACAAATTCAGCCTTTAAGGGGGAAAAGGGGATGGAAGAATATCGCATTCTTCTGGTGGATGACGAGGAGGAGCTGCGTGCCGGCATCCGCCGCAAGATCGACTGGGAGGCGCTCGGCTTCACGCTGGCAGGGGAAGCGGCAAACGGCGAGGATGCGCTGGAACTTGCCGAGCAGATCATGCCGGACGTGCTGCTCACCGACATCAAAATGCCTTTTATGGACGGCCTTACGCTGTGCCGTCAGCTCAAGCAGCGCCTGCCCGCGATCCGGATCGTGATATTTTCCGGCTTTGATGATTTTGAATATGCGCGTCAGGCAATCGGGATGAACGTGTTTGAATATATCCTGAAACCGCTTACGGCTGCCGAACTGACGGGTGTGCTGCAGCGCCTGCGCGAGGATATGGACGCTCAGCGCGCCCAGCGGCAGGATATTGAAAAGCTGCGCCGCAGCTATGAAGAAACGCTGCCGGTGCTGCGCGGGCTTTTTTATGCGCGCCTGCTGAACGGGCAGATCAAGGGAAACCAGATTGCCGAACGCGCGCTGCGGTACGAAATCCAGCTGGACGGCGCACAATGGGTGACGGCAAGGGTGCATGTAAGCAATATGGGGGAAGACCCGGACGAGCTTGTCCTGCTGTCGCTCAAGACCTTTTTTGAAGAAAACCTGGTACTGGAAGGCTGTGAATTCCGCTGCCTTTTATATGATGACGACCTTGCCGTGATTGCAGGCTTTGCGGAAAAAGCAGATGTCTATGCATTGCTGGGCGAGTTGGAACGGGTGCGTATCCTGGCGGAAACGATCCTTCGCCTGCAGCTCACTGTTGGGCTGGGGCAGGTGGCGGAACAGCTGGAACAGCTTTCTGTTTCGGCACAGGGCGCAAAAAGTGCGCTGGAATATCAGGTGATTTTGGGCAGCGGACGCACGCTGTATATCGAAGATCTGGAGCCGACCCGAACGGATGTGCTGAATTTCGGTACACCCGAAGAGGAAGAGCTGATGAACGCGGTAAAGCTGGGCGGGCCGGAGCAGATCCGGGCGATGATCCAGCGGATGATGCTGGTCAACCGGGAGCAGATCTCACTCGGGCAGTTCCAGTGCTTTTTCCTGGAACTCGTAACCTGTCTGATCCGTTTGGCAAGGGACCGCGAAGTGCCGCTGGAAGAAGTGTTCGGAAACGATTTCACCGGCGCGGTGCGCCTGACGGATTTCCAGTCTCCGGAGGAATTGGCGGGCTGGGTGGAAAAGCGCTGCCTGCGTTTGCAGGAAATGCTGCGCCGTCAGCGCAAATATACTACGACGCGAACAGTGGATAAGGCGCGGGAGTATATTCAGCAGAATTATGCGGACTGCGATCTTTCGGTGGAGATGCTGTGCGATCATCTGCATCTTTCGTCCGCTTATTTCTCAACGATGTTCAAAAAGGAAACCGGCATGAGCTTTACCGCTTATGTAACCAAGGTGCGCATGGAGGCAGCGGCGGTTCTGCTGCGGGATACCGAGGAAAAAACCTATCTGATTGCCGAGCAGATCGGGTATCAGGACCCAAACTATTTCAGCTATGCGTTTAAACGGTATTTCAATACCAGTCCTTCCAAATACCGTGCGGCACAGAAGGAAGGCTGAAACAGGACGGGGGGAGCTTCGGCATGATTTTTCGCAGCATTGCGCGCCGCTTTTCGCGGTCGTATGAAAAAATGAGCATTCAGCGTGTGATTTCGCTGACATTTACAGCTGTTGCCGTGGTGGGCATGCTGTTCATCGGCCTGTCGCTTGCAGTGCGCTATTCCTCGGTCAATCAGCAGGTTCAGGCACAGGCAAGCCAGCAGGTGCTCGATCAGGTAAACCTGACGCTGGATGCACACCTGCGGCGTATGATGCGCGTGGCAGATACCGTGTATTACCGCATCATCAAAAATGCCGATATCGAACAGGGACTGCCGAACGACGGCCTTTCCCTTTTGTATGAGGAAAACCGCGATTCTCTGGTATCAATTGCGGTTTTTGACGCACAGGGAGAGCTGCTTTCCGCAGCACCGCTTTCGGAACTGAAGCCGGGGGCGCACCCGGAACAGCAAAGCTGGTTCCTGCAGGCACAGAACCAGATCGAAAACATTCATTTTTCAACAGCACATGTGCAGAACCTGTTTCAAACATCCGACAACAGTTATCACTGGGTGATTTCTCTGAGCCGTCAGGTCGAACTGACACGCGGCGGCTCCATTGAAAGCGGCGTGCTTTTGGTGGATATCAGCTTTACCGGGCTGGAACAGATTTTCCGGAATACGTCCTATGGGGCAAACGGATATCTTTATCTTGTGAACCGGAATGGCGAAATCATTTATCACCCCCGCCAGCAGCTGATTTATGCGGGCATCCAGAAGGAAAACCATGAACGGGCGGCACAGCTGCCGGATGGTACGCACTGGGAAGAATTTGAAGGGGAACAGCATCAGATCACTGTCAAGACCATGGGCTATACCGGCTGGAAGCTGGTGAGCGTGGTTCCGGTCAAGGGCTTTGAAGTGAATACCGGGCAGTTCCTGCTGTTTGTCGGCTCCGTGCTGCTCTTTTCCATTTTCCTGCTGGTCTTTGTGAACAGCCGTCTTTCGGATCATATTTCAGAACCGATCCGGGAACTGGAACGCGCGGTGAATGAAACCGGCCGCGGCGGCGATATGCCGGAGCTTTCCAACGACGGCTGCTATGAGGTGCATAAGCTCGAACATTCGATTCGAGCTATGGTGTCCACGATGCATCATCTTATGGAGGACGTCATCCAGCAGGAGGAGGATAAGCGCCGCTCGGAACTGGAGGTGCTGCAGTCGCAGATCAATCCTCATTTTCTTTACAACACACTGGATTCGGTCATCTGGCTCACCGAAAGCGGACGCTATGACGATGCGATCAGCATGGTCACTTCGCTGGGACGCCTGTTCCGCATTTCCCTGAGCAAAGGCAGCCGGATCATCCGTCTTGCGGATGAACTGGAACATGCCAATCACTATATGGCGATCCAGAAGATCCGCTATAAGAACAAATTTGAATTTTCGGTGCAGACGGATACGCCGATCGAATCGCTGTACTGCCTGAAGCTCATCATTCAGCCGATTCTGGAAAATGCAATCTATCACGGAATGGCTGCGGCAGATGACGACGGGGAGATCCGAATCCGCGTGTGGCGCGAGGAAGAGGAAATCTATATCGACGTAAGCGACAACGGCCTTGGCATGACGCCGGAGGTGGCGGCGGGTCTTTTGGACGAAAGCCGTCCGGTGTCGTCTAAAAAAGGTTCCGGGATCGGGGTGCGCAACGTGCACCGCCGTTTGCAGCTGACGTTCGGCGCACAGTACGGGCTGACGATTTTCAGCGAGCCGGATGAGGGAACGACTGTCAGGATCCACCTTCCGGTTCTGGAACATCCGGAAGCGGATGGGCAAAAGGGGGCGGTACGATGAAAAAACGTGCTCGGCGGATCTGGCAGCTGGCGGGTCTGGGGCTTCTGGGCGTCGCCATGCTGTTCAGCCTGATGCTGCCGGAAGAATTTCTTATGGAAAGTGAACCGGAACGTGTGGAAATTTCCATCCTGACGCGCCAGACGGATGGTACGATCTGGTCGGTGGCGCGCCAGGGAATGGAACAGGCGGCGGAAGACCTTGGGGCGGAACTGCGTTTTCTGACACTGCGCAGCCCGAACGACAGCGCGGAACAGCTTGAACTGTTGTACCGGGAAGCAGAGCTTCATGTGGACGGCGCCGTGATCGTGCCGGCAGACTGCCGCGCACTGGAAGAATGTCTCAAGGAATGGAAGGCCTTTCCGGTAGTGACCATGGAATCCCGTGTGGAGGGCGCAAAGGCGTTTATCGGGCCGGATAATCAGCAGGCGGGCGAGCAGCTGGCACGGCAGGTCGTGCAGGATCTGCCGTCCAAGGGCGTGGCTCTGCTGGTGCGCAGCTGTGCGGAAAGCACCGGTGTGGCACAGCGGATGGATGCGGCAAAAAGGGTGCTGGAACAGGCGGGGTTCAAGGTGTGCACGGCCGAAAACGGGCTGCAGCAGATGACTGAACCGGCAGATGCGGTTCTGTGCTTTGATATGCAGAGCCTGTTTCAGGTGGAAAAAATGCAGGGATCGGATGAGCCGATGCCCCGCGTTTATGCAGCAGGCGCAACAAGTGCGGCGGTGTCCCGTCTGGAAACCGGAGAGATTTCGGCACTTGCGGCATGGAGCGAATATGCGCAGGGGTATCTTGCGCTGAAACAGGCGGTGTGTGCCGCACGAAAGGAAACGGTGGAAACCTGTGTGCTGCCGGTCACGGTGGTGCAGGAAGGAGAAACTTATGAACCGGATCATCAAAAGCTTCTTTACCCTGTGTCTCATTAGTATCCTGTGCGCCGGTATGCTGACCGGATGCACCCGAACCCCGCGTGCGGATACGGATACGCTGCGCATCGGCGTGGCGGTGTATCAGCAGTCGGATACCTTTATCAGCACACTGATGCAGGCTTTGGAGCATCTGGCGCAGGAACGGGAAAGCAGCGAGGAAATCAAGATCAACCTGAACGTGGTCGATGGGCACGGTTCGCAGCTGACCCAAAGCGAGCAGATCGATCGGCTGATCGCACTGGATTACGACGTGCTGTGTGTGAACATCGTGGATAGGACAAGCGCGGCAATGCTGATCGACAAGGCAAAAGAAGCGAATATCCCGATCATCTTTTTCAACCGTGAACCGGTGCAGGAGGATATCCAGCGCTGGGATTCGGTGTACTATGTGGGAGCAAAGGCGGAAGAATCCGGCATCCTGCAGGGGCAGATCCTGCTCAACGCATGGCTGAACGAAAACGAACGGGTGGACCGCAATCAGGATGGCGTTTTGCAGTATGTGATGCTGGAGGGCGAGCCCGGTCATCAGGATGCCATGCTGCGCACGGAGTATGCCGTGAAAACATTGGTGGAAGCAGGCGTTTCGGTGGAAAAGCTGGACAGCAATACCGCAAACTGGGATCGCAGTCAGGCGGCTTCCCGCATGGCACAGTGGATGGACCGCATCGGAGATTCGATCGAAGTGGTGATTTCCAATAATGACGATATGGCGCTGGGTGCGATCGATGTATTCCAAAACATGAATATTCCCAAGGAAAAGATGCCGGTTGTGGTTGGCGTGGACGCCACAGCGCTGGCACTGGAAGCCGTGTGTGATGGCACGATGCAGGGGACGGTGCGCAATGACGCAAAAGGGATCGCAAAGTGCATGCTGGATCTTGCCATAAGCCTGAACCGGGGGCAGGAGGCGCCGGAGCTTGAAAAATATCAGGACGGGCAGTATATCTGGCTGCCCTATCAGAAAGTGACAAAGGAACAGCTTCCCTGTGAAGAAGCCCGAGCACCTGCACAGCCGTAAAAAGCGGCAAGATGAAACAAGTAAAAGGCTCCGGAGAGTGCGCATCTCTCCGGAGCCTTTCTTGCAGACAGGATGTTACGGCTGCGGATCATCGCAGCAGACAAAATCGGTATCCAGATAATTTGCCATGACGCGTGCCTTGAAGGTGCGGGAATCGCACATGCCCCTGCAGGTGCAGGCTGCACTGAGGTCTTCCGGCAGAACAAAGCGCAGGCAGTGAACCTGAATATCGCAGCAGCGCCTGCCGCTGTGCGCAGGAATGGTGACCGTTTTGATTCCGCGGTTGTGTTCGGTGCCGCGGCAGTCCACCTCTGTCAGCTGAACAGCAAGAGCAACCCGCTTGTTCGGGCACACATTTTTAATGGTCACGTTTAACTGTACGATGCGGCCGAGCGAAAGCAGATCGACATCGTTGAGATCGATCACGGCGGAATCCTGACAGCCGTTGAGCGTGAACGAAACAGGCTGCGGACAAGGTTCGGGGATAACGATATCGTCACAGCCGACGGAAACGACCGGAGAGGGGAAAACAGCAGAAGCACCGGTGTCGTCGGTGAGAGTGATGGATTGGTTGATGGTCTTCTGCCCGCCGCCGGATGCTTCATTGTGTTGGATCTCAAAATCAAGCGTGGCGCTTTCCTCCCCGGCAGCGCCCAGCGCATCGATTTTCCACAGAAGGCTGTTTTCGCCGGTCATGGCGGCCGAACCGATCGAGGGCGTGTGAATCTGCACGATGCGGAAATCGGAGTGGATCACTTCGTCGATCACGCCGTGAATAACGCCTGCGCCCACCATGTAAAGCCCCAGATCAAGGAACATCGGCTCCACGTCGACGACGTTGTCGCTCCAGGATACATGGGTGGAGTCCGGGTCGGACGCCCACTGTGCAAGAATATGGCGCGGCAGGCCAAGCCCAATGCAGAAAATGGTGATCCCGGCTGCCTTTGCAGCCTGTGCCGCCGGGGCAGGGTCCGGACCGGCGCTGGTTTCTCCGTCCGTAAACATCAGGATGATTTTGCGGTTGGAAGAAGCCGGATCGAACATTTCCTGTGATTTGGTGAAAGCTGCCGCATGGTTGGTGCTGCCCATCGCTGCAAAACTGCGGATCGTATCTTTCAGTTCCGCCACATTTTGCGTCAGGCAGACGTCGGCTGCCGCCGTGCTCGAAAAGCTGACAATGCCGATTCGGCTCGCGCCGCCGAGCTTGCGGTTCGCTTCACCGTCTGATGCTGCGCAGATCATGTCGATCAGAGCGCATGCGCCGGTTTTCATGTGCTCCAGAGCACCGCTTGTGCCCATGCTGCCGGAAACGTCCAGCGCAAGCACAATATCGGCGGGGTCGCTGCGGATGTCGGGTGTGGCTGTCAGCCCGAGGGTGACGGTCAGGGTACCGCCGCACGCGATCGAATCGGTGCTGATTTTCTTGACTGTACTGATGATGGCCATAGCAATTCCTCCTTACTTGCGGTTTTCTGCCGCAGTTTATCCTATGGGGAAAGAAGGAAAGTTGTTCGCATGCAAAAACGGGATGCTGCCCTGCGGCAGCACCCCGTTTTGGTCACTGGTGCATTTCTGCGTGGATCTCGTGCGCGTATTTATCCAAAAGCTGCAGGGTCGTCCGGATATCCTCCTGCGTCGTTTCGGGGTGGATCGCGCAAAAGCGCAGCACGGTTTTATTGTGCAGGATCGTGGTGAACAAAGCGGCGTATCCGCTTTCGTTGATCCGTGCGCTCACCCGTTCGTTCAGTTCGTCCTTCTGCGCATCCGTCAGATCCTTTGGCGCATAGCGGAAGTTGACGATCGAAAGCTGCGCAGGGGAGGCGATTTCCCAGTCTTTTTTGGAGGCAATGATCTCTTCCGCCCACTTTGCCTGCTTGAAGCCCTGTTCCACAGCGGAACCCATAAGCTCGGTGCCCAGGACCTGCAACGTCAGCCAAAGCTTCAGCCCGCGTGCAGGCCGTGTCAGTTCAATGCCGATATCGAACATGTTCAGCGCTTCCTGATTTTCGCTGATGTCTTTCAGGTATTCCGGATTGACATGGAAGCTCTGATATAATGTATTGACGTCCTTTGCAAGAACCATGGCGCATCCGTATGTCTGGAAAAGCCATTTGTGTGCGTCCCAGCTCAGGCTGTCGGCAAGCTCCACACCTTTAAGCAGCGATTTGTATTTCGGGCTTAAAAGAACCGAAGCACCGAGCGCGCCGTCCACATGGAACCACATGTCGTATTTGCGGCACAAAGCGGCAATTTCCTCCAGCGGATCGATGCTGCCCGTGTTGGTGGTCCCGGCGGTTCCGATCACTGTGAACGGGATGAAGCCATCGGCGATGTCCTTTTGCACTGCCGATTCCAGCTCTGGCATCTTCATGCGGAACTGATCGTCCGTGGGGATCACGCGGATGCGCTGCGAGGTGATGCCGATGACGCGCAGCCCCTTTGCAACGCAGCTGTGTGTCTGGTCGGAAACATAGGCGACGCCGAGATTCAGCGTATCCTCCGTCAGCTTGCGGTCTCTTGCGGCGGTAAGGGCGGTGATGTTCGCCATGGAACCGCCGCTGACGAAGATGCCGCCGGCCTTTTCCCCAAAGCCTGCCTGGTCGGCAAGCCAGCGGATGACCTGCTGCTCTGCACAGTTGACGGCGGGCGCCATTTTCGTGCCGCCGGCGTGGATGTTGTAGGCAGAGGTCATGACGTCGCCAAGCCACGAAACGCAGGATGCGGGGCCGGGGACAAAGCCGAAAAAGCGGGGATGATTGGTATTCCCGCTGTAACGGAAAATTTCATTTTCCATTTCCTTGATGACGTCTGCCACAGGGCGCCCCTTTTCGGGAAACGGAATGTTTTTGATCTTTTCAAGCTGCAGGGGCGCAGCCTCCTGAATGACAGGCTGCGTGCGGATCTCATGCTTTTCTACACAGAAATCGTGAACGAAATCACGCACAGCATCTTCAAGCTGCTGTGTATCGAGTATAAATTCTTTTCCTTTCATTGTGCATGATCCTTTCTTGGGTTTTGTGTAGTATAGACAATTTGTAAAATGCTTTTTTGAATAGTATACACGATTTTTGGGGGCTTGTAAAATCCGGCGCAAAAAAACAGCACCGGCGGGCAGCCGATGCTGTATGGTTGCGGGGAAAAAGCGGCAGTGCGCAGCAGGAATGGAGCCTGTGCAGCATAAAGCGGACAGGGAGTGCACAGCCCGGTCACGGATTCAGCGGTTTTCAAATTCTTTCTGCGCTGCTTCCACTGAAATCAGATCGAAGGTTTCCCACAAAAAGTCCAATATGCAGTTCTGCGCATCCCGGCTTACGCCAGCACGTTTCATCGCCATTTGGCAGTAACCGGCGCAGGCGTTTTTGAAGTTTGCATCAGGCATGGTGAATTTGCCGAGCGCATCCGTGTCGAAATCAAGATTCATAATAAACTTCTCCTTTTCCGCTGATGCAAAAGACACCAGGCGTTGTTTTCTTCTTTGTGTGATACGGGTAAAATGCAGTGCTGCATATTCTTTTGCTGCGAAAACCGCCGCAAAAGGGCAAAGGCTTTGTTATTCGGCTTTGCCGGTTTCGTCCGTGCCGGTTTCCACGCAAAAGCCCTTGTGCCCGCAGCAGGGGCAGGTCAGCTTTCGTGTGGTGAGCGTATGCCTTGCAAAGAAAAATTCCCGCTTGCCGGGTTTGAATATCGTATGGCACTGCGGACAGATGTAGGATACATTCTTCCAAGAAAAATCAAGGCTCCATACGACAAACGGTATCGCAAACAGAGTGTACAGGACAAAAGGCCACCAGATACCATGAAAAATCCAAAGAAAGATCGATCCCCATTCCGCGATCCCGGCAGGAATGGCGGCGGCAGTCATAATCAGGCGAACCTTGCGCAGCTTTTGCTTACTTTTCATAATGTGTGCTATGTCGCCAATGGTCTCGACGGAAAAATGTTCAATGAATTTCAAGGAGCTTTGGATCTGCTCCAGGATCTCCAATTGTTTCTGCTGTTCGGCAATGGTGCTCTGCACCTCTTTTTTCTGCTGCTCCAGCAAAATGGAAATCACTTTTTCCGGCTCTGTTTCCGAAAACAGCTGCCCGATACTGCTGATCGAAAGACCTGCCTGCCGAAGAAAGCAGATGATTTTCATTTTTTTCAGATCTTCTTCAGAGTAAAGACGGCGCCCGCCTTCGGAAAGTTCACTGGGTGTCAGGATCCCGCGTGCATCATAATACTGCACGGTTCGCACGGATACACAGCAGAGCTTGGAAATTTCGCCGGTTGTGTATTTTGACATAGCATTCACCTCCTTCTGACGCCTATATTACAGGATCACGCAGCGTCACAAGCAATCGGTTACGCAGGGGGATTTTTCAAAACGGACAAAAAATGCTGCAATAAAAACGTTCAAAGGGTATTGTAGCAAGTTCGCGGCATAAAAACAACCATGCAAAAGCAGCACAGGGATAAAACCGGCGCATTTTGCACCGCGGCAGGGCCGGCACGGGAAAGTGTGCAAAAAACAAAAAATACAGGACACCGTTTTGCATAAAAATGAAGCGGACTTCAAATTGAACCGTCAGGACACTTGTGCTATACTGAAATAAAATCACTGTTATTGTTCGCAAACGGGTTTTCCGGAAAGCAGAAATGCTGCAGGGCACAGAGGATCATTCCGGAATGTTCTGGCGTACAAACAGGAAGGAGCCGTTTATGATCTATCCGAAAATGACAGAGAGCCGAATGAGACTTTCCCTTGATGGGATTTGGGATTTTTCGCTGCTGTCCGATGAAGAATCGCAGAACCTGCAGGCAGGAAAACATATTGAAAACGCCCTTTCGATGCCGGTGCCATCGGCATACAACGATCTATACGAAACCCGCGCGTTTCGCGACCACATGGGCGATATGGTATACCAGCGCACCGTACATCTTACAAAGCAGATGCTGCAAGAGCGCACGATGCTTTATTTTGAAAGCGTGACGCATCGTGCAGCCGTTTACTGGAACGGAACGCTGCTCGGCACCCATAAGGGCGGTTTCCTTCCGTTTGAATTTGAACTGAACGGAACGGCCGTTCCGGGCGAAAACCTGCTGACTGTGGTTGTGAACAACGTTCTGGATGAAACGACGCTTCCGTGCGGACGCATCGAAACCCGCGAATATCCGAACCTGCCGCCGCGCACGGTAAATCTGCCGAACTTTGATTATTTCAATTACAGCGGCATCCTGCGTCCGGTGTGCATCTATACCACACCGAAAAAACACATCCGCGATATCACGGTATCCGGCCATGCAGACAAAAGCTTCGCGTGGGATATCGCATGCGATGAGACATCGGACGTTTGCATTGCCGTGCGGGACGGTGAGGGAAATACCGTGTTCAAGGGCACCGGACGCACCGGCACAGCAGTACTGAATGGAGCAAAGCTGTGGAGCCCGGAGCATCCGCATCTGTACACGCTGGAGGTGCATGCGGGTGATGACGTATACTCCCAGACATTCGGCTTTCGGGATATCGAGATCCGCGGCTGCCGGATCCTGCTCAATGGCGAGCCGGTGTACTTAAAGGGCTTCGGCAAGCACGAGGATGCGCCGGTCAGCGGCAGAGGATATAACCCCGCCTACTATGTTAAGGATATCGCGCTGATGAAATGGATCGGCGCCAATTCCCTGCGCACGAGCCATTATCCGTACAGCGAAACCTTCCTGGATCTGTGCGACCGTGAGGGTATCCTTGTCATCGACGAAGCACCGGCGGTGGGGCTGCATACCGGCTTCACGGCAGTGGGGCTTTTGGGCGGCACGCCGAACGGCACATGGAAAAAATTAAAGACGGCGGAACATCACAGCGAAGTGCTTCGGGATATGGTGTCGCGCGATAAAAACCATCCGTGCGTGATCGCATGGAGCGTTGCAAACGAACCCGCAAGCGAAGAAGAAGGCGCACGCGAATACTTTGAGCCGCTGATGAATCAGGTGCGCCGTCAGGACCCGCAGCATCGTCCGGTCACGATCGTCACCTATGAGGGTTCTTCGCCCAAGGCGTGCAAGGTGGCGGAGCTGTGCGATTTCCTGGTGCTGAACCGCTACCGCGGCTGGTATGATACCGAGGGCGATCTGGAAGCGGCGGGTGAGCTGCTGCGCACCGAGCTGGAGGCGTTCCACCGCCGCTGCCCGGATGCGCCGATCATGCTCGGGGAATACGGCGCGGATGCCATTGCCGGCATGCATAATACAACGCCGTCGCTGTTCAGTGAAGAATATCAGGCGCAGATGCTGGAAAAATACGGGGAAATCATGGATTCTCTGCCGTTTGCAGCCGGTGAGCACGCATGGAACTTTGCGGATTTTGCTACGGCGGAAAACATCAAGCGCGTGCAGGGGAATAAAAAGGGCGTATTCACGCGGGATCGTCAGCCCAAGCTGGCAGCCTATGTGCTGCGCCGCCGCTGGAAAGAGAAAAAGTGATCCGGGCCATAATAAATGCCGCAGCGAAAAACTGCGACGCAGAATAAAGGAGAAGAAAAATGAGCAGACAGTTTATTCTCATCATGGCTGATACCGTCCGTAAGGACATGCTCGGCTGTTACGGGAATCCGCTTATGAAAACTCCGAATATCGACCGTCTGTGTGAACAGGGCATCCGGTATGACAATGCATACAGCTGCCAGCCCGTCTGCGGGCCGGCGCGCAGTGCAATTTTTACCGGCGTGTTCCCGCACTCGAACGGGGTCGTTGCAAATTCGCTGCCGCTGGGCGATAATGTCAAAACAGTCGGCCAGCGCCTGACGGATCAGGGTGTCCACTGCGGATATGTGGGAAAATGGCATCTTGATGGCGGCGATTATTTCGGGACCGGACGCTGCCCCGAAGGCTTTGATCCGGAATACTGGTACGACATGAAATGCTATCTTGAGGAGCTTTCCGACGAAGATAAGCAGAGAAGCCGCAAAAGCTCCACGGCGTACGATCCGGATTGGACAGAGGATAAAACGTATGCGCACCGCTGCACGAACAGAGCGCTGCGTTTCCTGGAAAAGAACCGCGGCACGGATTTCTTCCTGACCGTTTCGTATGATGAGCCGCACGGGCCGTGCATCTGTCCCGCACCGTTCAACACCATGTACCGCGGTGTACGCATGCCGGAAAGCCGCAATTATGCAGACGATTTGAGCCAAAAGCCGTTCATGCAGACGCTGTGGGCGGGCAATGCGGCGGATGCAGACCCCGAATCCCTGCATTCGGCAGGGGACGGCCTGGCATTGTTCCTTGGGGCAAACAGCTTTGTGGATTATGAGATCGGGCGGATCATGGAGATCATCGACCGCGATTATCCGGATGCGATCGTCGTGTTTACGTCAGATCACGGCGATATGCTCGGCAATCATCGCGTGCAGGGAAAAAACTCTGCGATGTACCGAGAAATTGCCAATATCCCGTTGATTGTCCGCGGCGGTGAAAAGGGAAAGGTCGTCACTGCGCCTGCGTCGCATATCGACCTTGTGCCGACCATTCTGGAATATATGGGGCTGCCGATCCCGCGTATTCTGGAAGGCAAAAGCATGCTGCACCAGTTCTATGATACGGGCATCCGCGTGAATGATTATGCGCATACGGAATTTACGCGGTACGAGGTCGACCATGACGGCTTCGGCGGGCTGCAGATGATGCGCGGTATTACAGACGGACGCTATAAGCTGGTACTGCATCTGTGTGATACCGACGAGTTTTATGATATGGAAAAGGACCCGGATGAGGTGGAAAACCTGATCGACAAAAGTGAGCCTGCGCCGATCCGTGATCGTCTGCACGATGAACTCATCCGCCATATGAACGATACACGCGATGCGTACCGTGGGTACCAGTGGGCAGTGCGCCCGTGGCGCAGGGATAAAAAGGCAACATGGGAAAATGATGCGTGTACGCGTCAGCGGGAAAACGAAGAGTATGAGCCGCGCCAGCTGGATTATGATACCGGCATGCCGATCAAACAGGCAGTGCGCCATAAAAATCTGTATGATGTAAAAAAGTAAAAGTCTTTTTACGGCATAAAACAAGGGCTTTCGGTTTGACCGGAGGCCCTTGTTTTATTAATACGCTTTCCGTCTTCCTGCTTTTCTGCAAGATATGCAACCTCTCGGAACGCATAGATGAAAAAGGCGGATCGCAATGAAAACGATCCGCCTTTTGG
>JAHHSL010000015.1 GCA_020025235.1 Ruthenibacterium sp.
GTTTTCCCCGCGCCGCCCGCCGCAGATCGCCGTGCCGCTTTGTGCAATTGTGTAAGTCATCCGTTCACCTCCCCGGCGCGGTGCGGAAGTGGCGTCAAAAAGGTGTGCTTCATGCGTCAAAACTCCTTTCCGAAAACACCCTCCGCGGCAAGGGCGTCCAGTTTCTGCTTATCCGCGGGGCTCATCACACCGCCGCGCTCGGGCGTTGCCGGTGTGCGCAGGAATGTGACGGCGGCGGCAAGCTTTGCAAAACTTGCCGAGAGCTTTTCGCGCGGGATAAGCGGTGCAGGCGCGGCGGCCTCTTTAAAATCCGGCGCCACGGCGTAGGGTACGCCGTCGTCGGAAAGGCGCAGCAGCTCGTTTGCGGCAAGTGCGCCCCAGCGGTCGCCGTGCTGCGATACCGCACTGGAAACCTCGGCGCACACGTCCTGCAGAACTGCGGTGCCCTGCCGGTTGCGGAACGTCAGGCGCACACGGCCGTCCGGTTCGGATACGATCATATCTTTATAAAGACGGGACAAAAAGATCACCTCCCAGCGTAAAGGCCAGTACCGGCCTTGCATTTTTCTGTGCGGCAAACGCCGTGTGCAGTGCAAGGTGGGCGGATTCCATGCGGTTGAGATCCGCTGCATCCCACACTCTGCCGTTTGCAATGTAATTCCGTGCGCGGGGCGCGTTTTCGGGGCGGAACGTCGAGTCCATAAGCCGGTCGGTGTTGCGGTCGGGGTTTTCAAAAAAATCCAGAAACGGCAGGACGTCATCGGCGGCGGGCGTCATCGGGGCAAGGGCAAAGGGCGCGTAAAGCGCTGCGGCTTCGCCCGCCAGATGCAGGATGTTGCCCCGGATGCGCATGTAATCGCGCAGCGGCAGGAACACATCGGTGCGCCGCCAGTCGGTTTTCGGGGTCAGCCATGCCATGGGCAGTCCCCCTTTTTGTGTGCAGAATCATACATGGGTAATCCCTCCGTAAATGGGGTTTATCTGTCGGATGCGGCAAGATTCTTTGCCGTGATCGTGCCGTTGAGCGCGCCGTCGAACGTAAGCTCGGTCTTTAAAATACGCACCGGAACGGGCTGCACGGAAAACGGGCTTTCGGTGTACAGAAGATCAAGTGCATCCACCTCCGGCCTGCCGCGGTACGGGAAGGAGTAGGTGCTGCGCAGGCACAGCCATTCCTTTACCCAGTGTGCCACGCGGGCGGCGTCCTCAAAGGAGGTGATAAGCGGATTGTCCAGCTGTTCTTCGCAGCCGGAATCATCGCACAGCGGCACGTCCTCCCATACGTCGCGCGTGCTTGTGCCCAGCTTTCGCCCCGTGACGGTCACCACCGCGGGGCCGGTGCCTTCCAGTGTGATCTTTGCCGCCGCGGCATAGATTTCGGCTTTGGTTATAACGGCGCCTTCGGCGGTGATCTTTGCATCGGCGCACATGGGATAGCGCAGTTCCAGAACCTGTGTGCCGTTTACGGGATACGTTTCCCGGTGAAGCTGGGAAGGCTCCTGTTCGGGCGTATAGCTGTAAGCCGGGCAGTGCACCGCACGCAGGGTGGGGATCTCTCGCACGCGGGGATATTCCAGCATTTCGTCCGCGCCGAGCAGCAGCGCATTTTGCTGTGCGGGCGCAGGTTCGATGCGGATAAAGCCGCTGCGGTCGGTAAACAGGACACAGCACGCCGCATGGGCGATCAGCTGCAAAAGCTCGTTGTGCTTACGGATCGGCAGCGGCGCTGCCGTGCGGACGTGCCTGAGCCCGCTCCACAGCTTCCACGGTTCTTCGTTCTGCTGTGTGCGGCGCAGGCCGCTGTCGCGCAGGACCTGCTGCGCAAGGTCGTAAAGGGTCTGCCCGCCGGGAACAAGAACACCCTTTGTAAATGTGCCGGAAAGACCGGAAAGTGCGTCCTGCGCGGTAAAGCGCGCAGTAAGCCCGTCGGTGTCGGGCTGTCCGGTCAGCTCGTATTTCCCGCCCGGCAGCCAGAAGGTGCTGCCGTCGGCAAGCGTCTGGCCGTATTCCAGCGTCACGGGGTTCTGCCGCCCGATGTACCGGAAGATGCCGCGCGCATTGTCCGGATTATAAAGGCACTGTTCGCCGCCGCCCGTCAGCGTGTTGACGTTGACGACCGTGAAATCCAGCGTCGCGTGCGGCAGGCGGCGGCTGATCGGGTCGATTTCGGATTTCTGCACCGTGCGGATGATCTGGCTGCCGTCGAATGTCAGCCCGAAGCCGAATGTCAGCTGTGCAATGCGCAGGCGGCGGCGCGCAGCATTCATGCGCGGAAAACGCAGAAAAAGGGAATCAAAGCGGTCGATGCCGTCGTTCGTGGAAAAAACGGCGCTGTCGGGCGTGTAGGTGCGGGAAAAGATGCGCGATGCACCGCGGAACGCTTCCACAAGAAATTCGGCGGGGTGATCGCCGCACACCGCGTCAAAGACGAACGAAAGGCCGGGAACAGAGTGCAGCATGCGGAACGAAAAGCGCAGGCACGGAACTTCGCCGGTGCTGAAGGCACCGTCTGCCCCGCACAGCACCTTCGAGACAAGCCCTTCGGAATAAAGGGTCGTCTGCGCAGTGCGCGGCAGGATGCGCAGCGCCCCGTCCGCATGCATGCGCCCGGGTTCGAGCGTTGCGTATGCAATTTGCGGCATGCGCGGGTCGTGCAGCATGGAATCCGGGCGGGAATAAAAGGTCTGTTCGGGCATTTCTTCGGGCGTGCAGCCGTCTGCGGCATCGGTGTTCACCAGCCCGCAGCGGATGCGCGCAGTGCACGGCAGCGCGATGCGGCTTTTCATCTGGGCGTCATAAAGGGGGGATGTGGGCTGCATCAGATCACCCCGCAGTCGATGACGCTGAACGATGCGTCCCGGTAATAGGCGGGTTCGCCCGTTTCGGGGCGGATGCGGACCGGCTGCGTTTTGACGTCGCCCAGATAAAACAGCCTTGTCTCCCAGCGCCCGAGATTGTGGTTGAACAGGTGGCAGTAAAAGGTGAAATGCCCCTGCTCGAACCAGCGGTTGAGCTCCCACCATTTTTGGCAGGAGATCTTATCCCAGCCCAGCTCCTGCTTATGCAGGCTGCGCCCCACCATGCGCCCCACCAGTGTGCCCTGCGCATTGCGCGCGCTGTTCACCATGCGGGTGGTGGAAAACGCGGCCTTCCCGGCAGAAGGGTACGGCACGGCAACCGCATAGCTTGTGCGGTTTGTGCCGGCGTTTGCACCCAGAAAAAGATAAGCGGTATCGTCGTGTTTCATGGCGTCTCCTTTCCTTAATAGGCCTGCGCAAACAATCCCCCGACGGGTGCGCCGCGGTTTGCGTGGATGCTGGCAATGGCGCGGTACAGCACTTCGCCGTCCAGCAGCACTTCGATCGGCTGTTCGGCGGTAAGGGTCTGTTCGCCGCCGGATTCCTCGCGCACGATCTGGCGGATGAGGGATTCCGGCGCTTCGAGATTGCGCCCGTGCTTCTGATCGCCCAGCACGGCAAGAAATTCCGCGCCCGGCGGGATGACGGCGCCCGTGGCAAGGCGGGGGATCTGCGGGGCGGAAACCCTCGGCAGATGAACGCCGAACGACTGCCCGCCGATCACCGGCACCCAGCGCGGGATCGAAACGTGAATGGTGTTCAGCGCGCCGACAACACCGTTCATGGCGGCCGCCACGGCGCGCATCATGGCGTTGACGAAATCGATCACGACGTTGACGCCGCCTTTTACAAACGAGATAATGCCGTTCCACGCGCTGTGCACCGTGCCGCAGATGCCTGACCATGCGCGATGCCAGCTGCCGGAAAAGGCGCCGGAAAGAAATTCGATCAGTCCGCACAGCGCATTGCTGATCCAGCGCACCACGTCGACGACAGCACCTGCCGCGTTTCGCACGACATCGGCGGCACCGGAAAATACGACGTTGAAGATCGGGGCGAAGAAATCGGAAAGCCACTTGAGGAACGGGATCAGGCGTTCGTTCCAGATATCCAGTACAAGGTTCGCGATGCCGGCGAAAAGCTCGGTCAGGCTGTCCCACAGGGGGGAAAGGTGGTTATTCCACAAACCGTCCAGAAGACTGCCGAGCGTTTTGAACGCAGGGGCGAGATATGACGCGTAAAAGCTGTCCCACAGATCGCAGATCCCCGAAAAAAGCGTCGAAAGCTTTTCCATGATCTCCCGCCCATGGGCGTCCCACATGGCGGAAATGCCGTTGAGCATGCCCGAAAAAATGGTCTGCACGTTTTCGAGCGTCGGCATCAGAAAGCCGTTGACGATATCGGAAACAATGGTGGTAAAGCGGCTGAATGCGGCGGTGAAGGCGTTCGATGCGGCGGTGCCGAGCGTGGAAAACACGGGCGCCGCAACGGACGCGATGCCGTTCACGACAGTCGGGGCAAAATCCGAAAGCAGATAGCGCATCAGCGGGGCAAGGGCGTTGTGCCACAAGGCCTGCGCGTTCTGCGCAAGGGATGAAAACAGCTTCGGGATCAGCCGGAATACGCAAAGGAATGCATCGCGCCACTGGCGGATGCCCGGCAAAAACAGACGGCACAGTGCGGCAAAGCGTTCGCGGATCGCATCGAACACCGCAAGGACGGCGTCGCGGCAGCGCTCCCACAGTGCGCGCAGGCGGTCGGGCAGGCCGGCTTCCTTTTCGGTTACGCGCACGGAGCTGCCGCCGCGTCCGGAGCGCTTTTGCGTCAGGTGCAGTTCGTCAAATCCGCGGATCACCGCGCGCACGGCAGCGGCAAGCGAACGGTATACGCGCGTGACGGTGCGGGCGGAATCCGCCGCCTTTTTGATGCTGCGGCGCAGCTCCTTTTTTTCCGGCTCATCGGAGGGCAGTTCAGGGGGCCGGCGCAGAAGAATGATCGGCTGTGAGGTCGAATGCATAGGTTCCTCCTTTCTTGGGATCGCCTGCGGCAAGCAGCGCGCGGAAGTGTTCGGCCGCCGCCTTTTCCTGCGGCGTTTCGTGCTGCGGCAGCTCGGCCGCCGCACCCAGACGGGCAAACAGGCGGCGTTCCTCGGGCGTCAGCGTCCCGGCGGCGCGCTTTTGGCGCAAAGCGACGATCTGCATGAACATGGTGTCCGGGCCGATGTCGAAAAACAGCGCGGCAAAGGTATACCAGTGCATCGGCTGCGCGGCGTCGACGCCGTGGCTGCGCCGCAAAGCGGAATAGATGAGCGGGGCGTCGTGCGAAAAGCTGTAAAGCCGCGGCCCGCTTTCGGCGGGCCCGTCGCTGCCGCAGTTCAAAAAGCGCACGGCAAGCCGCGCCGCCTTTTCAAGATCCGGCGGCACTTCGGGGTAAAAAAGCGAAAGCATCACCGCCTGCTTTTCCAGATCGGCAAGGGAATCATCCTCGAATGCCGCCAAAATGCGCAGCGCAGTGTGGGCATCCCAGCGGATCGGATATTCCCGCGCGCCGATCCGCACGCTGTGCGGCAGCGGGGCAAAAAGCGGGTTCATTTACGAAAGCGCCTCGTCCTGCGCAAGATACTGCGAGAGCTTTTCCGTGCGCGCCGGACGCAGCACCTCTGCCACGCCGGAAAGGAACTGCTCCAGCAAAGCAGTGCTACAGCCGTCGCCGAAGCACATCCGGCTTGTGCCTTCGCCGAAAACGATGTCGATTTCGCTCTGTGTTTCGGCATAGGCGCGTTCCAGTGCCGTCAGGCTTTCGGCAAGCAGGCTTTCTTCGTCCGAAAGCGCCGCAAGGTCTTTGCGCCGCGCGTCCAGCGACGAAAGCAGACCGTAAAAGCGGTTGAGGAATGCGGGGTCGTCGGGGGAAAAGCACAGCTCGCCCACGCGCACGCCGTCGCGTTCCACCGGGATGTGCAGCTGGTTTGAAGCAAGGGAAAGAGCGGGAGTATCCATAAAAATCATCCTTTCATAAAAAGTCATCCAAAGCCCCGCGCGGGCGGCATGCCCGCGCGGGTATGCGGTTTATTCGGCGGTAAAGGTGCGGGAAACGGGGTCGAACACACCCTGCTGTGCGTCGCCGCACAGATTCAGCGTGAAGTTCAGCTTGGTGCTTTCGCCGCCTGCACCGCCGAATTCATCCACCTGCACCGAACAGCGGCTGCGCTCGGCGGGGTATTTGCCGCCCTGCTCGGGCTTGTACAGATACACCATAAGGCAGTTTGTCTCACATTCGGAAAGCACCTTGCGGTGGATGCGCAGATCGTCGATGAACTCGAATACGGGGTCGCCCGCAAGCGCGGTCATCGGGGCGGCGATCGTGGGCTTGTAGCTTTCCACGTCGGTGGAGCCGCTGTCCTGGTTGACGTAGATCACCTCGTTTGTCTGCGGATTGTACGAGATGCTCATTTCGGTCACGCCGTCACCGATCAGCTCCCATGCGGGGCTTTCCGCATTGCGGGCAGTATCGAGGAAAAGCGCGAATTTCGAGCGGCGGATCTTCTGTTTCTGTGCCAATCAAATCATCCTTTCGTTGCATATGCCGGTTCTGCCGGCTTTTGGAAAACAAGGGTAAGCGCAAGCGTAAAAACGGCAAGGCCGCTGTCGTCCGTGTGCTCCAGCTTCGGGGCCTGCGCTTCGACGCTCTGGGCAGAAAACGGCTGCGCCAGAACCGGCAGCCCGCCCGCGAGGGCAGCGTCCTGCACGGCAAAGGCGGCGCTTTCCACGGTGCGGTACAGTTCATCGTACTGCGTCTGACAAAGGCATACGTCGCACACGCTCAAGGTGAACTGCTGTGAAAAGGTGCGGTTGCCGGCAATATCCTGCGTGCAGCTAAGGCTGCCCGCCGGGTGCAGCGAACAGCCCGGGCCGGGGCGCATGGTGCCGGTGCAGATGCCGTCCGGGGCAAAGCGGGCAAGCGGGGCAAGCGTGCACAGCCATTCGGCAAGGGCGCAAAGCATCATGCAACACCCCCGCCCTGACGATAGATGCGCCCGCAGCCGACCTCAAAATGGGCAAGCGGGCTGTCCGTGCCCTTTTCGTCAACCGTCGTCAGCACATAGCGCACGGGCGCTTTTGCAAGCTGGGCGGACGGCGCAAGCGGGCTGTGTCCGGCGTCGCCGGGCAAAAGCACGTCCCCGGGGCGCAGCGTCCAGTGGCGGCTGCGCTTTTCGGGGGAAAGTGCGTCCCACGCTTCGGGTGAAACATAGCCCTCTGCACACGAAAAGGGAATGTACAAAAGTGCGCGGTCTGCGCTTTTGCCATAGCGCGGGAAAGTGTTGGCGCCGGCTGCGCCGTCAAAGCGCACCCCGTGCAGCACCGTGCGGGCAAAGGCTTC
Organism: Ruthenibacterium sp.; assembly: GCA_020025235.1. GTDB lineage: Bacteria > Bacillota > Clostridia > Oscillospirales > Ruminococcaceae > Ruthenibacterium. The sequence continues at coordinate 7,236 of JAHHSL010000015.1, forward strand.
CGCGCGCGGCGGGCCGAATCGGCAGAAAAGCGTTACGGTATCATGAAACATGCGTTCACCTCCCGCGGAATAAAAGCCCGGTGCCGGCAAGAAACGTTTCTTCGACCTCGCGGCGGGCGGCGCTTTTGGAAACGCCCCTGCCGCACAGATATGTGCGGCTCCAGCTGCCGACCGTCTCCTTCTGCACGGTGTCGGCGCGCCCGGTATCCTGCAGATAGAAAAGCTCCGCAAGGGCGCAGATGCAGTTTTTTACAGCCGGTGCGTGGATGCTGCCGGAATCAAGCGCCTGCCGTGCGCGCCCGAAGGTGTCGGCGTCAAGGGTGCGTTCGGCGCGCAGTGCAAAGGCATCGAACGATTCTTCGGGCACAAGCGTGCCGCCGAATGTGCCGATGTAATCGTTGAGACAGACCGTTCTCATGCTTCGGAATGCCAGAAAACGCCCGCGGCCTTTTTGGGGTATACGTCCGCAACGCCGACATTGCGGTAGCCGTATTTCCAGGCGTCGGCCTTCTGGTTTGCCTCCGGGGTGATGATCTTGGGTGCGACATGCTTTTCAAACTGGATGACCGCCGGACGGTGCACGACCATGAAGTTCAGCTTTTTGCCCGCGTTCACAAAGCCGCCGTCCTCCTGCCCGCCGGAAACGCCGTCGCGCTGGGTGATCTCGGTGTAAAAGCGGCTCTGCGGCACCTTGGTGATGCTTGCAAATTCCGCAAGCACCGCACGGCTTGCACTGGTATCCAGATCCTCCACAAGCGCAAGCAGGCGCGGCAGGATGAACAGGTGGCGGTCTTCGGGCGGCACTTCGGCTTCGTCCATGGCGTCCTGCGCCTTGCGCAGTGCGGCGATCACGGCTTTGCCGTCCGCAAGCGCACCTGCGGCATGGCCGGTGCCGGCTGCCGATGCATACTGCGCAAAGCGGAAGGCATCCAGTTCCGGCACAACGCGGGTGCGGATAAATTCGCCCGCAAGACGCCCGAAGGCAACGCCTGCTGTTTCGGCGTTGTCCATGTTGTCCACGCTGAACATGCGGCCGCGGTCGAAATTGCATTTCAGGGTCTCGTTCGTCATGGTCACGTCGCCCTCGGCATAGCCGTCGGTGCGGCTGTACGCGCCCAGACCCTGCATGGAAAGCACCGGCACGATCAGCTCGTTGGCATTTGCGCCCTGTGCGCACAGCTCGGCAGCGCCGTCCAGCTTTGCGGTAAGGGATGCGGATGCATACACTTCATCCAGCATCGGAACATAGGTTTTGGCAAGTTCGATCTGATTCATAGTTCCTCCTTAATCATCAAGCCCGAACGCGGCGCGAAGTGCGGCGCGCGGGCCGTTGTGAATGGGTGTGCCGCCCGAAGGCCGCACAAATACGGGTGTTTTGCCGGCATCACCGGCAAAGGCTGCGGGGTCTTTTTCGCGGTAGCTGTTTACAAAATCGTCAAAGCCGCACAGCGCGTCGTTTTCCACCGCAAGCGATGCGGCTTTCAGTTCGGCGCAGAACGCCTTTTTCGCACTTTCGGAAGAAAAGCGCAGCCCGCTTACGGCGCTGTCGGCGGCGTGCGCATAGCGCGCATCCCCCAGTTGTGCTTTCAGCGCGGCGGTGTCCTCGCCGTACTTTTCCTCCCAGCGCTGCGCCGCAGCCTTGTGTTTTTCGATGTCGCGGCCGTTGAGCGCCATAACGGCGTCCAAAAGCTCCGGCGCAACACCGATTTCGGTCAGTTCCTCTCGTTTCATGGTAAACTCCTTTCGTCCTACGCTTTTTATGTGGTTGCATCACAGGAATAGAAAACGATCTGCCGCATCGGTACGTCCTGCGGCAGGGGACGGGGGCATGCGTCACGGCGCGGCGGGTGCAGCTTCCGGCGCACTGTGTGCGCTTTGCGCCTGTGCGGCCTGTGCGGCGCGCTCACGGGCAGTTTCCTCCGGTTCGCCGTAAAAACGCATGCGGTATTCCCACCATGCGGCGGCGCCGTCCAGACAGTCGCGGCGCATCTGCTCGCGTTCGGCGGCGGTGTCCGTCACCACCGAATCCCCGAAGCGGAACGATGCTTCATACGCGCCCTCCGGGGCAAGATGATACAGTGTCGCATAGGTGTTCATGATGTCTACAAGGGCATGCAGGGCGTTCTCCATGCTCTTTTCGATGTCCGCCACGGCAGAATAGCTGCGCTGGCGGCTCATCTTGATCTCCTCGGCGGTTTTCGCGACGTTTTCGGGGTCGCTGAGCGTGCCGTAGGAAAGGCAGCAGGCAAATTCGATGCGCCGCAGAAGATTGTTCAGCCCGCTGAACAGGCTTTCGTCGCGGATCTGCGGGCTGAATACGGAATACAGATCGCCTCCGTCGCCCTTATCCACCGCAAGCTCGCGGAACAGCCGCTTTTGGTGCCGCGGCATGGAAAAGCCCTCGCGCCCGCCGATCTGCAGTGCGCCGACGCTCGCGTCCACAGCAAGTTCGCTGCCCTCGTATTCCCACAAAATGCGGTTGTACTGGCGGTCGGCTTCTTCGATCAGGCTGACGGCGCGGCTGTACACGGATACGCCAAGCGGGCTTGCAGGGTCGGTCTGGTTTGCAAACGGGATGCGCAGGTAGCAGAACAGCGGCGTACAAGGCGCGCTGCCGTCTGCAAGGCGCACGCCCCATTCCGGCGCAAGCGCGCTCCATTCCGGCACGGCGGAAAGAGGGGTTTTTGTGCCGAGCCGTTCGCGGGAGCGCGAAACGAAAGCGGTGTTGTGCACAAAACAGCCATCGGGCTGCAGGGTGTGATATTCCAGCCGCGTGTACCATGCACCGCCCTGACGGCGCTGTTCGATGAATACGGCGTCCGTGATGACGCCGCGCGCATCCCAGCGCACGGGGATGAAGTTTTCCGGCTGGACAAAATCGACGGCGATCGCACCGCCCGTGACATAGGGCTTAAGGATGATGCCGCCGCAGGCCGCGGCGTATTCGCACTGCACGCGCATGGCGGCAAGCACGGGCTGCAGCTGCGCATCCAGATATTCCGCACGCGCGCTGCCGGCAACATGGCCGGAAAGCTCCACGGTGGCAAGGCGGGCGATCTCGCCTGCAATGGCGGCGGGAAGGCCGAGCGATTTCATGGCGGGGTCCGTGAGCCAGGGGGCATTTCCCCGGAAAAGCTGCGCCCATTCGGCGGCGCGGTCGGTGCCGTTTGACGCCGCCTCGGCTTCGGCTTCCGGCACGGGCGCCGTGCCCGAAAACAGGGTTTTGAGGATCGATAGGATTTCTTTGAATCGTTCGCCCAAGCGTTTTCTCCTTTCTACTGCCCGCGCCTGCGCCAGACCGGATACAGCGCATAGCGCGCGGCGTCGATGTGATGATTGTCGCGGTCGGGCAGAACCTCGGTCAGTTCGCCGTCGCGCGCGCGCTCGTATTCGTACTCGGAAAATTCACGCGCCGAGCACGGACACCGCGCAGGGTCAATGATAATGGCGGAAAGTCCGGCCAGCCATTTGGTGGAATAGGCGACGCTGCCCGCGCCCTTTCCGGCAGGGCGGCACAGGATGCCGTAGCTGCGCCAGTCTGCGATGCTCTTCGGTTCGGCGGCGTCCGCCCAGACCGTTTCGGCGTTGTTCGCCCCGTGCGCTTTGGCAAGCGCGGCGGTCTGCTCGTTGTTTTTGCGGTAGGCGGTGGCTTCGTCAAACAGCGTCAGCACGCGGTGCGAAGCATCGTACCCCGCGCACACAAAGGCGAACGGATCGGGGAAAAAGCCCCAGTCTGCGCCGCGGTAGATGCGGTCGAACCCGGCGATCTCCTCATCCGATACCGTGCGCAGATGCACGTTCGGGAACACCGATGCGCCGACGCCCGTGGCTTCGCCCAGATATTCGTGGCGGTAGGCGCTTTCGCTTTGTTCACGCAGCGCTTCGGCCTGTGCAAAAAACGTTTCGCCCAGCCATGCACGCGGCACGCTGCGGTAATCACTGTGGTGCACAAGGCGGTCGGGCTGCGGGCAGAGAAGGTCGCGGTTCGCCCAGTGGCCGGGGCGTATGGGCGGGTTGTTCGTTTCAAAGTTCCAGAACACCGTTCCCCCGCGCATGGTGGATTGCAGGATGCTGCGGATCTCGGCGCGGCTTTCAAACTGATCCTTCTCCTCAAAATGCGTGATGCCGATGTAGCCGAACGGCATTTTCAGCGATTTGAGCGCCATGCGGTCGGCTGCGCCGCGAAACAGGATCCGCTGGCCTGTCGGGCGCAGGATCAGCGTCAGGCTGCTGCGCTTTTGAATCAGTTCCTGTCCCAGCCCAAGCATTTCCGCCGCCCAGACATACTGGGCATAGACGCTGTCCGCAAGCGTGTTTGCGGTTTTGCGCATCACAAGCGCGTGGCAGTCCGGGTGCCGCTTGAGCAGAAGAAAAACCTCGATGGCGACAAAGCTGGATTTGCAGCTGCCGCGCCCGCCCGTCAGGATGTAATGCGTGTGGCGGTGCGCCGTGATGTCGCGGTGCACGCCGTAAAAGGCGGGTGCAATGCAGCGGGAAAGCGCCGATTTGTCACGCAGGGGCATGGTCGCCGCGCTTTTCTGCCAGCGCCGCCATTTCGTCTGCCGAAAGGATCGGCGCGTTCGGCACGTCGTCGATGATCGGCACGCCCGCAGCCTGCGCCGCTTCGCCCCACGCCTGCGGACGGCGCGAACGCAGCCAGAACAAAATGGAATCGTAATCCGGCGGCATATGCTTTTTCACTTCGATCACGCGCAGGACTTCGTCCTCGCGGATCTTTTTGCCGTGCTCGTCGTATTCAACGGTCTTGCACTTGCAGCTGTCCTCCTGCGTGTAGCTGTACCCCTTGGCCTTTTTCAAAAGCGCCTTTTCCACGGCGTTGTCCGCGCGGCACGCCGCGTCGGCGTCAGAACGCGGGCGGGGCTTTTTCGCACTGGGTGTGGTTGTCAATCGCTCCCTCCTTTTCGCTTTCGCAAAGCGGCGGGTCAATGCCCAGCGCCCTGCGTTTTGCCGCAAGCGCTCTGGCATCTGCGGCGCGTGCACAGGGCACACGGCTGCAGATCGCGCGGTCCGGTGCGCCCCACGCCGCCCAAAGGCAGCCCGGGCATACTGTGCGCTGCGGCTCGTTTGGTGTCAAGTTTTGCTCATCTCCTTTTCGTCGTTCAGTGCCAACGCACCGTGATGCAGCTTTCGCAGCCGACAGCGCTGCCGTCGCGTGCAAAATACTGCCGTTCGCCGTCGCACAGCGGCATGCCGCAGCATGGGCAGCGCGGCGGCGGGGCTGAACGGCTGCCGTAAAGGCGTGCTTCCAGCCGCTGCATCAGGCTTTCGGTGCGCATTTCTTCGCGTTTGGTGGAAAATCCCTCCTTTCTGTCCTGTTTATCGGATGATTTTAGGAGTAAACTGAAACTGTATATCAAATTCTGCGCCGTACGCGGCGCCGCATGGCAGCCGTTTACTCTAAAATGCGTTGCGCAGTGCAACGATATAGATATGCATGTTGCTCTGCGCAACTCCGATGATGCCAGTATACCGCAGAAAAACAGAAAGTCAATGCGTTGCGCAACGGTATTTGAAATATCTGTTGCATTTTGGGAAAAATCAAGCTATAATGCAAAGTGGAAACAGCGTGCTGCGTTGCGCTGCGAAACACCAGAAAAATGAAAGGGGCAGTAAGATGTCGGAAAACAAAACAGGATCGTTTACAACGCTTGGGGAGCGGATCGCCGAACGCAGAAAGGCGAAGGAGTTTTCCCTGCAGCAGGTGGCGATCAAGGTCGGGGTGACGAAATCGACCATTCAGCGCTATGAAAGCGGCGCGATCCATACGGTGAAGCAGCCGGTGGTGGAGGCCATTGCAAAAGCACTTTCCACCAGTGCGGAATACCTTATGGGTCAGACGGACGATCCCGCGCCCGCGGAACTGGATGCGTTCACCTATGCGCTTTTCAACGAAACGCAGCCGCTTACGCAGGCCAATAAGGAAAAGCTGCTGGAAATGGCGCGTTTTTTCCGGCACGAGCAGGAAAAGGAGCAGGGATCGTAAAGCGGTACACCGATAAGACATGGCAGGGAGGTGCATAATGTGGTAACTCTGGCGGAAATCTATGATGCGCTGCAGGCGCAGGATGTCCGGGTTTTTCTGTATGATATCGGGTTTGCGCCTGCTGCCACGATCGAAAGCGGCGGGAAATATGCCGTATTCTGTGACCCAAAGCTTCTGCGCACGACCGCGGCGCTCAAGGAATGTCTTGCGCACGAATGCGGGCACTGCGCCACGGGCACGACGCATCAGGTGTCCAGCCCGTGGGATCTGGTGGAAAAGCATGAATACAAAGCGAACCGCTGGGCGATCGAGCAGTTTCTGCCGTACCGTGCACTGTGTGATGCGATGCACAGCGGCATGACAGAACCGTGGCAGCTTGCGGAATGGTTCGATATGCCGCAGGAGTTTATCGAACGGGCGATCGTCTATTATACCGAGGCACGGGGGCTGGATTTTTCCGAGCTTCCGGCGGCATGCTGTCGGTGAAGCGGAACTGTTTTCAACAAAAGACAGCAATTTGTTGAAAGAAAAAGCCGGCGGAAAATCCGGGGAACATACATAAAAAAGAAAGCCCTCCTGTTTTGCGTGACAGGAGGGCTTTCCGGTTGAAAAAAACGGCAGGAACCGGAATGGGTCCTGCCGTTTGCTGTTTTGAGTATCGTGCTGTAAAAAAGCAGTCTAATTCAGTGCGGTGTCCTGCGAAAACAGCGCTTCGGCAAGGCGGCGCAGGCCGGCGTTTTCCGGCTTTTGCAGCGCGGGGTCGTCGTGTGTCAGGGCAAGCGCTTCTTCCTGCGCCGCATACAGAACACGGCTGTCCGCCATAAGGTCTGCGATGCGCAGCGTGGGCAGGCCGTGCTGCCGGCTGCCGAAAAAATCACCCGGGCCGCGCGTTTCCAAATCGAACCGTGCGATTTCAAAGCCGTCGTTCGTGTGGCACAAAAACGAAAGCCGCTTGCGCACGGCGTCCGTTGTGTGGTCGCTGATGAGGATGCAGTACGCTTCGCCGCCGCCGCGCCCGACACGCCCGCGCAGCTGATGCAGCGCGGAAAGTCCGTACCGCTCGGCGTTTTCAATGGCGATCAGGTTCGCATTCGGCACGTCCACGCCGACCTCGATCACGGTGGTAGAAACCAGTACGTCAAGCTCGTGCGCCTTGAACGCATCCATAACGGCGCTTTTTTCCGCGGCCTTCAGCCTGCCGTGCATCAGCCCGACGCGGTACGGCGCAAGCAGCGGCTTTGCAATTTCCTCATAATAGGTCGCGGCGGCCTGCATGTCGGATTCGCCCTCCTCGATCAGCGGGCACACGATATAGGCCTGCCGTCCCGCGTCCAGCTGCTTGCGGATAAAGCCGTACAGGTCGGCACGTTTTTTGCCGGTGACGGCATAGGTTTTCACGGGGGTGCGCCCGGGCGGCAGCTCGTCCAGTACGGAAATATCCAGATCGCCGAACATCAAAAGCCCCAGCGTGCGGGGGATCGGCGTTGCACTCATAACAAGCAGATGCGGGTGATCGGCCTTTGCGGCAAGCAGGCTGCGCTGGCGCACGCCGAAGCGGTGCTGTTCGTCCGTGACGGCAAAGCCAAGGCGCGCAAAATCCACGCCGTCGCTCAGCACGGCATGGGTGCCGACGATCAGATCGGCTTCACCCTCGCGGATCGCTTTTAGCGCGGCCTTTTTGGCGGCGCCCTTGACGCTGCCCGTCAAAAGCACGGTGCGGATGCCGAACGGCCGCAAAAGCGGCTCGAGCGTATTCGCATGCTGGCAGGCAAGGATCTCCGTCGGCGCCATCAGTACGCTCTGGTATCCGTTCTTTGCGGCGGCGTAGATTCCGGCGGCCGCCACAAGGGTCTTGCCGCTGCCCACGTCGCCCTGCAGCAGACGGTTCATCGGCGCTTTCTGCGTCATATCGGATAAAATCTCATCGACCGAACGGCGCTGTGCACCGGTGGGGGCAAACGGCAGCGCCGCCCAGAAGGGGGCGGGGTCAACCGGCTTCATCGGGGCGCCGGTGCGCTGTGCGCCGCGGCTGCGCAGCAGCAAAAGCCCAAGCTGCAAAGCAAGCAGCTCTTCAAAAATCAGCCGCCTGCGCGCCGCGTGCACCTCATCCTGCGAGCGGGGAAAGTGGATCATCCGCAGTGCGTCGGCACGCGGACACAGCCGGTATTTCTGCAGCAGAAACGCGGGGAGCGGCTCTTCGATATCGGGCGATACCGCAAAGGCTGCGCGCACGCATTTGGATAAAAAGGCGCTTGTGATGCCCTCCGTCTGCGGATAGACCGCGGCAAGCGGCGCCGCTTCGGCAGCGGGCAGCGTTACCATAATAGGATTGATCATTTCGCGCACGGCAAACGAACCGCCGACCTTGCCGAAAAACAGGTAGGTGCCGCCGATATCCAGCTTCTGCGGCGCATAGGGGTTATTGAAATATGTCAGCACAAGCCCCGCGGTGTCGTCCCCGGCTGTCACTTTGATCAGCTGCCGCCCGCCGCGCACGCGCACTGTGCCGCCCTTTCCCAGTATGGTTGCCCGCACGACGCATTTGGTGTCAAACGGTGCGGATGCGATCGGATAGGGGTGGGAATAATCAACATAATCGCGCGGGAAAAAGCCCAGCAGATCCTCGGTGGTGCAAATGCCCAGCTTTGCCAGCTGCTGCGCGCGCTTTTCCGCCACGCCGTTCAGTCTGCGGATGTCGATATCGGTTCCTCCTTTCATGCCGGATGCAAAAAGGCGGCGTCCCCGTTTGTGGAGACGCCGCCGCAGATCTGCTTTATTCGACGCTGATGATATAGTAGTAAACGGGCTGGCCGCCGTTGAGGTGCGTGACCTCGATGCCGGACGGGCATTTTGCCTGAACCATTTCAGCGGTGTGCTCCGCTTCTTCCTCGCTGACGTCGCAGCCGGAAATAACCGTGATGAAGCTGGTGTCCTTTTTGCACATGCTGCGTGCAAGGCGGTAGGTCACCTTGGTGATATCCGTGCCGGTTGCGACAAGCTTGCCGTTTTCCAAAGCAAGGATCTCATTTTTCTTGATCTTGCGGCCGTCGAAATCGCTGTCGCGTGCCGCAAAGGTGACAAGACCCGTTGCGACGTTGTCGGCGGCTTTCATCATATTGGTGGCGTTATCGTATTCCGAAGCTTCGGGGTCGAAGTTCAAAAGCGCCGTGATGCCCTGCGGGATCGTGCGGGTGGTGAGCACTACGACCGTGCGGTCGGCAATGCCCTGTGCCTGCTCGGCTGCCATGATGATGTTTTTGTTGTTCGGCAGAACGAAAACCGTCTTTGCGGGAACACTCTGCACCGCGGCGACGATATCGGCGGTGGAGGGGTTCATCGTCTGGCCGCCGGAAACAACGGCGTCTGCGCCCAGATCCTTGAAGATCGCCTTCAGGCCTTCGCCTGCGGCAACGGCAACAAAGCCGAATTCGCGGTCGTTGTCAACCGCTGCATACGGAAATTCGCTGTCCGTGCCCTCGGCTTCGGCGGCAGCCTGCTTTTTCAGGCCTTCGCCCTGTGCCTGGCGCGCAAGGAACTGTTCGTGCATGTTTTCGATCTTGAAGTTCGTCAGATAGCCGTAGCCAAGCGCGTGGCTGACGATCTTGCCGGGGTCTGCGGTATGGACATGGCAGTTGATGACTTCGTCATCCTCCACCACAACGACGCTGTCGCCGTTGCTTTCCAGGAATGCGCGCAGCTTCGTGCTGCTTGCGCCCTCGTTTTTGTTGACGAGGAACTGCGTGCAGTAGCCGTTTTTGATATCCTCGACCTTCATCAGGTCATCGGTGTAAACGCCCTTGCCTGCGCCGCTGGTGGAAAGCTTTGCGCTCTTTTCGGGCGCATTGTCCGCTTCGATCATGTGATTGTCGCGGAATACGGAAAGCATGCCCTCGAAAATATACATCAGGCCCTGGCCGCCTGCGTCCACGACGCCTGCCTTTTTCAGAACCGGCAGCTGCTCGGGCGTGTTGTCCAGCGCGCGCTGTGCGGCGGAACACACAAGCTGCCACAGCTCGACGGGGTCTGCGATATTGCTCTGCGCGGCTTCTTCGCTTGCCACGCGCGCAACGGTGAGCATGGTGCCCTCGGTGGGCTTCATAACGGCCTTATATGCGCTTTCCACGCCTTTTTCAAGCGCGGCGGAAAGGTCGGAAGCTTCGGCGGTCTTCTTGCCCTGCAGTGCCTTGGAAAAGCCGCGGAACAGAAGGCTGGAGATAACGCCGGAGTTGCCGCGCGCGCCGCGCAGCATAGCGCTTGCCGTCACCTGTGCCGCTTTTTCCACGGTGCAGTCGTCGGGCAGGTTCAAAAGTTCGGTGCGTGCCGCACCGATCGTCATGCTCATGTTCGTGCCGGTGTCGCCGTCGGGAACGGGGAATACGTTCAGTTCGTCGACCTGTGCACGGCGGTTGGCGAGATTATTCGCGCCGGAAATGATGCTGTTTTTTAAAGTTAAACCGGTAATCATTCGTTCATTCACCTCAAAAAATGTTCACGCTGCCGGAAAAGCCGGCGCGGCGCGATCAGACGATGTCGTCTACAAAGACGTCGATGCGCTCCACCTTCAGTGTGGTGGCGTCCTCTACTGCGTACTTTACCTTATGGGTGATGCTGCGCACAATGGCAGCGATGTTCAGCCCGTAGGTGACTTTGATATGCAGCTCGATCACCAGACGGCCTTCGTGTTCGGTGACACGCACGCCTTTATCCGGGAAATTGGTGCCGAGCACAATGGTTTTGAGATTGTCCGATGCGCCGCCGGTCGCCATGCCGCATACGCCGTAGCAGTTCTGAGCAGCAGCGCCGACAAGGCCGGCAAAATAATCATTGGTAATCGAAACTTTGCCGAGGGGGTTATAAAACTTGATCAAAACCAAACACTCCTTTACTGCGTGCGCGGTGACCCGCGCTGACTGGAATCCATTATATTATACACCGGCGGCCCCTGTTTGTACAGGTATTCCGCCGCTTTTCTTTGCGCCGCACGCCGCCGCATGCCGGAAAATTGTGCCTTTGATGCAAAAAAGCGATAAATATTGTATAGTATGCTGAAAAGGGCGGATATAAAAACAAGGAAAAATAAGTTTCCGAACCTTCGCGGCGCATAAAAGAAAGCCCCGCCGAAAAACACTGTGCAGAAAAAGCGCAAAACAGCCGGAAAACGACCGGATGCACCGGTGCATGTGCACATACCTTTTATAAAGGGAAAGAGCGGAACGGCCGTCTGAAAGCGGCATGCGGCCCGGGCGCGGGACGCTTTGCCGCAGAAAGACACAGGGAAAAGCCGCCCGCCGAGCGCAAAGCTGCACCCGGAAAGAAAAGCGCAAAGCCCTGCGCGCAAAGCAGGACAGCGCATACCGGAAAGCCGGGGCCGCCGGCAAAAGGCGTGGCGAACAGGCAGAAAAAACAAAAAAGCCTTGTCATTCGACAAGGCTTTTTGTGGTGGAAGAGGATGGATTCGAACCATCGAAGCAAGTATGCAGCAGATTTACAGTCTGTCCCCTTTGGCCACTCGGGAACTCTTCCATATTCAATTGGAGCTGGTGGACGGATTTGAACCCCCGACCTGCTGATTACAAATCAGCTGCTCTACCAGCTGAGCTACACCAGCATGGAGCCATTCAATAGTCGGCTGGTTAACAGCCGCTTCATTCACAGCGCTTTATTATAATATCAGATAGCCGGGATATTGTCAACAGGTTTTTTTCAAAATTGCAAAATTTATCATCCCGGCGCACGAAAGCTGCACGCACCCTTGCTTTTTTAAGGCGCCCGCTTTAAGATGAAAAGAAAAAGCCTGCCATGCAAGCGGCAACCTGCGGCGGGCGGAAAGAGGAAACGGATGGAACCTTCCAAAGTTTATTTTACCGATATGCGTGCAAAACCGGGGATGAACCTGCAGCAGAAGCTTCGGCGGCTGATCTTAAAAGCGGGGATCGGGGACATTGATTTCACCGATAAATACGCCGCGATCAAGATTCATTTCGGGGAACCGGGCAACCTTGCATTCCTGCGCCCGAACTTTGCCAAAACGGTGGCGGATACCGTCAAGGAGCTGGGCGGGCATCCGTTTTTGACGGACTGCAACACGCTGTATGTCGGGCGGCGCAAAAACGCGCTGGATCATATGGACGCGGCGTACGAAAACGGATTTTCCCCGTTTTCGACCGGATGCCAGATCATCATCGGGGATGGGCTGAAAGGCACGGATGACATCGATGTGCCCGTAAACGGCGGCGAATACATCCAAAATGCGCACATCGGGCGCGCCGTCATGGATGCGGATATCTTCATTTCGCTTTCGCATTTCAAAGGGCACGAAAGCACGGGCTTCGGCGGCGCGCTGAAAAACATCGGCATGGGCTGCGGTTCGCGCGCAGGCAAAATGGATATGCACTGTGCCGGAAAGCCGGTCGTGGATGCACAGATGTGCCGCAGCTGCGGCATGTGCCGGAAAAACTGTGCGCACGGTGCGATCGAATTTGACGAAAACCGCCGCGCTGTCATCGATCACGAACGGTGCGTCGGCTGCGGGCGCTGCATCGGCGTATGCAATTTTGATGCGATCCATAACCCGAACGATTCCGCAAACGATGAGCTGAACTGCAAGATCGCTGAATACGCAAAGGCCGTTGTGGACGGACGCCCCGCGTTCCACATCAATATCGTCAATCAGGTTTCGCCCTACTGCGACTGCCACATAGAAAATGATACGGCAGTTATTCCGGACGTGGGCATGTTCGCCAGCTTCGACCCTGTGGCGCTGGACGTGGCGTGTGCCGACGCGTGCAACCGCATGCCGGTTCTGCCGGGCAGCGTGCTGCACGATCATCTGCATGCAAAGGGCGCATGCGATCATCACGATCATTTTACGAATATCTCTCCCGCAACGAACTGGAAGGTCGGCATGGAGCACGGCGAAAAGATCGGCCTTGGCACATGCCGCTATGAACTGATCGAAATCTGAACGGGATATAATAAGGAGGACGGATGAACAGAACATCACCTACGCAGCGGATGCTGATAAGCTGCGGCTGTTATTTTGGGATCTGCCTGCTGTATGTGCCGCTGACGGGGAATTTCCTCGCGGCCGGGCAGGCGCTGAACATCGTGCTTGCGGCACTGCCGCTGTGCTTTGCACTGGGGCTTTGCCGCAGCCGCAAAAAACCGGTGCGTGCGCTGCTTGCGGCGCTGTGGCTGCTGTTCCTGCCCAATGCGTTTTATCTTCTGACGGATCTTGTGCATATGCCGGTGCTGGAATGGCGCGGCGCGGACGGCGCCATGCGTTATGCGCACGATGCGGCGGGCTGGGTGCTGACGCTGCTGTTCGGCGTCGGTGCGGCTTTGGGTGCATTTGCGGGGCTGATGTCCATGCGCATCTGCCGCAAAGAGCTGCTGGGCGGAAAATCCCGCCAAACGGTGCGGCTATGCGGCGGCGCAGTGATGCTCTTGAGCGGCTTTGGCGTATATATCGGGCGTTTTCTGCGGCTCAACAGCTGGGACGTTGTCAACCCCGTGCGTCTGATGCACACGATCCTTTCGCAGCTGGATCTTTTCGCGCTGCAGATGACGCTGAGCTTTGCGGCGGCTGTTTTCCTTTTGTGGCTGTGCTATGATGCAGCGGCGCCGCGCGAAGAATAAACAGAATGAGCACCATTGTCAACCTTGAGTTAAAACATAGTTGACAATGGTGCTTTTTTCGTTATAATGAAAGAGACAGAAAACGAAGGGGGCAGATTATGACGACAAAAGAACGGGTGCTCCGGGCTTTGGAAGAAAACCGCGGCACGCCGCTTTCGGGCGAAGCACTGGCAGAACAGCTGGGCGTTTCCCGAACGGCGGTGTGGAAGGCCGTCAACGACCTGAAAAAAGACGGGCACAAGATCGCGTCGGCGCAGAACAAGGGGTACACCCTCAGCGTGGATAATAATGTATTGAGCGTGCAGGGTATCCGCAAATACCGCAGCGACCCTTCGCTGCCGATCACAGTGGAACAGGAGCTTGTCTCCACGAATACAACGGCAAAGCAGCTTGCCGCACAGGGCGCGCCGCACGGCACGCTTGTTGTTGCGGACAGCCAGACCGGCGGGCGCGGGCGGCGCGGGCGCAGTTTTTCTTCGCCGCCGGGCACGGGGCTGTATCTTTCCATGGTGGTGCGCAGCCGGCTGCCTATGGAAAGTGCGGTGCTTGTCACAAGTGCGGCGGCGGTGGCGGTATGCCGCGCCATGGAAAAAACGGCGGGCAAGCAGCTTTCGATCAAATGGGTGAACGATCTGTTTTTGGACGGGCGCAAATGCTGCGGCATTTTGACGGAGGCTTCGGCCGATATGGAGACGGGCGGCGTGGATTATCTTGTCGTCGGCATCGGGCTGAACTGCTTTGAACCGCAGGAAGGCTGGCCGGAGGAGCTCCGCGGGATCGCGGGTTCGGTTTTCCGCCAAGGGGAAACCGCCGACCGCTGCCGCATTGCGGCGGCGATTGCCGATGAACTTCTGGCTTTGTGCGAAACGCTGCCGGACACAGCGTTTATGGAGGAATACCGCGCGCGGAATTTTGTCCCCGGGCGGGAAATTTTTATTGTGCAGAACGGCACGCGCCGCCCCGCGACGGCAAAGTCGATCACTGATGACGGACACCTTTTGGTGACGCTGCCGGACGGCACACAGGAAGAGCTTTCGACCGGGGAAGTCAGCATCCGGTTCGAGTAAATGCAGCGCGGAAAGGAAGCTATGGCATGAAACAAAGAACCGCAGTCAGGGAATTGATCCTCACCGCATTGTTTGCGGCGCTCACCGCCGTTTTTTCGCAGATCCGTCTGCCGATCGGCCCGGTGCCGTTCAACCTCGGCGTATTCGGCGCATATCTTGCCGGCATGCTGCTGTCTCCGCTCTGGGCGGGCGCATCCATGGGTGTGTATATGCTTCTGGGGGCAGTGGGCATCCCGGTGTTCGCGGGCTTCATGGCGGGGCCGACGGCACTGTTCGGCCCCACCGGCGGGTACATCATGGGCTATCTGTTCATTGCGGTGCTCACCTCGTTTGCCGCGCACCGCACGCAGAACACGGCAGTGACGGCAGCGGCAATGCTGCTCGGGCTTGTCATCTGCTACGGGCTGGGCACGGTGTGGTTTATGACGATCACGGGGACGCAGCTGCAAAAGGCGCTTATGGCATGTGTTGTCCCGTTCATAATTCCGGATCTCGGCAAAGCGGCGGCGGCGCTCTGGCTCGGCCGTCAGCTTTCGCACCGCATGCGCAAAGCGGGCGTGCTGTAACCGGCTGAAAAAAGCAAAAGGCGGAACATCCGAAGGGCTGTTCCGCCTTTTTATATGGATTTTTCGGTTTTACCTTGTGCCGCCGTGCCCGGCGTCATCGTGTCCGGCGTCATCGGCCGCACGCCGCCGGGATGCAGTGCTTTGACACTGCGGATTTTTTTCTTAGAAAAAGCACCGCCTGCATCTGGGCAGACGGTGCTTTGCACTTGCGTTTATTTTGTGCGGGAGGGCGCCGGATTCGTGTCGGAGGAATCCGATTCGGCGTCAGAAGGATCGGCGTTTGCGTCGGAAGAATCCGTTTCGGCGTCGAGAGAAGCGGGATCCTCATCGGTGGAATCCGAACTGATGTCGGAAGGGACGGCGGCGTCAGAGGAATCTGCGCCGGATTCACCGGGCAGCGTGGATGCGATGTTATCCAGAACCTGATCCTGCGGCGGCGTGGAAGCCGAAGAAGCGCCGGAGCTGGACGATGCGCTTTCGGGCTGTGTTTCACTGAGTAAAATCGCGGAAAGGTAATATTCGCCGTCCGTTTCGGTGAACATATAATCCAGATATTTCGACGGCTCCAGCTTGGCGGGGTCAAAGACCATTTCGCCGTTGCCGTAAAGATCCAGATATCCGACCGTGACGCGCTTTACGCCGTGACCTTCGCGCTTGATCGAAACAACGCGCGGCGCATACAGGCCGTTTACGCTGGTGATCGGCAGCAGATAGGCGTTTTTCTCCGGCACATACTCAAAGGTAAGGCCGTTGTCGGTGAAGGAATCGTAGGTGAAGTGGAAATCGGGGCCGTACAGCGAAGCAACAACACGGTCGATATCCAGTGTGGGCAGATACATGGCGCCGATATCGTCGCGTTCGTATGCGTCCAGAGAATCGTGGTTCTGCTGCACCACCGTCCAGATCGCGGCGTGAAGCAGACGCGTGCGGTTTGCGTTTTCCAGCGAATCGAACGGTTCAGGGTCCAAAGAAACAAGCACCTGCAGGCGCTGTTCATAGGAAAGACGTTCTTCGGTATCATCAAACAGCTTGGCTGTCATGCGGATGCCGCCGGAAATGACGCTGACAAGACCGATGACGACAAGAATGCATACGACAGCGCCCAAAAGCTGCCGCAGTCTGCGGCGGCGGCGCAGGCTGCTGCGCTGCTGATCGGCTTCGTTGGTTGTTGCCATGAATAGACCTCCTTTGTATCACACGGGAAAAACCCTAAAACGCGATAAAACAAAATTAAACTGATATAGATAAATATTGTACCACAAAACTTTGCCGAAAGAAAGCATAAGGCGCGTATTTTTCCTTTGACGAAGCGGTAAAATACTGGTACAATAGCCCCAAAGACGCGGTTTTCAGCAAAAATCGCGCCCGAACAGCGAAAAGCAGATTCATCGAAAGGAACAAATATGGTAGAAGAACCGATCAAAGTGGTACTGTTCGCCGCGGACTGCGGCGACTATGATATGGAACGCAGCATGGAAGAGCTTGCCGCACTGGCGCAGGCCAACGGCATGCAGTCCGTTGCCGAAGTGGTGCAAAAGCGCGAACATCCGGAAGCTGCCACCTATCTGGGCGAAGGACGTCTGGAAGAAGGAAGGCTGCTGTGCGAAAATCTCGGCGCGGAATGTGCGATTTTCGACGCCGAGCTTTCGGGCAGCCAGATCCGCAATCTGGAACAGATCCTGCAGGTGCAGGTGATCGACCGCACGATGCTGATTCTGGAAATCTTTGCAAGCCGTGCCGTCACCAATGAAGGCAAGCTGCAGACCGAGCTTGCGACGCTGCAGTACCGTCTGCCGCGCCTTGCGGGGCTGGGCGCAAGCCTTTCGCGTCAGGGCGGCGGTGGCGGCGGCGGCGCGGGCGCGCGCCGCGGCGCAGGTGAAAGCAAGCTGGAATATGACCGCCGCCATGTGCGCCGGCGCATTGATGCTTTGCGCGAACGGCTTGAAGAAATGGAGCGCCGGCGCGCGGAAACACGCCGCAGCCGTTTGAAAAGCGGCGTGCCGGTGATCGCGCTGGTGGGCTATACCAACGTTGGCAAATCCAGCCTGCTGAACCGCCTGTGCGGTGCGCAGGTCATGGAGGCGGATATGCTGTTTGCAACGCTCGACCCCACGGCGCGCAAGCTGACGCTGCCCTCGGGGCTTGCCAGTGTGGCGGTGGATACGGTCGGCTTTGTCAGCCGCCTGCCGCACAATCTGGTGCAGGCGTTCAAAAGCACGCTGGAGGAAGCCGCGTTTGCCGACGTGATCCTGAAGGTGTGCGATGCATCCGACCCCGAAGCCGCATCGCAGCTTGCCGTTACGGACGAAGTGCTTGCAGAGCTTGGCTGCGGCGAGATCCCGCAGATCGTGGTCTATAATAAATGCGACAGGGTGGAAAACGCGGCGCTGTTCGATACCAGTGCCGTGCGCACCAGCGCGGTGACGGGCGAAGGACTGGAAGAACTGCTCGGGCGCATCGACGCGGTGCTGGCCGACCGCGTGCGGCACATTTCGGTGCTGCTGCCGTACGATAAGCTGGGCGAAGCGGTGCCCATGCGTGAAAACGGAACGGTGCTTGCGGAGGAATACCGCGAAGACGGGCTGTTTTTGGAGGGCGTCGTCAAAACGTCCGATCTGCACCGCTATACGCCGTATCTTGTCTGAAACAGGGAAAAACAAAAAGCGCTGCCGGGAAGGCAGCGCTTTTTGTATAGAGGGGTGGGAAAGTATAGATAAAAAAGATAGAATTAAATCTGACAGACTAAGTATACACGATTCGCTTTATTTGTCAAAAGGAAAACGGGAGAAAATAGTTCACATAATTATTTACAAAGCGCATATTTCGTTATATAATTAAGAAGCAGCCAAAAGATGCTTTTCAAAATTTATTTTTTCAAATTTCATCGGGAAACGGCTTTAAAACATTAAGATTTTACGGATCAAGCAGAAAGGGGAATGTGCCAATGGATGAACTGGACAGCAGGATCCTGCGTCTTTTGACGGAGGATGGGCGCATGACGGTAAAGGAGATCGCAGGCAAGGTTGCCCTGACAAGCCCGGCTGTCAGCGAGCGCATCCGCCGCATGGAAAAAAGCGGTGTGATCGCGGGGTACACCGTGGTGCTTGGCGATGTGGGGCCGAAAAGCCGCATTGATGCGCTGATCGGGATTTCCGTCGCACCGGCAGACCGGCAGTATTTCCTTTCCATGGCGGAAAATCAGTCCGGCGTGACGCAGTGCTTTCATGTGACCGGCAGCCACAGCTTTATTGTAAAGGTAAGCTGTGCGGATATGCACGAGCTGGAACATCTCATCAACCGGTTCCAGAAGCTGGGCCAGACCAATACGCAGATCATCCTGTCCACACCGCTGGACAGACGCTATTCCCTTGGGATGCTGAATGCAAAGGAGCAGGAGCATGGTGTGTAAGGTATGCGGCAGCGAAGTGCGCGAAACGGCGCGCTTTTGCGGAAAATGCGGCGCACCGATCGTGCGCGGGGATGCCCCGGAACAGCGTGCAGCAAACGCGCCCGCCGATGCGGCGCCGGCGGAAAATAAGCCGGACCCGGATAATCCTGACGCTTTGCCGAAGGAGGATCTTGTCCCGCTTACCACGCCGCAGTGCGTGTGGATGCTGCTGGCGATGCTCATTCCGGTGCTGAATGTGATTTTGATGCTGAAATGGGCGTATTCCGAACGCGGCAACGAAAGCCGCCGCAGCTTTGCGCGCGCAGGGCTGATCTTGCTGGGCATCGTGCTGGCGGTGCTGATCGTCGTGCTGGCGTGTGTGCTGGCGGGGCTTCAAATGGGCTGGCTCACCGTGCCGCATCTGATGTAAAACCGGAAAGCCGCAGCGGGGCGGATGCCATGCCGCCGCGCGCGGAATATGCGGTGTGCGTATGCCCGAAAAAGCGCAGAAAATGAAAATAAAACAGCCGCTGACCTGCCCCCGACGGGCAGAAGTTCAGCGGCTGTTTTTTATGTGCGGCGATGCATCCGGCTGTGCCGCATCAGCGCGGCCAGCTGGCGGGCAGCTGTGTCACGTGGGAAACCGGACGCCAGACAAGGATGCCCAGATAATAGTCCAGCATGCCGTGCACCAGCGTGCCGAAGCCGACAAGCCCGATGACGGTGGAAAGGAACGTGCCGTCGTGCGTCATGCCGTTGAACCAGAAATACGTTACAACAAGGGCTTCGGCAATTCCGTGGATGATGTTGAGAAAAATGCCGAACAGGAAAATTTTAAGCGGGGAGGACATGACCTCCGGCTTGTTTTTCAGGATGTATGCACCGGCCGCGACAAAAAAGATCTGGCTGAGTGCGCGCAGAACGACGACCGGCGGGAAACCGGCCAGAAGGAAACCGAGCGAAGCGCCCAGCTCCACGGCGATGCCGATTGCCGGAGAGATAAACATGGCAATGAAGATCGTCAAATGGCTGCCCAGGGTAAAGCTCATCGGCGGGATCTGGATTTTGATCGGGGATACGATCGGGATCAGGATCGCGATCGCGCACAGCAGGGAAGCGACGCACAGCCTGCGGATCTGCAGGGCATTTTTGGAAGCGGACATAATGATTTCCTCCTGTAAATAAACTGACATGCACCTGCATATTACAGGTGTCAAGACACATTACTGCTACTATACACGCCTTTGTGCCGTACGTCAATTCCGCAGACGAAAAATCCCCCTATATACCAAAAATACGGTATACAGGGGGAATCATTTGTGCAATCCGTCTGCGCGGGTGCATCACATATCCACAAGAAATTCTTTTTCGGCCAGTGCGGCAAGCACTCGTTCGCGGTGCGCTTCATCCGGACAGGAAAGCGTGTGCAGATGAATGTCACCGGTCAGCCGGCAAAGCAGCTGGGCGCTGTTTTCGGAAAGCTTTTTGACAAATTCGTCCGCGTCAAAGCGGCTGAACACCTGCAGCTGTCCGGAAAGCTGGCCGTATACCGGATGCTCCACCGTCACATCCAGTACGCCGCAGCCGCAGTCCACCACGGTGTAAAGCTCCTGCAAAAGCCCGTCCATGCCGTGGCGGCATGCCACCGTGCACAGGATGCGCCCGGTGGGGGCGGCGTCCTCAAGCACATAGCCGCGGGGCGTTGCGGTGATCGGGCTGCCGCCCGCGCGCAGCAGGGCAACGTCGCCCACAACGGCCTGACGGCTGACGCCCAGTTCCGATGCAAGAACACCGGCGCTCACCGGGCCGGATGCGCCCGAAAGCGTCTGCAAAATTTTTTCTCTGCGCTGTGCTGCCGTCATGATGCGTCTCTCCCTGTTTTGGATCTTGCTTTTATTGTACCATAGTTTTTGCACAAAACAAAGGATGCAAAGGCAGATTTAACAGGGCGTTTACAAAGATATTTGAAATTTGTCACATGTATGCGGTACAATAGAAAATACACTGGGAGGAGTGAATCATTATGAACGAACAACCAAAACCCAATAAAAAACCGTTTATCTATTACGCATTGATCGCGATGCTGGTGCTGATGCTGCTCAATGCGTTTGTGTTCCCGATGATCGGCGGCCCGCGCGTGACGGAGGTATCCTACGATGAATTTCAGCAGATGCTGAAAAACGATCAGGTCACGCATGTGGAAATGCAGGAAAACCGGCAGGAGCTGTATTTCAAGGCAAAAAACGAAAAAGGCATCGAGCGCGTTTATTCCACCGGTACATTCCCCGATCCGGCTCTGAAGGATGAGCTGGACAGCAAGGGCATCAAATATGCGGTTGCGGTGCCGCAGAAAAACAGCATGCTCATGGAATTTCTGTTCACATGGGTATTCCCCACGCTGATCATGATTTTGCCCATGGTGTTCCTGTGGCGCATGATGCGCAAGCGCATGGGCGACGGCAGCAACATGATGTCGTTCGGCATGGGCAAAAGCAATGCCAAGATGTATGTGGCGGCGCAGACCGGCAAAACCTTTGCGGACGTTGCCGGGCAGGAAGAGGCAAAGGAAGCACTGGAGGAAATCGTCGATTTCCTGCACAGCCCCGATAAATACCGTTCGGTGGGCGCTGTGATGCCCAAGGGCGTGCTGCTGGTCGGCCCTCCGGGCACAGGCAAAACGCTGCTGGCAAAGGCAGTCGCCGGCGAAGCGAACGTGCCGTTCTTTTCGATCGCGGGCAGTGAATTTGTGGAAATGTTTGTCGGCCAGGGTGCAGCGCGCGTGCGCGACCTGTTCAAGCAGGCCAAGGAAAAAGCGCCGTGCATCGTGTTTATCGACGAGATCGACACGATCGGCAAAAAGCGTGACGGCAGCGGCATCGGCGGCAACGATGAACGCGAGCAGACGCTCAATCAGCTTTTGAGCGAAATGGACGGCTTCGACGGCTCTTCCGGCGTTGTGATCCTTGCGGCGACAAACCGTCCGGAAACACTGGATAAGGCGCTGCTGCGTCCGGGCCGTTTTGACCGCCGCGTTCCCGTGGAACTGCCGGATCTGCAGGGCCGCGAAGCGATTCTGCGCGTACATGCAAAAAATGTCATGATGGCCGATGACATCGATTACAAGGCCGTTGCGCGTGCGACGTCGGGCGCATCCGGCGCAGAGCTTGCAAACCTGATCAACGAAGCGGCGCTGCGTGCGGTAAAATGCAACCGGCGCATCGTGACGCAGGAGGATCTGACCGAATCCGTGGACGTTGTGGTTGCAGGCTATCAGCGCAAGAATGCGGTGCTTACCCCGCACGAAAAAGAGATCGTCGCCTATCACGAGATCGGGCATGCACTGGTTGCGGCAAAGCAGACGAACTCTGCACCGGTGACGAAGATCACGATCGTGCCGCGCACCTCCGGCGCACTGGGCTATACGATGCAGACGCCGGAATCCGATACGGTGCTGCTTTCCAAGGAAGAAGCGCTTGCGAAAATCGCCACGCTGACGGGCGGGCGCAGTGCCGAAGAACTGGTGTTCGGCAGTGTCACGTCCGGCGCATCGAATGATATCGAACAGGCGACCAAAATGGCGCGCAGCATGGTCACGCGCCTGGGCATGAGCGAAACCTTCGACATGACGGCGCTGGAAACGGTGAATAACCAGTATCTCGGCGGCGACGCTTCGCTTGCATGCAGTGCCGAAACGGCGACCAAGATCGACCGCGAGGTGGTGGAAATCATCCGCACCGCGCACGAAAAGGCGATCGGCATCCTGAAGGATAATATGGATAAGCTGCACGAGCTGGCAAAATATCTGCTGGAAAAAGAGACGATCACCGGCGACGAATTTATGGAAATTCTGGAACGCTGATCGGCCGCATACAAACAGAAAGGCTCCCGAAGCAAATGCGCTTCGGGAGCCTTTTTTCATGCAAAGAGGGGAAAAGCGGGGGGGCGGAAAGCCGCGCAAGGATGCAGGGCGCCGCGTGCAGAAGCGGTGCCTTACACCGGCGCCGAACGCCGCCAGCGGCCCCGCTTCCAGCGGATGACGAAGATGATCGCGCGCAGGTTTTCGTCCAGCGCAAAGGCGATCCAGATGCCCACAAGCCCAAGGCCGAAGTGGATGCCCAAAAGGTACGCGACGCCCACCCCGATGAGCCACTGGCTGCAGATGCCGATGGAAACCGGGAATGCCACATCGCCCGCGGCCTGCAGATTGCGCACCAGAACGATGTTGAAGCAGCGTCCGATCTCCAGAAAAATTTCCACAAGGAACACCTGCTGGCCCAGTGCGATCACCGCCGGGTCGCTGCTGAAAAAGCCGAACAGCGGGCGGGCAGACAGCGCCATGATGCACGTCAGCGCCAGTGTAATGGGCGCAAACAGCCGCAGCACATACCAGTTCTGCCGGTCAGCCTTGTCGTATTCCCGCGCGCCGATGCAGTAGCCGACAATGATCGCGTTCGACTGCCCCACGGCGCTTGTCAGCATATAGCAGACCTGCGCGAGCATGCAGGTGTAGATGCGGGTGGAAACGGCGCAGGTGCCCATCATGTTGACGAAGATCAGGCTGATCGCCTGAGAAAGATTGTAGGAAAGCCCTTCGCCGCCCGCCGGCAGACCGATCGAAAGAAAGCGCTTGAAAAGCGGCATCGGGAACGGGCGAAGATCCTGCAGGCTGATGCGTGCACCGGGAACGGAGCGGAAAAAGGCGTAGATCATCAGCACCATGCCGATCATGCGGCAGATGCTGGTGGAAACGGCGGCGCCCGCCGCCCCCATGCGCGGGAACGGGCCGATGCCGTAAATGAATAAAAGGTTGCCCAGAATGTTGAGCACGTTGATGATGCCGTTGCTGCACATGATGACGAACATCTTTGCGTGTGAACGCAGGAATGCGCTGAACGTGAGCATCAGCGCCTGACACGGCAGGCTGAGCGTCGTGATGCGCAGATAGCTTTTCGATTCCGCAAAGGCTTCGGGCGGCACCTGCATCAGGTGCAGAATGGGGCCGGCAAACAGGAACAAAAACAGGCTGAGCACCACACTGATGACAAGGTTCAGCCCCGCGGACAGCGTGTAGATCTGTTCGGCCTTTTTCGTTTCGCCTGCGCCGAGAAACTGGCTGAGCAGGATCGTGGAAGCAACACAGATGACGTTGAAGCATAAAATCAGGATCATCATGATCTGGTTGGCATTGCCCACGGCCGCAACTGCGGTTTCGTTGTATTGGCTGAGCATCAGCTGATCCATGCTGCCGACAAGCATCTGCAGCAGCAGCTCGATAAAGACGGGCAGGGTCATGCGGGGCAGGGAAAATTCCCGTCCGCCCGCAACAATGCGGTGACTCAAAAGCGATTCCTCCTAAAAAGTCTTTTAAATGCTTCGACATTATAGCACAATCGAACAGGCAAAACAATATGGAAAAATGCTTGCAGGCGGGAAGAATTTGTCCGGCGCATAAAGCGGGCGGGAAAGCCGCAGCGGCAGGGAGAAAACGCGGCGCTTTTGCGGCGAAAAGCGCGCAAAAAAACCGGCTGCACAGCGGCAGCCGGTCGTATGGGTTTATCGGAAGGAAAAGCAGGGTGCCGCAAAAGCGCTTTGCCCTGCGGGCAGCACGTTATTGTGCGGCTTCGGGGTCTTTTTCAGGTGCTTCTTCGGCTTCTTGCTCCGGTTCCAGTTCTTCCAGACCGGATGCAACTGCGTCCTGCACATGGCGGAGCAGATCGTCCTCATCCTGTGCGGGGGCTTCGGCCTCCTTGCAGCAGGTGCATTCCTCTTCGCAGACGTCTTCCTCTGCGGGTTCTTCGTTTTCTTCAAACGAGGAAGCGGACAGGATCTCGGCTTCATTCGCATCAACAAAATCCTCTGCGTCGATGCCGTCGGGGAAAACCTCCCACTCGTCCTCTTCTTCCTCGCTGCCGGTCAGTGCTTCGCGCACCAGCATGCCGGCGTCCGAAATCACGTCCGTGGCGGCGCGGGCAATATCCCCGAATACGCTGCGGGCGGGTTCCTGCGTGGGGGCTGCGCCGGAAGCGGCCTCCTGTGCTTCGGCAAGGCGGTTGTCCTCATAGCGCTGTGCAACCTTCAGGGTGAACAGGGCAGCACCGGCGGCTGCGCCAAGACCCAAAATGCTTTTCATAATACTCATAAATTTCACTCCTTCTGTTCCGTTGGGGCATTAAATTTCATCTTAGCCCTATTATAAGGCATCCGTGCGGTTCATCCAAGTGGTTTTTGACAGAAAAAAGCAGAATTTTTGCGCTTATTCGGCATTTTCGATTGCCTGAATGTGCGCAAAGCCTTCGTGCACCATCTGTACCTTGTCCGGCGTCATGCCGTCGCACCAGCGGCTGTTCACGAAAGCAAGCGCCATGCGTTCGGCAACGGCGGGCGTCACCACTTTTTCACCCATGGCCATGACGTTTGCGTTGGTGATGCGCACAAGCTCGGCGGCGGTAAATTCGCTTTCGCATGCGACGGCGTACACCCCTTTGAATTTGGATGCCGTCATGCACACGCCTGCGCCGGAACCGCACATCACAAAGCCGCGTTCGTATTTTCCGGTCTGCATGGCGCGCGCAAGGCGTTCGCCGGCTTCGTAATAGCGCAGGGTTTCCGATTCCTGCTGCTGGCCGACGTCGGTCACGCTGTGGCCGGCATTCTGCAGCACGGCTTTGATGTGTTCTTTCAGGCGAAAGCCCGATGCATCCGATGCAATTGCAATATTCATATTCGGCTCCTTTCGGCAGTATGCCGGTTTATTTTATTTTCAGAAAGCGCATGACGCGGTATCCGATGTAGCGGAAAATATCGGCAAAAAGCCACACTTCGATCAAAAGATAGTGCGGCAGATCGCGCCAGTAAAAGCGGGGCTTTTCCAGATGCGGGATCACGCGGAACGCCTCTTTTGCGCCCTTGATGTACGGCGTCCAGAAGCCGCGCAGGCCGAACACCAGGATCTTCAGCAGATATCCTGCCAGCAGGAACGGGAAATTCACGATAAACATCAAAAGCGGCATGTTTTTGTACGGCAGCAGGATGCTGTTGCGCCCGCTCTGCACACTTTTGAATTCGTTGTAGCGCACCGCGCCCGTGGTTGCACCGCAGATGTGGTAGCACTTTGCGGCGGGGCAGTACAGGTTGATGTACCCGCGGCTGTTTGCGCGCCAGCTGATATCGACGTCCTCGAAATACGCAAAGAAGGTTTCGTCAAAAAGCCCGATCTCATCCAGGATGCTTTTGCGGTACAGGCTTGCGCCGCCGCAGGCGGAAAAGATGCGCCGGGGCTTTTGATAGCGCTTCCAGTACATGCCGTCGCCGCGCTTGCACGCCCAGCCGAACAGTGTGACATAGTCGCCCGCATCGTCGCACAATTCGCGCTCGAAATGGCGGATCATCAGGCTCTGCACGGCAAAGGCGCGCGGCTCGGCGTCTGCGGCGGCGATCAGCTGCGCCAGCCAGTCCGGCTCGGCAAAGGCGTCGTTGTTGAACAAAACGACATATTCGCCCTTTGCCATGCGGATGCCCTGATTCACCGCATGGGAAAAGCCGGTGTTTTCAGTGTTTTCGATCAGGGTGTAGCCGGCGCGCCCGACGTAGCTGCGGGCAATTTCCAGGCTTTCGTCGGTGGATGCGTTATCAATGATGATAAGTTCAAAATCCTGTTCGGTCTGGGCGTAGACGGATTCGATCGAATCGCGCAGCCAGCCTGCGCCGTTCAGGTTGGGGATGACGATACTTGCTTTCAAAAGAGTGGTCTCCTTTTTCAAAACGTGGTATACTGAAAGAAACTTCTATAACCGTATTGTAGCACATTGCGGTCTGGGCGACCAGAACAAAACGGGATTTTCTCATTTTTTGTAATAAGGAGTAAGGATATGGATAACGTAAAAAACACAAAGCTGTTCCTTCTGGATATGGACGGGACGTTTTATCTTGACGAAACGCTGCTGCCCGGCGCGCTGGAATTTCTGGAGATCTGCCGGAAAACCGGACGCCGCTTTGCGTTCCTGACGAACAATTCCTCCAAAAGCAAGGCCGATTACCTTGCAAAGCTCACGCGGTTGGGCGCGCAGGTGACGCAGGAGGATATCTTCACATCCGGCGATGCGACACTGCAGTATCTTGCCGAAAACGATTTCCCGAAAGAGATCCTGCTCATCGGCACGAAAAGCCTGGAAAAGCAGTTTGCAGACTGCGGGTACGATGTGTGCGCCGAAGCCCCCAAGGCGGTGGTGCTGGGGTTTGATACCACCATTACATATGAAAAGCTCACGCGCCTTTGCAATGCCGTGCGCGCGGGGCTGCCGTATATTGCAACGCATCCGGATTACAACTGTCCGGTAAAGGACGGCTTTATCCCGGATATCGGCGCGGTGATCGCGTTTGTAAAGGCGAGCACGGGGCGCACGCCGGACGCTGTGATCGGCAAGCCCAACGGTTATATTGCCCGCGCGGCGGCGGAAAAATACGGCGTGCCGCTTGAGCAGGTGTGCATGGTGGGCGACCGTCTGTATACGGATATCGCCCTTGGCGCATGCGGCTGCGGCACGGTGCTTGTGATGTGTGGCGAAACAACGCCCGAAGAGCTGGCAAAAAGCAGCGTCGTGCCCGGAACCGTGTGCGAAAATCTGGCGCATCTGGGAAAGCTTTTGCAGGAATAAGCGGCAAAGACGAAAAAAGCAGCATCCGGTTTTCGGATGCTGCTTTGCTGTTTTGTGAATTAGACGGTGCAGCGCTTACAGACCCTTTTCGATCTTGTCGGCGATCTCGGCTGCGTTTTCTGCCATGACCACGATGACTTCACCGGACGCGGCCGTCTTTACGATCGCATCCAGAGAAATGTCGTACTGATCGGGCAGATAGTGCTCAAACTGACTCTGTACGTTTTTGATATAAGCTTCCAGCTCGGCCTGAACGTCGGCAGCCTTGCCCTCTGCGGGCTTGTAGATGCCGATGTGGTAAGCCTGTGTCATCATCAGGGACATGGTGAAGGCATAGCGGTCAAGGTTGCCGGCGGTGACGCCTATGGCGTCAAACATCATGCCGATGTTCTGTGCTGCCATTTCGTCGTCCAGCTGGTACGGGTTGGAAACAAGAACGGGATCTTCGCCTGCGTTGCCGCCGACGATCTCAAAGTACTGGTTTTCATCTTCACTGCGGGAATCGCGGATCAGGTTTGCGTAATCCTCTGCGGTTTTGTCCGATGCGGAAGAGCCGGACGATGCGCCGCAGGCAGCCAGTGCAAAGCAAAGCACAAGCACCATGGCAAGTGCGGCAAAGCGGGTAAAACGTGTCATAATTTGTGTTCTCCTCATTGTTTAAGTTCGGCTGTAACGCCGGCAGAAGTTTCCTCTGCTGTCTAATATACCCGCGAGGGCGGCGAAAAATTGCACGCAAAAAAACTTTTTTGAAAAATTGATAAAAAGCACCGGGAAGCCTTTGGCTTCCCGGTGCTTTTGAATGGGAACGAAGTTATCGGAATTTTGTTTCGGGGTGATAAAATTCAAAGATCACGGCGTCGTTTTCCTCCTGCTTTGCCGCAATGTCATCGCCGGGGCGCACTGTCCAGCAAAAGCGCAGGGCGCCCATGCTTTCGGCAAGGCGGGCAGACCACGTTTTTTTGCCCGGGCCGTGTGCGATGAACTGCGGGCGCGCCAGCACATTGGTGAAAAGATGTCCCAGCGCGAACGCGGCAACGGGGTTTGCCTGTCCTTTAAAGTTGCACGGGCGGTCGGTCAGCTGGCCGCGCAGGATGTCCGGCGCGTTTTTGCGGAACCAGCATACAATGCGCGGGTCAAAGCTTTCAATGCAGAATGGGCCGGAGTATGCGCGCATCAGGGCAAGCCCCTTCCGGCACAGCTCGTCGTTGCGCGGGCCCATTTTCAGTTCGATGATCAGCGGCACCTTTCCGCCGATCACCTCGAACACCTCCGTCAGAAGCGGAATGGTTTCCTCGGTACCGCAAAGGCGCATTTCACGCAGCTGTTCCAGGGTGTATGCATCGACGCGCCCGTGCACGCCGCATACGCGGTCCAGCGTGTCGTCGTGGAATACGACGACCTCGCCGTCCTTGGAAAGCTGAATATCCAGCTCGATGCCGTAACCCGCCTGTACGGCGGCGCGGAATGCGGGCAGGCTGTTTTCGGGCACGGATTTATCCTGCGTGTGCAGGCCGCGGTGCGCATGGTTCACCCCAAGCACCATTTCCCGCTGCGCCGCATCATAGCGGCCGGGCCGAAGCAGAAACCAGAAAAGGATCAGGCATACCGCCAGGATCCATAAAAAAACTGCCATTGCTGTCCATCCTCTCATTTTACCGGCAGATGCCGTGTGAAGTCATACCGGTATTTTACTGCGGAAAGGGCAGATCCGTCAATTCGCAGAAGAAGTTTTCACAATTTCGACATATCAAAGCAGTATGATAAGACTATCGAAGCCGAACAGGAAACACGAAAGGCTGAAACGATCGGCCTGCAGCCTGAAAGAGGGATTGATTATGGCAAAGATTTTGATTGTGGATGATGAACCGCGCATCCGTGCGCTGATCCGGGAACATCTGGAACACGCGGATTTTGAATGTGAAGAAGCAACGGACGGTTCGGCATGCCTTGCCATGCTGCCGACCTGCGGAGCGGATCTTGTGATCCTGGATATTATGATGCCGTTCATGGACGGCATGACGTGCCTGCGGGAAATGCGCAGCCGCAAGCTGGATACGCCCGTCATCATGCTGACGGCGCGCGGCGAGGAATATGACAAACTGGCGGGGCTGGAAGGCGGCGCGGACGATTATGTGGTCAAGCCGTTCAGCCCGCGGGAGCTGGTTGCGCGCGTGAAGGCGGTGCTGGCGCGCACGATGCCGAAAAACACCGCGGGGGACAGCAGCTATGTGTTCGGGGATCTTGTGATCGACACAGCGTCCCACAGTGTGCGCATTGCGGGCGAAGAAGCACCGCTTACGCCCAAGGAATTTGACCTGCTGGTGTTCCTTGTCTCCAACAAGGGCATGGCGCTCTCGCGCGAGCGCATCCTGCAGAAGGTGTGGAATTATGATTATTACGGCGAGGACCGCACCGTGGATACGCATGTGAAAATGCTGCGCAGCCACCTTGGCCCGTACCGGGAAAATATCGTGACAGTGTGGGGCATCGGCTATAAATTCGACCCCGACGCGGGGCGGCAGGCAAGATGACACAGACGGAAAACGGCGCGCAGGCAGCAGCGCGCGAAAAGGGACAAACGCCGAAACGGCACTGCGTGCTCAATACGATCAGCCATAAGCTGACGGGCTTTGTGATCCTGATGAGCGCGGTGCTGCTGCTTTTGGTGTGGCTTTTAAGCGTGAAAATGCTCGAGCCGATCTACAATTACCGCGTTAAAGAGGAATTGAGCCACGCGGCGCAGGTGTATTCCGAGATACTGCGGGAAAATCAGGATCTTGTCAGCCGCGATACCGCGGGGCGCAAGATCATCAACAGCAAGCTTATGGATGAGCTGCGCGAAAACAGCGGCATGCTGGCGGGCAAATGCTTTGAGATCGCGGATGAACAGGGACGCTGCCTGATCGGCAGCCACCAGATCCAGTCCGGCCGGTGCATGCTGCATCCGGACCCGCTGAGTCTGTTCAGCGATCATTCCACGCCGCAGTGGGACAGCCCGCAGGCGGTGGATCTGCGCGCGGCGGTGCGCAGCCGCGGGAATATGGATTTCATCCTGCCGAACGCGCATCTTTTCCCGGATATCGACCCGCAGACGGATATGCGCCAAATGGTCGTGTGCCGCAATGTCGATAACCGGTACACAGTGATCGTATCGACGGATCTTGAGCGCGTCGATCAGGCGGCGGGCGTCATCAAGGCGCAGATGCCGCTGATCGCCGTGGGGCTGCTGATCGTCAGCATCGCGGGCGCGTATGTGTTCGGCAAATGGTTCACACGGCCGATCCGCGCGCTTTCGGGTGCCGCGCGCGAGGTAGCACGCGGCAACTATACCGTCCGCGTGCAGGCGGATGCGGATGACGAGCTGGGCATGCTGGCAGAGGATTTCAACACCATGGCGCGGGAGGTCGGGCGAACGTCCGAACTGCAGCGCGATCTCATCGCCAATGTCAGCCACGATCTGCGCACGCCGCTGACGCTCATCAAGGGCTATGCGGAAACCGTGCGCGATCTGTCGGGCGACGATAAGGAAAAGCGGGACGCGCAGCTGAACGTCATTGCAGACGAAACCGACCGCCTTTCCGCACTGGTGAACAGCGTTATGGAGCTTTCGCGCTATTCGTCCGGCACGCAGAAGCCCCAGCGCGTGCATTTCGACCTTGCGCAGCTGTGCGAGGAGGTCGCGTACCGCTATGAGAACATCTGCGAGAAAAACGGCTATACGCTGACGACGCAGACGGATACCCCGTGCGAGGTGAACGCCGACCCGGATATGATGAGCCGCGTTGTGCACAACCTGCTGGCGAACGCCGTGCACCATGTGGGCAGTGACGGCTTTCTTGCCCTGCGCGTAATGCCCCAGCCGGACGGCAAGGTGCGGGTGGAGATCGAAGACCACGGCGCGGGCATCGCCAAGGAGGATCTGCCGTATATCTTTGATAAGTATTACCGTTCCCGCTCCGATTTCGGCAAGGTGGGCACGGGACTGGGCCTTTCGATCACAAAGGCGATCCTGATCAGCCACGGGTACGCTTTCGGCGTGGACAGCACCCCGGGCGAGGGAAGCGTGTTCTGGTTTACAGCGCAGTAAGCCAAAAGCCGCCTGTATGCAGCAGCGGGCGCTTTGCTGCGATAAAAGAAAACGGAGTGTATCGGCTTTGATACACTCCGTTTTTGCATGCTTTTGCATTTTTTCGGTGCGAAAAAAGAAAAGCGCCTTCCGGCCGTTTTTGCGGCAGAAAAGGCGCTTTTGTCTTTGAAAATGCGGGGATCCTGCCGCCCG
>JAHHSL010000016.1 GCA_020025235.1 Ruthenibacterium sp.
CTTGATTCTGCGGTTTTCTGTTTGGTGCGAGGAACGAGACTTGAACTCGCATGGTATAACCACACGCCCCTCAAACGTGCGCGTCTGCCGATTCCGCCATCCTCGCATAACACATTTGTGCTGCAAGAGATATTTTATCACACAGGGCATCCAAAAGTCAAGCTTTTTTTCGGCAAAAGTTGAACTTTCTGAAAAGACACACCTGCGGCACGATCAATGCGCAGGAAGGGCGGCGGCATGTGGCGAAAAAACACGCGGAATAAAATCGCTTTGCATACAAACGGGGGGGCGCTGATGCATGCGGTTTTTAAAAAACTGCACAATATGACAGTATATACCTTGAAAATGCGCATAAATTAAACATATTGCACAAGATGCGCTGCTGTGTTATACTAGGGAAAAATCAACCCAACGCAGAAGAGCCTGCAAAAAGGAGTGGTATCCATGTGGTACGAGGAAAGTGTATTTTATCAGATCTACCCGCTGGGGCTGTGCGGTGCGCCGCGGCAGAACGACGGAAATCTGCAGCCGCGCATTTTAAGGCTGTTGGACTGGGTGCCGCACATCAAAAAGCTTGGTGCGGATGCGGTCTACTTTTCACCGCTGTTTGAATCGGACGCACATGGATACGATACCCGCGATTACACGCAGCTTGATGTGCGCCTTGGCACGAATGCGGACTTTGCCCGCGTGTGCAAAGCGCTGCATGAAGCGGGCGTCCGCATCGTGCTGGACGGTGTGTTCAACCATGTGGGGCGCGGCTTCTGGGCGTTTCGGGATGTGCAGGAAAAGCGCTGGGACAGCCCGTACAAGGATTGGTTCTGCATCAATTTTGACGGCAATTCCCCGTACAATGACGGTTTTTGGTACGAGGGCTGGGAAGGCCATTATGAGCTTGTGAAGCTGAATCTGCGCAATCCGCAGGTCGTGGATTATCTGCTCGGGTGCATCCGCGGCTGGGTGGATGAATTTGATATCGACGGTCTGCGGCTGGATGTGGCATACTGCCTTGACGAAGATTTTTTGCGCCGTCTGCGCAGCTTTGCGAGCGGGCTGAAGCCGGAATTTGTGCTGATCGGGGAAATGCTGCACGGTGATTACAAGCGCCTTGTGAATGATGGCATGCTGCACAGCGCCACAAATTATGAATGTTACAAGGGGCTGTATTCGGCCTTCAACTGCATGAACCTGTTTGAGATCGGGCACAGCCTGGCGCGCCAGTTCGGCCCCGAACCGTGGACGCTGTACAAGGGCCTGCACCTGCTGTGCTTTGCCGATAACCATGACGTGACGCGCGTTGCGACCATTCTTTCCAACAAGGAGCATCTTCGCCCGCTGTACGGCCTGCTGTTCGGCATGCCCGGTGTGCCGTGCATTTACTACGGCAGCGAATGGGGCATGCAGGGCGATAAGCAAAGCGGCGACGATGCGCTGCGCCCGGCGGTGGAGCACCCGCAGGAAAACGAGCTGACGGAATGGATCGCGGCACTGGCAAAAGCGCACCGGGAAAGCCGTGCGCTGTGCTTCGGCGGCTGCCGCATGGTGGTGCTGACGAACCGCCAGTATATCTTTGAACGCGCTGCGGACGGCGAGCGCGTGCTGGTTGCCATTAATGCAGACGGCGCACCATACGATGCACACTTTGATGCGGGTGCAGCTTCGGCAGAAAATCTGCTGACAGGGGAAAGCGTATCCCTGTGCGGCGGGCTTTCAATGCCGCCGTACAGCGCGCAGTATCTGAAGGTTTGATGCAAAGCGGAAGAAAGGCAGTTTAAAACACGCAGACGGTTTTGCTGCGGGAGAGGGAAACGTATGGAAAAACGGATCAGACTGGATGTTCCGGGTGTCGAACTGGTGCAGACGAAGGAAAGCGAAGCGCCGCTTCTGGCAGCGCTGCGAAAACAGGTGTGGGATGCAACGTACCGCGGCATCTATCCGGACGAAATGATCGATGAATTTGATTTGGAATGGCATGTGCAGCAGGATCTGCGGCGCATCCGCAGCCCGCAGTTTCAGGTGTATTTCATCTGCGTGAACGAAGAAAAGGCGGGATATCTGATTTTGAAGCAGGACGGCGGACTGCTGCTGCAATCGCTGTATCTGCTGCCCGCATTTCAGCAAAAGGGGCTTGGCTCTGCGGTGTTCCGCTTGATACGGCAGACGGCCGCAGAGGAAAAGCTGACGTCGTTTTCCTGCATGTGTCAGCCGGATAACCGCGGCGCGATGAAGTTCTATGAAAAACAGGGCGGAACGATCCGGGGCTATGACCGGTGCGAGGAAGCATGGCAGTCCTCGGCAGAGTTCGTCTTCCCTGCGGCAGAGGGCTGAACCGCGCGGCGCGCATAGAACAAAGCAAAACGCAAAAAGACCAAAGCGTATCCGGTCGGCACGCTTTGGTCTTTCGGCTTTTCGGAAGGAAAGCGGGAGCGTGTGAGGAAAATTGCGCAAGAGCGTGTGCTGTGCAGGCGGGTGATAAGCGCATCTGTTCTTTTTATATCCGATATGTTATAATATGATACTGTTATAATGCAAAGGCAATCTGCAAAAACAAAAGCAGCATACGAAACGGGAGGAAGCCTGATGAATGATCTTCTGATTCTCGGCGCGGGCGGATACGGGCGCACGGTGGCCGAAACGGCGCAGGAGCTTGGTATCTTCGGCCGCATTGCTTTTCTGGACGACAATGCCGAAGGAAAAGACGTCCTTGACAAATGTGCGTCTTATGAAGTGTATCAAAAAGATTTTCTGTTTGCATATCCGGCATTCGGCGCAAACGATGTGCGCGCCGAATGGATCGAAAAGCTGCGCGGGGCGGGCTTTATTGTTCCTGTTCTGGTGCATCCGCGCGCGTATGTCAGCCCTTCGGCAAAGCTTGGGTGCGGCGTCGTGGTGCTTGCACAGGCGGCGGTCGGCACCAACACGGTGCTGGAACCGGGGGTCATTGTCAATATGGGGGCGATCGCTGACCACGACTGTGTGCTCGGCGAATGTGTGCACCTTGCCCCGGGGGCGGTCGTGAAAGCGGGAAATCATATCGCTGCACAGCGGAAAATCGAATCCGGCACCGTGATCGAACGCGGTGCAGAGCTTTGAGCGACAGGAGGAAACACAATGGCGAATTTATTGATCCTGGGCGCAGGCGGACTGGGCCAAATGGTAGGAGAAGTGGCGCGCGCCACCGGCAATTGGGATAAGGTATCGTATCTGGATGATGCGGTGCGCGGCCATGATGTGGTGGGCACGCTGACGGACTATACATCCAAAAAAGAAGAATACCCCGAGGCTGTTGCAGCGTTCGGCAACAACCGCCTGCGTCTGGCCTGGACGAACCGCCTTCTGGAGGAAGGCTATACCGTCCCGAGCGTGATCCACCCGACGGCGATCATCAGCGAATCGGCGTCGATCGGCAAGGGCTGCCTGATCCTGCACGGGGCAATCGTCAACACCAACGCAAAGCTGGGCATGGCGTGCCTTGTCAACAGCGGCGCGCTGGTCGATCACAACAATATTCTGGAAGCGGGCGTGCATGTCAACCTGCATGCCACGATCCGCGGTTGGTGTCATCTGGAGGAATGTGCGCGCACCGAAGCGGGCGAGGTCGTCTATTCCACACGCCGCCCGATCGAAGGCGTGGATGACCGCAACCTGGAGGATGCGCTGTACGCCTTTAAAATCGGCAGCACGGCAAGCTATGTCAAGCCGTTCGGTTCGGGGCATATCAACGATACCTATGCGGTATATATTGCAACGCCGGAGGGCGACGAGCTGCGCTATGTCATTCAGCGCATCAACACAAGCGTTTTCAAAAAGCCGTGGGAGGTCATGGAAAATATTTTCGGCGTGACGGAATATCTGCGCCGGCGCATCATCGCACGGGGCGGCGATCCCGACCGCGAGGTGCTCAACTATATCAAAACCAATACAGGCGAGCCGTATTTTGAAGATTCTGCCGGCAGCGCATGGCGCTGTGCCAACTATATCCCGGATTCCGTCTGCATCGAGCGCGTGACGGATCCCATGGATTTTTACAGCTCCGGACGCAGCTTCGGCGCATTCCTGCGTGAACTGGAGGAGTATCCGGCAGAAACGCTCAACGAAACGATCAAGGATTTCCACGATACCCGTGTGCGCCTTGCTGCGTTTGACCGCGCATTGGAGCGCGACGTGAAGCTGCGCGCGGAAAGCTGCACGGAGGAACTGGAGTTCGTCCGCTGCCACCGCGAGGACTGCTCGGTGCTTATGGATCTGCTGGATGCCGGAAAGCTGCCGCTGCGCGTTACGCACAACGATACAAAGCTGAACAATATCCTGTTCGATAAAAAATCGGGCGGCGCGCTGTGCGTGATCGATCTGGACACCATTATGCCGGGTCTTGCGCTCAACGATTACGGCGATTCGATCCGTTTCGGCGCATCGACGGCAGAGGAGGACGAACCGGATCTGACAAAGGTGCATTTCGATCTGGAACTGTTTGAAATGTACACCCGCGGCTATCTGGAGACGGCAGGCGCTTCACTCACGCCGCTGGAAAAGGAATATCTGCCGTGGGGCGCAAAGCTGATGACGCTGGAATGCGGCATCCGTTTCCTGACGGACTACCTGCAGGGCGATACCTATTTTAAAGTGGAACGCCCCAATCAGAACCTGGACCGCTGCCGCACCCAGTTCAAGCTGGTTGCGGATATGGAGCGGGAATGGGACAAAATGGTGGAAATCGTCAAAAAATATTCCGGCGTATAAAAGAAAACAGCACACCGGCGGGGATTCGGTTCGGACCCCGCCGATTTTTTTCGCTTATGCGGAAAAGGCGGTATCTGCAGGCGCCGTTTTATAAAACAGGATACCGCAGCAAGACGATTTTCCGGGGATATTTTTTGTGCATCCGTATATTTGCGGGAATTGTATTGACAAAGTCTGTTTGAAATGATAATATAACAGCGTTATATAACACTGTTATATCCTTGGGAGGGCTGGTATTGAGCGAAAGTGAACGCACGACACTGCAAAATATTCTTGCGGCTGCGCGCGAAGAATTTTTGCAAAAGGGGTTTCAGGGTGCATCTCTGCGGAACATCGTGAAACGGGCAAGCGTCACGACAGGGGCGTTTTACGGCTATTTCAAAAGCAAAGAGGAACTGTTTGATGCACTGGTGAAAGAGCAGTATACGCATATCCTGGAAATGTACCGCGGCACTTTGGAGCGCTTTCAAAAGATGCCGCCCGATGAACAGCGCTCGTGCATGTCGGAATACACCGTGGCGGAAATGGCCCGGATGACCGATTATATCTACGATCATTTTGAAGCGTTCAAATTGATCCTGTGCTGTTCCGAGGGGACACCGTATGAACATCTGATCCATGTGATGTCGAAAATGGACTGCGACGCCACCCACGATTTTTCGGATGCGATGAACCAAAGCGGTACGCCGATGAATGCAGTGCACCCGCAGCTGGAGCATATGCTGACAAGCGGGATGTTCTGTGCATTTTTTGAAATGGTCGTGCATGATATCCCAAAGGAAAATACACAGGAATATACAAGACAGCTTGTGCAGTTTTACGAAGCCGGCTGGCGAAGGATTATGGGGTTTTGAAACCCTATAATTTTTGCACACAGGTTAGCTGAAGCTAACCTGAAAACGGAGCAACAGGCAGCTCTGCCTGTCTGTGCCCGATTCCAGAAAAAGAGGTAATGCAAAGTGAAACAGGAAACAAAACTCAAAGGAAAAGATCTGATCAATGTGGGCATTTATGCGGCTATTTATTGCGTTGTGGTCATGCTGGCGGCAATGCTCGGGTACATTCCCATCATGCTGCCGCTGCTCGTGGTGATCTGTCCCCTGATCGGCAGCATCCCGATGATGCTGTTTATGACAAAAGTAAAAAAATTCGGCATGGTCACGCTGATGGGAACGATCATCGGCCTTTTCCTGTGGATCACCGGCATGGGATACTGGCCTTTTATTTTCGGTGTGGTGTGCGGATTTGCGGCTGATCTGCTGGATAAGAGCGGGAACTATCAAAGTGCTGCAAAAACCGTCATCGGCAATGGGATCCTGCACCTGACCATATTCGCCAACATGATCCCGCTGTATATCGATCGGGAGGGATATTTTTCCACGCGGCAGGAGTTTGGGCAGGAATACATTACCAGCCTGACGAATATCATGCAGCCCTGGACTGCCCCCGTGCTGCTGATCGCCAGCGTCGCATGCGGCATGATCGGTGCGCTCATCGGCCAAAAGCTGCTGAAAAAGCATTTTGCAAAGGCAGGAATCGTGTGATGAAAGCCGGGCTTTTGCAGGCAAGCATAAAAAACCGGGGGCTTATCCTTGACCCGCGAACGAAATTTCTGCTGATGCTCACCATGTCGATCTTTGTCTTGGGCGGCGCGGGCGGCAAAACCGCGGGCAGGTGGATGCCGGTATTCTGCGCGATCCCCGCAATCGCGCTGCTTTCTGCCAAAAAATTCAAACGTGCGGCAGGATATCTGCTGCTGTACTGCCTTGCGGACGCGTCGGTATTCTTTATCAGCGGCAGGGTGCATGGGTTTATTTATTTTCTTATCATGGGTATCTGCGGGATCCTGCTCCGCTTTCTGCCGTGCCTGATGATGGGCGCCTATCTGGTTTCCACAACAACGGTCAGCGAATTTACGGCGGCCATGCTGCGCATGCACATCAGCGAAAAAATCATTATCCCGCTTTCAGTCATGTTCCGGTTTTTCCCCACCGTGCTGGACGAATTTAAGTCGATCAACACCGCAATGAAAATGCGGGGGATCCGGTTCGGCGGCGTCGGGATCGCAAAAATGATCGAGTACCGCATCGTCCCCCTGATGACCTGCTGCGTCAAAATCGGGGAAGAGCTTTCGGCGGCTGCGCTTACACGGGGCTTGGGCGGAGACGTAAAGCGAACCAATATTTGCAAAATCGGGTTTCATGTGCAGGATCATATCGTCATTGCATTGTGCCTTGTTCCGTATGTTCTGCCGGCTGTGCAGTTCTTCGGTCTGGCTGTGTAAGGGGGTGCCGCAATGATCCAAATTGAAAATGTTGATTTTCAGTATGATGAAACGCAGGCGTCGTGCCTGCAAAACCTTTCGCTCACGATTCCGGATGGTCAGTGCGTTCTGCTCTGCGGGGAATCCGGCTGCGGCAAAACGACCCTTACCCGCCTTATAAACGGGCTGATCCCTCATTATTATGAGGGCAGCCTGCGGGGGAGCGTGCATGTCAACGGCCTGAATATCACAAAAGCCGAACTGTATGAAACAGCCCGGATCGTGGGCAGTGTGTTCCAGAACCCCAGAAGTCAGTTTTTCTGCGTCGATACCACCAGTGAACTGGCCTTCGGCTGCGAGAATATGGGGATGCCCGAACAGGAGATCCACAGCCGAATCAGCCAAACGGTGCAGGAGCTGAATATCCGGCCCCTGCTGGACCGGGACATTTTTGAACTGTCCGGCGGTGAAAAGCAGAAAATAGCCTGTGCGTCCGTATCGGCACTTTCGCCGGATGTCTTTGTGCTGGACGAGCCGACCTCCAATCTGGACGTTCATGCGATAGACGAACTGAAAGAAACGATACGGCTTTGGAAAGCAAAGGGAAAGACCATCGTCCTTGCGGAACACCGCTTGTACTGGCTTGCGGAGATATGCGACCGCGTGGTATATCTTCAAAACGGCAAAATCACAATGGATCTGCCGGCGGCGGAGTTCTATTCACTGCCGAAAGAACAGATTTTGCAAATGGGGCTCCGCACTCTTGGCTTGGAAGTTCCGGATCACATGCAGCCCTGTGCAGAAACAGCGGATACGATCGAACTGCGGGATTTCTCATTTTCCTACGGCGCAGAGCCGATCCTTCGGATCCCCGCACTGGCTCTGCCGAAAGGGGCTGTGATCGCGGTCATCGGCAGCAACGGCGCCGGAAAATCCACCTTTACGCATTGCCTGTGCGGATTGGAAAAACGGTTCCGTGGATATGCGGTGAAAGACGGGAAAAAGCTGCACCGCAGACAGCTTTTGAAAGAAAGCTATCTTGTTATGCAGGATGTAAACCACCAGCTGTTCTGCGAATCCGCAGAGGAAGAAGTGCGGCTGGGAATGAAGCAGCAAAACGAAACGGAGCTTGCATCGGTTTTGCGACAGCTGGATTTGACAAGGCTTGCACAGCGGCACCCGATGAGCCTTTCGGGCGGGCAGAAACAGCGGGTGGCGATCGCATCTGCAATCGTATCGAACAAGTCGCTGATCGTGTTTGATGAACCGACCAGCGGGCTGGATCGACGCCATATGGAGCAGACGGCCAAACTGATTTCTTCCTTACAAGGGCAGAAAACAGTGCTGATCGTAACGCATGACCCGGAATTGATTTTGCAGTGCTGCACCCATGTGCTTTATCTGGAACAGGGTGCAGTGAAGGAATGCTGCCCCATGAACCAAAAGGGCTTGGAAACGGTATATTCGTTTTTCAGCTCCAACTTTGAAGGAGGGAAACAATGAAAAAGGAAAAAAGCACCTTTGGCTGGATCATGGAATTTGCGGGACAGAAACGCAGGTTCTATTGGTTCAGCGTGATCTGCGCTGTGATCGGGTCGGTTTGTCAGATGATCCCGTTCCTTGCGGCGGTACATATCATCGGCAAGCTGATAGGCGGGGATATGGATTTCGGGGGATACCTTACGGATTTCCTGATGATAGCAGGGGCGTGGGTCCTGCGTGTGGTGTTCCACGGGGTCTCCACCGCAGCTTCGCACACTGCCACTTTTTCCGTTCTGGCAAATATCCGCAAGCGCGGCTTGCTGAAGCTGGAACGCATGCCTTTGGGAGAAGTGCAAAACCGCGGCTCCGGCAACCTGAAAAATATCCTGGTCGAAAGGATCGACAGCATCGAAACCACTCTGGCACACATAATCCCCGAAATGACGGGTAATCTGTGTGCGGTTGCGGCTGCGCTCATCGTGCTGTTTGCAGTCGATTGGCGCATGGCGCTCGTTTCTCTCATTACATTCCCCATTGGAATGGCCTGTTACATGTGCATGATGATCGGCTATGAACAAAGCTATCAGCGCACGGTGCGCGCCACCAAAAATCTCAACGATACAGCCGTTGAATATATCGGCGGCATCGAGGTCATCAAGGTTTTCGGCAAGGCAAAAAGCTCCTATGAAAAATTTGTGGCCACAACCAAAGAGGGCGCAGCCAGCTATGTGGAATGGATGCGCAAAAACAATGTCTATTTCACTTTTGCAATGAACATCATGCCGGCAACCCTGATCACCGTTTTGCCCATTGGCGGTTTGTTCGTGAAAAACGGCTCTTTGCCGGTGTCGGATTTTATCCTGATTATGATCCTTGCCATGGGGCTGATCACGCCCATTCTGAACTGCATGGCGTTCGGGGATGATATTGCAAAGCTGAATACCGTGATCGGAGAAGTGACCTCCATTATCAACGCAGAAGAAATGCCGCGCCCGGAAACGGCACAGGGCAGCATGAAAAACAACGTGATCGAACTGGAAGGAGTGCGGTTCGGATACGATGAAAAGGAAGTCCTGCACGGGATCGACCTGACCTTCCGGGAGGGAACGGTAAACGCGCTGGTCGGCCCGTCCGGAGGCGGAAAATCCACCATTGCCAAGCTTATTGCCGCTTTCTGGGATGTGAAAGACGGCAGCATCCGGATCGGCGGAGTGGATATCCGCAAGCTGTCTGCGGGACAGTATCACGATCTTGTTGCCTATGTTTCGCAGGATAATTTCCTGTTTGACGATACGGTCAGGGAGAATATCCGCATGGGAAACCGGGATGCGACCGATGCACAGGTGGAGCAGGCGGCGAAAGACTGCGGCTGCTGGGATTTCACCATGGGGCTGGAAAACGGCTTTGATACCGTTGTGGGCGGCGGCGGCAGTCATCTGTCCGGCGGCGAAAAGCAGAGGATCTGCATTGCCAGAGCCATGCTGAAAAATGCACCGATCATCATTCTGGATGAAGCAACCGCCTATACGGACCCGGAAAATGAAGCGATCATTCAGGCGTCTGTGGCAAAATTGGTGCAGGGAAAGACCCTGATCGTCATTGCGCATCGTCTTTCCACCATTGTGGATGCCGACCAGATCGTGCTTGTCAATCAGGGGAATATCGAAGCGGCCGGCACACATGAGGAGCTTTTGAGCAAAAGCCCCCTGTATGCAAAGCTTTGGAATGCCCATATTTCGTCCAAAGACAGTCTGTGCGGAGGTGAAAAGAATGTATAAGACATTTCGCAGGTTCTTTGCTTTCTGCAGCGATGACAACCGGAAAAAGTTCTACCGTTCCATTGTACTGGGAATCGTTTCCGCTTTGTTCGGCGCGCTGAAAATCCCGGCGATCGGCGTTATGCTGATGGCGATTTTAAACGGCGAGGTTACCGGTACGGCGATCTGGGCTTCCTTTGCGATCATGCTGGTGTCCGTTCTTGGGGCTTCGGTCGTCAACTATTTTTCCACCATGCTGCAAACGGAGGCGGGCTACGGAACGGCGGCAGAAAAGCGCATGGAGATCGCAGAGCATATGCGCTATCTGCCCATGGGCTATTTTAATGAAAACAGCCTGGGCAAAATCACTTCTGTCACGACAAACACCATGGAAAATCTGGCAGATGTAGGAACCCGAGTTGTCATGTTCGTGACCGGCGGCGTTTTTTTGACGGCGATTGTGACGATCATGATGTTTTTCTTCGATTGGAGGATCGGCGTACTCATCGTATGCGGCCTGCTGATTTATCTGCTTGTCAATATCCGGATGCAGCGGGCGTCACAGGCCTGTTCGGAGCAAAAGCTCCGAAGCGACGCATCCGTCGTCGAAAGGGTATTGGAATATATCAAGGGGATCGCAGAGGTAAAATCCTATCATCTTTCGGGGAAATACAATCAAAAGCTGGAACAGGCGATCGACGCGAATGCAAAGGCAAACGTCGATATGGAGCTTGTGCTGGTCCCTTATATGACATTGCAGAATTTCGTCGCAAAGATGATCGGTGTCGGCATGTCGGTTGGTGCGGTTTTCTTTTATACCGCCGGCACCATGAGCCTATTGAACTGCATCATGCTTGTCATCTGCTCCTTCGTCATTATGGAAGGACTGGAAAAAGCAGGCAACTATTCCGGTTTGCTGCGAGTTGTGGATCTGTGTGTCGGGCAGGCAAACGAGATTTTGGATCTGCCCGCCATGGATATTGACGGCGCTGACGAACAGCCTGTCACATTTGATTTAAAAGCAGAGCATATTGATTTTGCCTACGGGGAAAAGAAAATCATTCAGGATGTTTCACTGGAGATCCCGCAGCACACCACAACGGCGATCGTCGGCCCATCCGGAAGCGGCAAAACCACCCTGTGCCATTTGCTTTCCCGGTTCTGGGATGTGGACAGCGGCACGGTGATGCTGGGCGGAAGAAACATCAAGGAGTACAGCATGGATGCATTGATGCAGAACTTCAGCTTCGTATTCCAAAATGTTTATCTGTTTAAGGACACTATTGCCAATAATATCCGCTTCGGGCAGCCGGATGCACCTATGGAAAACGTGATCGCTGCCGCCAAGAAAGCAAGATGTCATGATTTTATCATGGCGCTTCCCAATGGATATGACACGGTGATCGGGGAATCCGGCGGCTCGTTATCCGGCGGCGAGCGGCAGCGGCTGTCCATTGCCCGTGCGATGATGAAGGATTCTCCCATTATCATTCTAGATGAAGCAACGGCGAATGTAGACCCGGAAAACGAGCAGGAGCTGCTGTCTGCCATTGAGGAACTGACAAGGGAAAAGACCATTATCATGATCGCCCACCGCTTGAAAACGGTGCAAAGCGCAGATCAGATCCTTGTGATGGATCAGGGGAAAATCGTTCAGAAAGGCAGCCACAGGGAACTGATTGCAGAGGATGGCATCTATCGCAGGTTTGTGAACCAGAGGGAGCTTGCCGTAAGCTGGAAGCTGTAAAGCGCAGGATTCAAAGAAAAATAAAACAAAATACAAAAAAGGGGCTCGGCGTCAAACGACGCCGGGCCCCTTTTGGGGGTGCGGAAGGAGATTCCGTTCCTTTAACAAAAAGTGCGCTGCAGACCGATCAGGGCTTGAAGATCGTAAGGGCCTTTTCCAGCGCGGCGACGAACCTGTTTTCGGCTTCGGTAAACGCGCCGGAGCGTCCGATCAGAAGATCGCGCATGCGCGGGGCGCCCTTACATTCGCGCAGAACG
Organism: Ruthenibacterium sp.; assembly: GCA_020025235.1. Lineage (GTDB taxonomy): Bacteria > Bacillota > Clostridia > Oscillospirales > Ruminococcaceae > Ruthenibacterium. The sequence goes on from JAHHSL010000016.1 coordinate 12,247, forward strand.
AAATCCGCGTTATGCGGAATATCGGAGCGCATGGGAACCGACCACATATAACTGCCGCGGATGTTGTGCAGCATATCGTTGAGGATGCTGCGGTCGGAAACCATAATGCGGCTTTTTGCGGCATGATGCGGAGACCGGCGCTCGGCCAGCGAAACGAACGGTTCATTGCAGATGACCTCGGGATATTCGTCCAGCATGTCGATGTCGATTTCGGGACAAGCGGCCAGCGGATGATTTTTGTCCAGAAGCAGCACGGCGGTGAAATCCCAGAGAGTTTTGCAGATGATGCGGTTGCGGCGCATATAGATCTCGCTTTCGCTGTCATCTGCCGGGCATCGGATGATGCCGATATCGGCAAAACCGGATGCGATGTCATCGAAAACGCAGGCAAGCTCCGCTTCGCGGTACTGCACATGAAAAAGCGAAGCGCCTTCGCGGCTGAGAAAACGGCTGAATGCGTGCGCCGCATATCCCACGCCCGAAACGGCGATCGAAAGGGAAATGCCCGATACAGCCTGCGGCGCAAAGGTGCTTTCCAGGATATCCATCTGCTCAAGGACGTTTTTTGCATAGGCAAGGAATTTTTCGCCATCGGGTGTCGGTGCAACCCCGCGCGCAGTGCGGCGGAAAAGACGGATGCCGATTTCGGCTTCCAGCTCCTTGATGCTTTTGCTCAGGTTGGGCTGCCCCATATAAAGGTTTTTTGCAGCTGCGGTGATCGAACCGGATTCCGCTACCGCTATGGAATATCGTAGCTGCTGAAGATTCATAAACGATTGCCCTCCATTCTGTATGATATGCTCAAAACATATACTTCCTATTCCTATTATACATTACCCACAGAAAAAATAAAGTGATAAAATTTTAACAGAGCTTATGGGAAGAATAACATCCTCTTACAAGTGAAAGTGTTGCTACAAACACAAAAATAATTTACGCTGAAAAACAGCGTAAAATGGAGGTTTTCAACATGGGACGTTTTACTTTACCGCGTGATCTGTATCATGGCAAGGGTGCACTTGCAGAACTGGCAAACCTGAAGGGCAAAAAGGCTGTTGTCTGCGTCGGCGGCGGCAGCATGAAGAGATTTGGCTTCCTGGATCGTGCGATCGGCTATCTGGAACAGGCCGGCATGGAAGTGAAGCTGATCGAAGGCATTGAATCGGATCCTTCCGTTGAAACTGTTATGAAGGGCGCAGCCGTGATGAGCGAGTTTGAGCCTGACTGGATCGTTGCAATGGGCGGCGGTTCCCCGATCGATGCCGCTAAGGCAATGTGGGTCAAGTACGAGTACCCCGAAATTACATTTGAAGAGATGTGCAAGGTGTTCGGCATGCCCGAACTGCGCAAGAAAGCTCATTTCTGCGCAATTTCCTCCACTTCCGGCACGGCAACCGAAGTGACGGCATTCTCTGTTATCACCGATTACGAAAAAGGCATCAAATATCCGCTGGCTGACTTTGAAATCACCCCGGACGTTGCGATCGTTGACCCGGATCTGGCAGAAACCATGCCCAAGAAGCTGGTTGCCCACACCGGTATGGACGCACTGACCCATGCGATCGAAGCATATGTTTCCACTGCAAACTGCGATTTCACCGATCCTCTTGCACTGCATGCGATCAAGATGATCCAGCGCGATCTGATCGGTTCTTATGAAGGCGACATGGCAAAGCGCGACAGCATGCACAATGCACAGTGCCTTGCCGGCATGGCATTCTCGAACGCACTGCTGGGCATCGTTCACTCCATGGCACATAAGACCGGCGCTGCTTTCCAGGATTACGGCGCACACATCATCCACGGCGCTGCAAACGCAATGTACCTGCCGAAGGTCATTAAGTTCAACGCAAAGGATCCCACCGCGAAAAAGCGCTACGGCGAAATTGCAGATTACATCAAGCTCGGCGGCAGCAATGACGACGAAAAAGTGGATCTGCTCATCAAGTTCGTTCGCGATATGAACGACAAGCTGAACATTGCACAGTGCATCAAGAACTACGGTGCAGATTCCTATCCCTGCGAGCAGGGCTTCGTGCCGGAGAATGTGTTCCTGGAGCGTCTGCCGGAAATTGCTAAGAATGCAATTGCCGACGCATGCACCGGTTCCAACCCCCGCATCCCCACCCAGGAAGAAATGGAAAAGCTGCTTAAGTGCTGCTACTATGATACGGAAGTCGATTTCTAATTCAGGGATCGAATATCCGGCAGCGGCCTGAATGGGCCGAAGGCACATCCTGCGGGCAGAAATGCCTGCGCAAGCGCTGCGATATAAATGGCGCAGCCGTGTAACAGCGGCTGCGCCTTTTTTGAGAGATACCCCCACCGCACCACAAGGGTGGAAAAATAAGGAGGACTGCGTTAGTATGTACAAAATTCTTGAAAAAACGCCGCTGAACCCCACCGTGACCAAAATGGTCATCGAGGCTCCGCTGGTGGCAAAAAAAGCTCAGCCCGGCCAGTTCATTATTTTCCGTGCATCGGAAGATGGCGAACGCGTGCCTTTGACGGTTGCAGACTATGATCGTGAAGCAGGCACTGTCACGATCATTTTCCAGATCGTCGGCGGCGCAACCATGGAACTGAATGCGCTGGAAGAAGGCGACAGTCTGGTCGATTTCGTCGGCCCGCTCGGCACGCCCAGCAAGCTGGACGGCCTGAAGAAAGTGGCTGTTGTAGGCGGCGGCGTGGGCTGCGCCATTGCATACCCCACGGCAAAAAAACTGCATGAGCTGGGCGCTGAAGTGCACAGCATCATCGGCTTCCGCAACGAAGACCTTGTGATCCTGGAAAAAGAGTTTGAAGCTGTTTCCTCCCGCGTTGTAAAGATGTCCGACGACGGCTCCTGGGGCGAAAAGGGCCTTGTGACCAACGCCCTGCAGAAGCTGATCGACGATGGCAACCAGTATGACGAAGTGATCGCGATCGGACCGCTTGTCATGATGAAATTCGTCTGCCAGCTGACAAAGAAATACAACATCAAAACAACGGTTTCGATGAACCCGATCATGATCGATGGCACCGGCATGTGCGGCGGCTGCCGTCTGACCGTTGGCGGAGAAACGAAATTTGCATGCGTAGACGGTCCGGATTTTGACGGACACCTTGTTGATTTTGACGAGGCTATGCACCGTGGTTCGATGTACCGTGATTTTGAACAGCATGAAAGAGAAAGCAGCTGCAACCTGCTGAAAAAGGAGGTCGAGTAATTATGCCGAATATGGATCCGAAAAAATGTCCGATGCCGGTACAGGACCCGGACGTTCGCAATAAAAACTTTGAAGAGGTAGCACTCGGCTACACATACGAAATGGCTGTCAACGAAGCAAAGCGCTGCCTTGGCTGCCGCAATCATCCGTGTGTTGCCGGCTGCCCGGTCAACATCGACATCCCCGGCTTTATCAAAAAGGTTGCGGAAGAAGATCTGGAAGGCGCCTATAAGGTGCTGAGCGCATCCAGCGCACTGCCCGCAGTGTGCGGCCGTGTCTGCCCGCAGGAAAATCAGTGCGAAGGCAAATGCGTGCGCGGCATCAAGGCGGAAAGCGTCGGCATCGGCCGTCTGGAACGCTTTGTTGCAGACTGGCACCGCACCCACAGCACCGAAAAGGCAGAGGTCCCGGCATCCAACGGCCACAAGGTTGCCGTTATCGGTTCCGGTCCTTCCGGCCTGACCGCAGCAGGCGATCTTGCAAAGCTGGGCTACAAGGTAACTGTGTACGAAGCACTGCACACCGCAGGCGGCGTTCTTGTTTACGGCATTCCGGAATTCCGTCTGCCGAAGGAAATCGTCCGTCAGGAAATCGAAGGCCTGAAGGAGCTGGGCGTTGACGTTGAGACGAACGTCGTCGTCGGCAAGACGATCACCATTGACGAACTGTTCGATATGGGCAACGAAGCCGTGTTCATCGGCTCCGGCGCAGGCCTGCCCCGCTTCATGGGCATCCCGGGCGAAAGCCTGAACGGCGTATATTCCGCAAACGAATTCCTGACCCGCATCAACCTGATGAAGGCCTACAAGGAAGGCGCAAAGACCCCGATCCAGCACGCAAAGAACGTGGCGATCGTCGGCGGCGGCAACGTTGCCATGGACGCAGCCCGCTGCGCAAAGCGTCTGGGCGCTGAAAACGTATACATCGTATACCGCCGCGGCATGGAAGAACTTCCCGCACGACGCGAAGAAGTGGAGCATGCAGTGGAAGAAGGCATCATCTTCAAGACCCTGACCAACCCGGTCGAGGTTTTGGGCGATGAAAAGGGCAAGGTGTGCGGCATGCGCTGCGTTGAAATGGAACTGGGCGAGCCGGACGCAAGCGGCCGCCGCCGTCCGATCGAAAAGGCAAACAGCGAATTTGTGCTGGAAGTTGACAGCATGGTCATGTCGATCGGCACCAGCCCGAACCCGCTGATCCGCAGCACCACCCCGGGCCTTGAAACAAACAGCCACGGCTGCATCATCACCAACGGTGACGACGGCCTGACAACGCGCGATGCTGTTTATGCAGGCGGTGACGCTGTCACGGGCGCTGCAACGGTTATCCTCGCCATGGGCGCAGGCAAAAAAGCCGCCAAGGCGATCGACGAGTACATCAAGACCAAGGACAACCAGTAATCCATATACGTTCAAAATAGAAAGGCGGCGTCTGATGCTTTGCATCGGGCGCCGCTTTTTTGCATACGGAGCGTGATTTTTCCGGCAGATATGGTACAATGGGGCAAGGGGGATGAATATGAAGAATACAACACTCTGCTATATCGAGTGCGGCGATGAATATCTGATGCTGCACCGCGTGAAGAAAGAAAACGACGAAAATAAGGATAAATGGATCGGTGTCGGGGGAAAATTTGAAGACGGGGAAAGCCCGGAGGACTGTGTGCTGCGCGAAGTGCGCGAGGAGACCGGACTGACACTGACGGAATACCGCTATCGCGGGATCGTCACGTTTGTCTCCGACCGGTACGAGACGGAGTATATGCATCTGTTTACGGCTTCACAGTTTGAGGGAACGCAGACCGAGTGCGAAGAAGGCGAGCTTGCGTGGATCAAAAAGGATGCGCTGTACGAGCTGACGCTCTGGGAGGGCGACCGTATCTTCCTGCGGCTGCTGCAGGAAAACCGCCCGTTCTTTTCGCTCAAGCTGTGCTATCAGGGCGACGCATTGCAAAGCGCCGTGCTGGACGGAAAAAAGATACGCTGAAAAAACGCCGTGCAGCCGGAAGGCCGCACGGCGTTTTTGAAGGAAAGCGTAAAGACTGTCTGCCGCATGCGGCGGGGTGCAGCGGCTGCGCCGCCGGATACAGTCTTGCAGGTGCAGAGCAAACGGCGGGAAATCCGGCCTGCGAAGCGTTATTCGGTCGGGAAGCCCTGCGCCTGCATAAAGGCAAGGCTTTCCTGCATGCAGATGAATGCATCCTTTTCCCAGCGCTCCTGCTCCGTCAGCACCCACGGAACGCGGGTTTCCATGCAGGCGTGCACCGCGTCCGTCCAGTCGGTCTGCCCCTGTCCCACGGGAACGAGAGCCTCCGTCCCGTCTTTTCGGATGATGTAATCCTTGAAATGCGCAAAATCAATGCGTCCTGCAAAGCGGTGCAGAATATCTTCGGCGCGCAGCCCTGCGTGGCCGGTATGGTAGAGATCCAGCCCGAGCGTGACATTATCGGGAGTATTTTCCAGCAGAAGATCCACAAAGGTGAAATCCGGATCGTTTTCGTCAACGGGCGCCCATTCCCGCGCATGCGGGTGAAATGCAAGCGTCATGCCGCGCGCTTGCAGTTCCTGCGCCATGGGAAGAATTTCCTGCGCAAAATCCAGGACGCGGCTGCGGGAAAGCGCCGGGGCGGGAATACGGCTGATGCACACGCACCGGCTTTCGCATAATTCATTCAGGCGCAGGATGCGGGCAAAATCCGCGCGGACGTTTTCGTAAAAATCCTGCGTGCCGATGCACACAAGGCCGGAATCCCGCACGGCCTGTGCGACAAATTCCGGTTCAAGCTGCGGGTTCCACCACTGCATCTGCACAAAGCGGTAGCCCATTGCAAAAAGCCGCTTGAGTGTTTCGCACAGGGAATCCGGCGTCTGCAAAAAGTCGCGCAGGCTCGACGCCTGCACGCCGACGATCGTTTTATCTGCCATGGTGTCATTTCCTTTCTGTAAGCTGTACTAAGTCCAGTGTAAACCGCCGCAGAGCGATAAGTCAAGCAAAGCAATTCGTCAGAATGCAAAAATTTTTGTGGCGCAACCGGGCGGGAAATGGTATAATAACAATAAGCATGCGTGGAATGTGCCAGCGGCGGTACATTCCCGACAGATAACGGAGTTCGGCAGTCAGCTGTTTGTTCCGCACAGCAATCAGTCAAATGTCGTACAGCTGCTTTTTGCAAAATCAAAAGCATAGGAGTGACTATATGGACGAATATATCATTGAGATGTGTAATATCACCAAGGAGTTTCCGGGCATCATCGCAAACGACAACGTGACATTGCAGCTCAAAAAAGGCGAGATCCATGCGCTGCTCGGTGAAAACGGCGCAGGCAAATCCACCCTGATGAGCGTCCTTTTCGGTATGTATCAGCCGGAACAGGGTGTGATCAAAAAGAACGGCGAAGTGGTGAAGATCAACGATCCGAACGACGCAAACCGTCTGGGGATCGGCATGGTGCATCAGCACTTCAAGCTGGTTCATAACTTTACCGTGCTGGAAAACATCATTCTGGGTGTGGAAACCACAAAGCACGGCTTTTTGAAAATGGATGCGGCACGCGAAAAGGTCATGGCGCTTTCGGAACGCTATGGCCTGAGCATCGACCCCGATGCGTATATTTCGGATATCACCGTCGGCATGCAGCAGCGTGTTGAGATCCTGAAGATGCTGTACCGCGATAATGAGATCCTGATTTTTGATGAACCGACCGCTGTTCTGACGCCGCAGGAAATCGAAGAACTGATGAAGATCATGAAGGAGCTTGTCAGCGAAGGCAAGAGCATCCTGTTCATCACGCATAAGCTCAATGAGATCAAAGCGGTTGCAAACCGCTGCACCGTGCTGCGCAAAGGCAAGTACATCGGCACGGTGGATGTGGCTTCGACATCGAAAGAAGAAATGAGCGAGATGATGGTCGGCCGCAAGGTCAACCTGAACGTGGATAAAACGCCCGCAAACCCCGGCGACGTGGTGTTTTCCGCGCGCGAGCTGTGTGTAAAATCGCACGGCACCGGCAAAAACGTGGTCAACCATGTCAGCTTTGACGTGCGCAAGGGCGAAATCGTGTGCGTGGCGGGTATCGACGGCAACGGCCAGACCGAGCTTGTCTATGCGCTGACGGGCCTTGTGGAGCCGACCTCCGGCACGGTGACGATGAACGGACAGGACATCACGCATATGCCGATCCGCAAGCGCAATGCGGGCGGCCTGGGTCATGTCCCCGAAGACCGCCACCGTCACGGCCTTGTGCTGGATTACAACCTTGCATATAACCTTGTGCTGCAGAATTACTTTGAGCCGCGCTTTTGCAAAAACGGCTTTTTGAAGTACGATGCGATCTATCAGTATGCGGACAAGCTGATCGGCAGCTTTGATATCCGTTCCGGTCAGGGTGCAAAAACGATCACCCGCAGCATGTCCGGCGGCAACCAGCAGAAGGCGATCGTCGCGCGCGAAATCGACCGCAACCCCGATATCCTGATCGCGGTGCAGCCGACGCGCGGCCTTGACGTCGGCGCAATCGAATACATCCACAAAAAGATCGTGGAAGAGCGCGATTCAGGCAAGGGCATCCTTCTGGTCAGCCTGGAACTGGACGAAGTCATGCAGCTTTCCGACCGCATCCTTGTGATGTATGAGGGCGAGATCGTTGCGGACCTTGATCCGAAAGAAATTACAGTTCAGGAGCTGGGTCTTTATATGGCGGGCTCGAAGAGGAGGAACGTGCAATGAAAAACACACAGCAGCACAAGCGCCTCACGGAAAAGCCCGGCTTTTCCAATTTCATGGCGTCACTTCTGGCAATTCTCTGCGGCCTTCTGGTCGGCTTTATCGTTCTGCTGATCGCAGACCCCGCAAAAGCGTTCTGGGGGCTGGGCGCGATCCTGACAGGCGGCTTTTCCAGCATGAAAAACATCGGGCAGGTGCTGTACGGCGCCACCCCGATCATCCTGACCGGCCTTTCGGTCGGCTTTGCCAACAAGACGGGCCTTTTTAACATCGGCGCGTCCGGACAGTTTATCGTGGGCGCATATGTGGCGATTTTGATCGGCGTCAAATGCAGCTTTATTCCCGGCCCGCTTTTGTGGATCGTCTGCCTGCTGGCGGCTATGCTGGCCGGCGGGCTGTGGGGCATGGTGCCGGGCATCCTGAAAGCGCTGTGCAACGTGAACGAGGTCATCGCGTGCATCATGATGAACTACATCGGTATGTATATGGTGAACTTCCTGGTTCAGCTGACGGTGTTCGATTCGCTGAAAAACCAGTCCATGGCGGTTGCATCCAACGCCAATGCGCCCAAGCTCGGCATGGATAAGATCTTCCGCACCGGCACAACGTCCTCGAGCGTCAACGCCGGTATCCTGGTGGCGATCCTTGCCGGTGTTATCGTTTATTTCCTGATTGAAAAGACGAAGTTCGGCTACGAGCTGAAAGCCTGCGGCCTGAACCGTGACGCCGCAAAATATGCGGGCATCAATGAAAAGCGCAGCATCGTGCTTTCCATGGTGATCGCAGGTGCACTGGCCGGTCTGGGCGGCGCATGCCTGTATCTTGCCGGCGCGGGCAAAAGCATCGAAGTTCTGGACGTTCTGGCGGCCGAAGGCTTCGACGGCATCTCGGTTTCGCTGCTTGGCCTGAATAACCCGATCGGGATCATCTTTTCGGGTCTGTTTGTTGCCTATCTCAATCAGGGCGGCTTCAGCATGCAGGTTTACGGCTTTGCGCCGCAGATCATCGACATCATCATTTCGGTTGTTATCTATTTTGCGGCCTTCTCGCTGCTGCTGCGCGGCATCGTGGAGCGTGTGGCAAAGCGCAAAGAGGATAAAACCGCACGCCCGAATGCAAATGCTCAAACAGAGGAAGGAGGCGGCGCTGAATGAATACATGGTACTTTCTTGTCCAGCAGACAATGTTCTTCTCGATTCCGCTTTTGATCGTGGCACTGGGCGGCATGTTCAGTGAACGCAGCGGTATCGTCAATATCGCACTGGAAGGTATTATGATCATGGGTGCTTTTTCGGGCATCCTGTTCATCAACGTGATGCAGAGCCTGCGCATCGGCATCCAGCCGCAGCTTCTGCTTCTGATCGCCTGCCTGATTGCAGCGGCGGTGGGCGTGATCGTCTCTATGGCGCATGCGTATGCCGCCATTAACATGAAAGCCGATCAGGTCATCAGCGGCACGGCAATCAATATGTTCGCACCGGCGTTTGCGATTTTCGCCGCCCGTATGATCCGCAGCGTGCAGCAGATCCCGTTCAACAACACGTTCCGCATCAAAAGCGTGCCTGTCCTGGGTGATATCCCGGTGATCGGCCCGATGTTCTTCCGCAATACGTATATCACGACGTACCTTGGATTTTTGATCCTGATCGTATCGGCAATCGTGCTGTACAAAACACGTTTCGGTCTGCGCATGCGTTCGTGCGGCGAACATCCGCAGGCGGCGGACAGCGTCGGCATCAACGTGTATAAAATGCGCTATGCGGGCGTTGCCATTTCCGGCGCACTGGCCGGTATGGGCGGCCTGATTTTTATTGTCCCGACCTCCACGAACTTCAACGCATCCGTTGCCGGCTACGGCTTCCTTGCGCTGGCAGTTCTGATTTTCGGTCAGTGGCGCCCGAGCCGCATCCTCTTTGCCGCGTTCTTCTTCGGCCTGATGAAAACGATCGCATCCGCATATTCGGGCATCCCGTTCCTTGCCAACCTCGGCATCCCGAACGATATCTATAAGATGATCCCGTATATTGCAACGCTGATCGTTCTGGCATTCACCAGCAAAAATTCTATGGCTCCGCGTGCAGAGGGCATCCCCTACGATAAGGGCAGCCGCTGAACGAACCCGATACAAAAACAAAAGCTGTGTGCAGACTTGTGTCTGCACACAGCTTTTTTACTTCGCTTGCCAAGATCCGCAGGTGCGGATCTTTATTCTTCGCTTTCCGGAAAATCCGTTGCAAGGGATTCGTCCGTGATCAGAATACCTATGGCGTTATCGGAAAAGGCTATGTTCAAATACACCTCTTCGTCGTCCTTTTTCAGCATCGTGCCGGCGGAATATTCTTCCTCGGACGAAGCGATGACCGCCCAGCCGTTATCGTCCAGCTGGTCGATGTAGGCTTTGGCCTGTTCCTGTGTGATTTCATTCAGCGCGACTTCAAAGCGCCCGGCGGGGGAATAATCGTAAATATGATCGACCGTTCCGACTTCGGGGCAGGGAATGTGGGCGGTGAAAGCGTTTTCCGGCCAGCCGGTGTTGTATTCCGGTTCGACGGTTTCAAGCAGCTTGTTGAGCAGTTCGGTCTTTTCGGGGTCACCGAATGGGTTGGGGCCGTTGAGCACACCGGTGACCGGTACGCCGCAGCCGGTAAGGACAAACAGCAGACAGAAAATAAGGGTTAGGAAACGCAATCCGTTTCGTTTCAAAGAAATTCCTCCTTCAGAAGCTTTCCTTTTTCGGCGTCAGGCGGGGCAGAAGCGCTGCGGGTGTTCCCGTTTGAAATGCCGGTTTCTGACGGCACCCGGCGCAAAACGCCGTTTTAAAAGATGCTGCCTGACAATGGAAAACAGTGTATTTATCATACTCTTTCCGTTTTTTGATGTCAATAAAAAAGCCCTGCCTTGCGGCAGGACTTTTTTACCGGCTGTGCGGGAAAGCTGTGAAGCAGAACTGCTTTACAGGAATGCGCGCTGAAAGTGCGGCATTTCCGGCAGACAGACACGCCGCCGCGGCGCGTTCTCCTGCGGCACGGCAAGTGCGTTTGCAGTGCACTTATCCGAACGGAAATTCCTCCCGGTCGTTCAGCTTGGCGTCAACGGTGCTGCGGCTTTCCCATACGCCGGAATCGGAGGGCGTTGTCTGATCCGGCGTATAGTACAGTGCAGGATGCAGCTGGCCTTCCGCCATGGACTGCATGCGGCGGCGCGCGTCGGGCGTCAGCGATGTGCCTTTGTCGGGCACATCGCCATATTCCGGCGTGTGCAGATCATTTCTGCCGGGTGCATTGGGAAATTCGGGCAGCGGTACGCCGATTGTATCGGGTGCATCGGGAAATTCGGGCAGCGGTATGCCGTCTGTATCGGGTGCATCGGGAAATTCGGGCGCCGGTACGCCGACTGTATCAGGTGCATCGGGGAAATCGGGCACACGCATGCCGCAGGCATCGGGCGAAACAAAGACGTTTGCGCCGTGCAGTGTGGGAAAATGCGCGTGCTCACTGCTGCGGCCGGCAGCATCGGACAGGATCTGCGGAAATTCGGGCAGATCGTGTACGTCGTTGGGTTTATCGGGTGCATTTTTGTTATAAAAATCACTCAATATACTCATTGTATTATCACCTCGCTGTTACTGTGCGCAAAAACGCGGGAAATATCCAAACACGGCGGGAAAAGACGAAAACACCGTTGTCGGATGATGCGGCGGCGTGATATACTGGATAAGGAATAAAAACCGGAACGGACATCCTGTGCGGGACGGAAAACAAGCGGTGCGCTTGCCCTTTTGGCAAAGCGCGGGAAAAAGGAGAAAAACATGGGTAAAAACGCGATTGTCGGACAGAGCGGCGGGCCGACCGCTGTTATCAATTCAAGCCTTGCGGGCGTATTTCAGACGGCGAAAAGCTGCGGTGCACAGACCGTGTACGGCATGCGCTTCGGCGTCAAAGGTCTTTTGGATGAACAGTATGTCGATCTTTCGGAAACGCTGCGCGATCAGCTTGATATCGAAGTGCTCAAACGCACCCCGTCCTCGTATCTCGGCTCCTGCCGCTATAAGCTGCCCGATCCGGCTAAAGAACCGGAAACATTTGAACGTCTGTTCGCGATCCTGAAAAAGCTGGATATCGGATACTTTTTCTATATCGGCGGCAATGACAGCATGGATACGATCGCAAAGCTTTCGGACTATGCGGCGTCGGTCGGCAGTGATATCCGTTTTATCGGTGTCCCGAAAACGATCGACAACGACCTCACCGGCACGGATCACACCCCCGGCTACGGTTCGGCGGCAAAGTACATCGGCACGGTGATGAAAGAGCTGACGCGCGACAGCCTTGTGTACGGCATGCGCAACGTGACAGTCGTGGAAATCATGGGCCGCAACGCGGGCTGGCTTACCGGCGCAGCTGCGCTTGCAAAAGCAGAAGACTGCGAAGGTGCGGACATGATCTGCCTGCCGGAAACGATCTTTGATCTGGAACGCTTTATGGCGCGGGTGGAAGAGCTGCAGCGGGAAAAGCCCGCAACCGTGATCGCCGTTTCCGAAGGTGTGCGTCTTGCGGACGGACGCTATGTGTGCGAGCTTGCGGAAAATCTGGGCAATGAGGATGATTTCGGCCACAGGATCCTGACGGGCACCGGACGTTTTCTTGCAAACGAGATTTCGCGCCGCCTGGGCATCAAGGCGCGCGGGATCGAACTTTCCACACTGCAGCGCTGCAGCAGCCATGTGACAAGCCGCGTGGATATCACCGAAGCATACCGTGCCGGCGGCGCGGCCGTTACGGCGGCGTACGAGGGACGCACCGGACAAATGGTGGGGTTCCACCGTCTGTCGGATCATCCGTACCAGTGCACGACCGAGCTTTCGGACATCCATTCGATCGCAAACTATGAAAAGAAAGTCCCGGCAGAATGGATCACGCCGGACGGCTTTGGCGTGACGGAGGGCTTTTTGAGCTATGCGCGCCCGCTGATCCAGGCAGAACTGACGCCGATCTATGTGGACGGGCTTCCGCGCCACATCTATATCAAATAAAGCATGGAATAAGAAAACAGCGCCGCAGGCAGTCCGTCCCGCGGCGCTGTTTTGTCAAATATCCGGATCGAACCCTTTTTTTTTACACGGCAGAGTGCTATACTTGATTGTGTATTGATTGAAAAAGAAGGGAGACAGATAAAAATGAAAATGCTGCTTTTTGTGCTCAACCGGGTAGAAAAACTGGAGCCGGTTCTGAACAAGCTGGAACACGAGGGCCTGCGCGGCGCAACGGTGCTTTCCAGCCGGGGTATGGCGATGACGCTGGATAAATATTTTGAGGGGTCGTTTCTCGGTTCGCTCCGCGCGATGATGGAGCCTGACCGCGAAGAAAACCGCACCGTATTTATGGTTCTGAAGGATGAAGACGTAGAGCGTGCCGTAAAGGCGATCGAATCGGTTGCCGGCAGCTTTGATGCGCCCAACAGCGGCATCGTGTTTACGATCCCGGTGGATTTTGTGAAAGGCATCCAGTAAGGAACGGTTCCTTCGGATGGTATGGGGTAATGAAGAATGGAACTGGATGTATTGATGAGCTTTGCCGTTCTGCTGTTCAGCGGGCTTTTGTTTGCAAAGATCATTCGCTATTTTAAACTGCCGGATGTAACGGGATATCTGATCGGAGGCCTGATCATCGGCCCGTCGGTGCTGGGGCTGCTTTCCGCGGATGCGGTGACACAGCTTTCGCTTGTATCGGATGTGGCGCTTGGATTTATTGCGTTTTCGATCGGCAGCGAATTTAAGCTGGAATATTTCAAGCGTGTCGGCATGACGCCGATCGTCATTGCGATTTTTGAAAGCTTTGTGGCGGTTATTTTCGTCACGCTCGGTCTGCTTTGTGCAGGGCAGACCCTGCCGTTTTCGCTTGTGCTCGGCGCAATTGCCGCAGCAACGGCTCCGGCGGCAACGATCATGGTCATCAAACAGTACCGCGCACGCGGGCCGGTGACCGAAACGCTGTTGAGCGTGGTTGCCATAGACGACGCCACCGCGCTGATCGCGTTCGGCATTTCGGTGGCGGTTGCGCAGACGCTGACAAGTACGGCAGAGGTATCGCTGCTGACGAGCATCCTCAAGCCGATTTTGGAAATCGTGGTCGCGCTTGCGGCGGGCGGCGCGCTCGGCGCTGTGCTTACGCTGCTGCTGCGGCTGTTCCGCACACGCGCAAACCGCATGGTGCTTGCCATTGCCATGGTGCTGTTCACCGCGGCGGCGGCAAACCGGCTGCATGTTTCGGCTCTGCTGATGACGATGGCAATGGGTGCGGTTTTTGCAAACCTGTGCAAAAATTCCAGCGAGATCATGTCGCTGTGCGATGATATCACACCGCCGATCTTTATGATGTTTTTCGTCCTTTCCGGCGCAGGGCTGAATCTCTCGATCCTGCCCTCGATCGGCCTTGTGGGCGTGGTATATGTGATCGTGCGCGTCATCGGCAAGATGTGCGGCGCATGGTTCGGCGCTTATATCATGAAGGCGGAGAGCAATGTGCGCCGCTGGCTTGGCCCGGCGCTGATCCCGCAGGCGGGCGTTGCGATCGGGCTTACGGTCGTGGCACAGCAGGTCGTCCCGCAGTATGCGGAGGTCATTCGCGCCGTGGTGCTTTGCGGCACGCTGATTTATGAGCTTGTCGGCCCGGGCATTGCAAAATGGACGCTGCAGAAGGCGGGAGAAATCGAACAGGGGATCTGACTGCAGCACAGCTGAAAAAAGAGAACGGACGGCTTTCCGAAGCGGAGAGCCGTCCGTTTTTTATCGTATTTCAAAACCGCGGGGTTTGTGCCGGTTTTGTACTACGGACAAAAAAGAAAGCAGCCGCTGTCCGAAGACAACGGCTGCGAAAAAACGGGAAAATTATTTGTTTTTCTGGGTGCGGTCCAGCAGAGCGCGGATCTTTTCATGCGGATCGATGATCGCGCCGACGGAAAGATCGTGGTTCAGTGCCGCAATGAAGTAGGCGATATACTTGGAAACGTCTACCTCGTGGAACCATTCGCGTTCCAGCAGCTCCGGAGTGCGGTAAGTGAGGTTGGAACCGAACACGCCGCTGATCATGCCTTCCTTATATGCCTTGTCGAAGGATTCCAGACCATTGGTGAAGATTGCGTAGGTTGCGTTTGCAAAGATGCGCTTTGCACCCTGCTTTTTCAGCGCATAGGCGATATCCAGCATGCTTTCGCCGGAGGAGATGATGTCGTCCGAAACGAACACGTCCTTGCCTTCCACGCTTTCACCCAGATATTCATGGGCAACAATGGGGTTGCGGCCGTCCTTCACCTGCGAATAATCGCGGCGCTTGTAGAACATGCCGAGGTTTACGCCAAGAACGGAAGCGTAGTACATGTTGCGGTTCATGGCGCCTTCATCCGGGCTGATGACCATGAAGTGATCGCGGTCCAGGTTCAGATCCGGCAGATCGCGCAGCATGGCTTTGAGCACCTGATAGGTGGGCATCACGTTATCCAGACCCATAAGGGGAACAGCGTTCTGCATGCGGGGGTCATGTGCGTCGAAAGTTACGATATTGGAAATGCCCATTGCCTGCAGTTCCTGCAGAGCCACAGCGCAGTCAAGGCTTTCGCGGTAGGAACGGCGGTGCTGACGGCTGCCGTACAAAAGCGGCATGATGACGCTCATGCGTTTTGCCTTGCCGCTGGTGGCCTGGATCAGGCGCTTCAGGTTCTGGTAATGGTCATCCGGAGACATGCAGTTTTCATGTCCAAAGATTTTGTACTTTTCATTGTAGTTGCCTACGTCAACGATGAAGAAAAGATCATCGCCGCGCACGGTGGAACGGATCAGACCCTTGCCGTCGCCGGACGAAAAGCGGGGGCATTCACTGTCAATGATGAAAGTGTCCTGCTCAATACCGGCTTCGTGAGCCCAGCGCAGCAGATGCTGATCGATTTTTGCGGCAAGTTCCTCTGCACCGGGGCAGACGATCAGACCAAGATCTGCAAGGCGTTCGGCAGCGTTGAAAAATTCTTTTGCACTTGTTTTGGCTTTCACCATGAAAACGCACACTCCTCAATATATTGTTCAAACCTGTACTGCAATTATTGTTCCGGTGCGAAAAACACCGGACACGCTCTACTACATTGTAACATAAAGTTCGACAAAATAGACATACTTTTTGCCTTTTTTATTTTTTTGTCGAATTGATCGGATTGTGCGTAAAAACAGGATGTTTTTTGTCAAAAGAATCACAAGCAATCGGGCGAACAGGCGCAGCATCCGCAGCCGGAAGCCTTTTCACCGCCTTCCTGTACGGCGGGAGCCGTCGGCTCCGGGCAGGTTGCCGTCAGCGTCACACCGCGCACCATGTCGATCGTGCGGCACGGATACTGCACGGTGTAAAGGTCGCCGCCCGCTTCACTGCCGCTGCTGCGCGCGGAGGATACGCTGTTGTAAAGAGCGGTAATGGCTGCCCATGTAACGGGGTCGGTTTCGCCGGTCATCGGAAGCTCTAGCGCCTGCTGCAAAACAAAGACGTTCGATTCGGTCGTTACCGTGTAAACGCCGGATACATCCTCCGGCACAACATTGCAGTAATAGGCGCTCAGTGTGTTGAGCATGACCTGCAGCTGCTCCACGGCGATTCCGGTGCTGCCGGGGTACAGTGTTTCGTAGGGCGCAGTCACCCTGCCGGCGTCGGTGGAATCCGGGTACAGGATGCGGTAGACGGCGTAATACTGGTTGTACAGGACGGCCCATGTCTCGGCATCGACGATTCCGGTGGCGGGAATGCCGCGGGTGCGCTGAAATTCCAGAATGGCGGCGCGGTCCTCAAGATCGAAGGTCTCGGTGATCGGCACGGGGCGCAAAAGCGGATCGAATGCGGCGATCATATCGTAGTAATACAGTGCGGTGCGCACATAGATGTTGGTGGAGCCGACCTTGACGGGGAAATCCGGATACCCCACATTGATGAAGCGTGTTTCCAGATGTTCCGGCAGAAGCGTTTTCTGATATTCGGAATAAATGCCGTCCCAGGTGTCTTCGTCCACGCGCCCGGTTTCGGGCAGGGAAAATTCGCGCTGGAACAGCTGCACGGACGCTTCGGTGCCGGCGCCGTACAGGCCGGAACGGGTGGAAGGTGAGATCGAACCGTATTTGCGCGAAATGACGTTCAGATACGTCTGCACCCCGAGGACCGAGCGCCCGGAGCTGCCGACGGACAGGATGCGGTCCGGATAGGCGGGGATCTCTTCATCGACAAGGATGCGCGCGTTCTGCTGGCTGTATACGGAGTAAAGCTCCGTCCAAGTGATCAGGCCGACAGCACCGTCGGCGGCAAGCCCAAAGGTGCGCTGGAATGCGCGGACAGCCGCAGTGGTGTTGGGACCGTAGATGCCATCTGCCCGGATGCGGGGGATGTCGGAATAGGAATAGTGCAGCGAAAGCAGATAAAACTGCATCTGCTGTACGCGCAGCCCGCGCGAGCCTTCGCGCAGCACAATGCCGGGATAGGCGCCGAAATAGCTGTTGGGGTTGTTGTCGTCATAGGCGATCTCAAACTGCTTTTCCAAGGTGCCCCAGGTTGCGGGGCCGACGATGCCGTCCACGGAAAGCCCGAAGGTGCGCTGGAATGCGCGGACAGCCGAGGTGGTGTCCGGCCCGAAGATGCCGTCGGGGACGATGACGGGAATGGAAGGATAGAACGTGCGCGCAAGGTAGGAAAGATAATACTGCACGGCGGCTACCTCCGATCCGACGGCGCCCTGACGCAGCGTGCCGGTGCCGCTTCCGCTGGAATTGCCGCTGTTGTCGGGGTACGGTTCGGATTCGCTGACAAGCTCTGCCATTTTCTTGACCGCCACATAGATGTAGCTGATCTTGTACCACGTCTTTTTGCCGACGACGCCGTCCGCTGTCAGGTTGAACTGCCGCTGGAAGATTTTCACCGCGTCTGCCGTGCCGGGGCCGTAGACGCCGTCCAGCGCAAGCTGCGGGATATTGGGATAGTTTTTGCCGATGCGGTTGAGCTGGCGCTGCATGATGCGCACGGAATTTCCGGTGCTGCCGATGCGCAGCGGAGTGCCGGGATACGAAGAAGGGATCGAGCGGATGTCCGTGGTTGTGGCAAGCTCAAAATTGCTGCCGTAATAATGGCGCAGGATCTGGATCGGCGTAAGCCCCTGATTGGCAAGCGTGACGGTGCCCCACTGGCTCATGCCGCTGCAGGTGACGGAGGTGCCGTTGCAGTATTCGGCATAATACGGGGCAAAGTCGCCCATGCGCCGCAGATAGGTGTTGAAAATTTCATCCACGATGCGGCTGATGTTCGTAAAGATATTGCGTCCGGAAACATAATACTGGTCGTACTGTGTGGAGTTCGTGATGTTGAAGCTGTAACCCTTGCTGGGATACCATTCAGTAAAAACACGGTTGAGCGCAAGCGAGATCTGCGCATAGATGTTGGCACGCAGCGCGTTTTCGGGCCATGTGGGGTAAATTTCGCTGGAGCATACGTTCTTGATGTAGTACGGAAAGCTGACGGTTTCGTTTGCGTTGTAGCTTTGCGGCTTGCCCAGATGCACGGTGATGTATTCGGGGATGAACACCTTATCCAGCACAAGCGGCTGCGAACTGCACACGCCGCGCGGTTGCGGGCCGGAGGCAGAAGCAGCGGTCAGCGCAGGCTGCGGGATCGTGTAATGCACCAGCTGCTGATCGGCAGCGCCGGAAACGCTGCGCGTGTCGGACGTGAACGCATCCGGGGAAAGATCGCCGGCGGAAAAAACCGGGATCATGCTGATCGGCAGATACGATTCAACGCCGGAATACACCTGCACGCCTTCGATCAGCACCGGCGCATATTCCGCGGCGGTTGCCTCCACATCATAGGCGGCATACGGGATCTCGGTGCTTTCCGGATCGAGCGAAATGGAGCGGTCCGGAGCGTCCAGCGTCACGACCGGCGCAAGGCCGTCGGAATCGGTTTCGATTTTCAGCTCAAATATACGTTTGCCGTTTTCGGTCTGCGAGATGACAATGCTGCCGGGTACGGGAAACGCGCCTTCCGCCGACAAAAGCTTGATAAAAAGTGTGCCCTGTTCCATGAAACATCTCTCCTTTCAGCGCAGGAAATACAAAGCGTCTGTCTGCGCTGCATATTCAGGCGGGGAAGGATTCCACCGCTTTCCATATCGTATGGAAAAGAGCGCGTCAGCGTGAAAGACGGCGCATACCCGGCGCGGCACATTCATACGATTTATTGAAATCACGGCCGTTTTGCCGAAAAAAAGGGAGAGAAGCAAATGCTGCAAACAGCTGCGGGGTTGACACAGGCACAGGCGGAGCACCGCCTGAAGCAGGCCGGTGAAAATACACTCGGAAACAAAAAACAGACCAATGTGGCCGCCATGTTTTTTTCGCAGTTCAAGGATCTGATGATCCTGATCCTGGCCGGGGCGACGATTGTTTCGGTGCTTCTGGGGGAAGGAGCCGAAGCGGTCACGATCATTCTGGTCGTGCTGATCAATGCGGTAATGGGCTTTCTGCAGGAATACCGCACGGAAAAAACGCTTGAGGCTCTGCAGGAGCTGGCGGCTCCGACGGCGCATGTGCTGCGCGGCGGCAAGCTGCGGGAAATTGATGCGCGGCAGGTGGTACCGGGCGATCTGCTTGTTTTGGAGGCCGGCGACCGCATTGCAGCCGACTGCACCGTGCGCACGGCGGTGCGGCTTTCATGCAATGAATCCATGCTGACAGGCGAAAGCGTTCCCGCAGCAAAGCGGGAGGGCGACCGCATCTACATGGGCTGCACGGTGCTGACCGGGCACGCCGAAGCGATCGTTTCGGCGACGGGGATGCAAACAGAAATGGGGAAGATCGCAGACCTTGTGGAATCAGCGCAGGAAGAGCCCACCCCGCTGCAGTGCCGTCTGCGCCAGCTCGGCCGATTCATCGCCGCCGCGTGCGTCATCATCTGTTTTGCGGTGGCGCTGCTGGGCGTGTGGCAGGGCAACGATTTCTTCGATATGCTGCTGACGGGCATTTCGCTTGCCGTCGCCGCCATTCCGGAAGGGCTGCCCGCGATCGTCACGGTGACGCTGGCGCTCAGCGTCAACCGCATTTTGCGCCGCGGCGCGGTGATCCGGCGGCTGCACGCCGTGGAAACACTCGGCTGTGCGGGAGTGATCTGCACGGATAAGACCGGAACCGTCACGCAGAACAAGATGACGGTGCAGCGCATCGTCCTGCCGGAACGCAGCTTTTCTGTCAGCGGAAGCGGCTATGAGACAGCGGGCGAAATTTCCGAAAACGGCAAGCGCACAAACGCGCGGCAGGATGCGGCCTTGATGCAGCTGTGCACCGCCGGTGTCCTGTGTTCGACAGCGCAGATCACGCGGCGGGATAAAACGTATGAGGTATCGGGCGACCCGACCGAAACCGCCGTACTGGTTGCGGCGGCAAAGGCGGGCGTCACGCGGGAAATGCTGGCAGGGCAGTATACCGTGACAGGGGAGAATCCGTTTGATGCCGACCGCAAGCGAATGAGCGTGACCGTGCGCACACAGGACGGCAGAAAGCTGCTGTGCAAGGGTGCGCCGGATCTTCTGCTGATGCGCTGCACGCATATCGCGCAGGGCAAAACGCAGCGCCCGATGACGCCGGCAGACCGCGCGCAGATCAAACACGCCTGTGCAGAGCTTTCGGCGGCTGCGATGCGTGTGCTTGCGTTTGCACAGAGCGATACCCCGGAAAAAGGCGAAGAGCAGCTTTGCTTTCTGGGGCTTATGGGCATGATCGACCCGCCGCGCAAAGAAGTGCGCAGCGCGGTGCAGAAATGCCGCGAAGCGGGCATCCGTCCCGTAATGATCACCGGGGACAGCCGCGAGACAGCGCTTGCCGTGGCGCGCCAGACGGGCATTGCGCGGCAGGGGGACGGCGTGCTTTCCGGCGAGGAGCTGGATGCGCTTTCCGACCGGGAACTTGCTGCCCGGTGCATGCGCACTTCGGTGTATGTGCGGGTAACGCCCGCGCATAAGCTGCGCATCGTGCGCGCGTACAAGGCGGCGGGACAGGTGGTTGCCATGACGGGCGACGGCGTGAACGATGCACCGGCGGTAAAAGAAGCGGATATCGGCGTTGCCATGGGGATCACCGGCACCGATGTGACAAAGCAGGCTTCGGGTGTCGTGATCCTGGACGATAACTTTGCAACGATCGTATCGGCGGCGGAGGAAGGGCGCGTGATCTATCAGAATATCCGCCGATTCATCCGCTTCCTGCTTACGTCGAACCTTGGGGAAGTGACGGGCATGCTGTTCGGCATGCTGCTGCATCTTCCGGTCATGCTGCTGCCGATCCAGATCCTGCTTGTGAACCTTTTTACCGACAGTCTGCCCGCCGTTGCGCTCGGTATGGAAAAACCGGCGCAGGACATCATGCGCCGGAAGCCCCGCCCGAAAAACGAAGGGCTTTTTGCACACGGCCTTGCGCGGACGATCGTTGTGCGCGGCGTGATGCTGGGCGCGGCGTCGTGCGGCGCATACTGGGCGGTGCTTCGCATGAGCGGGGATCTTGCCGTGGCGCGCAGCGCTTGCTTTCTGGCAATCGTACTTTCCCAGATGCTGCATCTGTTTGAATGCCGCGGCGAAGGGCTGCACTTCACGGGCAATCCCGCGCTGCTGGCGGCGGCGCTCGCTTCGGTGATATCCACGCTGCTGGTGGTGTATGTTCCCATTCTGCAGAAGATCTTCGGCACAACGGCGGTGTGCGGCAATCTGCTGATCCCGGTTGCGGCGGCAGTGCTGGCGGGGCCCGTGGCTGCGGCGCTGCTGCGGCTGATCCGCAAAGTGACCCGATAAAAAGAAAAAAGACTGTGCGCGGCGGCGTGCAGTCTTTTTTGTCATATCCGCGATTATTTCCCGGTTCCGCGTGCATAATAACCAAAACGGAACACGGTGCATACAGTGGAAAAAGACCGCTGGGCACAAGGGAGGAACCATCGTGGAAAAATGGATCAAATGGAGCTGCTTTATTGCGTCCGGCTGCATTGCGGCACTGTTTGGCTTTGCTGTCTATATCGGTACGCTTCTGCCGGATACCTTTCTGGTGGAGGAAGGCTCGGAAATCCGCATTGCGGGCATGCCGTTCGTGCAGGCGGTGCACACCGGAACAGGAACCTATGCAGCCAAGCTTGCCGAACCGACGTCCTATAACGCGCAGCTGACGATCGGCGGCGTCGTACCGGTAAAAACGGTGCGTGCGCAGGTGGTGGAGCACCGTACCGTACAGGTGTGCGGTACGCCGTTCGGCATCAAAATGTTCGCAAACGGCGCCATGATCGTGGGCTTCAGCGATATCTATACCAATACGGGCTATGTGAACCCGGCAAAAACAGCGGGGCTGCGCATGGGGGATGTTGTGCGTTCGATCGCAGGCATGCAGACCAAAACGAACGAGGATGTGGCGCGGGCACTGCAGTCGCTGCACGGCGCACCGGCGGAAATCGTCTATGTGCGCGAGGGAAAGGAAGACCGCGTTCTGCTGACGGCCGCACAGGATGCCGAAACAAACCGCTGGCGGGCAGGCATGTGGGTGCGGGATTCCTCTGCCGGCATCGGCACGCTGACGTTTGTTGACCCCGATACCGGCATTTTTGCGGGACTGGGACATTCGATCCATGATGCGGACACCGGCCTGACGATCTCGCTGCGCAAAGGGGAGATCGTACCGGTGGAGATCACGGGCGTCGTGGCCGGCAGCGCCGGAAGCCCGGGCGAGCTGAAAGGGCGGTTCCTGCCGCAGGCTTCGGTGGGGGAAATCACACAGAATAACGAAGCGGGCGTGTACGGGAATGTCACGGGCTTTCTGCAGGGGGAACAGGTGGAAACCGCACTTGCGCAGGAGGTGAAAACCGGAGACGTGCAGATTTTGGCGACGATCGACGGCACAACGCCGCAGCGCTATGCGGCAAAAATCGAAAAGATCGCGCTCAATTCCGCAAATCCCAACCGGAATATGGTAGTGCGCGTGACCGACCCGCGCCTGATTTCGGCAACAGGCGGCATCGTGCAGGGCATGTCCGGCAGTCCCATCATCCAGGACGGCAAGCTGGTGGGTGCCGTGACGCATGTGCTGGTGAACGACCCCACGCGCGGGTACGGCATTTTTATCGAAAATATGCTGCAGGCGGCCGGCACCGCGCCCGGCGACGCGGCATGATAAACAGCGGCAGAGGAAAATCCCTCTGCCGCTGTTTTCGTTTGTGTGATATAATTCTGTTAGATATATCGGAATTTATCGAACACTACCAGTAAACCAACAAGGAAAGCGTTGACCATAAATTATTTGCAACAGTAGGTTTGTTTTTCCGAGAGTTAAATATTTATAAAACCGGAGTATAGGAGTGCACATCATGTATGACTGTGGATTTACAAAAGGAAATAATTGGTTTAGATATCGTGCAGCGGCTATTATTGTTGAAAATGGCTGTGTACTATATGCAGGCAATGAGAATGAAGACTATTATTATTCGATAGGCGGAGCAGTTCATATGGGAGAATCCGCAGAAGATGCTGTAATTCGAGAGGTTTTTGAGGAGACAGGAGTACAATATGAAGTAGATCATTTAGCGGTGATTCATGAAAACTTTTTTAAGGAAAACAATGGATCGTTAGAAGGATTAGATTGTCATGAAATATGTCTTTATTTTTTTATGAAGCCCAGAGGTACACAAGAACTGCATAGTAATAGCACAACTTGCGGTGTGAGAGAAGAAATGCATTGGCTGCCTATTCGGGATTTGGATAACTATAAAGCATTTCCAAGTTTTATGAAAGAATATCTTGCGAAAGATCATCATGGGATAGAACATATCATAACCGATGAAAGAAAATGAAATTTTAATTTTCTATTCTGTTTTAAAGATATATTGCTTCAGGATACTGCTTATTGCGTGAAATAAAAGTGTTAGAACTATCCTAATTTATCTAACAGCTGTTGCTCCTAATGGAAATCACTCCTGTCCGGCAGTCCAATCATTCAGAACGGTAAGCAGGTGGGTGCAGTGATGCATGTTTTAGTGAACGACCCCACCAGAGGTTACGGTGTCTTTATCGAAAATATGCTGCAGGCGGCCGGCATCGCGCCCGGCGACGCGGCATGATAAACAGCGGCAGAGGAAAATCCCTCTGCCGCTGTTTGTGCTTGTGTGATATAATTCTGTTAGATAAATCGGAATTTATCGAACAATTCCTCTCATAACCCTGTATTTGCAAGGCTTTCGTCGTTTACAACTGCACACTTTATGTGTTTTTCCTTGTTTTTGCTCCTACGAGCCGATACAAGGGGAAATCTTTATTCTCTGACGACTACTTTATATTCCGCAGCCTTGCGGAACTGGACTTGGTTTTCCATGTAATATTCTCTTAATCCTTCGGTATTTGAGAGCGAAATACACCCCTCGAACTGGCAGGCACTCACCCATAATTGGAAATTTAAATGCAAAAATGACTTTTCATTTGCGCAAATAATACTTGTCTATCCTCATCAGGTAACACAGTCTCTTTCTTTAAAGCATAATGATGTGCAAACTCTGCATCAACGTATGAATGACGATTGATAGTAATAGGATTTTTATAGCGTGGTCTTACATGAAAATGTAAATGCGGATTTGGATGGGGCTCTTTATAAAAGTTATTCAACAAACAACTCCAGTTGCATAACTCTGCGCCTAATACCTCCTTATAGATTTGTTCTAACCGATCTATAATGGCTTTCAAATCAATCCACTCCAAAGTGTTTAGTTCTGAAATGCATCCGCAGTGCCTATTTAGCACTAAGATACATCTTCCAACATAGTCCTGGACATCCGCCAAATAAACGGACCAATACAGGGATTTATAAATCAACCATTTGCTATCCTTGTAATTGCACCACTCGCAAATATTCATCGCTCACACCTGCAAATTTTATGGATGTTTTAATTGTACTGGCAATCAGTCAATGTGTAAAGGCCGAAGGTTGGTATCATAAATTCCCATATATGCCACTTATCTGCCGATTGCCACACTCTGCTATAACTTTTTATGGGATTTTATTTCCCTTGTATTTGCCCTTATGAGCCTGAAAAGCTAAACCAGGGATGAAACCGTATAAAGCAAAAAGGCGAACTGTTTGCGAAAACCTCTTTGTTATCAACGGACTTGGAAGATTTTTTGAAAGCCCTGCGGCATCTAATAACCGTAGATAAACCTGCGCAGTTCAAATCAAAATTATTCTACCAGTTAAAGTATTGCCCAAAATGAAAGCAGCCGGTCATGAGCCTTGTGATGATAAGGATGTTTTTAAGAATGATGGTGTAACCTCAGAAATGGGGTTATGCTGCCTTGACATCGTATGCTTTCAAGCAGTTGTTCATTTTCTTCTCCATTACGCATTTAAAAGGGTGATTTTTAGTTTGTTAAACAGTTGATTTAGAGGACGCTGTAATATGATAGAAAGAAGGTGCAATAATGAATATAAAAGAAAAATTCAATAATAAAGCTTGGATTTTTTTTGATGTTGGTTCTACATTGATAGATGAAAGCGTTGCATATAACCATCGCATACAGGATATGATTGCTGGAACTGGATTGTCATTAGAGGAAATTTATAAAAAACGCTTAGAGTTTTCACAACAAGGGTTCGATGGTAATTCAGAAATCATATTGTATTATGGACTCAAAAAGACGCCTTGGCATTCAGATGATGAACGTCCTTATCCTGACGCACAAAAAGTGTTAGAACATTTGAAGGATCGTGGGTATAAACTTGGTATCATTGCAAATCAGATATCTGGCTTAGTAGATCGGTTGAACAATTGGGGCATGGCTGGCTACTTTAGTGTAATTGCATCATCTTCTGACTTGGGAGTTGCAAAGCCTAACTATGAGATATTTGAAAAAGCACTTTCAATGGCAGGCTGCAAAGCATGTAATTCGGTTATGATTGGAGACAGATTAGATAACGATATTATTCCTGCAAAACGATGTGGCATGCAAACAATCTGGGTAAAAAACGGATTGGCATCTTGTCAGCCTCGAGAACTGGGAAATGGATATGCAGATATGATAATAGAATCACTAACTGAATTGATAAAT
>JAHHSL010000017.1 GCA_020025235.1 Ruthenibacterium sp.
AGAATAACAAAATGTCAGCATCCGGCGCGCACATGAAGCCGCCGGATGCATTTACGAAAACAGCAATCCGCAGGAATACGGAAAGGATCTCCCGTTTATGTCGTATCAGATTTGGAACAGACGCTATACAGGCAGCAAATACAAGCTGACTGATTGGATCTCGGAACTGATTGCCGAACAGTGCAGCGGCACATCGTTCTGCGACCTGTTCGCGGGAACCGGTGTCGTAAGCAGACGGATGCTGGAAACGATGCAGGAAATCCATATCAACGATTTCCTCTTTTCCAACGAAGTGATCTATCGGGCTTTTTTTGAACAGCAGGACTTTGATGCACAAAAGCTCGGCCTGATCCGGGATGAATATGCTGCGCTCGACGCAAACCGGCTGCCCGAAAATTATGTTTCGGAAAGCTTCGGCGGGAAATTTTTTTCGCAGAACGATGCGCGGGAAATCGGCTTTATCCGCGAACAGATCGAACAGCGCGGCGGCCTTTGCGAAAAAGAAAAAAACATCCTGCTTGCGTCGCTGCTCTATTCAGCAGATAAGGCGGCAAACACAGTGGGGCATTACGATGCGTACATCAAAGGCAAGGAGATTTTGGATTCATTCGCCTTTGATCTGATCGAGCCATACCGCTGCGAGGAAAAGAAAATCTTCATCACCCGCAGGGATGCAAACGAGCTTGCCAAAGAGCTTCGGTGCGATATCGTGTATATGGATCCGCCCTATAATTCGCGCCAGTACAGCCGGTTTTATCATGTGCTGGAAAACATCACCACATGGAAAAAGCCGGAACTTTACGGTGTGGCACGCAAGCCGAAGGCAGAAAATATGAGCGAATACTGCAAAACGTCTGCACCGCAGGCGTTTGAAGAACTGGTCGCTTCGCTGGACTGCCGCTATATCGTCGTTTCGTACAACAATACCTATACATCCAAAAGCAGTTCCTCGCGCAATAAGATCACACTGGAGGAGATCCGCGCGGCACTGCAGAAACGGGGAACGGTTTCGGAGTATGAAAAAGCGCACCCGTACTTCAATGCAGGCAAAACAAATCTTGAAAACCATAAGGAACTGGTTTTCATCACGAAAGTGGGAGGATAAAGTTGTCGGAAAAAAATCCATACCGAAGATCGCCCCTTTTTTATGTAGGGGATAAATACAAGCTTCTTCCGCAGCTGATGGAATATTTTCCGTCTGATACAGACCGCTTTATCGAACCATTCTGCGGCGGCGGCAGTGTCTTTTTGAACGTACAGGCACAGCACTATCTGCTGAATGACTGGAATCCGTATCTGATCCGCCTGCACCGATTTCTGATGAAGTCGGCGCAGAATCCCGAAAAATTCTGGAAACGGATTCAAAGTGATATTGAAAAATACGGCCTTACCGCAACCTTCATGGGGCGCGATCTTCCGCCGGAATACCGCAGGCTGTACAAAAAGACGTATTTTTCGGTGTACAATAAGGAAGCCTATCTGCGCATGAGAAATGATTTCAACGACGATCAAAGCAATATGGAACTTTTGTACCTGCTTTTGATCTATGGCTTCAACCGTATGATCCGCTTCAATGAAAAGGGACAGTTCAATCTTCCGTGCGGCAATGTCGATTTCAATAAAAACGTCTGTACGGCGCTGAATGACTATTTTGCATATGTGCCCGAAAAGGATATCCGCTTTTCTCATCTGGATTTTGACGCCTTTCTGAAAAAGGCAAAGCCGACACCGGATGATTTTGTTTACCTTGATCCGCCGTATCTGATCACGGGCAGTGAATACAATAAAAAGTGGAAAGAGGACAGCGAGATGCGCCTGTTGAAGTGCATGGATAGGCTGGACAGCAACCATGTGCGCTTTGCGGTGTCCAATGTGATCCGGTATGAAGACAGACACAATGAAATCTTCCGCCAATGGGCGGAAAATTACAAAGTGGTGCCGATCGAAAGCAATTACATCAACTACCACAACAACAAAAAGAAAAATATGACAGAAGTTCTGGTGAAAAACTTCTGATGGAAAAAGGCTGCCTTCCCGGACGGAAAGCAGCCTTTTCGATTTTGCTGATATATTTTACCCGATGCCCTGAAAGACAGCACCGGCAATCAGTGCGACGATTGCAAGCGGGACGTATAAATATCGTCCAAGCAGTACGACCCATCCGCCGACCGGCTTGCTGCGTCCGGTATTGACTGCCGAAAGGGCAGTTTCTTTTTTGCAGACACAGAAGAACATAAAGCCCGCAAGGGCGGCGCCAAGGGGGCAGATGTAGATCGAAACCGCATCCATCCACGGGCCGGTGATGCCCTGAATGGCGATTGCCGTGACGCAGCCGAGCGTGCCGATCAGCAGACACGCGAAAAGACGGTTCAGCTTGAAAACCTCCTGCAGTGTGGCAACGGGCGCTTCGTACAGATTGACAAGGGAGCTGAGCCCCGCAAACAAAACGCAGATAAAGAAAATCATGCCGACAATGCGCCCGCCCGGCATGCCGTTAAAGATGTTGACAAGCCAGATGAACATCAGGCCGGGGCCGCCGCGGCTCAGATCCCCGCCGCCGGAGGCCATGGCGGGAAGAATGACAAACGCGGCCAGCAGTGCGGCAATGGTGTCAAACAGTGCGACGCGGCACGCGGAATAAACAAGATCCTCATCCTTGGAAAGATACGAGCCGTAGATCACACTGCCGTTCCCGGCGACAGAAAGCGAGAAAAAGGCCTGACCGAACGCGAAGATCCACAGCTTCGGGTCTTTCAGCCCGGCGGGGTTCAGCGCAAAAATATAGCGGTAGCCTTCACCGGAACCGGGCAGCAGGGAAACATACACTGCAAGCCCCAAAAGCAGCAGGAACAAAGCGGGCATCATGAATTTGTTAACCTTTTCAATGCCGGAGCTGATGCCGAAAATCATGATCACGATGCCGACAGCAAGCCCTACGGTGAGCCAGAAGGTGTTCCCAAGCCCGCCCTGCATAACGGTGGAAACGCTCTGCGCAAGCGAAGCAGTTTCCGGTGCGGTGCGGCTGAAGGTTTCGATAATGGCATTCTGATCGGTTCCAAGGCCGTACAGGCTGCCGGAAATGCCCATAAAGGTATATTTGAAGATCCAGCCGACCACCACCGTATAGCCGATGGCAAGCGCCAGCGAACCGGCGACGGGCAGAATACCGATCACACGCCCGGAATTTTTGCTGCCGCGTGCCTCGGTGCATTTGCCGAACGCGCCGATCGGGCCGAAGCCTGTCATGCGCCCGAGCGCAAATTCACCCAGTACGCCGGAAAGGGCGATGATGACGACGAAAAGAAAATACGGCAGCAGGAAGGTAAGCCCGCCCCACTGGGAAACCATGATCGGAAAACGCCAGATGTTTCCCATCCCGACAGCAGATCCGATGCATGCCAGGATGAATCCTCCTCTTGTCCGAAACATATCGCGCTGCTTGAGAGCGGTTTCTTTACATTCCATAGCGTTCTCCTTTCTTCCTTTCTAGATAGAGCCTAAAACCGGTGCAGAGCACTCCGGGGAAAATCATGTGGACTGCGCTTTTTCAGAAAAAAACAGCGGCCCGTTTTTTGATTTTTAAAGCTATCATAGCACAGGAGAAAGACAGATACAACAAAATAATTTCTTTTTTTCTTTTTTGTAAACATTGAGGAAACGCGCCGTTCGGCATAAGACGCATTGGGTCAAAAAGTCGGCTCCAGATCATCCCGAAAGCTGCGGCAGATCTGCAGAAAATTCTTTGCGGAATCGGTAAGAAATTTATCCTTGTGATACAGGATGCAGAACCTGCGGGAAAAATCCATGCCGGAAACGCGGATATTATGGACAAGCCCCTGACGAATCGGCGCCTGAACCATGCGGTACGGCAGCACGGCGATGCCAAGCCCGCTGATGACGGCGTTCACCAGTGCGGCGGTGCTGGTTGCCTCCCAGATCGGTGATACCGAAAATCCCGCGTCGGCTGCGGCTTTATCGAACACCTCGCGCGTGCCGCTGTCGCTTTCCCGCAGAAGAAACGGCTGACGGCGGAATTCTTCGATCGAAATTTCAGCGCCGGAGGGAAAGGAACCTTCCGCAGGGCAGATGACCGTCAAATGGTCGTCCATATATTCTTCGGCAATGAAATCCGGCGAATGGGGAATCCCTTCCACAAGGCCGAAGTCCAGTTCGTTTTCCCGAATCCCGGATTCGATGCGGTCTGTGGAGCCGATCGAAACCTTCACCTGTGTATCCGGGTAAAGCCGGTAGAATTCCTTGACGTATCCCGGCAGGAACTGCGAACCTATGGTGACGCTTGCACCCACACGCAGGACACCGAACGAATCCCAGTTGCGAAGCTCGCGCTCCATATCGTCGAACAGGCCGCAGATGCGAAGCGCGTATTCCTGAAAGCGCTGTCCCACGGGCGTGATTTTCAGCTTTTTGCCCATGCGCTCGAAAAGATGCACTCCGTAATACTGTTCCAGCTCCTTTAATGCAAGGCTGACGGCCGGCTGTGTCATGTGTTCGGCCTGTGCGGCGCGGGTGGTGTTGCAGTCGTGGCTGCAGACAGATAAAAAAAGCTTCATATGCCGAAGCGTCATGCAAAAGCCTCCTTATATCAAAATACTTATAGTAACTATATTATTATATTATTTTACTTATAAACAGGCAAGGGGTATAATGCTAAAGGTATAGAAAAGAAAGGAAGCTGAAGATTTTGGGTAAAACAGAAAAATTCAAAAAATTATTCTTCTCAACATTTCAGATCAGCGCCTGCACGTTCGGCGGCGGATTTGTCATTATTCCGCTTCTGCGGAAAAAATTTGTTGAGGAACTGGGCTGGATCGAGGAGCAGGAAATGCTCGATCTGACGGCAATCGCGCAGTCCTCTCCGGGGGCAATCGCGGTCAACGCTTCGATCCTGGTGGGATACCGCGTTGCAGGTTTTCCGGGCGCACTTGTCACGATTTTCGGCACGATCCTGCCGCCGTTCCTGATTATTTCGATCATTTCGCTTTTTTATAAGGCATTCCGCGACAATGTTTATGTCAGTATGGCGATGACCGGCATGCTGGCGGGCGTCACGGCTGTTATATTTGATGTTGTTTATACAATGGGTAAAAACATTTTCAAGCAAAAGCGGGTTCTGCCGGTGCTTGTGCTGGCGGGTTCTTTTATCGCAACGTATTTCTTTAAGGTGAATATCGTGTGGATCATTCTGGTCTGCGCCATTGTCGGTATGGCAGATACGCTGTATACGGAAAAGAAGAAAAAGGAGGCAAAATAATGCTGCTGCAACTGTTTTTCAGCTTTTTCCAGATCGGACTTTTCAGTATCGGCGGCGGGTACGCGGCAATGCCCCTGATTCAGGAGCAGGTGGTGGATCTGCATAACTGGCTTACCATGACGCAGTTTGCGGATATCATGACGATCGCGGAGATGACGCCCGGCCCGATCGCGATCAACTCGGCCACGTTCGTCGGCATCCAGATCGCCGGCATCCCCGGTGCACTTGTTGCAACCTTCGGCTGCATCCTGCCTTCGTGCGTGATCGTCCTGACGCTTGCATATGTGTATTACCGCTTCCGCGGGCTGAACGTGGTGCAGGGCGTTCTGGCAGGCCTTCGTCCGGCGGTGGTTGCGATGATCGCTTCGGCGGGCATTTCGCTTTTCAGCATGACGCTGTACGGACAGCGCAGCTTTCCGGCAGACCTTACCGGCCTGAACGTGATTTCGCTTTTGATTTTTGCCGTCGGATTTTTCATCCTGCGCAAATGGAAGGTAAGCCCGATCGCGGTTATGATGGGCTCGGGTGCTGCGGGCATCATTCTTTCCCTGCTGTTCTGAGCGGTTGTATCCAAACCGATTCCCTGATATAATCGAATAAGAAAGAAGGGATTGTGCTTGCTGTACACCAGCGTGATGATAAAGCCGGCATCGGGAAACTGCAATATGCGCTGTAAGTATTGTTTTTACTACGATGAAATGGCGAACCGGGAACAGGGCCTTTACGGCTATATGTCGGAAGAAACACTGCAGAATGTGATCCGCAAAACCATGCTTCGCACGGAACGGCAGATCACTTATGCGTTTCAGGGCGGGGAACCGACCCTGCGCGGGCTTGATTTTTTCCGCAAAGTGATCGAACTGGAACAAAAATACAACCGTAATCATATTGCAGTGGCAAATGCCCTGCAAACGAACGGCTATGCGCTCAACGAAGAATGGTGCCGCTTTTTGAAGGAAAATAATTTCCTTGTCGGCGTATCGGTGGATGGAACGAAAGAGCTGCACGACCGCTACCGTCATTCGGCAGGCGGGCACAAGCCGACCTATGATGTGGTGCGGGAAAATATCCGTCTGCTGGAAAAATACGGCGTGGAGTATAATATCCTGACGGTCATCACCGAGGATATGGCAGACAGCGCAAAGCAGATTTATGAAAGCTATGCGCGCAACGGCTGGGATTTCCAGCAGTATATCGAATGTCTCGACCCTCTGGGACAGGCGGTCTGTCACAGCCCGTACTCCCTGCAGGCAGAATCCTACGGACGTTTTTTGACAGAACTGTTCGATCTGTGGTACCGCGATCTGAAAAAAGGCAGACAGCCGTATATCCGCCGGTTTGAAAACTATATCGGCATTCTGGCAGGCTACCCGCCGGAATCGTGCGAACAGCGCGGTGAATGCGGCGTTCAGCTGGTGGTGGAAGCGGATGGCAGTGTATATCCGTGCGATTTCTATGTTCTGGATGAATACCGCCTTGGAAATTTCAACACAGACCGTCTGCCGCAAATGGATGAAAAGCGGGAAGAAATCGGCTTTGTAGAGCGCTCGCGCAAAATTGCGTCCAAGTGCAAAAGCTGCCCGTATTTTGCCCTGTGCCGCAACGGCTGTCAGCGAAGCCGGGAATACCTGCCCGAAGAAGATGCGTACATCAACCGCTTCTGTGAAGGGTATCAGTATTTCTTCGATCACTGCATCGACCGCATGCGTGAGGTCGCGGCAAATCTGCCGAAATAAAAACGCCCTGCCGCCGGAAGGCAAAAGCAGGACGTTCTTCAAAAACACAAAGCGGGCGGGATGCTTCCCGATGCCGAAACTGCGTTTATCGCAGACGGCGGGGAGCATCCCGCTTTTGAATGGAACAAGAAAATCGACGGCGCGGCCTTTCGGGGCTGCGCCGTTTTTGCGTGCGCTGCCGGACAGAAAGCAGCAGCAGAAAACAGAAAGGGCGGCAGAACGGAACAAGCGGACGCGCCGCAGGCTCACACGGAATATTTTGCGTTTTCCTCCCAGAGCAGATTTAAAATCGCATTTGTATTTTCCGGAGAATATTCGATTTCGGAAGAATAAAGGCGCGCAAGTTCTGCAAGATCGGCACAGCGGCATTCGCCGGAGCGTGCCGCCGCCCGGCACAGGCTTTGCAGCATGCGGCAGCCGAGCAGGGCAAAGCCGATGCAGCCCTTTATGTCGATCTCATCCTGTGCGCTGGGCAGATGCCGGTACAGAAAATAGATGAGGAGCTGTTCAAACGGGAGCTCCAGCGCGGTAAGGCTGCATCCGCTTTCAAAAGGGGCATCCCGCATAGCGCGCAGCAGCTGCCCCCAGCTGTCATCGAGCTGTTCCAATGAAAGGAAAAACTGCGCCCATTCCGCATCGCTTTTTTGCGGCATGTGCACATCGAATTGCGCCTGCAGTGCGTCAAGCCGTGCCGAAAACGGAAGGCTGCGGTCACACGCCGTCTCAAAGGCGGCGCTGCGCACGGAAAGGATCAGCGATTCAAAATCATCTGTGCCGCACGGGGCGTCGTCGTCCTTCAGTACGATCAGATGCGTTTTTTCCGTGCGCCCCAGGATCAGCGAACAGGCGGCTTCACAGCACAGCCCAAGGCCGATTTCGGTGTGGAAGGCAAAATGGTTCCGAAAGCGCGGGTGATCGGTGCAGATCTGGCACAGGGCATCCTCGCCGGATTCAAGGATCAGCTCGCAGAGATTCTGCGCGTTCAGAAACGGGCACCGCTCGTCCCGCGTAAGCCGAAAGTGCGGACATTCGTCCGATACGATATTCTGCCGCAGCTTTTCGCCCAGCGCACCGGGCGCGCTTTGGTAGCGCGCCAGTGCACAGGGGTCGATGTCGATTTCCCACCCGACGCAGCAGGTGTGGCGGCATTGATCGGCAATGCAGTGAAATTCGGGATAATAGCAGGGTGCAATCAGCTTCATTCGGATGCTCCAGACTTTGAAAAATTTGCCGCGGGCGCGGGTGCCGGCAGGGGGCGGGGGATAAATCTGCCTTTCATTATAAGGGGAACGGATCGCTTTCGCAAGAGTGCGCAGAACAAAAAAGCAGCCGCTCCAAGCGGAGCGGCTGTGCTTTCATCAGTTGATCTTAACGGTTTCCCACAGGGTGTTCAGATAATCGAGCATTTCAACGGACAGGCTGCGGTATGCGTATTTGTTGTACAGCTCCGAGAAGTTGCCGAGATCCGGATACAGGATCTCCATGGCGTCCTCGCCCATATCCTCGATATAGTCTTCGTTTTCATATACGATGCGGTTCGGGCTTGCATAGTTGATGTATTCTGCGTTTGCAATGGCTGCTTCTTCCGAAAGCATGTAGTTGATGAAAATTTCAGCAAGCTCTTTATTCTGGGCGCAGGTGGGGATGCACATTGCGTCGATAAAGAAGTTGGTGGGTTCCGGATAATAGAAACGCAGATCGACGTGATCGGCCTGTGCTTCCTGCATGGTGAAGTAGTCGCCTGCATAGTAAGAACCGATTGCAGCTTCGCCGGATTCCATCATATTGTAGATTTCATCCATGACATAGCTTTTTACCAGCGGGCGCTGTGCGATCAGCTCATCCGCCGCGCGCTGCCATTCGGCCTTGTCTTCGGTATTGACGTCGATGCCAAGCTTGTACATGGCGGTGCCGAATGCATCGCGGGAGTTGTTGTACTGAAGGATGTTGTCTGCGTATTTTTCGTTCCACATCAGATCCCAGCTGCCGACGTCCTGTGCATCCACGACATTTGCGTCATAGATGATGCCGACAACACCGTAGGTGTAGGGGACCGTGTATTTGTCTTCGGGGTCGTAGTAAAGACCGTGGAACGAATCGTCGATGTATTCCGCATTCGGGATGTTATCGAAATTGAGCGGCTGCAGCAGACCTTCGTCGGCCATGCGCGCGATCATGTAGTCCGAAGGGATGATGACGTCATAGCTGACAGCGCCGCCGGAGATCTTGTTGTACATATCCTCGTTGGATGCATAGGTGCTGTAATTGACCGTGATGTCGGTGCCGTAGTTTTCCTCGTACCATTCTTCAAAGGCTTTGATCGTATCCAGGGAGTCTTCGCTGCCATCGGAAATATATTCGCCCCAGTTGTAAACGTTCAGAACAAGCTTGTCGGAACTGCTGCCGCATCCGGTCAGAAGGAAGGAGAGCGACAGGGTGAGTGCCAGAACAAGTGCAGTGATTTTCTTTTTCATTTCGTGTCCTCCGGAATATTTTTTATTTACTGCGTTTCTTTTCTTTCTTTTCTGCTTTTTGTTCATCGGAAGATTCAATGAAGTTGCTGATCAGAAGCAAAGAAAGGGTCACAAAGAAAATAATGGTGGCAAGTGCGTACATTTTCGGGGTTACGGTTTTCTTCGTCATGCTGTAAATGCGAATGGGAAGCGTCTGGAACCCAGTGCCGGACGTGAAGTAGCTGATAACGAAATCATCCAGTGAAAGCGTAAAGGCCATAATGGCGCCGGTTACGATGCCCGGCAGCATTTCCGGCAGTTCTACCTTCAAAAAGGCGCGCATCGGCGTGCAGCCAAGGTCCATTGCGGCCTCCGGCAGCGAACGATCCATTTGCTTGAGCTTCGGCAGGACCTGCAGGATCACATACGGCAGACAGAACGTGACGTGTGAAATCAGCATCGTCCAGAAATTCAGGCTGTTTTTTGCGCCGAACAGCCGCCCGACGAAAACAAACATCAGCATCATGGAAATACCGGTGATGATATCCGGATTCGTCATGGGGATATCCGTTACCGTGTTGATGACGCCGCGGTACCAGCGCGAACGCAGGCGGTCGATGCCCCATGCGGCGGCGGTGCCCATAATGGTGGAGATCACCGTGGCGCTTGCGGCAAGCACAAGGGTGTTGCGCAGTGCTTCCAGCGTGTTGCGGTCTTTAAAAAGCTCGCGATACCAGCGGAACGAAAAACCGGAAAAAACGGAAAGGCTTTTGGAATTGTTGAAGGAGAAAAACAGCAGAACAACGATCGGTGCAAAGAGAAATACGAAAACAAGGCCGGTAAGAATGTTGGAAATCGTCTTTTTCACTTTGCATCACCTCCGTAAACATAGCGGCTTGTGGAATGCTTGACCAAAGCCATGAGCACCAGCAGGATGACCATAAGGATGAAGGCCATTGCTGCGGCGAAATGCAGATTGTTGGCAACATACTGTCCTTCGATCGCATCACCGATCAGGAAGAATTTGCCGTTGCCGAGCTTCTGGGAAATATAGAATGTGCTGATAGATGGGATCAGCACCATGGTGATCCCGGAGATGACGCCGGGAAGGCTCAGCGGGAAAATGACGCGGCGCAGGACAGAAAGGCTGCCGCAGCCAAGGTCGTGCGCGGCTTCGATCAGGCTGTTGTCCATTTTTGTCATAACAGAGTAAATGGGCAGCACCATGTAGGGCAGATAATCGTACACCATGCCGATGATAACGGCGGTTTCGGTGCCGATGATGCGCACAGGCGGCAGGCCGAACCGGGAGATCAGAGTGTTGAACACACCGGCGTCCTGCAGGATCGTCATCCATGCATAGGTGCGGATCAGAAAGTTCATCCACATCGGGATCATGATAAGCGTCATCATGGTCTGCTGGGTGCGCTTTTTGGCATGCGCAATGCGATAGGCAAGGGGATAGCCGATCAGCAGGCAGATCAGGGTGGAAATGACGGCCAGCTTCAAAGAACGGCGGAAAATCAGCAGATAGGTGTGAACCTCTTTCAGCGTGCCGTCATCGGCACGCACACTGCTGACAGTGGTGAAAAAGCGTGTGATGTTTTCCGTTGTGAAGCGGAAGTCGTTATCGGTAAACGCATAGTAGGCGATGAACAGCATCGGAACCAGGATAAACAAAAACGCCCAGATCGAATACGGTGCCAGAGCGGAGCGGCAGCTGCTGTTCCTGCTTTTTACAGAATGTTTTTTCATTCTTCCTCGTCACCTCCCGCATCGGAAAGCTCATCCATTTCATCCGAGAAGGAGGAATAATCGCCGAACATGCCAGAATATTTCGATTTCTTCATAATATGGATCGCATCCGGGTCCAACTTCAGGCCGATGTGTGCGCCTTCCGCGACAAAGTCGGTTGTCTGGATCATCCACTTGAAGCCGCTGACGTCTACGATGATTTCATAGTGGACGCCAAGGAACGTGACGGAGACAACGTCGCCGTAAAGCGCCGCATCTTGTGCGGGGACGATATCCACGTCTTCGGGGCGTACTACAACGTCGACCGGCTCGTTTTTATCAAAGCCCTTATCAAGACATTCAAAGGTGTGGCCGGCGAATTTTACGCGGTAATCCTCCAGCATAATGCCGTCGATGATGTTGCTTTCACCGATGAAGTCGGCAACGAAGGCGTTGACCGGTTCGTTGTAGATATCCGTGGGCGTGCCGATCTGCTGGATCTTGCCTTCGCTCATAACGACGATCGTGTCCGACATGCTCAGGGCTTCTTCCTGATCGTGCGTGACGAAAACGAAGGTGATCCCGGTGCTTTTCTGGATCTTTTTCAGCTCGACCTGCATATCCTTGCGCAGCTTGAGATCCAGCGCGCCGAGCGGTTCATCCAGCAGCAGGATCTTCGGGCTGCTGATAAGTGCGCGTGCAATGGCAACGCGCTGCTGCTGGCCGCCGGAAAGGCTGGTGACACGGCGCTTTGCAAAGTTGGAAAGCATGACGAGCGAAAGCATCTCTTCCACGCGCTTTTTGATTTCGTCTTTGGGCACTTTCTTTTCGCGCAGCGGGAAAGCGACGTTTTCAAAAACGTTCAGATGAGGAAACAGCGCGTATTTCTGGAACACGGTATTGACGTGGCGCTTGTGAGGAGGTTCGTCATTGATGCGTTTGCCCATAAAGATGACGTCGCCTTTATCGGGCTGCTCGAAGCCGCCGATCATGCGCAGAGTTGTTGTTTTGCCGCAACCGGAAGGGCCGAGCAGCGTGATAAACTCGTTGTCGTGAATGTCAAGGTTGATGTCATCCAGAATGGTTTCGCCATCAAAAGATTTGGAAATGTGCCTGAGTTCAATAAGCTTATCCATGAGTTTCCTCTCCTCTTTGTAACGCGTATTGTTGTGGTATCGGAAAAATAAAAAAGGCGGTATACCGTTTTCGCGGCATACCACCTTGTGAAATCCTTTTTGCTGTAAGCCTTTTCGCTGCGCAGGGCGGGGCAAGCCTCCTTACGGGGCCGGCGTTACAAACACAATGGAAGAGTCTATATAGCAAAGAATACTTTTACTACTCTTATTGACCATTTCACAAGCATATGCCGCTAGGCACTGGTTTATAGTAACCAACTTATAAAACTGAGCTTTTAACTCAATCAATAAGGCAACAGAAGTTGCCAACCGTTTTCACGGTTTTCGGCATTCGACCCGGCTGTCCGTATGGCCTTAGCCGATGAAGATCGGCGGTCGTATCCTGCTTCGGAAAGACTCTTTCCAATTGAGACGTCTTGCATTATAGCATAGTGCGCAAAATATGTCAATATTTTTGTACACTGTTTTGAACGGAAAAAGAGAATGTGCAAATTTTTTGCTATTAAATGATACTATACCTATATATTAAGAAAAAATAAGGATCAGGGGCGGGGACAGGGCGCAAAGCATTCAGCAAAGGGAAAACCCAATGCGAAGCCCCGCAGAAAAGCAGAGAGCAGCCGATGCGGTTTTGTCGGAAAATTGTGTCCGGCGGAAAAATTTTTCGGACGGTGCCGGTCTTTGCACGGCATTTTTTGCGGGCATAAAAAGCCGAAAAAAGCAACGATGAAAAACAAGGGGAAAGCTGATGTTTTTTTGCTCCGGGATGATTTATATATCGAACATCGATATAGGTTGTGATAATTTTGACAATAAAACACAATATTTATAAACGAGATGCAAATATTTGTGCAGAAAAAACAAAATCGGTTTGCTATAATCAGAATGTAAATTATGCAAGGGCTTTGGTATGAAGCCAAGAAAGATTGAAAGGAAGGTTGCAAATACTTATGAACCTGAACACAAAACGTCGGTTGCTGAGCTTGATGATGGCCGCAGCAATGCTGACATCTGTAGCTCAGCCTACCGTTTATGCGGCAGGGATCGGGAATTCTGCGGCAGTAGCCGGCAGCCAGTCGGCTGAAATCCCCGCATCGGAGGAACCCGATCAGACCCCTGCCCCGGAGACGACAACCAACCCGGAAACAACCGTAACGCCGGAAGAAACCGTGACGCCGGAAACAACCGTGACACCGGAAGAAACCGTAACGCCGGAAACAACCGTGACGCCGGAAACAACCGTGACGCCGGAAGAGACCGTGACACCGGAAGAGACCGTGACGCCGGAAGAAACCGTGACACCGGAAGAAACCGTGACACCGGAAGAAACCGTGACACCGGAAGAAACCGTGACGCCGGAAGAAACCGTAGCACCGGAAGAAACCACGGCACCGGAAGAACAGGCCGATCCTTCTGATGAAGAAGCTGCAGAAGAGGAGACTGCTCCCGAAGACGCTTCCACCTATGTGATCTATGAGGACGCCGTAAACACCGGGGAATGGACAGGCAATAAGTTCGGCAAGGTCAATGTGGAAAAAGGCTGGCTGCACATGGTATCGTCTCCGGACGGCAACAATGACACCAACGAGTTCTATGTTACCAATTCGGGTGTTCAGTTCGACCAGACGAAAGGCTTCCTGGAATTTACCGTCAAGCCCGCCAACTCGGCAGATAAGACCCGCTTCGGCGTTTACCTGCGCAGCAGCGCTTCGCAGAAGGGCTTCTTTGTGGGCTATGATACTTCCGGCTGGTTCTGGCAGATCGGCGGCGAATACTATGGAATGAATGGCGGCGTAACGCGCCTTCCCGCCCCTAAGGCCGGCGAAGAAGCAACAGTCCGCATCGAGTATACCGAAAATCAGGCAAAGGTCACCGTCAACGGCAAAGAAGCCTTCAAGGACCCGGTGGATATTTCCAAGGTTCCCGTCAGCGGCTCCGTTGCTTTCAAGTGCGGCAGCTACAAAGGCCAAGTTACCGATGTTCAGGTACGCGGCATTCACTATGAAGGCCAGAATACGATCGCTTCCTACAATGTCAGCGGCACAGTAACCGCAGACGGCAAGCCCGCAGAGGGCGCAACGGTTAAAATCGGTGACAAGACCTTCACCACCGGCAAAGATGGCGCTTTCACCTTTACCGATATCGTGGACGGCAAGTACACCGTCACTGCTGCTCTGGAAGGGATGAAAACCCAGAGCCAGGAGGTTGTCGTGAACGGCAGCGCCGTAACGGATCTGCAGCTGGCTCTTGAGTCTGCCCCCGTCAAGACCATCCGTTCCGAAACGATGTCTGTGGACGTCTATGAAGAGTTCCCCGCAGTCAAGCAGTACAATATGACCGGCGGCAAGCTGAACGGCAAGGTCTTTTACGGCCAGAGCAACGTCAAGAACGTGATCCGGATCAACGAAAACGATATCACGCTGAAACCGGAAGACGTATCCGTTGTCGTTGAGGATGCCAAAGCCACCTACACGCTCAACGTGAAAGACGAAAAGGGTGTGGATGCCGCGATCACTACGGTTTTGTCTGTGGAAGGCAATGTGCTGACCATGGAGATCACTGATGTCGTTTACAATCAGGCAAACGGCAAGCAGGAGCATCCGGTTCAGACCATTCTTTTCCCGGAACATGATCTTATTTCGGTGCGCAGCACGCAGGACAGCGCAACCTTTGCAGGCAGCAAGATGTCCAGCAACACCCGCAAGAGCGGTGATACCTTCCTGGACGTGGATGCAAGCCTGCCGAACGGCAATACCGATTACATGTATGCTTTCGTGTCTGCCGACGGTATGAGCGCTGCGATCGAGAGCAACTCGGAATACGAGGGCACCAACGCCGCATCCTACATCTATGCAGGCGGCGCAAGCAACACCCGTATCTGGGCGCATGCTTCGGACATCGGCGAAGCAAAGAGCATGGGCCTTGGCAGCGCGCTGTTCTACTGGAACCGCGCAATCGAATCCAAGGATGAAAGCGATTCCACCGGCCATAAAACCCGGATGTATGTCACCGAGCCGACCGAAAATCCTTTGGTAAAGGTCATCATCACCGGTGACGAAAACGAAAACGGCAAAGTGGACTGGCAGGACGGCGCTATCGCCTTCCGCAGCATTTCGCACGAACTGCTGCACAGCGAACAGGTGCCGGAAGCAGTTTCCATGCGTGTCTGCATGAACTTCAGCGGTCAGGCTGCGAACCCCTTTATGCAGACGCTGGATAACGTCAAGCGCGTTTATCTGAACACGGATGGCCTTGGACAGGCAGTTCTGCTCAAAGGCTATGCCAGCGAGGGTCATGACTCCGGCCACCCCGACTATGCCGATATCGGCCAGCGCATCGGCGGTGCAGACGACATGAACAAGCTGATGACGGAAGGCGGCAAACTGGGCGCTACCTTCGGCATCCATGTGAACGCCAGCGAAATGTACACCGAAGCAAAGGCTTTTGATGAACTGCTGGTTCGCCGTGAAGGCCAGAACAACCTGTACTACGGCTG
Organism: Ruthenibacterium sp.; assembly: GCA_020025235.1. Classification (GTDB taxonomy): domain Bacteria; phylum Bacillota; class Clostridia; order Oscillospirales; family Ruminococcaceae; genus Ruthenibacterium. Next base: position 15,828 of record JAHHSL010000017.1, read on the forward strand.
GAACTGGCTGGATCAGGGCATCGGCATCGACAGCCGGTTCGACCTTGTCAGCGGCCGCCGCGCAAACCGCTTCAACGAACTGGAAGCATTGGTCGGCCAGAATCTGGGCTGGGTCTATGTGGACGTTTGGGGCAACGGCGTCAGCACGCTGGAAGACAGCTGGGCGACCCGCCGTCTGAGCGACGAAATCACCAACAACGGCTGGCGTATGACCACCGAATGGGGCCCCACCAACGAATATGATTCCACCTTCCAGCACTGGGCAACCGACCTTGCCTACGGCGGCTTTGAGGCCAAAGGCTATAACAGCACCATTGCCCGCTTCATCCGCAACCACCAGAAGGATTCCTGGGTTGCGGACTACACCAAGTACGGCGGCGCGGCAAACGCTCCTCTGCTGGGCGGCTATGACATGAAGGACTTTGAAGGCTGGCAGGGCCGCAGCGATTATGATGATTACATCAACAATATTTTCACGAACGACCTGTCCACCAAGTTCTTCCAGCACTTCCAGGTAACCGAATGGAAGAACGCAGCACCGATCACTGCTCACAGCGAAAACAGTACTTACAGCTGGGCGCCTGAAAAAGAGATCACTCTGCAGCACCCTGTATACGGCAAGGTTGTCGTTACGCGTGTGGACGCTGAAAATTACAGCGAAGACGTAAAGTCGGATTACCGCAACCGCACCGTCACCCTGAACGGAAAAACGATCCTGACCGGCTGCACAAGCCGTTCGGATAATGGCCAGAAGGGTAATGAAAAATACCTGCTCCCGTGGTTCTGGGATGCACACGGCAAAGACCTGCCGGTGGCTGACCAGAAGCTGTATCACTGGAACACCGAAGGCGGCGAATCCGAATGGACACTGCCCGACGGCTGGGAAACCCTTGAAAATGTAGTAGTATACAAGCTGTCTGACACCGGCAAGATCAATGAAACCGTTGTTCCGGTCGTGGGCGGCAAAGTGAAACTGAAGGCAGACGCCGAAGTTCCTTATGTTGTGTACAAAGGCAAACAGGGTCAGCTGAATATCGGCGGCTGGCAGGGCAACCACCTGTATGACACTGGCTTCAACACCTATGATTTGAAAGAAAGCAAGTGGACGGTCAAATCCGGCGCTCCGGAAATCAAAAACACCGTGACCACCAACCCGATGCTGGTTCTGGGCGGAGGCGACTGCATCAGCCAGACCATTACCGATCTTGTTCCCGGCGAACAGTACGCACTGTACATTGGTGTGGATAACCGCAGCAATGCCAATGCCCGCATGGCTGTGACGAGCGTGAACGGCAGCACTCTGGGCAGCAACTATACCGGTCTTTCCATTGCGGCAAACTATATCAGCTCCGATCCGCACAGCGGAAAGATCCCCACAGAAAAAGGCAAGGGCAGCAACTTCCAGAATATGTATGTCTTCTTCACCGCGGATGCACCCACGGCAACACTCACCCTTTCCCGCGATGCAGGCGAAGGCAAGACCTACTTTGACAACATGCGCTGCGTCGTGAATAAGGGCAATCCCTTCACCTACGACGAAAACGGCAGAGTAACGCTGTACACGCAGGATTTTGAAAACAATGCACAGGGTATTTATCCCTTCGTGGTCGGCCCGGTTGAAGGCGTTTCCGACAACCGCACCCACCTGTCGCAGCTGCACAAGCCCTACACACAGGGCGGCTGGGACGTGAAGAAGGGCGACGACGTACTGGAAGGCAACTGGTCTTTGAAGACCAACGGCCTTGTCAAAAGAAATTCGCTGCTCTATCAGACCATTCCCCAGAACTTCCGTTTTGAACCGGGCTGCACCTACAAGGTGTCTTTCGATTATCAGTGCGGTTCCGAGGGCATCTATGCCGTGGTTGTCGGCAACGGCACCGGCTATAACGCCGCCGACGCAGACGCTTTGCACTATATGGCAGGCAAAGACGGCGTGTTTGTGACACAGCACTATGAAACCGAAATCACCGGCGACGCCAACGGCCAGACCTGGTTCGGCGTGATGTCTACTATGACTGAACCGAACAATCACGGCTATGAAGGCCCGGCAGCTACCTTCGGTGACTACAGCAACCTGATGCTGGACAATGTCCGCATCGAACTTGTCAGCGGCATCCCGCCCGTTGAGAAAGATGCGCTTGCAGCGCTGATCACAAAGGCAAACACATACAGCTATGACAAAACGGGCTGCACCGCAGACGAATGGAAGACATTCCAAACCGCGCTCAGCAACGCTAAAATGGTTAACGACGATGCTGACGCTACGCCCGACGAGGTCAAGAAGGCACATTATGACCTGAGCAACGCAATGGACATTGTGGATAACACCACCGGTCTGCCCGCAGATGACAAACGTTCTGACATCGACCCCAAGACGATGAAGGCAACGGCGGGCAACCCCCAGCCGAACGAAGGTCCCGACAAAATGCTGGACGGTGACACCAACAGCCATTTCCATACGAACTGGGGATCTTCCCAGCCTCAGGACCGCTGGATCATTCTGGAACTGAATAATCCCCAGACTGTAAACGGACTGCGTTATCTGCCCCGTCAGGTCGGCAACGCCAACGGCAAAATGACAAAGGGCACGATCGAAGTTCAGGTCGAAGGCTTCACCGAATGGGTGCCGGTCGTCGCCAAAAACGGCACAGGCAACACCTTCAAATTCAGCGCTTCTACCTGGAGCAAAGCTTCCTTTGAACCGATTGAAAAAGTGAAAAAGGTTCGTCTGGTAGCCCTCGAAACACTCGGCGATGTTCCCAACAAGTTCCTTTCTGCTTCCGAAGTTCGCCTGACCACGCTGTTCAGCGAACCCGAACCCGGCGCAGATACCTCCGCATTGGAAAATGCGATCAACCTTGCAAAAACACTGGACAGCACACGCTACACGCCCGACAGCTGGAATGCCATGAAGGCAGAACAGGCCAAGGCAGAAGAGGTGCTTGCCAACCCGAACGCCACCGCAGAGCAGGTTGCTGCTGCTGCGCGTAACCTGAACAACGCGATCAATGCACTGGTTATGCCGGTGTATAAGCCCCAGATCGAAGAGATGCTGGCAATGTACAGCAATCTGGACGAAAACGATTACCTTGAAGGCTGGGATGCTTTGAAGACCGCAGCCGATAAGCTGCAGGCAATTTCAAATGATGAGAACGCCACGCAGGCTGACGCAAACGTTGTCATCAAGGAATTCTATGAAGCAGTGAACGGCCTGAAACGCAAACCGGATCAGAAGCCTTTGAAAGAAGCTATCGCCAATGCAGAAAAAGTGCTGAATGCTTCTTCCCGTGATGCATTCACCGCAGACAGCTGGAAGGCGGCTCAGGATGCTTTGGCAGCTGCCAAGAAACTGGTTGGAAACGCAGATGTGCCCCAGCAGCAGCTGGACGCTGCCGTCGATCAGCTGAAAGCAGCGATTGCAGGCCTGAAGCCCAGCGATGCAAAGAAAGCGCTGGATTCCGCTGTCAAGACCCTTGAGGATCGCTTGGCAGAACTGAACCAGGACGAATACACCACCGGCAGCTGGAAGGCGGCTCAGGACGCTCTGGCTGATGCCAAGGCGGTGCAGAACGATCCCAAGGCAACTGCTGAACGCTATAACAGCGCAGTGGAAGCTGTAAACAAGGCAATGCTCGGCCTGGAAAAACGCGGCGACGCCGCAGCCCTCAAGCAGTTTGTGGAGCAGGCTTCCAAGCTGGAAGAAAAGAACTACACTGCAAGCAGCTGGAAGAACTTCAAGACGGCTCTGACCCACGCACAGGAAGTTTTGAACAATGCGGCAGATGCAACACAGGCAGAACTGAATGCCGCACAGGACGCCCTGATGAAGGCACAGAACGATTTGACCCGTGCAGCAAACAAGGATGTCATCAACGCAGCCTTGGCAGAGGCAGGCAAGCTGACCGAATCGGACTACACGGCAGAAAGCTGGGCAGCTTTTGCAAAGGCAAAGGCACAGGCCGCTGCTGTTGCAGGCGATGCGGACGCAAGCCAGGCACAGGTGGATGAGGCTGTCGCAGCTCTGATGAAAGCAATTCAGGGCTTGACGAAGAACAATTCTGCCGCCCCGGCTCCTGCACCCGCACCCGCTAAGCCGAACGGCACACCCCCGACCGGCGATCCCACCTCCATGGGTGCATTGCTTGGTCTGATGCTGGCAAGCGGAACCGCTGCCATCACGGCGATCCACAAAAAACGCAAGAACGGTAAATAATCTTCTCCCCCAATCGTCCGGCGCGGCGGAATCCCTTGCAATAAGGGTTCCGCCGCGCCGGATTTTTATCTGTGCTGCAAACCTGCCGGAAAGGCGGGAACGAGCATATTCCAAAGGCAGATGCAGGTATGGACATTAAAAGAGTATTATATTACATTAAAATATGTTAATAAGACGTAAATCTTCTGGAGATTGGCTTGAATTGTAAGATCGGCTGTGATACAACTTATAATAGGCTTATTTTGGAAAGAAGGAATGTCGTGAAGTCAGCACAATTTTATTTGGATATCATCAATCAGCTTCAGGACGGTATTTATTTTGTGGATAAGGAACGAAGAATACAGTTCTGGAATTGTGCAGCCGAAAGGATCACAGGATATAAGTCAGAAGAAATTGTGGGAAAGTGCTGCCAGTGCAGCGGGCTGAACCACATTGATGGAAAAGGCAAACCGCTGTGTGCGGTGGGGTGTCCGCTGTTTCAAACGCTGTCAGACGGAAAACAGCGGCAGGACTTCGTTCTGGTGCGCCATAAGGAAGGTTATCGTATCCCCATTCGGGTCAACGTGTTCCCGGTTCGCCAGGGGGATGAGATCACCGGTGCGGTGGAGGTTTTTACAAAAGATTCGCCCACGGTATTCGAGGAAGATCTGATCGAAAATCTGTCCAATATTGCCATGCATGATGAATTGACAAAACTGCCGAACCGGCGTTATCTGGAAAGTTTCCTTTCCTACCGCATGGAAGAATATAACCGATTCGGACGCAAATTTGCTGTTTTGTTTGCGGATATCGACGATTTCAGCAGCATCAATAATGTTCACGGTCATGATACCGGAGACAGCGTGCTGAAAAATATCGCCACAAGTCTGAACTGCAGCACCCGCCGCAACGACCTTGTCGGACGCTGGGGCGGGGAAGAATTTGTCGGTGTTTATTCGATTGCAGACTATTCGGAAATGAACATCATCGCCGACCGGTTTCGTATTCTTGTTGAAAAAACAGAAGCAATGCATGGCACCACGAAGGTTCATGCCACTGTTTCCGTGGGCATAACGGCGGCGCGGGAAGGCGATACAGTGCATACGCTGCTGGAACGCGCCGATCAGCTGATGTACGCAAGCAAGCATGCAGGGAAAAACAGTGTGACAAGCGATTGACCTCGTCACCGCATGCATGTGCAGCAGCTTTCATTTAGAAAAAGCTTTGCCGTGACAGGCAGCGATCAGTATGGATCACAGAAAGCGGCGTGACCGTTATGGTCACGCCGTCTTTCTGCGCCCCGGGCGGATTTTGCAGCAGAAGCTGCAGGAACGACGGGAGCATCCACAGCTTTCGGCGGATCCCTTTATTGGTCACGGTATAGTTCTTTGTACTGCTTTGTCAGAAGGCAAATGAGTGGTGTAAAATGAAGAAAATTTCCATAGTTTTCCAGAGAAGTAAAAAAACACGCCGGGCATCGCGGAAAAAAGAAAAAAATTACGCAGCGGGAAAATGCAGCTGTACGGCGGAAAATCACCGGCAGCGACCGCATTTTTCGCTGTGAAACAGTTGAATATTGTGTTCGGTTATAGTATAATCGCTCTTAATAATAAAAATCGAGGGGAAGCAATCCATGTTGAATCGCGATACGCTGTTGATATGCTGTGAAATACAGGATAGATGTACAGCGCTGTGTTCTATTTTTCAAAAAAGGTACAATATTTTGCAGGCGGAAAATATTGAACAGGCCGCAGCTCTTTTGACACAAAATGCGTGCTGCATTTCAGCGGTTGTGATAGACCTGACGTCATGGGAACGCCTGTCCCCCGAAAAGCTCAGCCAGCTTCGGCGCATTGCCTCCAATCCGGATATTCCGGTGCTGGGCGTTGCGACATCCGCTTCGCCCGAACTGCAGGAGGAACTGATGAATGCGGGCGTCCGCGATATCATGAACGAGCCGTTTTCACCGCGCCTTCTGCGCCGTCATCTGCAGAATATCGTGGATCTGAACCTGTACCGCGTGCATTTGGACAGGTTTGCAAAGGATCAGGCGGCTTTTCTGCAGCGCTCCAACGAAACGATCGTGGAAACGCTGTCCTCGATCATCGAATACCGCAGTCTGGAATCCGGCCAGCATGTTCAGCGCATCCGCCGCTTTACAGAGATCCTGCTGAAAGAAGTGGTGCGCAGCTATCCGGAATACAATCTTGACGAAGATACGATCCAGATCATTGCCAGCGCTTCGACGCTGCACGATATCGGAAAAATTGCAATTTCGGATGCTGTGCTCAAAAAGCCCGGGCCGCTGACGCCGGAGGAACGGCGCGAAATCCAGACGCATCCCATTGTGGGCTATCGTATCCTGGAAATGCTTACCGGCATTGTGGATGACGAATATCTTTACTATGCCCGTCAGATCGCCTACTGCCACCATGAACGTTGGGATGGCTGCGGATACCCCAACCGTCTGCGGGGCGATGAGATCCCCATTTTTGCACAGGTCGTAGGGCTGACGGATGCTTATGATGCGCTGACAAGCAAGCGGGTCTATAAGGACGCGTACTCGCAGGACGAGGCGGCAGACATGATCCTGGGCGGCGAATGCGGGGCTTTTTCTCCGAAGCTGCTGGAATGCTTCCAGCGCGTTGCCGAAGATTTTTCCGATCTGGCAATGGAATACCGCGACGGTGCAGACCTGAAAGAGGATGAACCGATGCTTCCGGATCTGAGCCAGAACGGAAAGCCGGAACGGGATACGCTGCAGTTTGTTCAGGACAAGTATCAGGCGGTGCTGCATTATCTGGATGCAACCGTTTTGGAAATGGATATGGATGAGTCTGTTTACCGCATCGTGTATAATCCGGACCCGAACCTGCTGGTGCTGAACTCCGTTACATCGTTTGAAAACTTTACGCAGATCGCGATGAAAAATCTGATCATTCCGGAGGAAGCGGCTGCAATGGAGGATATGATCGATCATCAGATCCCGGCGTTTTTCAGCGACTGCCTGCGCCGCCAGCACCGCGATTTTCACATTAAGAATTTCGCGGGCGGCGAACCGTATCTGTACCGCATGACGCTGCTGCGGATCGATCCGATCCATTCCGGAAGAAAACGGATGCTGTTCATCATCCAGAATGTTTCGTCGCAGGAAACGGACGATCCGGAAAAATACTGCGATAGTGTTTCGGATGAATTTGCAACGCTCAGAGCGGTCGATACGCTCTATTCGGTGCGGCACGATTCACATCTGACGCTTTATCGCTGCAGCGACGAAATGATCGCGCTTTTGGGCTATACACCGGACGAGCTGCAGGAAGAATACCACAATCATATGGCGGAGCTGATTCACCCGGAGGATCGTGCGCGCGTGTTTGCCCAGATCGACGAACAGCTGTCCGAAGGCGTGGAATTTGTTGCGGAATACCGCATCCGGCATAAAAACGGAAAATATCTCTGGGTGCTGAACAAGGGCCGCCTGTTTATGGAATATGAGGGCAATGAATACCTGCACTGCCTGCTTTTGGATATTTCCAAGAGCAAGGCTGCGGAGGATGTTCTGCAGGAAACACTGGAGCGGCAGGCAATCATTCTTGCGCAGACCGAAAATGTGATTTTTGAATGTAATATGGAAGGCGGCGAAGCCTATTTTTCCGAGCAGTGGCGTGAGATGTTCGGCTATGAGCTGAAATCCGGCGACATTCGAAATCAGATTTTTATGGAACAGCACATCCACCCGGATGATCTGCCCCTTGCGGCGTCGGCGCTTTATGCACTGAAAAACGGTTCCCCGTACGAAGCCGTAGATGTGCGCATTGCAAAGGCAGACGGGCACTATCTGTGGTGCCAGGTCCGTGTTACCGTGCAGTACGATGCCATGGGCGAACCGCTTAAAATGGTGGGCGTCATCATCAATATCAATGAACAGAAGTGCAGCGAAGAAGAACTGAAAAACCGTGCAGAACGGGATGCGCTGACGGGCCTGCTGAATAAAGAAGCCGTCAAATATTATATCGAAACCTATCTGAACAGTGCATCCAGCCATGGGATTTCGGCGCTGATGGTGATCGATCTGGACAATTTCAAGCAGGTGAACGATCAGTACGGACATATGCTCGGTGATACGATCATTACGCAGTCTGCACATGAAATCAAAAGGATGTTCCGCAGCGAGGATCTTGTGGGACGAATCGGCGGGGATGAGTTTGTCGTTCTGATGAAAAACATTCCTTCGCTGGAGTTGCTGGAAAGCCGTCTGAATGAGCTGATTTTCGTGTTTGCAACAGAAGTTCATGCGCGTGTGCCGGAAGCAAATCTCGGCTGTTCGGTCGGCGTGGCGCTGTATCCGCAGCATGCCGTTCAGTATCAGGATCTGCTTCGTCAGGCGGATCAGGCGCTGTATCAGGCGAAGGCAAAGGGTAAAAACGGATACCGCATTTACGAGCCCGGAACATCGTTTACGCGCAGCTGTGAAAAACGTCAGGCCGCTGCAGTGAGCGAAGAAGAACAGAAAGCGGCGTTCACGATCGACAAGCTGATGCAGTATACGTTCCGTCAGCTTTATTTGTCCGGCAATATCGAACAGACGGTCGACAGTGTGCTGCGTCTGGTAGGGCGGCAGATGAATGTGAGCCGTACCTATATTTTTGAAAACGATGCCGACAACACCAGCTGCAGCAATACATTTGAATGGTGCAATGACGGCATTACGCCGGAAATCAACAATCTGCAGAACCTCAGCTATACGGAAGATCTTTTACAGTACGAGCAGAATTTTAACGAGCAGGGCATTTTTTACTGCCCGGATATCAGGGCCCTGCCTGAGGAACAGTATAACGTGCTGGCCCCGCAGGGCATCAAATCCATGCTGCAATGTGCGATCTGCGATAACGGTGTTTTCCGCGGGTTTGTAGGATTCGACGAATGTAATTCCAACCGTCTGTGGACGCAGCAGCAGATCGATGCGCTGATTTTCTTCTCGGAAATCATTTCGACCTTCCTGCTGAAAAAACGCATCCAGCAGGAGATCAGGCACCGCGCACAGAATCTGACCAGTGTTCTGGAAAATCAGAAAGCGTGGATCTATGTGATCGACCCCGATACCTTTAAGCTGCTGTATGTGAACCAAAAGACCAAAATGCTCGATCCCGGCATTGCGGAAGGGAAATTCTGCTATAAGTGCATTATGAAGCAGGATCAGCCGTGCCCGAACTGTCCTGCAATGAAGCTGAAAACGCAGCCGAACGACGAGCAGTTCATTTTCAACGAATCGCTGAAGCTGCATGTGTACAGCGAAGCGACTTCCATTCAGTGGAACGGCAGAGAGGCGTACCTCATTACCTGCCACGAGATGAAACCGAAGAACTGACATGCGCTGTAAAATCAGTCTGCCCCCGGTGAAAGGAATGAAAATTCCTTTCGCCGGGGGTTTTCTGCATTTCCGGAAAGTCGTATCGTCCTGCACAAACCGGCAAAAGGCGGAAGCTTGGATCAAAGCCGGGAGTGTGTGCAGGACGCTTTTTCGGCGGGGACGATCATTCTTTTACGGGGGCAGAAAAGGACGAAAAACGGAACACGAAAAGCAAACAAAAGAATGATTTTTCCGCGGGAAACTGCGCAAAAAGAAAGGGATGCTGCAAAAGTATTTTGACAAAACTGCAAAACAGGTATAGAATTACTTGTTAGAGTAACAGGAAGATGCCCTGAAAATCTGATTTTTGATTCTTTTTCCTTTCGCGGATTCTCCCGTTTCACTCCGGGAATACAATTCCGGTCAGGATGAAAAACAGCATCGCAATGAGCGTGTCTGCCGACAGTTTTTCGGGAAAGCGTAAAAGAGAAAATACAGCAGGATCGGCTGTCTTTGCAGGGCAAAGGCGGCTTGCTTTGGCGTGTGCAGAATACGGGCGGCATATCAAGCACAAAAATTGCAAATCGGGAGTTTGCGGACAGATGATGCGGATGAGAGGCCTATCCGAAAAGGCCGCAGCGGTGGGAAAAACACAAAACAGATGCAGGTGGAGGATGGCAGACCGTGGAAAAGAAAACGAACCGGAGCGGGCGAATTCTGGTCGTGCTCGGAACGGCGTTGATCCTGCTGGCGCTCGGGCTGCTTGCTTATAATGAAAATGAGCAGCGCCGCGCTGCACGAATCAGCGGCGAAGTGCTGCAGCAGATGCAGCTTGTGCACGAAAATACGAACGCCGGGCAGGATGCGCCGGAGCCGGGTGAAGAAATGCCGGAGGCTGTGATCGACGGCGAACGGTATATCGGCCGGCTGAATATTCCGGCATTGGAACTGCAGCTGCCGGTATTGTCACAGTGGAGCTATGCGGGGCTGAAAAAAGCCCCCTGCCGCTATTCGGGATCGGTGGTTGGAAAAAATCTGGTGCTGCTGGGTCATAATTACAAAAGCCATTTCGGCCCGCTGGAACGGCTGAAAACAGGCGACGAGGTTTTGTTTCAGGATATGAACGGAACCGTGCAGCACTATGAGGTGGCGGCAATCAATACGGTAAAGCCGACCGAAACGGAACAGATTACCGCGGGGGAATATGCACTGACGCTGTTCACCTGCACCTATGACGGACAGTATCGCACCATGGTCGGATGCGATGTGTTGGAAGCGGAATAAGAAGCTGATGAACAGCGGAAAAGAAGTGTAAAAAAATGAAAGCGAAATATATCATAAAGTCGGTTGCCGGAATCATGGCGGGCATCATGTCTTTTTATGGGGCATTGCCGGTTTCGGCGGCAGCTTATGATTCCGCTGCGCAGAAACCGGCTTATTTCGCAAAGGATGATTCGTCTGCGCGGGGGCTTGCGGAACTGCCGCTTCTGCCGCCGGAAGAAGTGCCTGCCGGTGAAACTGCCGCGCAGAGTGAACCGGCAGCACCGGAGGAAGCGCCCGCCGGTGAAACTGCCGCGCAGAGCGAACCGGCAGCACCGGAAGAAGCGCCTGCCGGTGAAACTGCCGCACAGAGCGAACCGGCAGTGCCGGAGGAAACGCCCGCCGGTGAAACCGCCGCGCAGAGTGAACCGGCAGCACCGGAAGAAGTGCCTGCGGGTGAAACTGCCGCGCAGAGCGAACCGGCAGTGCCGGAAGAAGCGACGCCCGAAGAAGCCCCGGCGGGTGCGGCAGAGCCGGAACGCTACCGGAACGGAACGATTTACATTTATAATTTCGAGCAGCTGCTTGAAATCGGCACGGGCAGTCCGCTGCTGCACGCCCAAAGCGGCGAACCCTACCGTACCGGAGCGGGGGAGGAAGTGCGCTGCACGAAGGATGCGCAATATACCGTTGCGGCACAAATCGAATTGCCGCAGGGCGCGGCATGGCAGATGCCGCAGGATTTTGCGGGGCGCATTGCGCCGCAGCAGGCGTCCGCAGCACAAAAGCCGCTGTACGACGCACAAAGCGATACGGTGTATCTGTATCATCCGCATCAGCTGGAAGCCCTGGCGGACGAAGCCGGCGGCAAAATGCCGGTGATGAGCGGGGACGCGGATGCAGCTTCATTCGGTACAGGGCAGCTGATTTATCCGAACGGAGAAAACGCGCCGTTCCTGACGTATGCAAAAGAACATCGGTATGTGCTGTCCCCGCAGTTCTGTTCGGATTTGGTCGAGCTGCTGAACGGAGAAATTTTTTCCGGCCCGGCCGAGGACGGACGCGATTTTGCGGGCCAGCTGATCAAGCAGATCAACGGCGTGGATTATATCCTGATCGGAAATCAGGAACAGCTGCGGGCAATTGGCAGTGACAAGCCGCTTAAAGGCGCTGTCTATCAGACGTACCAAACAGGCGGGGCGCTGCTCGGCAGCTGGCATGTGGACGTGGATGCAAACGGCGCGCCCATTATGCTGTACGGCGGCGATGCCGATCTGCTGCAAAGCCAGAATCGTAAAAAGGATTATGCATTTGGGCAGGAGGATGCCCCCGAAGACAGGAAAAAAGGAAGATGCGGCGTTGACCCGAAAACAGGGCAGATCCTGCCGGACCCGAACGCGGATGACTTGGGGAAAACGTACCGGTATTCCGATAAGGCAAATTACATCATTTTCCGGGATATTGACCTTGAAAATGTGCCGTGGGATCCGCTGGAATTTTCCGGGAACATGATCGGAAGCGTTGCCCCGGCGGGCGAAAGCCTGTGGGGTGCAGACGGAAGCATCGTTCAGCACAGGCGTCCTGTTATTTCAAATATTCAAATCGAACAGGTGAACAAGCGCAATTCGGATGAGACCATGGGCGTCGGATTTTTCTCCACACTGGAAAGCAAGCCGCAGCTGATCGGAAACAGCCTTGTCAGCCCGAATCCCACAATTGTGGAAAATCTGCTGCTGGAAAACATTTCCGTAACGAACCGGCAGAATGTGGTGCACCATGACGCATCCATTATCGGCGCCCTGGTGGGGCTTTTGGGCAAGCTGCTCGACGGTGTGCTGGATATCCTGCTCAAGCCGTTCACGGGTGTTTCGATACGGGATCTGGTGGCTGCGATCCTGGATGCACGAAGCAGGCGGCCGGACTTTTATGCCACCGGCGCCTTTGCGGGGCGCATCATCGGCAATACACAGGTGAAAAACTGCGAAGTGCGCAACGTGAATGTCAGCAGCACAACAAGCTTCACGGGCGGATTTGCCGGTTATACAGAGGGGACGGCGCGGTATCTGCTGGATCAGGTTGACAGAGTGCTGGAGATCCTGACAAAGCTGCTGGATGCGGTTCCGTGGCTGGGTCTGGGCGACCTTGTCAAGGTGCTTTTCAAGCTCATCAATATCAAGCAGCTGATTGCCACGGGATATGATAACCCGCTGCTGCAAAACTGTGTTGTTTCCAATTTGTCCGGCACGCTCGGCAATCAAAGCACGCCGGCTCCGGCTTCGATCGGGGATCAGAAAGTGCCATCCGGACGGTTTGCGGGCGGTTTTGCAGGGGCGCAGATCGGTACAAAGATCATCGGCTGCACCGTGCAGAACAGCAGCTATACCGTACTGGCCGATCAGTTCGCAGGGGGCTTTTCCGGTGCCGTGCGGGATGGCGAAATCGACGGTGTTCTGCAGAATATCGGCGTGGAACTGATCCGGGTGCTGCAGCCGCAGAGCCTTTTGCAGGAATGTAAGATCCTGGATTCCGATGTGAAAGTTACGGGCGGCAGCTATCTTGGCGGCCTTGCGGGCGCACTTGCCGGCAGCTATGCAGTGAATGATACGATCACAGGCAGCGTGAACGTTTCGGCGTCCGGCAGTTATGCCGGCGGCGCTGCCGGCATTGCAACGCTGGGCTGGGCGTCTGATCTTGGCAAAGACGAAGTCGGCTCGAACAGCCTGCTTGCCACGGTCAAGAAAGAACTGCTCGGTATTCTGGGCGGCTCGGAATCAAGCGCGATTCTTTCACTGGTCGGCCTTTCGCCCTCGGCAATCCTCGGGGTGCAAATGGACAGCACCGGGATACGGGTATCCGCGGGGGCGGATTACGCGGGCGGTATTCTGGGACGCGGCGACGGGGCATCCATAGCGGCAACCGGCGCTTATCGGGAACTGCCCGCATGGAAGCACGGCAGCTTTCCGGTGCCGGCGGAAATGCGCGCCGGGTTTGTGAAGGGGCTTGTTTCCGTGCAGGCGTCGGGCAGCTATGCCGGCGGCGCTGCCGGTTCGATCATGCCGACCAGCGGCGCAGGTGTGCTGGACGGCACGCTTGGCCTTGCGCATATGATCGGGTTTACCCTTTCAGACCTTACCGCTGCGGGCAGCGGCTTTTCCGTAACGGCAGGCGGCAAATATGCCGGCGGCATGATCGGGGAGGCCATGGGCGGCAGAATGGAAAACGATGTTGTTTCCGGTGCTGCCAAAGTGGAAGCGCAAGGCTGCGCCGGCGGCTTTGCCGGGGCTGCAGGTCCGGGTGATCTTGCCGGGTCGGGCGGGCTGAAGCTGAAGCTTTTGGGCCTGACGCTGCTGGAAGTGAAAAATCTGCTTTCCGTCGGACAGGCGGTGCGCGTCATCGGCAAAAACTGCACGGTGACGGGCGGAGAAAGCGGGCTTGCAGTCACAGCGCGCGGCAGTGCCGACGCCACGGACGCCGATCATTTTACGGCGGCGGGCTTTGCGGCAAAGGCAAACAGTACGGAATGGGAAAACTGCCATGTGCAGAATCTGCGCATGGCTGCGGCCCCGGAACGCGGCGGATACGCAGGCGGCTTTGTCGGAACTTCGGAAAGCGGAGGCCTTGCCGACGTGGCGGACGAAGGGCAGCTCGAACATCTGATTTCAATCAACAATCTGGTCACTGCCGTGGGGTATCTGATCCCGAAATACACAAACTGTACGGTGTCGTACCAAAACGGCGGTGTGGTGCAGGCGGATCTTGCGGGCGGCTTTGCGGCGGATTTCCGCAGCGGCAAGGTGGATAACACCGTCCGCGGCGCGGGCGATTTTTACGCGGTTTACAACATCGGCTCGGTAAAAGGACAGTCGTATGCCGGCGGCTTCGGCGCGCGCGTCACCTCCGGCGCGCTGGCCAATGCGGCGGGCGGCGTTTCCGTTCTGGGCAAGCTTGCAAACGTCACGATCAACGTCGCAGATCTTCTGAGCGTGGTGGAGGCCTATGTGCCGTACATCACAAAGGCGGGCGTATATTCTCCGGAAGGCTTTACCGTATCCGCCCCGGCTGTTCGGGAAACGGATTCCGGCTCGGGCAGCGCAGGCGGGCTTATCGGCTATGTCAGCGGCGCGCAGGTGTCGGCCTGCGACGTCAGCCGGCTGAAATATACCAAGGTCACGCCGCCGAAAGATATGGAAGCGATCGAAGCGCCGAGCTATTTTGACGGCTCCAGCAGCTATGCCGTGCACGGCGCACGATACGCCGGCGGCTGCATAGGCTGTATGAATATCGGCAGTGCCGCATCCTTGGGCGGCGGCCTGAAAATTCTGGGGAAATCGCTGCTTGTGCAGGATGTGCTCAAAGCGCTGTCGTGCGTTATTTCCACGGTGGAACATTCCGATGTGACAGGCAGCCCGGGCGGCTTTTCCGTTTTGGGCGATCACAGCGGCGGCTTTGCCGGCAAAATCACCGGCGGACATGTGCAGAACAGCCATGTGAACAATTTTTCCTATATTATCGGCAATACGGCCGCGGGCGGCTATACAGGCACCCTGATGCCCGGCAATGTGGCAAATGTGCTGGAAAGCACCGATCTCCTGAGCGGCCTTGTCAGTGTGGATCGCGCGCTGGCTTCCGTGGCGGAAAACTTTGTCCCCACGATCCGCAACAGCACCGCGTGCGGCATCCCCTGCGGCGGTGCAGTCCGCGCACAGGAACCGTCCGTTCAGCAAATGCAAAAGGGTACCGCGGGCGGTTTTGTCGGCCTGAACGAGGGCGGGCATATCTGGGGCAATGATACGCACAGTTGGAAAAAGGAAAAAACATACACCGGCCCGCAGAGCGAATGTGCGGCAGAGCGTATCTCTTCGGTATACGGCTATGAGTATTCGGGCGGCTTCACCGGATTGATGCGCAGCGCAGACACCGTAAGTGCAGGCGGCATCCGTCTGCTGGGCGGGCTGATCGAAGCCGGCAACGTACTGGATGTGCTCAGTGTCGTTTATCCCACACAGACCAATACGGCTGTATATGGCCCATTGGCAAAGCTGGATGTGGATACATGGAACGCATGGGTCGCGCATGTGGGCAAATACGGCGGCAGGGGACAGGATCTTGCTGCATTGGGGCCGGTG
This sequence comes from Ruthenibacterium sp., assembly GCA_020025235.1. Lineage (GTDB taxonomy): Bacteria > Bacillota > Clostridia > Oscillospirales > Ruminococcaceae > Ruthenibacterium. Next base: position 31,756 of record JAHHSL010000017.1, read on the forward strand.
AAGGATCAGGCGCAGCTTGATGCCGTTCTCGGTGAGTACATCGACGGCTGCACCGCCGCAGCGGGACGTACGGAATACGATGCGGCGATGCCGAGTGAAGGCGCGGCGGCCGGCGGCTATGTGGGCAGTATGATAAGCGGCGTGATCACGAACGGGCAGGCACACCACGTTAAGGAAGTAAAGGCTATGGGCAATGCCGGCGGTTACGCCGGGAAAATGCGCCCGGGCGGCGCGGCAGAGTTCGGCACGGTGAAGATTCTGGGGCTCAAGCTGAATCTGGACGCGCTTTTGAAAATCGCGCAGTTCTTTGTGCCGGTCATCAAGGGATCTTCGGTCGAAGGCTGCCGCTCCGGCATGAAGATCACTGCGTCGGGAAAAAATCCTGCACAAAATCTCGGCAACGCCGGTGGCTTTGTCGGCAGCGCCTATGGTGCGCAGATCTGGGGCGACGAAGCGGGTGCGGATACCGGCTGCAATGTGCACGATCTGCAGCGCGTGACGGGCAACCATACCGCCGGCGGCTATGCGGGCTTTGTGACGGCGGGCGCCGTGGCAAAGGTCAGCACCAATCTGACCGATAACATGCTGCAGAGTATTCTGGATCATATCATCGGAAATCTGTCCGATCTGGTTTCGGTCATGGATGCCACGGTCAGCACGATCCGCAAAGCGGAAATCACACCCGCCGATGCGCAGTACGGCTTTGTGGTGGGCGGGGACGCCGATTATTCCGGCGGCTTCGGCGGCTGGCTCGAAGCGGCAGTCATCGGCTCTTCCAAAAACGAAAGTCAGATTTGTGTGCAGGGTGTGCGCTATGTGGAGGGCGGCCTGTATGCGGGCGGCTTCTTCGGGCTGGCGGATGTGACAGGCGCTGCGCAGGTCGGCGGGAAAACCAATATCGCTGAATTGATCAAAGCGGGACGGGTGGATGTTCTGGACGCGTTCCGCACATATATTTACCACGCGGATGTGCACGGCGTGCCGGAGGGCATGACGGTGCTGGCAACGCGGTCAGATACAACGAGGCTGCTGGACAGCGAACGCCATATGGGCAGCGCGGGCGGCTTCGGCGGCGGCATGATGAACGGTTCGATCCACAACAGCTCCGTCGACGCCGTCAACACGGTGCAGGGGCTCAATTATGTGGGCGGCTTTGTGGGTCACCTTGGCAAAAACGGCGTTGTGAAGCTGGACAGTGCCAAGGTGCACGAACTTATCGGCCTGAATGCCGGTGTGCTGAATTTGTTCGGCGCGCACGCGGAAGGCTGTTCGGTCAGCGGCATTGCGTCCGGTTTTGATGTTCGGGCGGTGGGCGGCAGAACGCCTATGGCAGGCGGCTTTACCGGCTATGCCGATCTTTCCCGCGTGAAAAAATCGACGGTGACGAACCTGAAAAAGACGGTCAGCGATCAGATCGCGGGCGGCTTTGCCGGCAAAACCGATATGGACTATATCGTAAAAGCGCAGGTGGATTCCGCTCTGGTGGATCTGGTGCTCAAGATCGTAAACAAGCTTGTCAGGCTTTTGTATCTGGATAAGGTGCAGGGTGTGAACCTTATTACGATCCAGCTTCCGCCGCCGCTGAATATTTTGGAGCTGCGGGTGATGGGCGACGGCAAGGTGCTGTATGTCAATTTGCTGGGCATCCGGATCAGCGCGGCGCTTTCCAAAGCTGACCCCGCACATCCGGGGCAGACGGATACGGTCCTGGTGACGATCGGAGATTCGCAGATCCGTCTGCCGTGTTCGGAAAACGGTGTAGATACGACCGGAAAGCATGCCGAACTTGAGCTTGCGCTGATCAAGGGCAACCGAACCAAGATCGAAGACTGTGCGATTTCCGGTGTGGCACTGGGCTATGATGTGTACGGCGGCGGTGCGGGCGATCTGCAGGATGGCACGCAGGAGCAGGGCTATGCCGGAGGCTTTGTCGGGCTGAACCACGAAGGCGTACTGGCGCGCAGCCAGATGTACTGGTGTGACGTCGTGCGCGGCACACCGGAAAAAACAGGCCCCTTCACCGGCAAAACCATGCTGGATTCGGTGTATGATTTCAACACGATTAAAAGCATCGAGGGGGACGGCAATACCTACCGCGTCTACCGTCCGCAGGAAAAGGCGCTGCCGCAGGCAGAAACGCAGCAGGGCGCGCTTGTAGCACAGGCGGTGCAGGATGATACATACAATCTGGTGTTCAGCCGGTTTGATATAACGCATCTGGATGTGATCCGCGAGTTTGCGGATTTTGAAAATGCCGTGATGACCGATGCAGCCGTGTCGATGCCGCTGGGGGTATACAGCAGCAGTGCAAAGGCAGTGCTGATGCGCGACACCGCGCTTTCAGATAACCACGGCGGCATTACCCCCGAACCGGGGGAAAGCCCTGACCCGTGCAAAACGGGAATGAATCTGACGGTCACCAAGGTGTGGAAGGATTGGTATAATCCTTCGCAGCGCCCGAACTCCATTCAGGTGGAAATCCGGCAGAGCTATACCGATGTACAGAATGTAATGCATGATGTACTGTTTAAAACTATTACGCTTTCCCAGGCGGATGCGCAGAAAGAAACCCGGACATGGAAACAGGTACTGGAAGATCTGCCCGCTGCCAAAACGGAACGCATCGACGGGGAAGAGGTAATCTATTATTACCGCTATACCGTCAGGGAAATTCCGGTGCCGGGGTACACTTCCCAGGTGTCTTCGGACAAAGCCGGACAAATCATCATAACCAACACCGCTTCGTGGCCGGAGCTGCCGCATGCGGGCGGGGCAGGCGACTGGTGTTTCATTGCAATAGGTGGTGCGTTTGTGCTGCTGGGGCTGACGCACAGAAAGCGCAGGGAAAAGGTGCACACCCCGGCGTACATAAACGGACAGAAACAGTAATTTGGGAAAAGGAGAATCACTGATGAAAACAATGCAGAAAATCGTATCAATGCTCTTGGTGGCTGCCATAGCGGTGAGCTTTGGGCTGGCTGCGTTTGCGGCGGCACCGGCACCCTTTGAAAACAGTGTGCTGAATGTGACAGGCGACGGACTGAAGGATAAGGAAGTGACCATTATCCGCGTGTTTACTGCCAAGATCGACGATAAGAACGCCAACGGCCGGTACGATAGCGGAGAGACGGCTTCCTATGTGCTGGAGGATGCATGGAAGCCGTTCTTCAACACAGAGGTCACCACAAAGCCGGGCGGTCAGGTCACTGATACCGAGGCGTATGAGTACATCCGGAAGCTGACCCCGGAAGAAAAGCTTGTCACGTTTGCAAAAGCGGCAAAGGATCATTACTTGAATCCGGCGAACAAAAGCGGATTTTCGGCACTGGAAGTAAAAAGAACCGCAGGCAGCAACAATACGGCAACCTTCACCGGGCTGAAATCGGGCTACTATCTGGTTCTGCCGGCAGGCGGCTCTACCGGTACAAACCGCGCATCTGACGCCATGCTGGTGAATGTGGTCAACGATACCGATCTGAACATCAAAACCGAATATCCCACGGTTGATAAGACGATTGTGGAAAACGGTGCAGACAAATCCGGCGCTTCGGCACGAATCGGTGAGATCCTCACGTTCCGCCTGACGGCAAAGGTGCCCAATATGGCGGAGTTTAAGCAGTATTATCTGAACTTCAAGGATACAGCGTCCGCAGGTCTTACTCTGGATAAAAGCAGCATCAAGGTGAGCGTGATTTCGCAGGGAACGCAGCATGAAATCGCGCTGACAAAGGGTACCCACTATACCGAAACGATCCAAGACAACAAACCTGAAGCTGGCAAGACTTCGATGAGCATTGTTTTTGCGGATCTGAAAAAGACAGCGGATTCGCTCGGCATCAAAGCGGGCGATACCATTCAGGTGGAATATAAGGCGATGCTGAACGAAACAGCGCTGACCGTGGCACCCAACACCAACACGGCGCAGCTTGAGTACAGCACGAATCCTGAAGGAAACGAACACGGCGAATCCAATCCTTCGGAAACCAAAACCTACACCTTCGGCGTTGAAATCCACAAATATGCCGACAGCACGAAAAATGTTCTGCTGCCCGGTGCAGTATTCCAGCTGTTCAATGATCCGAAGACGGCGGTCATTCAGCTGTATAAGGTTTCGGAAACCGAATACCGCGCTGCCACACAGGCGGAAATCGAAAAAGGAACGAACATCACAGATAGCTTTGAAACCGTTGCACAAGGCAATATTGTAATCAAGGGTCTGAAAGAGGGCAGGTATCTGCTGGAAGAAGCCACAGCACCAAGCGGCTATAACAAGCTGACAAAGCCGGTGGAATTTGAAATTGCGGCACAGTATGAACCCGACGGTTCGCTGAGCGTCGGCTATCCCAAGTACAGTGTGGGGAGCGTGCCTTCTGCGGATGCGATCATCAACGTGCAGAACAAAAACGGCACATTCCTGCCGGAAACCGGCAGCATCGGTACCATCGGTCTGACGATCGCAGGTGCGGCGCTGATTATCGGCGGCATCGGCTTCGGTTCCCGCAGGAAGAAAGAACAGGAGTAATGCATGCGAGAAAAACGGCAGGGCGTTCTGCGTCTGCTTTGTATCCTGGTCGGGGCGGCGATTCTGTTGTACCCGTCTGTCAGCACCTATCTGTCGGAAAAAAACGGCAGCCGGGCAGCCGGAAGCTATGACGGGATCGTGGAACGGCAGAACGAGGCGGTGCGTCAGACAATTTTGCAAAAGGCGGAAGAATATAACCGCACTCTGGCGGAAATGGATGAATCCGGCCTTCCACCCACGGATGACCTTGGCAGGCCGGCACATCCGGAAGGCTACGGGGATATGCTGAACATTGCGGGCAACGGAATGATGGGCTACATCGTGCTGCCCACGCTGAACGAAACCATTCCCATTTATCACAGCACGGAGGAATCGGTGCTGCAGGTGGGCGTCGGCCATGTCGTCAACACCTCGCTTCCGGTGGGCGGCGCTTCAACACATGCCGCCCTTTCGGGGCACAGGGGACTGCCGTCCGCAAGCCTGTTCACCAATCTGGACGAGATGCGGCAGGGCGATCTTTTTTACATCAAAGTGCTTGACCGGATCCTGGCGTATCAGGTGGATCAGATCCTGACCGTGCTGCCGGACGAAACCGAACATCTGGCGATCGTGCCGGGCGAAGACTATGTAACGCTGATAACCTGCACGCCGTATGGTGTCAATTCGCACCGTCTGCTTGTGCGCGGCACCCGCGTTCCCTATACGCCGCCGAAGGACGGCGAATCCCCGATCCCCGAAAGCGGCCGACCGTTTTATGCCGTGATTCCCATGCAGTACCGGCATCTGATGCTCGGGCTTTCTGCCATAGCGGTATTCCTGCTTGTGCGCTGGGCGGCGATCAAAGTTTCCGGATACATCCGAAAGAGGAGACAGTAATATGAAACGGCAAAGAATCCTTGCGGCAGTTGGCTTTCTGCTGATGCTGCCGGTGCTGTGCCTGCCTGCATTTGCGGCGCAGACGCAGGGAACGCTGCAGCTTTGCTGTTCCGTTTCGGTAAACGGAGAGCGGCAGTATTTTGCCGGCGATGAATTTTCAATCGTGAAAATTGCGGACGCCGTGCTGTCGGTGCAGGAAGGAACGCCGATGCTCCGATATATGCCGCTGGACGGGTATGAAAAGCCCGTGGCGCAGCTTGCGGGGCTCAGTACGCAGCAGCTGCGCGAACAGGCAAAGAAAATGGCAGCGGCTGCCGCAAAATCCGGTGCATATACGGCTTCAGCGGTGACGGACGCACATGGCGGTGTGACGTTTGACGGGCTGGATGCGGGGCTGTACCTTGTGGTGCGCACCAAAGCGGGGCTGCAGAATGAAGCCTATCTTTCCGACCCGTTTCTGGCAAGTGTGCCGATGATCGTGGAAAATGAAATTTTCTACACGGTGACGGCTTTCCCGAAATACGGCTGGCTGCCGGAAGCCCCGGAGTATCCGGAAATGCCGCCTGTAACGCCGCAGACACCGATGCTCCCGCAGACAGGACAGCTGAAATGGCCGGTTCCGGTGCTGATGCTCCTGGGCAG
>JAHHSL010000018.1 GCA_020025235.1 Ruthenibacterium sp.
GAACCGCCCTTGCCGCCGCCCATGGGCAGGCCGGTCAGGCTGTTCTTAAAGGTCTGTTCAAAACCCAGGAATTTGATAATGGATGCATTGACGCTGGAATGGAAGCGGATGCCGCCCTTGTACGGGCCGATTGCGCTGTTGAACTGGACACGATAGCCGCGGTTCACCTGCACCCTGCCTGCATCGTCCACCCACGAAACACGGAACTGGATCATGCGTTCCGGCTCTACAAGGCGTTCGATGATTCCGTTTGCCTCGTACTCGGGATGCTTTTCCACGTACGTTTCAAGGCTTTCCAGAACCTCCTGCACCGCCTGCAGAAATTCCGGTTCGCCCGGATTGCGTTTTTCCACCTGCGCATATACGCGTGTCAGATATTCATTTTTGAACATAAGCGTTCTCCTTTCATGTTTCCTTATTGAAACAAATCTTCCCCACGTTTCCGATTATACCCAGAAAAAACCATTTTTTCAAGAGAAAGTTGCGGCTTTCCTGATTTTCACAGTTGCCAAACTGCCGGTTGATGTGCTATACTTAGTTGTCCAAACGAGTAAAACATACGGCGGCGGAACGTTTTGCGTTCTGAGGAAAGTCCGGGCTCCATAAGGGAACGGTAACTGCTAACGGCAGCCGGGGGTGACCCCAGGGATAGTGCAACAGAAAGAGACTACCTGTGCTTTGCACGGGAAAAGGTGGAAAGGTGCGGTAAGAGCGCACCAGCGCGCTTGGTGACTTGCGCGGCTCTGTAAACCCTACCGGGAGCAACGCTCATATAAGGACTATGCGTACCCTGCGCGTCCTTGGAAGCGGCTTGAGCTGCATGGCAACATGCAGTCGAGATAGATCGTCGTTTAATACAGAACCCGGCTTACGGTTTAGTCGTTTGGATGCAAAAAGCCCTGCTCTTCGGAGCAGGGCTTTTTGTATTTTCAGAAAGATTTATCCGCAGCTTATTTTTAAGCGGCGCACCGCCGCAGCCGCATAGACGGTGCAGCCCAGCGAAAGCAGCGCCGCAATGCCGTAAAGCTGCGTCCAGCCGGCAAAAAAGCGCAGCCCGTAAAACGGCACCGAAGCAGCTATGCCGATAAACGCCGTGATGAATCCCCCGCATCCCAGAGCCGACGCCGCAAAGCCGACAGCAGCGGAAAGGAACGTAAGCCCGCTCACGGCACACGCAAATCCTGCAAGCGGCGCATAATTGCGGCATACGCGCAGAAATACGCACCAGAACACAAAGTACAGGGTCGTGACCGCAAGGTTTCCCGGTGCGGCCGGGCCGCCTTCCCACGCGCCGCCCAGATTCAGCAGGATGCAGACGGTTGTTACAGTAAGTGCAAGAACGATCCCCAGCACATTTTTTCTTGCTTTGCGGAAAAGCCCCGCTTTTTCCGGCTCCGGCGGCTGCACCGCGCAGGCAAGCTCCGCCGTCATGTCCCCGTACTTTTTTTTGCATCGGGCACAGGTGTCCAGATGTTCCTCCACCGCCTTTTTGGTTCCCGCACTGCACGCATCGTCAATATACAGCGGCAGCAGATCTTCCACAATACAGCATTCCAGCATGGTCATCGTCCTCCTTCCAGCTTTGCTGCGATCAACGCTTTGGCTCGATAATAAGTGACGCGCGCCCAGCTTTCGCTTTTTCCGAACAGGGCGCTGATTTTGTTCAGCGGCACATCCCCCAGCGCATGCAGCATGAAAACCTCCTTATACGGATCTTCCAGCGTGTGCAGGATCTGCAGGATCCTGTGCGCCGCCGCTTTGTCCTCCAGCCGGGTTTCCACATCCGATGCATCGTCTTTTTGTTCCATTGTGTCGATCGGTTCAAACCGCCGCTGCTTTTTTGCGTTTTCATAATAAAGATTTTTTGCGATCTGACACAGCCACACGGATATTTTGCTGTCGCCGCGGAAGGAATCAATATTCATCACCGCGCGGAACATCGTTTCCTGCATCAGCTCTTCCGCCAGATGTTCGTCATGGGAAAGAGAAAGCAGAAAGCCGTAAATCATTTTTCCGTACTGCCGGTAGATCGTTTCAAGGTCACTCATCATCTCACCCCCTTCTGTTAATAAGACTGCCGTTTCTTCGTTTCGTTACAATATTTTTCTTTTATCTTACCGCCGCGGACGCTTTGCTGCAATCGTTTTGCGCGCAAAATATTTCGTTTGCATAAAAAGCCCCGGCGGCACAGGAAAACACCCGTACCGCCGGAGCGAAAACAAGAACTGCTGATTCAATTGACGCCGCATGCGCCGGCGCGGCGGCTTTTTCTGCCGGCGCACGGCTTTTACTGCGCTTCGATCGGCTGTGTGCCGAAAAATTCGCAGATCGCTTCATAATAAAAACGTGCGGCACGGGCGCTTCCGTCCTCCCCTGCCCAGTTTGCAATATCCGTACTGCTGGTGACAAAGCACTGTTCGATCAGAACTGCCGGACATTCCGCGCGCTCCAAAAGCCCGAAGGTCTGATCCGCATGCATGGAGTCGTCGCTTTCTTCGACGATCTTTTTTTCATATCCGCGGGTGTCGTCCCCTTCATAATAAAGATAGCGCACGCCCGATTCCCCGCGCAGACGCTGCCCTGCCGCGCCGAATTTTTCCGCAATCAGGTGCGCCATGCGGGAAGCATCCTCGTGGTGCTCGCGTCCGGGCGGCTGCGGATAACATTCAAATCCGGTGATTTCAGGATAGCCCGGGGCGGAATTGCCGTGCACGGATAACAGCAGCGCCGCACAGGCACGGTTTGTGGTTTCGGCGCGCTCGCTGGGCTTTGCAAACGTATCCGGCGCATGCGTGCGCAGCGGCGTATAGTTTTCGTCCTGTTCCAGCCATTGTTCCAGATAGCCGATGGTCGTTTCCGTCACGATCTTTTCGTCGATGATCCCCTCTGCGCCGACGTCGCTTCCCCCGTGGCCTGCGTCGATTGCAATGGTGTACGGCGGCCCGTCCTGCGGCTTGCAGACCGGGAGGCCCAGCGGATTGCCACCGCCATTTCCCGGTTTTGCGTTGCTTTTTCCAAAGGCACTGAGCACAAAGACGCAGAGCATTGCCCCCATAAGCACCGCCGCACTGCGGAAAATGCGGCGCTTTCTTCTGCGCGCCGCCCGCTTTTTCCGGCCGGATGCACCATGCACCGGTGCGTGTTTCTGCAAGCATGCCTGTCCGTGCGGCTGCGCCTGTTTACTAAAAGAACGCACATGCGGTGTCTGTGCCTGTCCGTGCGGCACGTTTGCCTGCGGCGGCTGTGCCCGATGCACACCGCGTCGCTTTGGCGCCGCATGCGCAGGCGTATATTTTTTGCCTGCGGCAGAGCGTCCAGTCCGGATATTCTGCCGCATTGCCTGCGGCTCGCGCACCGGCGCCGCAGGCTGTCCGTTTTCATTTGGGTATCGGATAGTACGATATTCTGTATTCAAAATAACAGCCCCGCTTTCCTGTTCAACAACTGGATTCTATCACAGGACTGTTTCAAAGATGTATCGAATTTTCTTACAAAACTCATACTTTTTACTTTTATTGCGTATCCAGGCAATATCCGACCTTATGCACGGTGCGCAGCTGTGTTTCGATTTCCAGTTTCTTGCGCAGCTTTTGGATGTGCACATCCACTGTGCGGGTGTCGCCCTGCACCGTAAAGCCCCACGCCGCACGCAGGAGCTGCTCGCGCGTCATCACCTGATCCCTGCCGCAGACAAGGACATACAGCAGCCGGAACTCCTGCGGGGTAAGGCTGACCTCCCGCCCTTTGCTGAATGCGCGGTGCGCGGCAAATTCCACATGGCACCCGCCCAGGTCGAATGCCCGGATGCTGCCGTGCCGCAGCAGTCTTTCCGCTCTGGCGCAAAGCTCCGCAGCGGGAAACGGGCATACAATATAGTCATCGGCAGCCGTGCCGTCCAAAAATGCCGGAACGTTCTTTTCCGTAATGCGCAGCACCGGACAGCCGCCGGGCTGCTGTGCCGCTTTGACGGACGCGCATTGTGCGAAATCGTCCTCTGCAAGCAGCAGATCATACGCTTCCTTCGGCGGATGCGCGGCCTGCGGATCGTCCAGTACGGTCACGGTATGTCCGCGCCGGACAAACTGCCGGATGCTTTCCTTTGTTTCGCCGGACGGATTTCCCGCAAACAGGATTTTTGCCATTTTCTTTCTCCTTTTTGTCGGCAGCCTTTGCGGACCCGCCGGATTCTGTACAATAAATGCCGTACATCTATTTAAACGTACCGCACTGTCTTTTTGTTCCAAAATCCGCTGTTTTTCATCAAAGCCAAATTCAGCCCAGCAAAAGCATTGCCCGCAGCAAAAGCATCGTCACAACGCCCGGCGCACCCAGAACCACCGCCATAAACGCCGTTGCGTAATTCAGTGCGATCGTGATGCCGGTATATCCCGCCATAAGGTTGACCGCACCAAGCGCCGCCGCGCCGCTGAGTGCACCGGAAAGCGCCCTGCGCACCGGATGCCTTGCATCCTTTGCCGCCGCGGCCGTGCCAAGCAAACTGACAAGCGCCGCAAACAGAGCGATCGTTTCCACAAACATCATATCCAACACCTCGTCCTATTCTTATTCCTTCTTGTCCTTTTCTATGACGAACGGCACAAAAAAGGCGGGCACCGCACCGGTGTCCGCCCGTTTTCTTTTTATCGTCCTGCCTGATCCTGCACCGCATAGTCTGCCGGCACAAAATCCACATTTCCCTGGCCAACGTTCACCCCTGCAACACGCACACGCATGGCATCGCCGATGCGCCATGCACGGCCTGTCTGCGGGTCGTACAGCGCAGCGTCCTCCGTCAGGGTGAGCGGATTTTCACTCAGCGCCTGCGCACGCACAAGCCCCTCTACCGTGTTGGGCAGTTCGACATAAACGCCGAACTGCGTGACGGAAGAAACCACGCCGTCCAGTTCCTGCCCGATAAAGCGGCTCATATAATCCGCAATATAGCAGTCCTCGATATCCCGTTCGGTTTTCATCGCGACGACCTCACGTTCCGAGGCCTGCCGGGACGCTTCTGCCGCATATTTTTCATACTTTTTCCGGATCACCGCATCATCCTCGCCCGTGCACACATCCGACAGGATGCGGTGTACGGCAAGATCGGAATAGCGGCGGATCGGTGAAGTGAAGTGGGCGTAATCCGCCAGCGCAAGACCGAAATGCCCTTTCGGCTCCGGCTCATACTTTGCCTTTGCCATGCTGCGCAGCACATTTGTGTGCACTGCCCGTTCGATCGGGGTCCCTTTGGTATCGCACAGCAGCTTTGCCAGCTCCATAGATGTCGGAAGCTCCCCCGCAAAGCGGTAATCGACCCGCAGCGCCGTCAGCGTCCGGTGCAGTGTTTCCATGCGTTCCGGATCGGGCGCTTCGTGCACACGATACACAAACGGAAGCTTCAGCTGACGCGCAAGCGCCGCAGCCGAAGTGTTCGCCAGAAGCATAAATTCCTCGATCATGCACTCGGCCTCGCCCCGTTCGCGGCGGATGACGTCAACGCAGCGTCCGTCCTCATCCAGCACCAGCTTTGCCTCTCCGCTTTCAATTTCCATTGCGCCGCGTGCGGAACGCAGTTTTGCCAGCTTATGGTACAGCTTGCGCATCAGCGTCAGCGATTCCGAAACGCCCGCATAGCGCTGGCGCGCAGCGTTATCTGCCGTGCCGTCAAAAATCGCATTGATTTCCGAATATACGCCCTTGAGCCGCGAGCGGATCACCGTTTTCGCAAAGGAGTAATCCACCACATGTCCGGCGTCGTTCAGCTCCATAATGCAGGAAAACGCCAGACGGTCTTCCCCCTCGTTCAAACTGCAGATGCCGTTGGAAAGCTGACGCGGAAGCATCGGCACGACACTGTCGGCATAATAGACCGAAGTGCCGCGGCGGAAGGCTTCTGCCTCCAGCGCCGTGCCCGGGCGGACATAGTGGCTCACATCCGCAATATGCACGCCGAGCCTGTAACCTGTTTCCGTCTTTTCGATCGAAATCGCGTCGTCGATATCCTTCGTCTGGGCAGAATCGATCGTAAATACGCACAGATCGCGGTAATCGCGCCGGTCGCGGATCTCCTGCGCGTCGATCGTTCTGCCCTCGTATTTTTTCGCCTCGGCTTTCACCTTCGCCGGGAACGAGCGTTCCAGCCCCGCACTGTACAGCAGTGATTTCGCACAGCTTTTCGGGTTTTCCGCACTGCCGAACAGCATCGAAACGCCTGCGCGGTGCTCGTCGTGCGAATCGCCGCGTTCGAGAATTTCCACTGCCGCCTTGTCGCCCGGATGTGCACCGCCGTCCGCGCTTTTTTTAATGAGGATCGGGCTCTGCGGGCACGCGTCGGGCACAAGCACCAGCCGCCCGCCCAGAACGTCGACCGTGCCGGTAAAGCGGTTGTTTTCCTTTGCGATCGCCGCAACCTTGCCTTCCAGCGAGCCTGCAACGCGGGGATGCTCGTCCAGGATCACAAAAACAACATCGCCCGGCATGGCGCCCATAAGATACCTGCCCGGAATAAAAATGTCTCCGATTTCCGGATCGGTCGGGCGCGCAAAGCCAAAGCGTCCGGAAAGCTTTGCAAGGGTACATTCCACGGCGCCTTCCGTCTTTTCGGTGCGCAGCGCATACACGCCCTTGCGGCAGATGATCTTGCCGCGCTTTTCCAGTTCTTCCACAGCGCGCACCACTTTTTTATCATTACCCAGCTTTGCTTTCAGCTCGCGGATGCGGCGGGGCTTTTTGCCCAGTTCTTTTACAATCTTTGTTTTGATTCCCATTGTATTTACTACTCCATACTGCTTGTATGCTTTTACCGCAATCTTTAACGTAAAAAAGCCCGCCGGGTTCGGCGGGCTTTCTTGAAACTTATTTCAGGTAGATACTGATAACACCAACCAGAACGGCAAGCACGAAAAATGCGATTGCAGCATACTTTGTATACTTTGCAAGCATTGTGCCGGCGGAACGGGAACGTCCGTTTGCGCCCATCATCTCTCCGCCGCCGATAGCACCGGAAAGACCGTTGCCCTGGGAATCCTGAAACAGAACCATACCGATAATCGCTACGCTGCACAGAATCAGCAGCACACCGCTGATAATTTCTAAAACACCCATTTCGAAACCTCCAGTTCATTAGCATAAATGATAATACCATAGCCCGAACGAAAAAGCAAGTGTTTCCCCCGCAAGAAGTCTGTTTTCTTCCCATAATTTGATTATTTTTCAGATTTTATGTTAAATATTCCATTTTTCCGTCTTTTTTCCCGAATTTGTGGTATCCTAATAGAAATCATCCGAACTGCATTCTTTGTCAGTGTTCGGTTTAAGGAGGCGTATTATGACCCACAAGCACATTTTTACAAAAGTTGGCAGCCTTGTCCTTGCCGCCTGTCTGTTTTTCACGGCATGCGGCTCTTCGGTGCCGCCGTCGGAAGCCTTTGCCTATCCGCGCGCCGTGCACGAGGAGATCTCCCCTGCCGACATCCATTACGAGCGCCCGGATCTTGAGGAGCTTTCCGGCAAGATCGATCAGGCGCTTGCACTCACCCGTGACGGCGATGCCGACGGCACCTTGTCGCTTTACCGCGAAATCCTGCATGACCTGAGCCATTTTGATACGATGTCTTCCTATGCCGGCATCCAGTATCATCTGGACCTTTCGGACGATCACTACCGCGACGAAGACCTTGCGCTGGATGAAGCCGGGGTGCAGCTGGACAACCGCATGATCGAACTGACCGATGCGATTCTGGATTCCTCTTTCGCAAAAAAAGCGAAAAGCGCATGGGGCGAAGATTTCGTGCTGCGCCACGAACAGAACCGCAAGCTCAACTCCCCCGAGATCGAAGAACTCTGCGCACAGGAGCAGGCGCTTGTGAGTGAATATTCCCGTCTTTCCGCCGAAGAATACACCACAGAGCGAGACGGCAAACCTGTCACGCTCGACGATCTTGATTTTTCCTCAAACGACGACATCAAGCTTTACTTTGAAATCTGCCAGAAAAAGAACGAGGTGCTCGGCCCGATCTATCTTGAGCTGTGCAAGCTGCGCGTGGAAATCGCCAAAACACTCGGATACGATAATTACACCGACTATGCCTATGACTGCCTTGGACGCGACTTTTCCAAAGAGGACGCCGCCGCATTTTCAAACGATGTGAAGGAATACCTTGTCCCCGTCAGCGCTGCGGCGCACTACTTCTATTCGCAGGACATCATGGACGCACAATCGCGTTCCGATGTGACGCTTTTGGATGGCTTCGACGTTCTGGACAGCGCCCTGACCGAGGACGGCTATCCGGAAGCCATGCACGAGGCTTTTACGTATATGCGCAAATGCAATCTGTATGATATCGGCGGCGGACAAAACCGCATGGGCGCCGCTTACACCACCCTTTTAAACGAATACGGCGCGCCGTTCCTGTTCATCAATAACGATCTGTACACCGACCCCAGCACCCTGTTCCATGAGTTCGGGCATTATTACAATTTCTATCTTATGGGCGAAACGATCTGGAACGACGGAAATAATCTGGATCTTGCCGAAATCCATTCGCAGGGGCTTGAAGTGCTGATGTTCGAGCGGTATGAAGAGCTTTACGGCAAGGACGCCGATCTGTTCCGCTATGCACAACTGATGAACCTTGTGGACGCGATCCTGCAGGGCTGCATCGAGGACGCCTTCCAGCAGGCTGTTTTTGAAAACCCCGATCTTACGCTGAACGACGCCAACGCGCTGCACGGCAGACTGTCGGAGGAATATCTGGGCTATCCGGTCTATTTTGAATGGGTCGATATTCACCACCATTATGAAACGCCCTTCTACTATATCAGCTATGCCACGTCTGCGGTTTCCGCTTTGGAGCTTTGGGAGATCGCACGGGATGACCGTGACCATGCGCTTTCCGTATACGATCATCTGACGCAGCACACCATCAACTGCGGCTATCTTGATACGCTGAAAGACGTCGGACTGAGCGATCCGTTTGATTCCGACTGCGTTTTTGAAATCGGCGCTGCGCTGGTGGACGAAATGCGTCTTGACGAACTTTCCCTTCCCGAAGCGGCATAAAACACAGCAAAAGCCCCGGCGGTGCACGGAACTGTGCACCGCCGGGGCTTTTTTCGTTTATCAGTCAAGGCTCAGCTGTTCTGCTGTATCCTCTTCGCGCAGGATCGCGCCGGCAGCCGGCAGCGTGCGCACACGGTAGCGGTGCGGATTGTTCAGCTCCAGCCCTTCGGCCGGACGCACCATCGTGATCTTCTGGTTCTTTTTCAGCGTGATGACATTGACGCCCGCTGACGTCTTGGTCTGCTTTGCGGGGATCTGTGCCGAGCCCACCAGGAGCATGCGTCCCGCACTGGTGGAAATGGCGATCTCGCCTTCCTCATGCAGATACACGGCATAGCACAGCGGCGATTTATCGCAGTATGCGTTGACAAGCTTGCGGCGGTTCTGCTTAGTCGCATAGCTTTCCATGGGGATGCGTGCGATCTTGCCGTTTTCAAACACAAACAGCATATGGCCCTTGTAATCGGTCGTCAGCGCCATATACACCGGCTGTTCGTCGGCGTCCATGCCAAGCGTTGCAGGGATATAATCACCCATGACGCTCGCCTTGCCGTCCTCAAAATCACCGACACGGCATTTATATACCTGACAGCGGTTTGTGAAGAACAGCAGCTCGGCATTGTTCTTCGTTTCCAGCTGGACGGTGATCTCATCGCCCTCTTTCAGCTTCTGTTCGCCCGACATGCGCAGCGACTGCGGCGTGATCTTTTTGAAATATGCTTCGCGCGTGAAGAATACCGTAACAGGGTAATCCGGCATGCTTTCGCTTTCTTCCTGCGCGTCGCCGTCCTCCACATCATACAGAATCTCGCTGCGTCGGTCTTCGCCGTATTTTTTGATGACCTCCGTCAGTTCGTCGATCATGATCCGGCGGATCTTCTTCGGGTCATCCAGAATCCCTTTCAAACGTTCGATCTCGTTTTCAAGGTCGGTGGTTTCCTGCGTGCGGCGCAGGATGTATTCGCGGTTCAAATGGCGCAGCTTGATTTCCGCCACATATTCCGCCTGGATTTTATCAATGCCGAAGCCGATCATCAGGTTCGGCACAACTTCCGCTTCCTCGTCGGTTTCCCGCACGATGCGCACGGCCTTGTCGATATCCAGAAGGATCGCTTCCAGACCGCGCAGCAGATGCAGGCGCTTTTCCTTGCCGCACAGCTCGAAATAGGTGCGGCGGCGCACACATTCGCTGCGGAACGCGCACCACTCGTTCAGAATTTCCCGCACGCCCATAACGCGCGGCATGCCGGAAATCAGGATGTTGAAATTGCACGCGAAGGTATCCTCCAGCGGCGTCAGGCGGAACAGCTTCTGCATCACCTTGTCCGGGTCCTGCCCGCGCTTGAGGTCGATCGTCAGCTTCAGGCCGTTCAGGTCCGTCTCGTCGCGCATGTCGCTGATTTCCTTGACGCGCCCCGTCTTGACCAGATCCGCGATCTTATCCATAATGGCTTCGATCGTCGTCGTGGGCGGGATCTGGGAAATCTCGATCATGTTCCCGTCTTTCTGGTATTCGTACTTGGCACGCACGCGCACGCTTCCGCGGCCGGTATCGTAAATTTTATCCAGCTCTGCTTCGTTGTACAGGATATAGCCGCCGCCGACAAAATCCGGCGCGGGCATGGTGGATTTGATATCGTGTTCGGGGTCTTTCAGCAGGGCAATGGTCGTGCGGCACAGTTCTGCAAGGTTGAACGAGCAGATGCTCGACGCCATGCCGACTGCGATGCCCAGCGTATTGTTTGCAAGGATCGTCGGGAACGAAACCGGCAGAAGCGTCGGCTCGGTGGTCGATGCATCGTAGTTATCGACAAAATCCACGGTATCCTTGTCGATATCGCGGAACAGCTCCGTGCAGACCTCTTCCAGCTTTGCCTCGGTATAACGGGAGGCGGCATACGCCATATCGCGGCTGTACGCCTTGCCGAAGTTGCCCTTGCCCGAAACATACGGCACAAGCAGGCTTTCGTTGCAGCGCGCAAGACGCACCATGGTATCATAGATCGCCTGATCGCCGTGCGGGTTCAGGTGCATGGTATTGCCGACGATATTGGCGGATTTTGTGCGGTTGCCCTTGAGCAGCCCCATATCGTACATTGTATACAGCACCTTGCGGTGCGCCGGTTTGAAGCCATCGATCTCCGGCAGGGCGCGGGATACGATAACGCTCATCGCATACGGCATATAGTTTGCCTCAAGCGTATGGGTGATCGGGTCCTCCAGCACGCTGCCTGCGTCGATGATCTCCACGCTGTCGCCCAGCTGCGGGCGTACTTTTTTTACCGGCTTTTTACTTGATTTTTTTGCCATGAAGCAAATCCTTTCCTGCTGCAAATCGCATATTTTTTCTTTCTGCTGACAAGCGGCACATTCGCTGTGAACGCGAATGCAAAGCGGGTGCAAAGCCCCTGCGGCACTGCAAAATGCTCATGCCCCGGACATCCCCTGCGCACCGCCCTTTTTACCATGCATCAGGAAACGTCCAGATCGTCCAGATATTCGCAGCCGTGGTTTGCAATATGCTCCTTGCGGCCTGCAAGGTTGTCCCCCAGAAGAAGGTCGAACACCTCGCCCGTGCGCTTCGCATCCTCCGGCGTCACCTTGATCAGACGGCGCGTTTCGGGGTTCATCGTGGTCAGCCACATCATTTCTGCGTCGTTTTCGCCAAGACCTTTCGAGCGCTGGATCGTATACTTCGCATCCCCGATCCGCTTGAGAAATTCGGTTTTTTCCGGTTCGGTATAGGCAAAATAGGTTTTGCCCTTGCTTTCGATTTCATAAAGCGGGGATTCCGCAATATACACATAGCCCTCGCGGATCAGCGTGGGCATCAGACGGTAGATCATCGTCAGGATCAGCGTGCGGATCTGATAGCCGTCCACGTCCGCGTCGGTACAGATGATGACCTTATTCCAGCGCAGATTGCCGATATCAAAGCTGGAAAGATCCTTTTTGCCCTTTCCGCCCAGTTCCACGCCGCAGCCAAGCACCTTGATCAGGTCGGTGATGACGTCGCTTTTGAAAATGCGGTCATAATCCGCTTTCAGGCAGTTGAGGATCTTGCCGCGTACCGGCATGATCGCCTGAAATTCCGAATCGCGGCTGGTTTTGACGGCGCCCATTGCGGAATCGCCCTCTACGATATAGATTTCGCGTTTGGAAAGATCCTTTGAGCGGCAGTCCACGAATTTCTGCACGCGGTTTGCAATGTCGATCTGTGCGGAAAGCGTCTTTTTCGCGCCCTGACGCACTTTATCGGCGTGCTCGCGGCTTTTTTTGTTCACAAGCACCTGCTGGGCGATCTTCATCGCCTCGTCCGGCTTTTCCAGGAAATACACCTCAAGGCTGTGCTTGAGGAAATCCGTCATCGCCTGCTGAATGAACTTGTTGGTGATTGCCTTTTTCGTCTGGTTTTCATAGCTTGTCTGTGTGGAGAACGAGCTGGAAACGAAGATCAGGCAGTCCTGCACATCGGTGAAGGAAATTTTGCTTTCGCCTTTTTTATACAGGTTCTTCGCCTTCAAAAACGCGTCGATCTGGCTGACAAATGCATTTTTCACCGCGCGGTCCGGGCTGCCGCCGTGTTCCAGCCAGCTGGAGTTATGATAATATTCGATCAGCTGGTTTTTGTTGGAAAAGCAGAACGCCGCGTTCATCTTCACCTTATAGTCCGGACGGTCGGCACGGTCGCGCCCTTCTGCCGAAGACTGGAACGACACCACCGGCGTCAGGCTCTGCAGGTCTGCCACTTCTTCCACATAATCGTCGATGCCGTTCTGGTAGCAGTATTCCGTCACGGTCTTTTCGCCTTCGCTCTCATCGGTAAAGACGATCGTTACCCCCGCATTGACGACCGCCTGACGCTTGATGACGTCGCGGTAGTATTCGCTGGGCACGTTGATGTCTGTGAATACGTCCGTATCCGGCTTCCAGTGGATCTTCGAGCCGGTCTTTCTGCGGTTGGACGGTTCTTTCTGCAGGCCGCCGACGTTTTCGCCCTTGCGGAAATCAAGATGATAGTGATATCCGTCACGGTAGATGTCCGCCGTCATCCATTCCGATGCATACTGCGTTGCGCAAAGACCCAGGCCGTTCAGGCCCAGTGCGTATTCGTAGTTGTCATCCCCTGCGGAATACTTGCCGCCGGCATACATTTCGCAGAACAGCAGCTCCCAGTTGTAGCGTTCTTCGTTTTTATTGTAATCCACCGGCATGCCGCGCCCGAAGTCCTCTACCTCGACCGAGCCATCCTTGTATTTCGTGATCATGATTTTGTCGCCGTATCCGGAACGTGCCTCGTCGATTGCGTTCGACAAAATCTCAAAGATCGAATGGGCGCATCCGTCCACACCGTCCGAACCGAAAATAACCCCCGGGCGTTTGCGTACACGGTCTGCGCCTTTCAGCGATACGATGCTTTCGTTGTCATAGGCGGCATTTCGCTTTGCCATTCGGTTTGTGCCTCCTCTAAAAATCTTTCATAAACTGCATACGGGGCGGCCCGCAAGAGCCGCCCTGTTTCTTTTTTACGTTTTACTTTATCATCATCTGCAGGATCAGCGCCGCCGTCATCGTTATGCCGGCTGCCGCCGCCATGGTGATGAACGGTGCATAGCGCAGAATAAAGTCTGCGGTGGAATCCTTCATAATATTCACCGTTCCGGCTGCATTATCACAAGTATGTGCAGCGGAAATATGTGCAATGGAAATATTCCGCTCTGCCGTTTCTTCGCTGTGCACGGCTGCATACTGCATGCCGCCGCGGCCGTTTGCGCCGGTGTCGGGGTGATCCTGCACCGGCAGGAACTGCATGTCGGCGTCATACTGCGGGCGGCGCTGCGTGCTGTGTTTTTTTGCATCCCGCACTGCCGCGCCGATCAAAAGCTTTTCGCATCCGCATCCGCTGCACACGTTTTTGCCGCGGCCCGCATTGTAGTTGAATTCGCCGCAGGTGCAGCGCCAGCCATCCGCCGCCTGCACGGGTTCAAACTCGGCGTCGTCCGTATTCAGTGCACGGCACACCGCCGCACGCTCGCTTTCCGACAGGCGGTGAAGCGGGGGCAGCGCAACGGCCGGGCAGCGGCGCAGATCATGCACAACGCCGTCATCATATATGACGGAGCCCAGATGCACTTCCACCGAACCGAGCGGTTCGGCGCTTACAAATACTGCATCATCAAAGCCGAAGCTTTCTCCTTCGGCTGCATAAACATCCTGATATGTGAACGAATCCTCCGCTATGACTTCGCCGTGACGGTTTTTGCAGCGGTAATAAGCCGTAAACGTCACAAGCGGACGGGAAAACAGGTTTTTGAACGTCAGCGTTACAACCGTTTCCCCCGTGCTTTCCATGCGGAACAGTTCCACCATGGAAAAATGGACCGGGCTGCCTTTGCAGTAATAGCTCGCACGGGATTGTGCAAGCGGAATAAATCTTTCGCTCATAATTTGACACCACCTTAACTGATTTATTTTAGCACATATTTCTTCGACTGGCAAACGGATTCCCTGTGCTTTGCAAAAAAATGCCTTTTTAACAAGCAAATATCACGGATTCCTTTTGAAATCCCGCGCTTTTTCCACAAAAAGACAAGCCTTTTTCGCGCATTTGAAACAAATTTCCAGCCATTTTTTCAAAATCAGTGCTTTACTTTTTGTTTTCAGCGCGGTATAATATCGCGAAACATAAAATTACTCATGGACGTTTTCAAGCGTCCGCAAGGGATTTTGGAGGGAATGTACATGCGTCATCTGATCGACCCGCTGGACTTCACGGTAAAAGAGCTGAACGATCTGCTGCAGCTCGGCGAAGCAATCCGCCGTGCACCGCAGGATTATTCCGAAGTCTGCAAAGGAAAAAAACTCGCCACCCTGTTCTATGAACCGAGCACCCGCACGCGCCTTTCGTTTGAGGCCGCCATGCTGAATCTCGGCGGCAGCGTTCTCGGATTCCCGAGTGCAAACGTCTCCAGCGTTTCCAAGGGCGAAACGGTTGCCGATACGATCCGCATCGTTTCCTGCTATGCCGATATCGCCGCCATGCGTCACCCGCTGGAAGGCGCACCGATGCGCGCATCGCGCTATTCCCGCATCCCGGTCATCAACGCCGGCGACGGCGGTCATCAGCACCCCACACAGACGCTGACCGATCTGCTTACGATCATGACGCGCCACGGACGTCTGGATCATCTGAAAGTCGGCTTCTGCGGCGATCTGAAATACGGACGCACCGTTCATTCTCTTGTCAATGCACTGGCCCGCTATGAGGGCATCGAATTTGTCTTTATCAGCCCGGATGAGCTGAAAGTTCCTTCCCACCTCATCAAAAACACCGTTGTGCCCGCGGGTATCCCGTACACCGAAACCGCCGATCTGGAAGGTTCCATGGGTGACCTTGACGTCCTGTACATGACGCGCATCCAGCGCGAGCGCTTCACGGATATCGAAGAGTACGAGCGCCTGAAAAACAGCTATGTGCTCGATACCGCAAAAATGGCACTGGGCAAAAAGGATATGGCGGTTCTGCATCCCCTGCCCCGCGTAAACGAAATTACGATCGACGTGGATGACGACCCCCGCGCCGCCTATTTTGAACAGGCGCAGAACGGCGTTTATGTGCGCATGGCACTGATTATGACGCTGCTTGGTCTTGCCCCCACCGGCCCGCTTGCCGAACGCGACCTTGCCGAAGCACGCAGCCGGGAAATCAAGGGTGCACCGTGCAAAAACCACAGCTGCATCACGGTTTCCGAAGAAGGACTCGTTCCCCTGTATGCCCCGGATACCCACGGCGTCATGCGCTGCGTTTACTGCGAGCACAAAATGCCGTAAGCCTGCGGCTGCAATGGTCCTGCGGCTTTCCGGGTGGGGGAAGCCCGCCCGCTGCAATACTGTTTATAAAAAGGATCTCACAGATAAAACGTCTGTGAGATCCTTTTTTCTTTCATTATTCGGCAAATTTGCCGTCCAGCGTCTGCTGAATGATGCTGTCCATGATGTCGCGCGTGATCATGCTCTGCACATAGCCGAACACATTGCCGTCGCGGTCGATCATAAACGTCGTCGGGAATGCGGAAACGCCGTACTGCGCCATGACGTCGCCCGATTCGTCGATCACGGACGGATAGGTATAACCCTTATCGTTCATAAAATCAGCAGGGTCGGTGTTGGCGTCCGGCATCGTAACGGCAAGCACCACCACGTCGCCGGAATTTTCACCGTGATCCAGATACAGCTTCTGGATATCCGGCATCTCTCGGCGGCACGGGTTGCACCAGACTGCCCAGAAGTTCAGGAACACGACCTTGCCCTTATAGTCCGACAGCGTATGCTCGTTGCCGAACTGATCGGTAAGCGTGAAATCCGGTGCCGGGACTTTGGGACGTTCCGATTCCGCAGGCTCCGGCGTTTCGGTACTTTCCGAAGTGCTCTGCGATGCCGCGGAGCTTTCGGAGGATGCGGAAGATGCATCCGTCACAGAGCCGGAGATCCCGGAAAGATATCCGGTAAAGCCGTTCATCCAGCCCGTGAACATCATCACGCCCATAAGGATCATCAGAACGCCGCCCGCCTTTACGGTATAGCGCACCGCTTTCTGATATTTGCGGAACACGTCAAGCAGTGTCCCCGTGAACAGCCCCACCGCAAGGAACGGCAGGATAAAGCCCAGCGTGTAAACGCCGATCAGCAAAAAGCCCTTTGCAGAGGAGCTGGCGGACGATGCCATGATCAGCACGCTGCCCAGCGCAGGCCCGACGCACGGCGTCCATGCAAAACTGAACGTAAAGCCGAACAGGAATGCGACCGCCGGATTCATCGAAAGCTTATCCAGCCGCAACGGCAGCCGATGCTCCGAGCTGAGGGTGCGGGATGAAAAAATGCCCAGCTGATACAGACCGAACAGAATGATCAGGATGCCGCCGACCCGCGCAAAAATGGCACGGTTGCTGGAAAAGAACTGGCCCAGTGCCGTGAAGCCCAGCCCCAGCATAAAGAACGTGAAGCTGACGCCCAGCACAAAAAATACCGTGTTGCGCATTACGGTGGCGCGGCGGTAACGCACGACGCCGTTTTCATCCGTGCTTTTTGCCCCGCCTGCAAGATAGCCGATGTAAAGCGGCACAAGCGGCAGAACGCACGGCGAGAAGAAGCTGATCAGCCCCTGAAAAAATACTGCAAATGCAGAGATGCTTGTTTCGAGTGTAAAGCCCATGCAAGGTCTCCTTTATTGTTGATTTGCGGGAATCGAATCACTTCGTTTTCTGTTTGCCGAAAGCCGTTTTTCGATTTCGGCAATCGTGATCTTCCCAAGACGCTGTCTGCACATGTCATCCAGCTCTGTATAAATTTCATCCATAAGCGGCCCCATGCCGCTTGCAATAAGACACGGTTTATCCGTATCCCCGCTGTGCCATGCCGATGACACGAACACAGCGCTGACCGCCTGTGCAATATCGCACAGCGTCACGCTTTCCGCCGGCTGCCGAAAGCAATATCCGCCTTCCGCGCCTTCATGTGTTTCCACAAGGCCTGCACGCTTGAGCTGCGCCATGACCTTGCGCACCCGCGCCGGATTGGTACAGATATTCTCCGCCAAGTTTTCGCTGGACACCTGCGTTCCCATATGATTCAAAAACACAAGTGCATGCACGGCGATCCCAAATTCACTGGTCAAAAATCCCGCCTCCTTTTTCGGGAACTTCCGCCCGCGTATCCCGCGGGACTCGGTTTCCTGATTTCAATTGTTATTTTATCCGTTACAGTTCGATTTGTCAATTATTTTCCAGTTAAATGCATCCGGTTTCTCCAAAATTTCACAAATCGGGTTTTCTTTTCCCACGGCATGCATTGCCGCCGCACTGCTCGGTACGCGTTCTTTCAAAAAAGCATAGCCTTTGTTCCTTGCCCAAAACGGCCTGCGGATTTATCACCGATTCCGGCAAGCAGTTTCTTCCTTTACTTCACTTTCTTCTTTATGATATACTGGATATGATAGCGTGTACAAATCACATAACGTTCCTCGGCAACAAGCCTGAACAACAATCGCTTTATCACAAAGGAGCACATATGACCATGGGAAAAAGAATTTTAAGTTTTATTCTGTTAGGTGCCATGATTTTGAACCTGCCTGCGTTCGCTTCTTATGCCGCTGATGCTCTGTATCAGGGCTACTCTGAAACAATTATTGTCAACGGCAGCGAGCGTACTGCTCTTCGCGTGAAAGATGGCAAAGGCCGGGACGGCAAAGACAATATCGCCTATTGCTATAACCAAAGCAAAAGTTTCCCGACCGGCACAGATGCCATTTACGGCGGTAAAGATGACCGTTGTTTTTATTCCCGCATAGAAAATTATTTAGAGGCTGACGACGATTATGTAAACGAATACGGCATGCAGAAAAAGCAGAAAATTGCACTTGCCCTATATGTCGGCTACCCCAATGATGCATACGGGGACTATGCCAAAGAATTTAAAAGCCGCATCAGTCCGGACGAAGCCCGCTATACGATGCAGTTTTTGGTGTGGGATATCACATCCGGTTTTTTCGGTGATTATCAGCCAAACGGAAAATTTTCCGAAGGAATGTGTGACTACTATAAGCATCTTTATAACAAATATATCAAAGACTTCCGGGAAGGCACTGAATTTTTCCCAAGCTTTCCGCAGGTAACAGGCGACTTTTCCTTGAAGGAAACAAACGGCGCATGGGAAATCGGCCCGTTGTCTTTGCACGGCATCAAAGGTGCCTCTTTTAAAGCCGAGCTTCTCACCTCTGATCCGGATATGAAAGTTTATCATTTTCCGTCCGGTGAACCGATCACGGAGAAGGCTCCTCTTGTATCGGATGAACCTTTTATCATTAAAACACCGAATGACCCCAAACGATCCGTTGTTGGGCTGGACTGGCTGTGCGACAGCGCAAAATTCTATTTTTATAAGCATGTACGCGGCGGGAACAGCGAAAGCGGCGGGGAGACAAATGTTCAGAATCTGATTCGTGTCGAACCCAGTCAGGATACTGACACCATATGGCTTTATTTTGATGAGCGCGGCACTGCCGAGAGACTTCCGGATGAAATGCTAGATCTTTCTCTGCAAAAAAACTGGGTCGACACCGCATCTGATGAAGTTCTCCCTTCCGTAAATGTATGTATTTTGGCAGATGGCGCGCACATGCTTTGCAGTGAACTAACGCCGGAAAACAATTGGAAAGCAACTGTTACGGTACCGAAATTTCACATGAACGGGACTGCCATCTCGTATAGTGTCGAAGAAACCCCTGTTCCAAGCGGATACACAAGCACCGTGACAGGGGACGCCGCAAACGGCTTTATCATCACAAACACCAGAAAGCCCGTTCCCAACGTACCGGAAGTGCCGGACACCCCCGCTGCACCGGAAACTCCTGAAGCGCCGGATACCCCCACTGTGCCGGATACTCCCGCTGCACCGGACACGCCCGCTGTGCCGGATTCTCCTGCTGTACCAGAAACGCCCGAAGCGCCGGATACGCCCGCTGTGCCGGATACACCTGCATCGCCGGAAACTCCCGGTGCACCGGAAACTCCCGAAGTTCCGGAAACTCCCGTTGCACCGGACACGCCCACTGCACCGGATATCCCCACTGTGCCGGAAACCCCTGAAGTACCGGAAACGCCTGCTGTGCCGGAAACTCCCGCTGTGCCGGATACGCCTGCTGCACCGGATACCCCCGTTGCACCGGAAACACCCGAAGCCCCTGATACGCCCGTTGTACCGGACACGCCCGCTACACCGGATACGCCCGAAGTACCGGATACGCCCGCTGCACCGGATACCCCCACTTTGCCGGATACTCCCGCTGCACCGGATTCTCCCGGTGCACCGGATTCTCCCGCTGCACCGGATTCTCCTGCTGTACCAGAAACGCCCGAAGCACCGGACACGCCCGCTGTGCCGGAAACGCCCACTGTGCCGGATACTCCCGAAGTACCGGACACCCCCGCTGTGCCGGATACTCCCACTGTGCCGGATACTCCCACTGTGCCGGATACTCCCGCCACACCGGATACTCCCGCCACACCGGATACGCCCACTGCACCGGATACGCCCACTGCACCGGATACCCCCGCTGTGCCGGAAACCCCCGAAGCGCCAGATACGCCCGCTGTGCGGGAGGCGCCCAAAACAATAACGCACACGCCACAAACCGGGGACGAAACTCACACGGCATTGTGGGCACTGTTCAGCCTTATTTCACTTGGGAGCATGGTTCTTCTCTTGACCTTGAAACGAAAAAAAAGCAAGCAGAAGGATCGGCAAGGTGATCTTTAAATAATAAACAAGCCGGAAAGAATCCTAAGCAGATTCTTCCCGGCTTTGTTTTATTGAGGATACAAAAATGGATTTTATTATGCGGTTTCTATGCGGCTTTCAAAATACCGTTCCCGCCAATATACCGCGCTGTTTGTAAGAATGACATGGATCCAATGCGTTTGTACATTTCCGGCGCCTTCATAACAGCTTCTGCCTGCAGTATCTGAAGCGAACATCGTGTTGATACTCCACGCAAAGCATAAACAGTGTACTCGTCGGGCTCGGACTTCCAGGGTCTTTCGCAAAATACTTTCTTAGGGAGCGCACCCCAATCCGATGCGCTCCTTTTTATTTTGCTTTTTCCGGATGGTCAGCCTTGGTATGCATTGCGCAGCATTTCGATTTCTTTTGCCCAGCCTGCGTCATCGTTCGGCGTTTCCAGAATGAACGGCAGTTCCCGCAGCGCCGGATGATTGATGACGCGGCACAGCGCATCAAATCCGATGCATCCCTCACCGATTTTTGCATGGCGGTCTTTGTGCGCGCCGCGCTCGTTCAGGCTGTCATTCAAATGGATCGCCCGCAGCCGATCCAGCCCGATGATCCGGTCAAATTCCGTCAATACACCGTCCAGATCGCCCACGATATCATATCCGCCGTCCCAGACATGGCAGGTATCCAGACACACGCCCATGCGGTCGGCACATTCCACGCCCGAAAGGATCGACTGCAGTTCTTCAAATGTGCGGCCGACCTCGCTGCCCTTTCCCGCCATGGTTTCCAGCAGAACGATCGTGTTCTGCGTCGGGGTCAGCACCTCGTTCAGCTGCTTTGTAATCAGCTCGATGCCGACCTGTGCCCCCTGCTTCACATGGCTGCCGGGATGAAAATTGTAATAGTTGCCGGGAATGTATTCCATGCGTGCAAGATCGTCACGCATCATATCCTGTGCAAACGTGCGCAATGATGGGTCTGCAGCGCAGGCATTCATGGTGTAGGGCGCATGGGCAACGATCGGCCCTTCCACGCCATTCTGCTGCATTTCACGCAAAAACTGCGCCACATCCGCTTCGTCCAGCGCCTTTACGCTGCCGCCGCGCGGATTGCGTGTAAAAAAGGCAAAGGTGCTGGCGCCGAGCTTTTTCGCCTGCCGTCCCATTGCCGCATATCCTTTTGAGGATGAAAGATGATTTCCGATTTTAAGCATAGCTGTTTCCTTTCTTCTGCGGAGCATTCTTCGCATATTGTATCATATCGTGACGATTTATGGTAGAATGAAACGGGTGATTGTATGATAAATTCTGTTCGGGAAGAATTGAACCGCGCCGCGGAACCGGAATATGCGGCGTTTTCCCGCCGTCTTTTGCCGGAAACAGCACCGCTGCTTGGGGTGCGTCTGCCGAAGCTGCGCGCCATGGCAAAGCGCATTGCAAAAGAAAATGCCGAAGCATTTCTGAACAGCGCCTCCTGTGATACCTTTGAGGAAATCATGCTGCAGGGCATGGTCATCGGTGCAGCCGATCTTCCTTTGGAGGATACCTTGCAGCGCATCACAGATTTTCTTTTGAAAATCGACAACTGGTCTGTTTGCGACAGCTTTTGCTGCGGGCTGAAAATTGCAGAAAAAGAACCGGACGCTCTGTGGGATTTTATCGTTCCCCTGCTTTCGGATGAGCGGGCTTATTTCGTCCGCTTTGCGGTTGTGATGCTGCTGGATTTCTTTATTGACGAAGCCCACCTGGATGCGGTGCTTTCCCTTTTAAGCGGTGTGCATCATCCGGCAGACTGCGCCGTAACTGCCGTCGCGTGGGCGTATTCCGTCTGCTGCGCCCGATTTCCGCAGCAAACGATCGTGTATCTTGCCGATGCACCCCTGTGCGATGCCGTATTTGCCAAAACCGTGCGCAAATGCTGCGAATCACGCCGGGTTTCGGCACAGGATAAATCGCAGCTGCGGCAGATGCTTGCCGCACGGCGCAGCGCACTGTGAAAACCGTTCTGCGTGCCGCAGATCCCGGCATCAAAACCGAATCCCCAAAATACAAAAAAGTGCCGCCCGGCGAAATGCAGGCGGCACTTTTTCTTACCGTAAAGCGATTTTCATTTTCCGTTATGCGCTTTGTCTGGACAGCTTATTGGCGCCCAGATCCTGTATGCGTTCGATCAGGAACGAAGAAAGCGTGACCGTGATAAACGAAAACACGATGCGGCGCAGCGGGATATAGGAAAGCGACAGGATCAGCACGATCGCGTCTGTCATAAAATATGATTTTGAAATGGTCAGACGCGTATATTTATTGATGATGAGCGCAAGCACATCGTCGCCGCCCGATGCGCCCCCCGCCCGGACAACGATGCCGACGCCGACGCCGACGAAAAGGCCGCCCAGGATTGCGGCGATCAGCGGCTGATTGGTGAAATCCGGCAGGATCGGCCCGATCGTTTCCCACAGGGTATAAAACATGGCAAAGCAGCTGCTTGCAATAAAGGAATACAGCAGAAATGCCGCAC
The DNA here is from genome assembly GCA_020025235.1 of Ruthenibacterium sp. Lineage (GTDB taxonomy): Bacteria > Bacillota > Clostridia > Oscillospirales > Ruminococcaceae > Ruthenibacterium. The sequence goes on from JAHHSL010000018.1 coordinate 22,862, forward strand.
CCAGCAGCTTGAACCCAAGCGCATAGCAGATCACGTCGATGATAAATTCACTGACGCCCGGTGAAATGCCAAACCAATGGTTCAAAAGCAGGGTAGTTCCCAGCACGCCGCCTTCCGTTACGCCGCTTCGGCTGTGTACGTTGAACAGGCCGAAGCTCAGAATTGCCGAGCCGAGCATCAGCATCACACAGCGGATCGCGGTTTCCCGATTGAATTTCATTTTAAACTCCTTCTCCTTTTTCTTCTCTGATTCTTCTTTCTTTGAATATTATAAACCCTCGTACAATCCGAATGTCAAGCCCGTTCCCCTTGTTTTTTGAACTCCGCGGGAATATAATGAAAACCGGGAAAAGCATCGGGAAAGGATTCTTTTTATGAAGGACTATTATCAGATCACCGAAGTTGCGAAGCTGTACGGCCTTTGCACCGATACGCTGCGCTATTATGAAGAACAGGGGCTTTTGCATCCGCACCGCAGCGAATCCGGCTACCGTCTTTACAGCATTGATGACATCTGCAGCCTGAACGTGATCCGCGCGCTTCGTGCGCTGGATATGCCTGTCGAGCACATGCGGCACTATTTTGAATCGCAAACGGTGGAAACGACCCTGCATATGCTGGACGAACAGGATGAGATCATCCAAAAGCGCATTGCCGAGCTGCGTTCCGCGCACCGCTCTGTGGAAGCACGGCGGCAGCGTCTGAGCCGGTATGCGGCACAAAAAGCCGGTGAACTGCAGATTTTACAGCTGCCCGAACGCCCCTGTCTGCTTTTGCAGGAAAATCTGATCCTGGATCAGCAGATCGATTTTGCCCTAAAAAAGCTGGCGCATCGTCACGAAGATCTGCTCCGCTCACTCGGCACGCACTGCATGGGCGCCGTTCTGGATGAATCGGAACGGCTTCGCGGAGAATACACGCATTTCCGCAGCGTGTTTTATCTTGGCTGCCACAAGAGGAATGCCGACGACCGGATCAGTGCCGGGATGTATGCCAGCACATTTTACAAGGGCGAATATCATCAGCTCAAGGATGTATGCACCGCGCTGTTTGCGCAGCTTGAAGCGCGCGGCTTTTCACAGGCTGGGCCTGTTATGGAGCTTTACCACATTGATGCGCACGATACCGCCGATCCGTCGGAATACCTGACAGAAGTGCAGGTGCGTATTCAAAGGGAAACGGAGTGCGAAAATGTCTGAATTTACACAAAAGGTTTATGAAGTGGTGAAAAAGATCCCGCGCGGATGCGTTGCCTCTTACGGTCAGGTTGCGTTTCTTGCCGGAAATCCCCGCGGCGCACGCGGCGTGGGCTTTGCGCTGCACCGCAACCCCGAACCGGGCGTCATTCCCTGCCACCGTGTCGTATTCAAGGATGGTTCGCTGTGCGACGGCTTTGCGTTCGGCGGCATAGATGCACAGCGTGCACTTTTGGAAGGTGAGGGCGTGTGTTTTCTGCCGGACGGGCGTGTCGATCTTGCCCGATGCAGCTGGCTGTAATACGGCAAAAGGCGCAGGATCGGGTTTGATCCTGCGCCTTTTCTGAAATTCAGTCATCGGGAAAGCCTTTCTTTTGCCCTGTGCCGGCTTTGCATCCCGCTTTGCCGGATGCATTTTCCGCGGATGCTCCGCCCGTCTTTTGGGCAGAATAAGCATGCGGATCATGTTGCGGCGGCGCGTCCGGCGGCGATTCCGGTCACCCATGCCCACTGCAGATTGAAGCCGCCGCAGTCTCCCGCAGCGTCCAGCACTTCGCCTGTCAGATACAGCCCGCGGCATTTTCGGGATTCGCAGGTGTGCGGATCGATTTCCGTAAGCGGAACCCCGCCGCCCGTCGTCTGTGCCTGTGCCCACGCAAGCGTACCTGTCACCGCAAAGCGCCAGCCTTTCAGCGCGGTGCAAAGCGCATTGAGTTCCCCGCGTGAAATGCTTTTCACCTCACGCGAAAGCGGCTGCATCCCGCAGCTTTTCAGCACGGCATGGCCGAGCTTTTTCCCGACAAGGCCGAGCAGAAATGTTTCCAGCGTGGCAAACCGCCCCGAAGCACAGCGCTGTTCCAGCATGCTGCGCAAAGCAGAAAAGCTCACATCCGGGAAAAGATCGATGCTCACTCCGGCATCCCGCGCCCCTTGCAAGAGCAGGCAGGAAAGCTGCATGGCCGGAATGCCGGAAACCCCGTATTCCGCAAACTGCACTTCGCCGCGTTCGGTTTTAACACAGCGCCCGCCGATATAAAGCGAAAGCGCTGCCGGCGCGCGCACGCCTTTCAGCCCTGCGGGGAACGCATCGCACTTGATCGGAACAAGACAGGGATACGTTTTTTCCACACGGTGTCCCAATGCCTGCGCCAGCGCAAAGCCCGCGCCGTCCGTACCGAACTGCGGGGCTGCCTGCCCGCCCGCTGCAAGGATCACGCGGTCTGCCGCAAAGCGTTTTCCGTTTTTGCAGCAGACGGTAAATTTTCCGCCTTTTTCTTCGATTTTCTGCACTTCGCTGCCACATTCCACGGCAATGTGCATGCGCTCCAGCGCACAGCGCAGGATATCCAGCACCATGGCCGCCTGCCCGCAGTAGGGATAAACGCGCCCGTCCGCTTCGGCTGTGCACATCAAACCCTGTTGTTCAAAGAAATCCAGCACCGCTTCAGGCGGCGTCTGCGCCAGCATTTCGGCAAGGATCTGCGGCTGCTTTGTGTGATAGGCACTTTCCTGTGCGTTCAGATTCGTCAGATTGCAGCGCCCGTTCCCCGTGGCCAGCAGCTTTTTGCCGATACGGTCCAGCCGTTCCAGAATCGTTACGTTCTGCCCGCCTATTTTTTCCGCCGCCGCAAGCGCCGCCGCCATTCCGGATGCCCCGCCGCCGATGATGATGATTTTTGTGCTGTTTTTCATTACTTTCCTCACATTTTTCTGCCGCGCCGGATGCGGCGGCGGATTCACACGATTGTATTTTCTTTCATATTATAGACTGATTTTGGCTTCTCTTCAATTCGTTTTATAAAATTCACGGATTATCTCTTTTCTTTCGTGCACAGTGCGCGTATCATGGATATTATACAATAACCCGGGAAATGCCGCCCGGCACAAAATGCCCCACAGCTTTTTCCCCGCAAAAACGGGAGGATTTTTCTTTATGTACGACGACCGAAATTTCAGTTCTTTTCCTGATCCCCAAGCGGATTTTGATGCATCCGGCTCTGTGCGTGATATGCAGCCCGCAAAGCCCAAAAAGCGGCATCCTGTCCTGACCGGCGCCGCGCTGGTGCTTTTATGCGGCTTTGCCGGTTACATCGGCGCTTCGGCTGCGATGAAAAACGCCGCACCCGCCGCACCGAACGTTGTGATCCAGCAATCGACCGCTTCGGAAAAAATGCCCGATTCCTTTTCCCCGCTGCCGCTCAACGCCGCAGCAGTCGCTGCCGCGGCAAGCGACTGTGTGGTGGAGATCACGACGGAATCCGTGCAGACGGGCAGCTACTTCAATCAGTATGTCACAACCGGTGCCGGCAGCGGCGTCATCATTTCGCCCAACGGATACATTGCAACGAACGATCACGTCATCGCGGGGGCCAATTCCATTTCCGTCCGTCTGCATGACGGAACCACCTTGGACGCCGTTCTGGTGGCAACCGATGCACAGACCGACCTTGCCGTGATCCATGTCGAAAGCACCGACCTGCCCGCCGCCACCTTCGGCACATCCGCCGATCTTGTGGTCGGCCAGCCGGTCGTTGCCATCGGCAACCCGCTCGGGCGTCTGGGCGGCACGGTGACGGATGGCATCATCAGCGCAAAAGACCGCGTGATCACGATCGGGGAAGAACACATGACGCTTTTGCAGACAAACGCCGCAGTGAACCCCGGAAATTCCGGCGGCGGACTGTTCGATTCCGAAGGCCGCCTGATCGGCATCGTCAATTCCAAATCCTCCGGTTCGGACGTGGAGGGGCTGGGCTTTGCGATCCCCATTGATACCGCGCGCGGCGTGATCGAGCAGCTGATCACACAGGGCTACGTCAGCGGGCGCCCCGCGCTTGGCGCCGCACTTTCCGAAGTGACCTCGTTCCGTTCGGCTTTATGGGCCGGCGTCAGCCGTCTTGGCGTCTATGTGACCGACGGCGGCTCGACCGGGCTTGAAAACGGAGACTGTCTGTATTCGATCGAGGATCACCAGATCGAAACGATGACCGATGTAAAATCCGCGCTTTCCGGTCACGCACCGGGGGATGAAATCACCCTGCAGTTCATCCGGCGCGATCAGCTTTACGAGCTTACGCTGACGCTTTCCGAGCAGCTTCCTGCTGAATGATCCTTGTTTGAAACATTCGGCATCGGAAAAACGTTATAAAAATGATGGCCGCCGCTTTGATGTCCGGCCGCAACATTTTACGGGAGGTGATCGCGTGCAGATTGAAAAAATGCGCGCTTTTATCATCAGATTTTTGTTTTACTGCATCATCATCGGGTTGAGCTTTGTCCTTTTGAAATACGCTTTTCCCTTTCTGATGCCGTTTCTTGTCGCGTTTCTGATTGCCTGCATCCTGCAGCCGGTGATTCATTATGTGACGCAAAAGACAAAGCTCGGTCAAAAACCGGTTGCCGTTCTGCTTTTGATCGCGTTTTACGTCCTTGCCGCCGCCCTGATCACCGTTGTCGGCTCACGGCTTGTCATCTTCTTCCGCGATATGTTCTATACCCTTCCGCAGACTTATGAAACCGTGATCGCCCCCGTTCTGACATCGTTTCAGGATCGTTTGGAAGCACTGCTTGTCGGCACCGATCCCACGCTTTCCGCTTTTTTCAGTGTCGTGGGCGAAAATGTCAGCACTGCACTTTCCGGCCTTGTTTCTGCCGTTTCTTCCGGTGCGCTGAGTTTTCTGACCAATACGGTCAGTTCGGTTCCCTCATTCATCGTCAAATTTGTTATCACGATCGTTGCGTCGTTCTTTCTGGTTTCCGATTATTACACGATCACCTCATTTTTTGCAAGACAGCTGCCCGAATCCTCGCGTGATCTTCTGTTCAAAATCAAACAGCAGACACTTGCGATCATCGGAAAATTCGGCCGCGCCTATGCGATCCTGATGACGCTGACCTTCTTCGAGGTTCTGATCGGCCTTTCCATTCTTCACGTGGATTACGCCTTCCTGATTGCCCTGATCACTGCCGTGGTCGATATCCTGCCTGTGCTGGGCACCGGCACGATCCTGATCCCGTGGGCTGTGGTTTCACTGATCGTCGGGAATTTCCCGCTCGGCATCGGGCTGTTTATCCTTTACGCGATCATCGCGATCGTTCGCCAGACGCTTGAACCGCGCGTCGTCGGCAAGCAGATCGGCCTGTATCCGCTGGTTACGCTGATCTGCATGTTTGTGGGCACCTATCTTTTCGGCATACTCGGCCTGTTCGGTCTGCCGGTCATCGTCACGGTGCTTGTGCAGTTAAATAAAAACGGAGACATTCATCTGTTCAAATAAAGCAAGAAGCCCTGTGCGCACACAGGGCTTCTTTTCTTTTTACAGATGATACAAAGCGCGGTATTTCTTTTCAAGGTAATCGACATATACAGACGGATCGAAGCCGCCGCATGCGCGCTCCACGATTTCGCCCGCTTCCAGAAGCTGACCGAAACGATGCACATGCTCGCGCAGCCAGTTCGTTACGCTGTGCAGATCGCCTTTTTCCACATCGCTCCAAATATCCGCATCCTTTTCCATATTGCGCAGCATCTGCGCCGCATAGGCGCTGCCAAGCGCATAGGACGGGAAGTAGCCGAAGCTGCCGCCGGACCAGTGCGAATCCTGCAGGCATCCGTTTTTGTCATCCGGCACCTGTACGCCGAGATATTCCTGATACAGTTCGTTCCACACCTTCGGCACGTCATGCACCGCCAGCGTGCCGCCGATCAGCTGCTTTTCGATCTCATAGCGCACCATGACATGCAGGCTGTAGGTCAGTTCATCGGCTTCCGTGCGGATGAGCGAGGGCTGCGCCTTATTGACTGCACGGTAAAAATCTTCCGCCGTAACCGCTTTGAGCTGTTCGGGGAAAAGCTCCTGCATCTTCGGGAATACAGCGCGGATAAACGGCAGCGAACGCCCGATCATGTTTTCATAAAAACGCGACTGGCTTTCGTGGATGCCCATGGAAGTGCCGTCCTGCAGGCAGGTGTAATCAAACGCCGGGTCAACACCCAGGCCGTACAGGGCGTGTCCGCCCTCATGGATGACCGAATACATCGAGCTTGCAAGGTTATCTTCATAGTAGTGGGTGGTGATGCGGACGTCCTTGCTGTTAAATTCCAGTGTGAACGGATGCTCTGTCTGTGCAATCGTACTGTGGGCACGATCCAGACCCATGACCTGCATCAGGTAATCGGAAAAGATCCGCTGTTTTTCCACCGGATAATGCGCATACAGGAACGAATCATCGATCTGCTTTGCCGCGCCGATTTCCTTGATGAGCGGCGTCAGGCGGCTGCGCAGCATGCCGAAAAATGCATCCAGCTTTTCCATATCCATGCCGCGTTCATATTCATTGAGCAGCGCGTCGTACGGTGCCTTTGTGCTGTCATAATAGCCTGCAAATTTGCGGTTGAACGCAACCAGCTTTTCCAGCACCGGCTCAAACATTGCAAAATCCGAAGCTTCCTTCGCCTTGTGCCACACGTCGCCCGCTTCGTTCGTCAGCGCAACGTACTCCATATACTCCTGCGCCGGAATGCGGGAAAGCTGATCGTAGCTGCGGCGCAGCATCGTCACCTGACGTGCGGCCACGGGGTTCAGCTCTGCCTTGCGTGCTTCCAGTGCCTTGAGCAGTTCATCGGTTTCTTTCGAAGCAAACAGCTTGTGCTCTTCGCCTGCAAGGATACTCATGGCGATGCCGCGTCCTTCCGAAGTATCCGACGGTGCCGTTGTCACCGCATCCAGATACAGGCTGGAGCTTGCCGTACCGTAAGCATACATTTTCTTCTGCAGATCTTCAAGCTGCTGCAACAGGGTTTCCAATTCCATAAAAACACCCTCCTTTTCTTTATTATTTCAAGCATATCATACTGCCTGCAATCTCACAAGCCCCTGTTTTCGTTTTCTGCACGGAGGATCCCGCAGCGGAACGTGCAAAAATCCCGCCGCACCAAGCCATTCCCTTATAAACCAAAAGAGCGGAAAGCCGCAGCCTTCCGCTCTTTGCATAAAAATCAGATATTCGGCATTTTTGCCGTGGGCATCATGAGAACTCTGCCGGTTCCGCGATACACATTCACAAGTCCTTCACCGGACGCAGCCGAGCCGATCAGGCTTCTGCTGGAACGTTCCACCGTAAAATCAAGGCTTGCGCTCCATGCGATCGCATAATTGCCGTCGATTTTCAGCACATCGTTATTCAGCGTTATTTCAATCAGCTCTTCCCGCGGGCACTCCGATTCAAGACAGCAGATGCCGTTACCGTTCAGGCTCAAATTGAACAATCCCTCGCCGCCTGCAACCGCAGAGGAAAGGTTTGAACGCATAACCGCTTTGTGTTTCAGCTTGGAATCGCAGGCAAGGAACAGGCCATCATCCAGCACGATCGAACCGCCCCAATCCGCAACATCCAGCAGCAGCAGATGCTTATAAGTGGGTTCCAGAACCAGAACGCCGCTTCCGGTATATTCAGGCTTGATTGCCGATTCACCCGTAACAGCGCCGCGCATCGTTTTACCGAAAAAGTCGCTTACGCTCTTCACGCCTGTTGTGGCTCTTACATCACCAAGCATCCACTGCATTGCACCGGCCTGAATGGTAATATCAGAGGCTCCCAGATTGCAGACCAGCTGACGCTTTTTGACGTTCATCTGTGCGCTGTAATAAGCTGTGATTGCGCTGCCCGGCGTTACGCTCAGATCTCTCTGGTATTCAATGACCTGAAACGGCCCCTGCTCGGCCAGGATCTTAACGTCGTCGTTATCTGTAAAATTCGAAATGCTGTACATAATGTTCCCCTCTTTCACAAAGTTAGGTTTGGCTAAAGTATAGCACGTCTTTTTCCAAAATTCCACCGAAAAAACAAATTTTCGGAATCAAATTTTTATGTAATTTAACCACTGTTTTTTACTTTGTTTCGGGCTTGTATTCTATAAAAAAAACGTGCTGAAAAATCAGCACGTTTTTTTGAAAATCAGCCTTTCACTGCGCCCATGGAAACACCGTTTTTCAGATATTTGAATGTGAACGGGTAGGCAATCAGCACCGGAACGATCGAGAAGAGGATATAGCTCATCTTGACGTTATCCCAGTATGCCACCAGCGTCGGATTTTCCATAGCGATATTCAGCGGGTTGCTGTTGAGGAAGTTGCGGATGTACATCGGCAGCGGATACAGATCTTCACGCGATGTGACATACATAATGGCACCGTAGAAGTTGTTCCAATAGCTGACAAGCGTGAACAGCGCAACCGTTGCAAGCATCGGGGCTGCAATCGGGAAAATGATGCGGAACAGGATCGTGTAGTTGTTTGCGCCGTCCAAGCGTGCCGATTCTTCCAGCTCTGCCGGGATATCCTCGAAGAAGCCCTTCAGCAGGATCAGGTAGAATACCTGCACGACCGACGGGAAGATCAGCGCCCATACGGTGTTATTCAGATGCAGATAGTTCATCAACAGAATGGAAGGAGCCATACCGCCGTTAAACAGCATGATGATGATGAAAAACAGCATCATGGTGCGGCGGAACGGGATCTTGGGTTTGGAAAGCGGATACGCCGCCATAGCAACGGTGATAACGGTCAGGATCGTGCCAAGCACCGTAACGAATACGGAAATGCCCATGGCACGGAAGAAGCGCTTGTCTGTCAGAACATATTTAACGGAATACAGGTCGATATTTTTCGGGAAAATATTGACGATCTGATCCGGCGAAGACAAGCTGACCGCCAGAACGTTGCACAGCGGGATCACGTAAAAGCCGATCAGCAGAATCGAAACAACGTTGGCGAAAATCTGAAAGGTTTTTTCATCGTTGAACGGAAGCAGACATGCCGAAAATTTGAACAGAATAACAGCAGACAGCCAGAAAATGTGCGTGATCATGCTGATGGGGATCAAAACAATAGAACCCAGAACGAAGATCAGGTCTGTTTTGTGCATTTTCAGAAAGTAGATCCTTTCCTCTTTCCCCATGCGTGCAATTTTGATGAACGAATCAACCGCAAGCACGATCCACAGCACATAGCCGACTGTGTGCATCGTATTCTGCACAGCGGCAGAATATTTTGCATACACAAACGGAAGCAGGAATGCCAGAAGTCCACACACTGTTACAAAGGGGCGGACAATATCAATGCCGGTTATAAAATCAGCACGCTCTTTGTGTTTGATTTTTAACATAACGTCTCGTCCCCTCCTTACCAAATACTTCTGTTGAAGAATTTCTTCAAAATAAAGTTGGTGCTTACCACCAGGATCATTGCGACCGTGGAGTTAAACAAGCCTACTGTTGTGGACAGTGCATACTGCGGGACCATGCCGCTTTCGTTGATAAGACGCCATGTGTACATGCCCAGAATATTGCCGCTTTCTTCTACAAACGGGGAGAAGAACACGTATACCTGCGTGAAGCCTGCGTCCATGATCGACCCGACACGGATAATCAGCATCGAAGCAATGGTCGGCATAATGCCCGGAAGCGTAACATACTTGATCTGCTGCCACTTGGTTGCACCGTCGATGCGGGCAGCTTCGTTCAGCGCCGGGTCTAAGGCGGTAATGGCCGCAAGATATGTGGTTGCGCTCCAGCCAACGTCCTTCCATGCATTCGTAAGCAGCAGCAATTTTACAAACGACTCATTATTGTTCATAAACTGATAGCGTTCGTGGCCCAATGCTTCCAGAACATTGTTCACAACGCCTGTTTTCAGTGCCAGAACCGAAACAAAAATACCCGCAATCGTAACCCACGACAAAAAGTACGGAATGTACATCACGACCTGGAGGCTGCGTTTCATCGGGCGCGTTTTCATTTCGCTTACCATGATTGCCAGCCAGATCGGCAGCGGGAATACAAGGGTAATTTTCAGGATACTGATGTATAATGTATTTTTCAGCGAGGACAGGAATTTCGGATTATTGAAAATTGTTTTGAAGTTTTCCCAGCCGACCCAATCCGCTTCAATAATGCCTTGCACCGCACTTGATGCACCCAAAAGATTCGGGTTTTCTTTAAATGCCATTACAAGGCCGACCATTGGCATATAGCAGAAAATCAGAGCAAAAACAATTGCCGGGATGTAAAACGGGAACAGGTTTCCATATCGTTTCATTCCCAGTTTCAGTTCGCGCCGTTTGGTTGCTCGGTCTACTTTCACCTTCGCTTTTGCTGCCACCGCAGCCTCCCCCTTTTTTAATAACACAGGACGGCTGTCTGCTTACCGGCAGCCGTCCTGCATTTCTGTTCTATAAAATTACTTTACCGGTTTTACATCGTTGTAGCTGTCCTTGGCATCCCAAGTGCTGTACCACTCGTTGACGGAATCGGTAACTTCCTTACCACCGTTGGCTGCGAATACCTGACGCAGTTCATCAACGCTCATGCGCTGGTTGCTGAACATGGTCTGAACGGTAGCCGTGAGCAGTTCGCGCGATGCAGTTGCGAACTTGGTGTCATAAACTTCGTTCGGCGGCATAACGGCAATCGGGGATTTCACACCGGTGGTGTAGATGTTTTCGTTTGCACGGCTGAAGAGCTTATCCTGTGCCGGAGTCTTTCTGGTGCGGCACATCCAGTACTTAGCCATGTCTTCTTCACGGCAGACAGTCAGATAACGGTCAGCCATGTTGCGTTCTTCGTTGAATGCGGGCAGGATCGGCCAATACTGGTCATCTTTAATGGTGAAGGTCTTGCCTTCTTCGCCCAGAACCATCAGACGGAAGAAGTCTTTGTCAAGCGTCTTGTCGGCCCAGTCAACCACAGCGGCTGCCTGTTCATCGGTTGCATACTTCGGAACAACAGTGTAGAACTGATATGCTTCTGCTGCAAACTGACGAACCTTGGACAGATCGCCCTTGTTTTCATCTGCTACAAGCACAGAGATGTAACCGATCTTATCATCGGTGCCTTCGGAACCTTCGATTGCTGCTGCATTCCAGTGGAAGGTACGGCCTGCGCCCAGCTGGCCGGCCTGCATCATTTTAACTACGTTCGGTTCTTCCGGCGTAGCTGCATAGCTTGCAAGGCCGTCATCGTACAGACCCTGGATCCATTCCAGATAGCTGCCGAAGTTCGGATGATCGACAAAATAGGTCAGCTTGCCGTCAACGTCCATCCAGTCGTTGCAGATGCCGAATGCCGGCATGATCGTCTCCTGAACGGTTGCGTTCGGGTCGATGCGGTAAGCAACGCCGCCCTGCGGTACCTTCGTTTTGAAGTACTCAAGCATAGTGCGGAACTCGCTCAGCGTCATCGTGTATCCGTTTTCTTTGCTCGGAACGGTGATCTGCTTATCCGGGTTTTCTGCATTGTACTCATCGAGCCAGTCAGCACGGAATGCAATTGCAAAGTTGGAAACCTTTCTTGCGTCCTTGCGGGGCAGAGCATAGATCTTGCCGTCCTTCGTTGCAGTCTGCCAGCCGAAATCGGAGATAACTTCCTTCATGTTGGTGGACTGGTCGATAAACGGGGTCAGGTCTTTCAGTGCATCCTGTGCAAGCAGGCTGTAGAACTGATCCTTCGAAACATAAATTGCCTGGTAATCCTCACGGTTCAGGAAAATGTTGTTGATTGCAGTAGCCGTATCTTCGCCGTTCGGGGTCTGATCGTACTTCACCTTGTATCCGGTGTGTTCTTCCAGCAGCGGAACCAGCGGATATGCGTTGTATTCCTCTGTTGTCATGCCGGTGTTCATGCCAAGGTATGTAAACTCCTTAACGGGTTCTACCTTAACGGCTTCCGACTCCGGCGCTGCAGAACCAGATGCTGCGGAATCTGATCCCGAAGCCGCTTCGGAATTTGCACCGCATCCTGCCAGCAAACCAAGCGACAATGTTGCGCACAACGCGGCAGCGATTGCTTTGATCGATTTCTTTTTCATAAAATCTCCTCCTGTATTAATTGTCCCGAACAAATCGTTCAGGGAAATTACGCGGCGTATGCTATTGGAACGGCCGGTTCTTTCGGCTCTGGCACAAGCTGTCAAATCATGGAACTGTCATCGTGCCTTTTTGATTTGCACTCCGGTCAGATACCTGTAAAAGCCTTTTTGCCGCATTCCAATTTCGTACAAATTCACTATATCCTAAACCCTTTCAAACGTCAACCGCATTTTGCCATTTTCATCATATTACATCTTTGCCCGCTCATTTTATGTGCATCTTGCACAAGAAAACTGCATTTTTGCAATTTTTTTACCGAAACAAGCGTCAAAAAAAATTGTGTTTCAACTTTTCGTTTACATTGAATCATGTTCTTTTTGTATTTTTTCAAATATTTTTCGTTTTCCTCTTTTTTTCTTTTTTCCCATGCAGGCAGGATCTGGATTTTTCTAACCGAAAAACACGCTTTTTTCTTCAGGATTCAGGGATCTTTCCGAATAAAATCCCGAATCAGGCTTTCCTAAAATAAATGTAGGGCGGTTTCAGATCACCAATCAGCACGCCCGAAAGGACGTAACAGGAATCATGTTCCTATCCCAGCAGCATCTAAAGGTACATTTAAACAGCACCAACCGCAAATTTGTGTTGCTTTTTTAGCTGCGCAAACAGATTTTCCTATTCCTGAAACTCAACTGCTGCATTATCCTATCTTCGTTTTCCTGATCCCGGATATATTTTAATGCTGCGGTTTTGCCCCCACCCACTGTACATACATAGTATCCTTTCTCTCATAAAATTCTTTTGCCCTGTTTATATTTTATTTGCATATCACTCGAAAGTCATTCGCGTACTTTCCTCCTGGAAGTCTCTCTTGCACTCTGACGCACACAAGCTTTGTGGTATTAACACTTCCGGCCTGCATATGATAAGCCGCTTTCACCCATTCTACCGTACCTCTTTTGATTTTTAAGTTTTACAGCCGATGCTGCTTGCTGATCGTACCAAAGGAGTTCTTTTAATCGGAACATACACTTGAGCTTTTTTATGCTCCACATGTAAAACCTGTGGTTTTCTATAAAAAAATCCCACGCTGAAAACAGCGTGGGAAAGGTCGATTTATACTTACGGACGCTCGCCAATAATCTGGTCATCCATACTGCCAGTTCCGTCAGGGCTGATGTCCATGCTCTCATTCTTGTCGATAGGTTTGCCAATCTCACCATGTCCACTATCTACCGGAGGTGCAGAGGGCGCAGGAGCAGGTGCCGGTGCGGGCGCAGGAGCCGGTGCGGGTGCGGGTGCAGGAGCGGGCGCAGGTGCAGGTGTGGGGGCGGGTGCAGGCGCCGGCGCAGGGGCGGACGGAGTATTGGGCGCGGGTGCAGTCGCAGACGCGGGCTTCTGGGTGCTTGTGCTCTGCTTGTTTCCGCTGTTCTTGCCTGCCGCAGGCTTTGCGGCGGGTTTCTGCTGTGTTTGGGCGGGGGTGCTTTCGGGAATTGCTTCTTTTTCTTCCGCTACTGTCACTTTGGTTTCGGCTT
>JAHHSL010000019.1 GCA_020025235.1 Ruthenibacterium sp.
CATGACCGTATTGTTGTTATCCAGATATTTTTCACCCCACACCGCTTCAAACAGTTCTTCGGAGGGCACGACCTTTCCCTGGTGTTCACACAGATAATACAGGATCGAAAACTCGATCGGCGTCAGCGCGATTTCGCGGTCGTACAAAAAGCATTTATGCGTGCTTTGGTTGATGCGCAGCCCGCGGATATCATATTCCGACACGTCTTCGGTTTTCGCTTCGCCCGCGCCGGCATTATTGTAGCGCACATACCGGCGCAGCTGCGTTTTTACCCGTGCCACAAGCTCCAGCGGATTGAACGGCTTTGTGATGTAATCATCTGCGCCGATCGTCAGGCCCATGATCTTATCCGTATCCTCTACCTTCGCCGTCAGCATGATAATGGGATAGAAATACTTTTCCCGTATCTTCTGGCAGATCCGAAAGCCGTCGATATCCGGCAGCATCACATCCAGAATGGCAAGGTCGATTTTTTCGGATTCGGCGCAGGCCAGCGCATCCCGCCCGTTATAAAATTTGCATACGGTGTACCCGTCGTTTTTCAGATAAACTTCGATCAGATCCGCAATTTCCTTTTCATCGTCCACAATCAGAATCCTGTTTTCCATGCCGTGTGCTTTCTCTCCTTTTTGGCGCAGGCTGAATGACCCGTACTGCGCCTTCGCTTCTTTTCCGTCCCCGTTTTCCGGCAGGCAAACGCGCCGCCGGGATTTTCTTCATTATAACATCAAACCCCCGCTTTTAGAAGCGCACCGCGCCGCCGTGGTGATTTTTCACGATTTTGTAGGTTTTTCGTAGGTTTTTCCCTTTTCTTTCCCGGATTTGACAGTGCTTTGCGGATGCTTTATACTGGAAAAAATGACTGTTTTCAATTTTCGGAGAGGATGTTTTCTTTGCTGGATGTTCTGACCAAAGCCGGCTGTCTGATTCTGGTGATTTTGCTGGGCTATACGCTGAAAAGAGTCGGCGTTTTCAAAAAATCGGATTTTCCGATTTTTTCGCACATCGTACTGGACATCACTCTGCCCTGCGCTATCATCATCAATTTCACAGCCTTTGATTTTGACCCTTCGCTGATTTCGCTGATGTTTGTCGGGCTTGGCTGCTGCGTGATCCTTGCGCTTGCGGGCTGGCTGTTTTTCCGGCGCGGCGGGGCAGCGGCCGGCTCGTTCGGGATGCTCAACTGTTCGGGCTACAACATCGGCTGCTTTACCATGCCGTATGTACAAAGCTTTCTCGGCCCCACGGCAGTGGTCGCCAGCTGCATTTTCGACGTCGGCAACGCCGTCTGCTCCAATGGCGGCGTTTACGGGGTGGCGTCCGCTCTTTCAAACGGCGGGAAGTTTTCCGTTAAGACCATCGGCAAAAAGCTGATCACATCTGTGCCCTTTGTCACATACATCACCATGCTGATCCTGGCGCTTTTGAACATTTCCGTGCCCACCCCCGTTCTTACGTTTGCCGGCATCGGCGCCGGTGCCAACAGCTTTATGGCGATGATGATGCTGGGTGTCGGGTTTGAAATTTCGCTGGAGCGAAGCTATCTTTCCAAAGTCAGCCGATTTCTGCTGATCCGTTACAGCATTTCGGCTCTGCTTGCGCTGTTTTGCTATTTTGTTCTTCCGTTTTCGCTGGAAGTTCGTCAGGTGCTGACGGCTCTTGTTTTCAGCCCGGTGTGTTCTGCCGCTGTGGCGTATACCGAAAAAATCGACGGCGACGTCGGCCTTGCCGGTGCGATCAACTCGTGCAGCATTATTATCAGCGTTGTGATTATCACCTGCCTGCTGCTCGTCATGGGCGTATAGGGATCCTCCCTTTCCCGCAAAAGTCTCTGCAAAAATCGCATTTTCGTTCTATCCGCTTTGACAGGAAGTATCCAATACTGCTATCCTTTTCACATAGGCAATCGAAATAAAAGCGCTGCTCTTCATGGTCATACTTCCACGATCAGCACAGCTTCCCGGTCATAGCCCAGCTTTTGTTCCACCTTGCCGTTATGAAAATAAAAAGCATTTCCATGAGAAACCGGATCGTCTGTTATAGAATTGATCATCAGGGTCTTGGGACAGGCGAGCAGAGCCTGATCGGCATACTCCTGCTCGTAAATTTTCCATTCATCCAATTCAAAATTAACATAGACAGGCCAGATGAGCAGGTCCTCTGTTTTGAAGCGTTCCGGAAACAGCCATAAGTCACCGCATAAAGCGATCATGATCCTTTTCCCATGATACAGAAATTCATCGGTCACAGTTCCCTCACAATAATGGCTGTCCGTTCTGCTGTATTCCTTCCAGTTCTTGGAGATGCGGCGGTAATTATGGATCAGCTTTCCCTGCGCGATCACAGCACAAGAAGAATACAGGGCATCTCCATCCCGCTCCACATATCCGAACAGCAGATCTGTCTGGTATCGAAGTGTCAGTTCGCAGAGTTTCTGCATCACAGCGCTGTCACACGAAATTGCCATGTTTTTATCGGTTTGAAAGTCCCAGCAAAGGGAGTCAAACCCCTGCAAAAAGGTTTCTCCAAAACACAGCAAATCCACTTTTCCATGGCTTTCCTGCAAAGCCTTTTCCATTTGGCTGATATTGAATTTTGTGTCTTTATTCGCAAATCTATATGCCGCAAGTCCGATCTTCATATTTTTCACCTTTCCAAATGTAAAAAGCGCAGGCCGAAGCCTGCGCCTTATCTATGTATTCATGCGGATGGCATTTCAACGATGCACATGCAGGGCAAAGCTTCGATTTCTGTTCAGAAAACAATTACAATACTTCATTTTGCTTTGCTCCTTTTTACTGAATTGTGTTTATGATAGCATCTTGTATTGAGGGTGTCAATATAAGGAACCGCAGCCTTGAGCCTTACCCTCCCACAGAACATCGCCCAAAGGCAAATCTGCGATTCCGGATATAAACGAATTCCGAGGAAGGCTCTGTCTGAACCTTCCTCGGAATTCGTTGTTTTGCATCATCTGGTGTATGCAGCCGGATACGCTCCGTTTGCTTTTTCGGGATACCGGCAATCCGGTGATTTATTTCACCAGATGTTCACCGAGTGCACGGCATTGTGCTTCTTCGGCTTCGCCGGGAAGTTCCTGACAGATATAGGTTTCGAGAATATCGCAGGGGGCATCATCCTGCCATGTTCTCATCCATTCCCCGTCGCCCCAGCCGTAAGAGCCGAAGAGTGAAACGCGCTTGCCGGAAAGCGACCCGCTGACCGCCTCCCACATCGGAAGGAATTCGGAATCTTCCAATTCCTCTGCACCCATAGCCGGGCAGCCGAACGCGAATGCATCATATTCTGCTGTTTTTGATGCATCAAATTCCCCTGCATTAAAAAGATCTGCTTCGGCGCCCGCCTCTTTTGCTCCGGCTGCTACGGCTTCTGCCATAGCCTGCGTATTTCCGGTGCCGCTCCAATAAACAACTGCAAGTTTCATACTACAAGACCCTTTCTTTTGATAAATTTTATCCGGCTACGGTCAGCCGTGTGAGATCTGCACCACCGCTGACCCAGTTGCGGTACAGCGCGGTGCAGTGTCGGAACTGTTTGAACTTCCGCTGTGCTTCGGGGATATTGGTATAGGCTTTCCAATATCCGGTGCACGGACAGTTGCGCCCCTTATTTTCAATGAACGCCTGAATGTCCGCCAGCGGATAATCGAGAAAAACGCCGATCTCATGCGGGAAATCTTCCTGCGCCAGACGCTGCTCAAGCCGATCAAGACAGGCCGTCACGGTAAAATCCGTGTACCCGTATTCCGCAAGAAAGCGCCGGACGCCCCGATCCGCTATGATTTTTTCAAGACAGCGGGTGCGGTATATGTATACAAGGCTCGGCCCATTTTCTTTTTTGAACAAAAGCCGCGCGCGCACGCCCTTTTCCATAAGGCTGTGATCCAGCTCCGATACGGCTGTGCACAGCTCTTGTTTTGAGCCTTTCTGCGGAAAGATGCTTCCCGCTTTCAGCCCCGCCAGCGTCGGTGCGCAGTTTTGTACGATCAGGTCTGATGACATCACGTTCATCCCTTTCATTCCGCGCAGGTTAGCTTTAGCTAACTGCATGGGAAATGAGAAAGCCCCGCTGTCGGAGCTTTCTGGTTAGCGTCAGCTAACTTGATGCTAGAATACCACACCGCGTGCCGGCTGTCAAGCTTTTTCCAAAAAACATTTTCTTCCCGTTCGGCGCATTTTCGTTGTGCAAACGGCAGTTTCTTTGCATACACTGCAATTTTCCCCGGCATCCGGCGCATATTCTGCCGCGATGTCATTCGCCTGCCGTGCTTTTCAGCAAAAATGCCGCACCGGAATTTCCGGCACGGCATCAGATATCACTTTATCATTCTGTTTTATTTTCGGCTTTTACGCGCCAGTATCCTTTTGCATCGCGGCACAGCAGCTGTTCTGCCACCAGATCGCGGCGCAGTGTGCAGAAATCATCAAAATAGTCGGAAAGGATCCAGTTCACTTCCCGTTCGGAATAGATCCGGTCATATTCAAAGCTTTTGACGATTTCTTCCAAAATGATGCGTTCTTTCTTGCGCTGTGCGGGGATCGCTTTCAGCTTTCCGTATTCCAAAAAGGCATCCAGTACCTTTTGGCGGTACTTTTCATCCCGCCGATCCTGCTCTGCATCCTCGTCCGATTTTTCCTCCAGAATTTCCAGTATGGTGGTTTGGAAAATCGTCCGATTGAGGGAATACATCATATAATACTGGCTTTTATAGGAGGTTACCGCACCGGCATCCGCCAGCTTTTTCAGGTGAAAGGAAACCGTTGCCGCCGTAATGCCAAGCCGTTCCGACAGCCGTTCCACATACATATCCTCCACAGCCAGGGATTTCAAAATCTGAAGCCGTGATTTATCCGAAAGGCATTTGAACAGCTGAACCGCCTGTGCTTCATTCATGGTGTTCACTCCGTTATCTGTGCAAATTTTTCCCGGATTTCCCGCACTGCATCCAGCTTGATCGTTTCGATGTGCGCTTTTTGCGAATCCCCATGCTGCTGCGCCTGTTCCAGCGACTGTACCCAGGCCGAGGGAATCTGTTCCAGCTTTGCAAGGAAAAATGTTTCTGCCGCCTGCGCATCCTTTTCGTTTTTCGCCGCCACGGAAAATACGGTTTTAAATATATCATACACGTTTGCTCTTACTTTTTCAAATACCGCTTCATCCTTGCGGTCATCCTTGAAAAGCGCTTGTGATTTCTTTGTGCAGCACGAAATCCGTTCCTGCAAAAACGCTTCAAACTCGTTTGCCTGTTCATTGTTCATGGTCGATTCCTCTTTTTCTGATTTTATTTTGACCGGTCGTGTGCGCCGCGGCGCTCTCTTGATGATTCGATTATATATCTATCTTATCATATTGTCAATATTTAATTAGATAAATATCTAATTAAATATCGGTATACGCCTGAACGACAAAAAAGCTCTGCCTTTTTCAAAGCAGAGCTTTTTCTTCTTTGTATCGGTCATCCGGCTTGTGCACCTTGCTTTTCAGCCGCCGAGGTATGCCTTTTTAATGGCGGGCGATTCAAGCAGCTCTCCGCCGGTGCCCGAAGCGACCACCTTGCCGATTTCCAGCACATAGCCGCGATCCGCCACCGACAATGCCGCCTGCGCGTTCTGTTCCACCAGCAGGATCGTGACGCCCGCTTTATGCAGACTGCGGATGATATCAAAAATCTGATCGACCAGGATCGGTGCAAGCCCCATGGACGGTTCGTCCAGCATCAGCAGCTTCGGGCGGCTCATCAGTGCGCGCCCCATGGCGATCATCTGCTGTTCGCCGCCGGAAAGTGTGCCGGCAGTCTGACGCCTGCGCTCTTTTAAACGCGGGAACAGTTCATACACGCGCTGCAGATCCTCGTCGAAATCGCTGCCCTTGCGTGAAAATGCACCCATTTCCAGATTTTCGGCAACTGTCATCTGCAGGAACACCCGTCGTCCTTCCGGAACGAGCGCAAGCCCCTGCGATATGATTTTGTGCGCTGGAAACTTCGCCAGATCCTGCCCCATAAAGCTGACATGTCCGGCGCTCTGCTTGTGCAGACGTGCGATCGTATTGAGCGTAGTGGATTTCCCTGCCCCGTTTGCACCGATCAGGGTAACGATCTCCCCTGCCTGTACTTCAAAAGAGACCCCTTTCAGCGCATGGATATTGCCGTAATCCACATGCAGATCATCCACCTTCAAGATTGCCTGTTCCATGCTTACGCCCCCTTTCCGCTTTTTTTGCTGCCGAGATACGCTTCGATCACGGCAGGATTTTCCTGAATTTCCTGCGGAGTACCCTTTGCGATGATGCGCCCGAAATTGAGCACCGCAAGCCCTTCGCAGAGATTCATAACAAGGTTCATGTCGTGCTCGATCAGCAGCACCGCGATATGGAAGGTATCCCGAATGCGGCGGATGCTTTCGGTCAGCTCTGCCGTTTCCGACGGATTCATCCCGGCAGCCGGTTCATCCAGCAGCAGCAGACTGGGCTTGGTTGCCAGTGCGCGCAGGATCTCCACGCGGCGCTGATCGCCGTATGCAAGCGCACCCGCTTTGGTATCGGCATACTGTTCCATATTAAAAAGCGACAAAAGCTCCATGGCATTGTTGTGTGCAAGCTTTTCTTCCTTATAGAATGACGGCGTGCGCAGGATGCTGCGCAGCATCCCGCAGTTCATGTGCCCGTTCATGGCGGCTTTGATATTATCCTCCACCGTCATATTTTCAAACAGGCGGATATTCTGAAAGGTGCGCGCGATCCCCGCGCGGCTGACCTGCTCGGTCGTCATCGAATGGGTGTCTCTGCCGTTCAAAAGCGTGGTGCCCTTAGTGGGCTGATATACTTTCGTCAGCAGATTGAACACCGTTGTTTTTCCTGCGCCGTTCGGGCCGATCAGACCCGAAATTTCCGTGGGGCCAATGGCAATGCTGAAGTCCTCCACCGCAGCAAGCCCGCCGAAGCTGATGCCGAGATTGACACATTCCAGCACCGGATCTTTCCCTTTGTCATGCTCCGGGAGCATATTCGGGGATTGCATCGGGATCAGATTGGTATGCATATCAGGCAGCCTCCTTTTTTAAGCGAAAACGCGAACGCAGACGATCGACCGTCGATTTTACATGCTGATTGTTGCTTGCCAGCATCACGGCGATCAGCACCAGCGCATAAACCAGTTTCCAATACTGGTCAAATTCACGCAGCAGCTCCGGCAGAACCGTGAGCGCCGCAGCCGAGATCAGGCTGCCGCGGATATTGCCCAGCCCGCCCAGAACAACAAAGACAAGGATCAGGATCGAGGTGTTGAAATCGAATTTTGCCGACTGCAGGGAAGAATAATTCAGCCCGTACAGCGCACCGGCTGCACCCGCAAGTGCCGCCGAAAGGACAAATGCTTTCAGCTTGTACCGGGTCGTGTTGATCCCGACGCTTTCCGCCGCGACAAGATTATCCCGCAGTGCCATGATCGCACGCCCGTGGCGGCTGTGCATCAGGTTCAGCACAACGACAAGCGTCAGGATCACCAGCACGAAGCCGGCGGTGAAGGTCGCGATGGTTTCGGTTCCCACCGCCCCCTGTGCGCCCTTGATGATCGCCGTGCCGCCCTCCTGAAGATGCAGATCCTCCAGTGTTTTGCCGCCGCGCAGGTTCAGCACCATGTGCATCCCCTTGCTGTCATATCCCACAAACAGGCAGCCGACCACCTCTTTGATGATCTGTCCGAAAGCTAGCGTTACGATCGCAAGATAATCTCCGTGCAGCTTGAGCACCGGCATGCCAACCAGTACACCGATCACCGCCGCGCACACAGCGCCGGCTATCATCGCCGCCGCAAGACGGAACGCCGGGTTCGGAACAAGCTCTGAAAAATAGCCGGAAACCACCACCGCCGAAAAGGCGCCGACGCACATAAAGCCCGCATGTCCGAGCGACAGTTCGCCCAGGATGCCAACCGTGAGGTTCAGCGAAACGGCAAGCGACATATAACAGCAGATCGGCACCAGCAGGCCTGCAACCGAGCGCTTGAGCATCCCGTTCTGATTGAGCAGCGTCATCACAAGAAAAGCTGCCGTAACGGCAAAATAGGTCAGTCCGTCGCCGCGCAGAAGCTTTTTCATCCGGCCGGACGTTGATTTCTTTTTCTGTTCCACGCTCTTCACCTCAAACTTTCTCAGGGACATATTTTCCCAGCAGACCTGCGGGGCGCACCAGAAGCACCGCGATCAGCACGCAGAACACAATCGAGTTCGCCATGGTGCTGGTGATGTACGCCTGTGCCAGAGATTCGATGACGCCCAGCAGCAGCCCGCCCAGAAATGCGCCGGGGATCGAGCCGATGCCGCCGAACACTGCCGCCGTGAACGCCTTGATGCCGGGCATCGAACCGGTTGTCGGCATCAGCGTGCCGGAAAACGAGCACAGCAGCACGCCCGCAATTGCCGCAAGGCCGGAACCGATCGCAAATGTCAGCGAGACCGTGGCATTCACGTTGATGCCCATAAGCTCTGCCGCACCGCGGTCCTCGGCGCAGGCGCGCATTGCTTTGCCGATGCGGGTCTTTCCCGTAAAGAGCATCAGCGCCGCCATGATGACAAGGCATGCCGCAATGGTAAGCAGCGAAATGTAGGAAACTTTCAGTTTTCCGTCAAACAGCTGCATCGAGCCGGAAACCACCGGGGTGTAAACTCTGGGAGCTGCCTTCCAGATCAGCATTGCCGCGTTCTGCAGCAGATTGCTGACACCGATTGCCGTGATAAGCACCGCAAGCGGCGCCGCCGAACGCAGCGGCTTATAGGCAAGCGCTTCGATTACAACGCCGAGCATCGTGCATACCAGCATGGCAAGCAGCACCGACGGAAATGCGGAAAAGCCCAGCGACTGCATGGCGCAAAACGAAATATAGCCGCCCACCATAATGACGTCGCCGTGCGCAAAGTTCAGCATTTTTGCAATGCCGTATACCATTGTGTAGCCCAGTGCGATGATTGCGTAAACGCTTCCCAGACTGATTCCACTGATCAAATAGGCCAGAAATTCCATGAGATCACACCTTTTAAAAATTTTGTGTGCGGGCGGGAAGCTGTTTCCCGCCCGCGCAGCGCTCTGATGATTATGCTACGGGGACATATTCGCCGCTTCTGATTTCCACAGCGAGCGGATCTTTGGAAACCTCACCGTTTGCCTTCCAGGTAAGGCCCTTGCCGGTCAGTCCGTCAACTTTCAGTTCCGGCATTGTCTTGAGCAGCGCTTCGCACAGTTCCTGATGCGTCTGATCGGGTGTGCAGCCTGCTTTTTCCAGAGCTTCCTTCACGATATATACTGCGTCATATGCATCGGCCGCGAACTGGTTGGGAACCGAACCGAACTCTTCTTTATACTTCTTGACGAAATTCTCTGTACGCTCATCCCCTGCATTTGCGGCAAACGGAGTCATCAGCATAACGCCTTCTGCAACGGAAACATCGAAGTTTTCCATGGTGAGCAGTCCGTCCAGACCGTCCACGCCGAAGAATGTCGGTGCATAGCCCATAGCTTTTGCCTGATTGAGCACAACCGATGCCGGCTGGAAATAGATCGGGATGAACATCAGATCAACGCCCGCTGCGCGTGCCGATGTAAGCTGAACTTCAAAGTTTGTGGAGGTATCCTCGGTGAACGAGCCTTCATACAGCACATTCAGATTGTTTTTCTTTGCCTGTGTCATGAAGGTATCGCGCACGCCCTGCGAATAGGCATCATCGCTGCGGTACAGAACGCCGATCTTGGCCTCCGGCATGTGCTCTGCCATGTAATCGGCTGCGCCAAGCCCAAGGTTCGGGTCCGTGAAGCAGACCTGAAACACGTTGTCCTTCCCGGCAGTGACGTCCGGCGCCGATGCTGAGGGGGTCAGCATGAAAACGCGGTCCTCATACACATGCGTCGAAACTTCGATCGCACAGGCTGTCGTGGTCGGGCTGACAAGGACCTGCATCCCGTTATCCAGCAAATTGTGATAGGCGTTCACCGATGTTTCCGGATCGGCTGCGTCATCCTTTGATTCCAGCACAAACTGCACACCGCCCATGGCGTTGATTTCTTCCACCGCCACTTTCGCACCATTTGCAACCGCTTCGCCATAGATCGCGTTCTGTCCGGTCAGTGGGCCGATCGTGCCGAGGTGAAATGCGTTATCTGCGCCGGCGGCATTTCCGGAGCCGCAAGCGGTAAGGCCAAGTGCCATGGTAAATGCAGTGAGCATTGCAGCAAACTTCTTCATAAATAAATCCTCCCTAAAATACATCACGAAAAAAATATACAAAAAAGCGGCCCGCCAATGGCGGACCGCTTACCTGTATCCCTGTAAAGAGTTATACGGATATCCACACATCAGCTTTTCGATTCGATTTTTTGATAATAATGCTGCTAATTCGAATGGAAATAGAAATGATGGCAGAAATAATAATGGACACTGCCGCAAAAGCAGTGTCCATCAGGATAGCAAAGTTATTAACAGCGCAGGAAACCGAAGTGCTGACGAAAGAAGCGCAGGCAGAAGCCTGTGCGCAGGTGTTCTGTGATCCATAAACGCAAACTGCCTTCGTCATGCTGCCCTTCCCCTTTCGTTCTGCGCTTTCTATGCGCTTCGTTTTGTTGTCCCATATTATATCAGCGGAAAAATGGAAAGTCAACGGGTTTTTTCCAAAAAAAGGTTACTATTCCGTTACATTTTGCTGTCATTTTCGGCGCATGGCGCATTTTTCGGTGCAACGGATCGCTTGACACACCCGCGCATCGGGAATGTCTGCACCAATTTTTGCATCAGGTTTCCTCTGTCATAATACGCAGGATCTCGCGGTCGGTATCAAACATGCCTTCGCGTCCGACACGGCTGACTGTCTTGATCGTTTCCTCCACGCCCTTGCGCACGATGCCGTCCCCGCCGTAGAACTGGCGGCCGGAACGATACATCTGCCAGCCGAGGATGCCCGCATCCACAGCGCTTGCGATTTTTGCAGCGCACGAAGGCTTTGCGCCGTCGCACACGATGCCCGAAACGATTGCCAGACCATTGACGAGCGTATGCGCAACCTCATCAAATTTGCCGCCGTGCAGATAACAGATCGCCGCACCCGCAGCACAGCCCGCGCTGACAGCGCCGCAATAGGCGCTCAGGCGTCCGATGCCCGATTTCAGATGCAGTGTGATCAGGTTCGACACCAGCAGTGCGCGGTACAGCTCTTCCCTGCTGCTGTTGCGTTCCCTTGCAAATTCAATGACCGGCAGGCTTGCTGTCATGCCCTGATTGCCGCTGCCGGAATTGATGATGACCGGCATTTCGCAGCCGCCCATACGGGCGTCACTGCCGGCAGCCGCCGCCGCGCGGGCGCGCACTGCAACATCTCTGCCATAGCACTGCAAAAGCGTGCAGCCGATCGCTGCGCCCCATTTTCCGGTAAGGCCTTCGTCGCGGATCGCCGTATTGCAGCGCACCTGACGCTCCAGAATTTCCTCCACGTCTGCAAGATCGGCCGTATCGGCAAAATCAATGATGCTTTCTATATCAAGATACTTTGCATCCGGCGATGCACCCGAAGAACGCATTTCGCCATGTTCCAGCACCCTGCCGTCCAGCTGTGCCAGCACGATATTCGTGTGGAAGCCCGTAATGCGCACGCGCACTGTGTGATGCCCGCTTTTGGCATCCACAAGGATATCAAAAGTCTGGCAGCTGTCCGCAGGCGCGACCTCGAAGGGACACACCTCCAGCAGATGATGCATTTCGGCACGATCCTCCGGCGTTACGCTGCTGATCACCTGCAGTTCGCGTTCGGCATGCCCGACCGCAAACCCGATTGCGGCTGCCGTGCGGATACCCTTGCCGCCTTCGGTATTCGGCACAACGACACTTTTTACGTTTTTAATGATATTTCCGCTGACGTGCAGCGACACATGGACAGGCGTTTCCCCCAGCAGATCACGTGCCTTTGCACAGGCATACGCGATCGCCACAGGTTCCGTACACCCCATTGCAGGAACCAGTTCCTGTCTGAGAAGGCGGATATACGCATCATAGCGCGGGTCTGTTTTTTGCATAAAACTGCATCCTTTCTGAATATCACGGGCGTCGCAGATGCTGACTTTCATCCCGAAATGTAGTATAATGGATTTGAATTAAAAAAGAAAGCATACCGGAACATTCCGCATGCAAACTGGGTGAATTATGGAAAAAGAAGTTCCTCTTTACAAAATGATCTACCAGAAGATGGCCAACCGCATCCTTGTCGGTCTTTATCCGAAAGGGTATCAGCTTTCTTCTGTGGAAAAGATCCACGAGGCCAGCGGGGTCGGCTACACCAGCATCCGAAAAGCAATGCGGATGCTTCAGGAAGCCGGCTACATCCGTCTGGAAGAACGCCGCCGCCCGACTGTGATCTTTGACGAAAACGACCCCGGCTGCATCGAACTTCGCAGACGTGTTTTTCTGTCCCACTATGAATCACATCTGGACTGCTACCGTGCACTGCCCTGCCTGATCCCTGTTCTGACACTGCTTGGCGCAGAGAAAAGCACGCCGCAGCTGCTGGAGGCACTGGATCTTTTATGTTCGCAGTCTCCTTCCCGTTTTACCCGCCGCACCGAACTGCTCACCCTGGTTTACACCTGGCAGGCACTTGTCATCCAGCAGTCCGACAACGAGATCGCCATGGATCTTTTTCTGCAGATCCGCGGCTTTGACGACCTGCGCTTCATTGCGATGCCCGCCGAACCCCTGATGCCCGGCGAAGCCGAGACTGCGCTTTCGTATCTGCGGCACTGGACGGATCTTCTTCGCAGAGGTGCACTGGACGATCTTTACACGCTTGTGCTGCTGTTCTGCCGTCAGGCATCCTGTGCATTGGAACGCTCGTTTCAAAGCCTGCGCTCCGACCCCGGGCTGCAGCAGGTCCAGCAGGTGGGGTTCCGCTGGTATGTGCGCCAGAAGCTTGTGCCCCTGTACCGCACCCTTGCCCGCGATCTGCTGCGCATGGCGTACCGCGAGGGGCTTTGTCCCGGCGAATGCTTCCCGTCCGAATCCGTCCTTATGGAACGATACGGCGTTGCCGCCGTCACGGTGCGCGGCGCACTTTCTCTTTTGAACGAGCTTGGCGTTGCGCAGACTGTCAACGGCGTCGGGACGATTTTCACAGGCCGATACAGCACGGCGTGCGAATCGCAGGATTACATCGCGGAATGTCGGGAAAGCACCGATATCCTTGCGTTTTGCGGGCGTTCCTTCGCCATTGCCGCCGCCCCGCTCCTTTCAAAAGAAAAAATCGGCGTGCTGATCGAAGCCTGCGAAAAATACCGCAGCCGAGAAGGCATCGAGCTTTGGCTGATGCACGAACTGGCGGCACTGGTTCCGTCCCACGCACTGCAGAATGTTTTCGATCGTCTGGAATCACGCTGCATTTTTGCCATATACACAAACGGCACCCCCGCCGAAGAACGGCGGCAGAAGGCCGCACGCAACTATGCGCGCGTGCGGGAATGTCTGCTGCATCTGCAGGCCGGATGCACGGATCGGTTCATCCGCGAATTTGATTCCATTTGCCGCAGCCTGAGCCTTTGCGCCCGCACAAACGGCAGCCCGGATGCTTTTTAAAGCACGCAAGGCCGCAGCGGATGCTGAAGTCAGCGGGCATTTCCGCTGACGGAACTCATCCTTTATCTTTCTGTTAAACTGCCCCGCACCGATAAACGATGCGGGGCAGTTTTTTGTTTGTTACTGCTCTGCAGCAGATGCACTTGCAGCTGCTGCGCGGCGTTCCGCAAGCTCTGCACGGATCGCGGGCAGCTTCTTTTCATAGCGGCTGAACACCAGCATGATGCAGAACACAATGGCGAAAACGACCAGCGGCACAAAAATCGCCGTGTTGAAGATACCGGTACGGACAGCCGGTGCCTGTGTGATCGTATTCGGATCGTAGCCGATCGCGTCCAGCAGGAAGCCGAGGGTTGCACCGCCGATGCCGCCGCCGAGCTTGTTGCCGAAGCTGTTTGCCGACATGACAAGTGCATCATTGCGCTTGCCGTGCAGCCATTCGCCGTAATCGATGCTGTCCATAAGAGACGGCACAAGCAGCGACGAGAACAGGCCCAGACCGAAGCCCGTGACCAGCAGGCACAGCAGATACAGCGGGATGAACGCATCGTGCGTCACAAAGCGGATGACAACGCAGACAAACGCCACCGCAACGCCGAGCGCACAGCTCTTTGCCTTGCCGAGCTTTTTTGCAAAGACCTTGAGCAGGATGATGGCAAAGAAACTGGAGACCATGCTGCACAGGCTTGCAATGCCGACCAGATCCGGACGGCCCAGATAGTATTTTACATAGTAAACGATGATGCCCTGCGTAATGGCAGCCGAAGTCTGATACAGCATCGTGCCGCATGCAAGCCAGCACCACAGCGGGTTTTTGAGAATGTAGCCCAGAGATTTGAGCATTTCGCTCCCCGCAGAGCCGCCTGCTTCCTTTTTGATGCGCGGTTCCTGACGGTCGAACCCGCGTGTAAGGCGGAACACGCACAGATAGCACAGCGCCTGCAGCAGACCGTATACGCCGATCACCACTGCAAAACCGACGCGCTCGCTGGACTTTTTGCCGATTGCCTGGATCAGCGGAAGCGTCATTGCGGAAATGAAAATTGCGGCAAACATCGAAATGAATGCACGGCTCTGGTTGAGACCCACTCGTTCGAGCGGGTCATCGGTGATGCGGGCAATCAGCGAAGTATAGGAAATGCCGGTTGCCGTATACAGCATGCCCTGTCCGATATAAGTAACGTATGCCCACACAAGCTTCATCGTGTTGCTCATATCGGGCGCTGCAAACGTCAGGAACAGGAACATGCCTGCCGGAAGTGCGCAGTACAGCAGATACGGACGGCATTTGCCGTGCTTGCTGTGCGTGTTGTCAATGATCATGCCCATCATCGGGTCATTGATTGCATCCCAGATACGGGCGATCAGCAGCAGCGTACCGGCAGCCTTGCCGGAAATGCCCATGACATTGGTGTAAAAATACAGCAGATACATGTTCAGCGTCAGAAGGCTCAGCTGCTGGCCGAATTCGCCCACGCCGTAAAACATCCGGAGCTTGCGCGGAAGCGCACTCCCCTTCTTTTCAGTCTTTTCTTTCATCGAACTTCTCCCTTATCCCGGTGCAGGTACTGCACATTTTTCCCTGAAATGCTTATTTGTTTTCTTCCTCTTGCTTTTTGCGGCGGTAGATCACGCGGCAAACCGGGTCGCCGTCTGCAAGGCGCATCGGATTTTCCAGTTCATAGCCCATTTCATTTGCCATTGCAAAGTCGCCTGTCATAGCAAGATCGCACAGCTTCGAGCACATTTCATCGGAAAGGCCAAGCTGCTCCCAGCCCTTCAGATGCGGGCAGAAATGCATATCCATTGCAAAGCAGTCTTCGCTGCACTCGATCACTTCCATGCCGAATGCTTCGCGGCCCAGTTCCGGGGTCATCTGCTTGCCCCATTCGCGCAGGTCGTCTACGTTTTCCATACGGGAGCGGAAACCGCATGCTGTTTCCTTTGCCAGTTCCTTCGAGCTTGCGCGGTACACATCCTCATACGGGATACCCTGTTCTTCAAACTTGACTGCGTTCAGTCCGGATTTCTTTGCGGACGCAGCAAGGGCGCTGCGGTAAAGCAGAGCACCGCGGTTTTCGGTCGGCCATTCGTTTTTGATTTTAGACATGATTTTTCCACCTTTCTTTTTTTCGGGTCCTGAATGGGTCCGTTCGGGGATCGCCCCAAAAACAGACCCCGGGACGGCGAAACCAGCCTTCGATTTTTCTGCCCCTGCATTTGCCGCATACAGCGTATAGGCAGGTCCTTTCCGGCCTTTTTTCGGCACATCCCGACGAAGTGACTTCATCTTAACACATAATTCACACATTTGCAATCCATTTAAAATAGCTTTTTTCGCAGTTTTCCTATATATAAATGAAAATAATGTATTTTTTAATAAATCTGTAACCCTTTTGGAAAAGGCGTATGTATGTTCCGGTCCTTGGCGTCGTGCCGCAGCGCAGTTTTTGCCCGTGCTGCAGCACCGCTGCGTTTTCTCTGCAACCCCTGCAAAAATTTTGCCTGTCGCTGTTTTTTCGCGTATTTTCCTGTGTATTTTACATATTGACAGCAGCATTATTGCTATATTTTATCTTGTTTTTTGTTGCTTTTGTCGAAATAAAAGTTTTTGCTTTACTTCTACGCTGCTTTAAAATATAATTCAAACCATATACATCTTTCCGACAGGAGAAGCGGAAAAGAGAAAGAGAGGATGGGAATTATGAAAAAGTTGTTCGCACTGGCGCTGTCTGCCCTGATGACCCTGACATGTTTTGCAGGATGCGGCGGCAGTCATGCAGAATCTGACACTGCTTATATCAAAGAAAAAGGCAGACTGGTAATCGGCATCACAGAGTACGAGCCGATGGACTACAAAGATGAAAACGATGAGTGGACCGGTTTTGACGCCGAATTTGCCCGTCTTTTCTGTGAAAAGCTGGGTGTCGAAGCTGAATTTCTGGTTCTTTCCGATTGGGATCAGAAATATTTCGAGCTTGAGACGAAAAACATCGATGCGATCTGGAACGGCATGACACTCACGGAAGAGGCCCGCAGCAACGCAAGCTGTTCTGACCCGTACCTTGTCAATTCACAGGTCGTTGTTATGAAAAAAGATGTGATCGGCCAGTACCCCGACGCCGAAAGCGTCAAAGACCTGAAATTCGCATGCGAAAACGGTTCGGCCGGACAGGCTGCACTTGCCGAGCTTGGAATTACGGAAGCTGTTGCGCTTCAGGATCAGGCAGCTGCCCTTATGGAGGTTGCCGCAGGCACCGCAGAAGCCTGCGTCATCGACATCACCATGGCCAAGGCCATGACGGGTGAAGGCACCAATTATGCCGACCTTGCCATCGGCACTGCCCTTTCCACCGAAGAATACGCAGTCGCCTTCCGCAAAGGCTCTGATCTGACCGAACAGCTGAATAACTGCATCAAGGAACTTACAGAGGACGGCTCCCTTGCGGCACTTGCCGAACAGTACAGCCTGACTCTTGCACAGGAAACCCCGGCCGCCGATCCGGCCTGATTTTCCTGCCTTTCAAACACACGATCCGCCGGGTTTTCTTTCCGGCGGATCTTTCGTATCACAAAATAGTAAAGGAAAGAGGTTTGTTTCATGCTGGCACAAGTTACAAACGAACTGCTGAGCGGCTTTTGGGTGACCATCGAGATCTTCTTACTGACACTTGTTTTTTCACTGCCGCTCGGACTGGTTGTCTGTTTCGGCACCATGAGCCGCTTTGCCCCCCTGCGCTGCCTTTCACGCGGCTTTGTATGGGTCATTCGCGGCACGCCCCTGATGCTGCAGCTGATCGTGATTTTTTACGGTCCGGGGCTGTTGTTCGGCCTTCCTTCGGGAGACCGGTTCTGGTCGGTAATCATCGCGTTTTCCATTAACTATGCCTGTTATTTTTCTGAAATCTACCGCGGCGGCATCGAAAGCATCCCGCAGGGACAGTACGAGGCCGGACAGGTTCTGGGCATGACAAAGCAGCAGATCTTCTTCAAGGTCATTTTCCTGCAGGTCGTAAAGCGCATCATCGCCCCGATGAGCAACGAGATCATCACGCTGGTGAAAGACACTTCGCTCGCCCGCATCATCGGCGTGTACGAACTGATTTATGTCGGACAGAGCTTTATCCGCAAAGGGCTGATTTATCCGCTTTTCTGCACAGGTATCTTCTATCTTGTGTTCAGCGGGCTTTTAACGCTTCTGCTCGGGCGGCTGGAAAAGAAGCTCGGCTATTTCAAAGGGTGACGATATGGAAATTTTAAATGTACAGAATCTGAAAAAATGCTTTGGCAAAACCGATGTTCTGAAAGGCATCTCCTTTTCCCTGAACGCCGGAGAGATCCTTGCCGTGATCGGCTCTTCCGGCGGCGGCAAATCCACGCTTTTGCGGTGTCTGAACTTTCTGGAAATCCCCGATTCCGGCAGCATCTCGGTGAACGGAAAGGTCCTTTCCGCCGGTTCCGAGGATGAAATCCGCGAAAACCGGCTCCATTTCGGGCTTGTTTTCCAGAACTTCAACCTGTTTCCGCAGTATTCCGTTCTGGAAAACGTCACGCTTGCCCCGACGCTTCTGCACCGCGGCTCCGCGCAGGAGATCCGCGAAAATGCACAGCGGCTTTTGCAGCAGGTGGGGCTTGTGCACAAAGCAGACGCCTATCCCTATCAGCTTTCCGGCGGGCAGCAGCAGCGTGTCGCCATTGCGCGTGCATTGGCGCTCGACCCGGAGATCCTGTGCTTTGACGAGCCCACCTCCGCTCTTGACCCGGAGCTGACCGGAGAGGTCCTGCGTGTGATCCAGAACCTGAAAGGCGAAGAAAACACCATGATCATCGTGACGCACGAAATGGAATTTGCACGGCGGGTTGCCGACCGTGTCATGTTTGTTGCAGACGGCAGGATCGAGGAAATCGGCACGCCGGAAGAAATTTTTGAACATCCTCAAAGCGAAAAGACAAAAACCTTTATTCACAGCGCCCAGACCTTCTGAGCAGAGTTTGGCAGACAAAAACGGACCGCTTGCGCCTGCACGGCAGGTAAGGCGGTCCGTTTTATTATTGTTCTGTGATTTGCCGGATATCCTCCAGTGCGATCCTTGTGCCGTCCGTCAGAATCAGAACCCGTTCGATCTCGTCGATTTTTTTGAGCGTTCCGTGCACCTCGGTGTACTGCCCGCCCTGCTTTTTCCGGTCTTTTCGGAAAAAGACGATGCGGATTTCCGGATGCTGACCCGCCTTTTCCAGCAGTGCCTGCTGCGTGCGGTCGAGCGCTTCTTTTTCATCTTCGGAAAGCTCCGTTCTGCTGTCCGTCCAGCGTCCGGTTTCGTCGATCGCATCCCCGTATCCCGTCAGGGCGGCAAACGGGGAAAACTGCGCGGCACGGTCGAGCATGCTCATCTGCGGCCTTGTTTTGGATACATGATGCGCAAGACCGATGATATCATCATAATTTCTTTTCATGCCTTATGGCCCCCGATCTGCCGGTTGCGTTTTTGCGCCGTCGCGCCCTCCTGCAGATTCATGCCCTTCAAAATTGCGTTTTTGCCGAATTTCTGCTTGATTTCCAGCATAGCCTGCTGCATCTTCTTTTCCCGCTGCAGCTCCGCCGAATGCTGTTCCTCCTGCTTTTCCTTTTCCGCATAATCCGTAAAAAGATCCAGCTGTTCGCAGCTCTGCTTTGGGATATCCTGCTCGGGCAGCACACGATTTGCCGTGAGATTGATGCGCCGCACCAACAGCTTCGGCTGCACGATTTCCTCATACAGCTTTGTCACCGCATGCATGATCTCCCGCGTGGAGGAGGTGTATTTCCCCAGATTCACTGTGCCGTGCGCCGCTTTTGGCACACGGCGTCCGTATGCATCCGTGGTGACTTCGCCGCTGTAATTTTTTCTGCGGGATTCATCCGCAAGGTTTTCGATGTCATATCCGACAGCAAGCCCCATTTGATCCGTCATCAGTCCCTTTGCAACCAGTTCCAGCACCAGCAGATCGGTCATTTCCCGCACGACCAGACGCGCTTTTTCAAAATCATACGGATCGGATAAAACCTGTCCGGAGCCGACGCTGTTTGAACTCGGCTTATATGCCTTGATATCCGCAATGGTGCACGGTTCCCAGCCCCACGCATGGTCGATCAGAAGCTCGGCGTTGATGCCGAACAATTCATACAGCAGCGCTTCGTTCTGCACCGAACAGCGCGCGATATCGCCCATGGTATACATGCCGTGCGCCTCCAGCTTTTTGGCATACCCGCGTCCCACCCGCCAGAAATCCGTAAGCGGCGTATGGTTCCACATCGTGCGGCGGTAGCTCATTTCGTCAAGCTCTGCAATGCGCACCCCGTTTTCATCCGCCGGGATGTGCTTTGCCGTGATATCCATTGCAATTTTGCAAAGGAACAGATTCGGCCCGATGCCCGCCGTGGCGGTGATGCCGGTTTCCTGCAGCACATCCAGGATGATGCGCATGGCAAGATCGCGCGGTGAAATGCCGTATGCGTCCAGATAATTCGTCACGTCCATAAATACTTCGTCGATCGAATACACATGAATATCCTCGGGCGCGACATATTTCATATAAACGCTGTACACCTGCGTGCTTTTCTTCATGTAATACGCCATGCGCGGCGGCGCGGCGATGTAATCGACTGCAAGCTGCGGATTTTCCGCCAGCTCCACCGCATCGCAGGATGCACCGCAGAGCCGGCGCCCCGGTACATTCTGCGCGCGCCCGAAATTCACCTGCCGCAGCTTCTGTTCTACTTCAAACAGGCGTGCGCGCCCCGGTATGCCGTAGCTTTTCAGCGATGGCGTCACCGCAAGGCAGATCGTCTTTACCGTTCTGCTGCTGTCGGCAACAACCAGATTTGTGCGCATCGGGTCAAGGCCGCGTTCCAGACATTCCACCGATGCATAAAACGATTTCAGATCGATGGCAAGATACGTCCGTTCTTTCATTTCCGCGCGCCCCTTTCCGCCTGCTGTAATCGTAAAAAGCCCTGCCGCAGAATTTCGGCAGGGCTTTTTTATTGTACCATATTTTCGCGTCCGGAAAAAGACACGGATCTGCTTTTGCGCAAAAAAGCGTATCGCGCGGGACAGTTTTTCAGCGTTTCCCTTGTTCATCATCCTGCAGCTGGTGGTGGATGATCTTCACCATGGTCAGTGCGGTGCTCATGTTCAAAGCGCCCTCGGCGGCAAGCGTCACACCGAGGAAAATCATCAAAATGCGCGTGCCCTCTGTAGGGCTGAACAGCAGGATCACACCGAACACGCCGGAAACCGCGGCAATCAGAAGCGTTGCCCACCATGTGCCGATGCCGAACCGCTTTGCCTCCAGCGTGATGCGGATCTTGAACAGGGAATCCGTCAGCACCAGAACCCCGAGCGCCGTGCAGATGAAGCGCGCCGAACGATCCGGATGAAGAAGTATGAAAATGCCGAGTATCACCATCAGAATGCCGAATTCCAGATCAAACTGAAAGGCAAGCCGATACAGGTCCTTTGAAAAAAAGCCGATCACCTTAATGCAGCCGAACGCAATAAATGTTATGCCGCACCACATGCTGAATGCTTCCGCCGCGTCGATCGGGAACGCGATTATAATCACACCCAGCACACATAAAACTGCCGACAGCACAATATATCCGATTTTTGCCGTCCGCATCGGGACCGTGGAACACAGGTTATCTTTGTTTTTCATCATACTCTTCTTTCCCAGAATCCGCTTTTGCAAACAGATCTGCTTGTATTGCTTTCTTTCATTCTGCCGCTTGCTTTTCCCCCTGCTTTTACAAATGTTTTTCCAGCCAGTGCAGCACATCACGGTAGACGATCAGCTTTGTTTCTTCGTTCAGGATCTCATGCCGCAGGCCGGGATACAGCTTCATCTGCGTATCCTTCATGCCGGTTTTCCGGAACATCCGGCACGCCTTTTCGACCCCCTTGCCCATATCTCCGACGGGGTCCTGCGCACCGGAAATGAACAGAACCGGCATGCTGTGGTCCATTTTTGCGATATTTTCGCTTTTTGTGATGAACCCGAGCCCTTCCAGGATATCGCGCAGCAGTCCTACCGTCACTTCACCGCCGCATAGGATATCTTCAAGGTAGGCATCCACATTTTCTTCGCTTGCGGATACCCAGTCCGAGGGCGTCCGGTTCGGCGCAAATTTTTTATTGTATGAGCCAAACGCAAGATTTTCCGCTTTGGCACTGTATCCGGCTTTTCCGTACTTTTTGATCTCATGGTCTGCCATGAGCTTTCCGCCTTCGATCGTCAGCGCCGAAGGGTGTCCCGTTCCGCACAGAACACATCCGCTGACGCGCCCCGGATACCGGATGATATGGCTGCGCGAAAGGAACGAGCCCATGGAATGTCCGAACAGGAAATACGGCACACCCGGAAATTCTTCCACGGTGCGGCGGCGAAGCTCTTCCACATCATCCACCGCATGCCACCAGCCGTTTTCTTCCCCGAAATAGCGCCACGGGGCATTTTTGATCTGCGAACGGCCATGGCCCAGATGATCGTTTGCCACAACGGCAAATCCGTTTTCGCACAGATACCGCGCGAAGGGATCGTAGCGCTTGGCATATTCTGCCACACCGTGCACGATCTGCACAACACCGCGTACGGGGCAGTCCTTCGGCGTCCAGCGGTTGGCATGGATCATGGTCCTGCCGTCGCTGGAAGGATAGAAATATTCAAAATATTCTGTCATAAGCTTTGTCTCCTTACGCTGTTTTCTGCTTTCCGATCGTTTTTTTTGCGGAAGCTTCTTTTTGCAGTGTACCCGAAAGCCTTGTGCTTGTATACAGACAAAAACAGGCCGTTTATCTAAAAACCATACAAACGTTTGCATTTGTCCGGTTTTCGCACTTAGCTTCTGCCTGTTTTTTTTAGGCACTTGGCCGTGTTTGTTTGAAAACCAGACAGCAGGATGCCCTTTGTCTATTGGATAGGGATCTTTTTCCATGTACGATTAAGGCACGAAAACAACTTCCAAAGGAGTGCTTGATTATGTTGTCCAACAGCCTGAAAAAATTCGGGATCGAAACTGCTTATTCCTATATTGAAAAAGATCCCGAAAAGAATCTTTCCAAACTCATGGACTGGGTCGACCGCATTGCCGGCGACGGTCCGAAAAGCTTCCCGACGCAGCGTGCAGTATTTCGCAACATCATCAATGATCCCAATTCCAACTGGCATCAGCTGATTATGCGCATCCTCCATGATACGGATCGCGAAGTGCTGAAAACTGTTTTCACCAACTTCTTCCTCAACGCCAATATCATCGGCTGGCCGCTTCAGGAAAAATACCGCGAACAGTACGGCTGCAACATTCCCTGGGCCATTCTGCTGGACCCCACCAGTGCCTGCAACCTGCACTGCACCGGATGCTGGGCTGCCGAATACGGCAACAAGCTGAACCTTTCCTTTGATGAGATCGACAGCATCATCACACAGGGCAAAGAGCTTGGCGTATATATGTACATCTATACCGGCGGTGAACCGCTCGTCCGCAAAAAAGACATCATCGCACTGTGCGAAAAACATTCCGACTGCGTGTTCCTTTCCTTTACCAATGCGACCCTGATCGACGGGGATTTTGCAAAGGAAATGCTGCGCGTCAAGAACTTTATCCCCGCCATCAGCGTGGAAGGCGAAAAGGCCGTTCATGACGGACGCCGCGGCATCGGTTCTTACGACAAGGTCGTAAATGCAATGAACATCCTGAAAGAAAACCGCCTGCCGTTCGGTATTTCCTGCTGCTACACAAGCCAGAACATCGATTCCGTTGCAGGCGAATCGTTTGTTGACCAGATGATCGAATGGGGCGCTTCGTTCGTATGGTACTTCCATTACATGCCGGTCGGAAACGACGCTGTGCCGGAGCTGATGCCTTCCCCCGAACAGCGTGAATACATCTACCACACCATTCGTCATTACCGCACCACGAAGGGCATCTTCAGCATCGACTTCCAGAACGACGGCGAATACGTGGAAGGCTGCATCGCAGGCGGCCGCCGCTATCTGCACATCAACGCAAACGGTGACGTTGACCCGTGCGTGTTCATCCACTATTCCGACAGCAATATCCGCGAAAAAACGCTGCTGGAATGTCTGCGTTCCCCGCTTTTCATGGCATACCACGATGGTCAGCCGTTCAACGACAACCACCTGCGTCCGTGCCCGATGCTGGAAAACCCGGAAAAGCTGCGTGCGATCATTGAAAAAACACACGCTCCTTCCACGGATCTGCAAAGCCCGGAAAGCGCCGAGCATCTGTGTGCAAAGTGCGACCTTTACGCACAGAACTGGGCACCTTCTGCATACGAACTGTGGGAAAAATCCCACCCCTGCTCCGGCTGCAGCGGCTGCGCAGACAAATAAGCGCGGCATTGGTGCGGCTTATGCAAGGCTGCAATGTTCATTCCCGCTATGCCTTCTGCATCAAAGCCGTTTTGCCGCAGAAGATCGCAAACCAGCCTTGCCCCGTGTGAAAAGCCGCCGCACCGTTTTATCTTTACTTACTCCTTTCCATTTCGTTTTTTTCTCCCCTCGAAAATACCCGCCTGTTCAGCGAACAGACGGGTATTTTCCTTTTTATTCTGTTTGTGTGTTTTCACCCGCATGCCGGAGCATTTCAAGCCCCGCATCATCAAAAAGCTGATACATCCGCATGGAATCACCCAGCAGATCATAATTCATGCCAGCATTCAGCCAATCGAGGAAAATCCCAACCAGCATGCACTTATAGAAGCGAACGATCAGTTCTTTATCCTCCTGCCGGATCTTCATACCGCCGGCAATATTTATAATATATTCCCGAACCAGGTACAAAAGCAGATGATCCAGATGACTGATAAAAACTTCGCGCGGCAAAGAGCGGTACACATGCATAACGGCCTTTTTGTTTTCGATAAAATACTGTACTGTCACCGAAATGCAGTCCTGCAGGGAATCAATGCTGCAGTGTTTTTCGATCAGTGCGTCGATCCTGCTTTTCAGGATGCCTTCCAGAAGGGAGGGAATATCCTGATAGTGATAATAAAATGTGTTCCGGTTCACCCCGCACCGTTCGACGATATCCTTTACGGTGATCTTGTCAAACGGTCTTTCGTCCAGAAGCTGTAAAAATGCTTCTGCAATCGCTTCTTTTCTGTAGTTCATTGTGCACTATCCTTCAGCTGCATTGTATTTCTTTTATTATAACATCATTTCCGGATAAAATCTCCATATTTTGGCTGCCGCAGTCCGGGCAGGTGAAATCATGCGCCATAGCATTGAATTCCCTGCCGCAGTCTTTGCAGCGCACGATGCCGGGGATCGTCTCCATTTCCAAAACCGTGTTTTCCATGAAGGTTTTGTATACGGCAGCCGGATAGCAGGCCTCCATATACCGCGGCACCACACCGGAAAGCTCGCCTACTTCCAGCACAAGCTTGTGCACCTGTGTAAGCCCCTGTTCCATTACGATTTTTTCAATGGTGTTCACCATTGAACTGATGACGCCCAATTCGTGCATGGGCCGCCCTCCTTCCCCGGACGCTTAATGTCCGATTTCCTTTACGGCCGTCACCGCGATCTTGCCCGCGCGCTTGACTGCATTGGCCGCCATTTTGATCGGCAGATGCTCATAGGTATCCGGTGTGGAATCGTGCGTGCGCACCAGATGGATCGCATCGAACCTGCACTTTGTGGTGCACTGGCCGCAGCCGATGCACATATAGGAATCCACCTGTGCCGCGCCGCAGCCAAGGCAGCGTTCGGTTTCCTTTTTCATCTGTTCTTCCGTAAATGTCACGCGGTTATCTTTAAAGGAATTTTTCGCCTGCGGATTGTGGCCGACCTTCTGGCGCGGCGCATTATCAAAGCCTTCCAGCACCACATTGTTCTTATCGAATGCGTGATACTCACGGCGGTCGCGTCCGAGCGTCAGGCTCTGGCCCGGCTGCACATAGCGGTGAATGGAAATGGCGCCTTCCTTGCCCGCTGCAATGGCGTGGATCGCAAACTTCGGGCCGGTGAATGCATCGCCGCCCACAAAGACGTCCGGTTCATCGGTCTGATACGTCAGCGCATCGGCGCTTGCCGTATTGCCGCGTCCCAGCTTCACCTTGCTGCCTTCCAGCAGGCCGCCCCACTCGATGGACTGGCCGATCGACAGCAGCACATAGTCTGCCTCCACGACCATGACTTCGTTTTCGTCAAACTCGGGGGCAAAGCGTCCTTCGCTGTTGAATACACGAACACACTTGTGGAATTCCACGCCGGTGACCCTGCCGTTTTCCGTCAGGATGCGGCGCGGGCCCCAGCCGTTGTTGATGGCAATATTTTCTGCCAGTGTTTCTTCCACTTCTTCGTCCAGTGCGGGCATTTCGCTGCGGCTCTCCAGACAGTAAAGCGATACACTGTCCGCGCCGGTTCGCACTGCCGTTCGTGCGACGTCCACGGCAACATTGCCGCCGCCGATGACAAGCACCCTGCCGGAAAGCTCTGTCTCGCGGCCAAGGTTCACATTGCGCAGGAATTCAACGCCCGCGATGACGCCCTGCGCATCTTCGCCCTCGACACCGAGGCGGCGTCCGCCCTGTGCGCCGATTGCAAGATAAAATGCCTGATAGCCTTCTTCGCGCAGCTTGGCAAGCGTGACGTCCCTGCCCACTTCCACGCCGGTTTTGAATTCGACGCCCAGTTCACGCAGGACTTCGATTTCCGCTTCCACAACGTCCTTTTCCAGACGGAATGCCGGGATGCCCAGTGTGAGCATGCCGCCGACTTTTTCTTCCTTTTCAAAGACCGTTACGCGGTATCCGTCCAGTGCAAGGTAGTATGCGCAGGAAAGACCCGCGGGGCCTGCGCCCACAACGGCAATTTTTTTGCCGTATTCGTGCCGCTTTTCGGGGACAAAACGGTTTTTGCTGTCCAGTTCCCGGTCAGCAATGAATTTTTTGATTTCGTCGATTGCGATCGGCTCGTCGATATCACCGCGCGTACATTCGCTTTCGCAGCCGTGCGGGCAGATGCGTCCGCAGACGGCGGGGAACGGATTTTCCTTTTTGATCAGTTCCAGTGCTTCGCGGTATTTGCCCTGGCTTGCAAGGCGGATATAGCCCTGCACCGCAATATGTGCGGGGCATGCCGTTTTGCAGGGGGATGTGCCTTCCTGTGCAACGTCCTGCCGGTTTTCGCGGTAATCGACATTGTAATCCTTTGCGCTCCAGGTATGGTCGCGCGCAGTGCGCACCTCTTTTTCCGGCAGCGGCTTTTTTGCGCACAGGCGCTGACCAAGCTGCACCGCATTGACCGGGCAGTTTTCCACGCATTGGCCGCAGGCAACGCACTTGCTGTAATCCACCTCTGCGGTAAAGTTGGAACGGATCGCATCCGGCGTGCGGAACAGGCTTGCAATACGCATGGAAAAGCACGAACAGCCGCAGCAGTTGCAGATTGCAAACGCTTCGCCCAGTTCTTCGGTATGGGGCATCTCATGCATCAAGCCAAGCTCTTCCGCCTTATGGATGATTTCCTTTGCTTCTTCGCGGGTGATCTGGCGGGCGCGGCCTGTTTTGATGTAGTATTCTGCGCCGGAGCCCATCTGGATGCACATTTCCTGTTCCAGATGTCCGCAGCCTTCGTCCATGTGACGGCGCGATGCACGGCACGAACAATCGGATACGCTGAACGTATCGTATTTATCCAGATAGTAGGAAAGCTTTTCCCACGGCTGCACACCCGGCACGTTTTCCAGCGCCGATTCCACCGGGATGACGCGCATCATCGCCATGCCCTCGGGCAGCATCGGCGTCATCGGGGCAAGGCGGGTGCGGGTATACGCTTCAAACGCACGACCGATCTGCGGGTATTTTTCCAACTGTTCGCGGTTGTTGACCATCATTTCCAACATGCCGGGCGCAAAAATATTCACCCAGAACAGCTCCTGCCCATCCTCATGCCAGACCTTGCAAACACCGATCTGGGCAAGCTCCATCAGAATCTTGTGGGCTTCCTCTACGCTTTTGCCGCTTTTTTTCGCAACATATTCCGCCGTGCGGGGCTTGCGCAGCCCCATGGTCAGCGCAACGTCTGCCTGTTCGTCGCTGACAACACATTCCAGTGCCATATACTCGGGACAATCCGCAGTGATCTTGTTCATAACACCGGCAAGGCCTCCGACCATCTGCGCCAGCTTTACGATACGAGGTCTTAATTCTGTCATCTTCTTGTTCCTTTCCGCTTTTGTGCTGTTTTGTGTGTTTTACGCTTCACGCCATGCCTTTACCTGCCCGCGCAGCCAGTCCGCCCACTGGTCGATCCCCTCGCCCGTCTTGGCGCAGATCGGGATGATCGTCGCGTTCGGGTTGCGCATTTTAACATATTCGCGGCACTTTTCCATGTCGAAATCGAAGTACGGCAGCACGTCGATCTTATTCACCAGAACCACATCGCAAATGGAAAACATCAGCGGGTATTTCAGCGGCTTATCATGTCCTTCCG
This sequence comes from Ruthenibacterium sp., assembly GCA_020025235.1. Taxonomy (GTDB): domain Bacteria; phylum Bacillota; class Clostridia; order Oscillospirales; family Ruminococcaceae; genus Ruthenibacterium. The sequence goes on from JAHHSL010000019.1 coordinate 28,122, forward strand.
GCACGGAAAGGATCATGGCGTTCTTCACTGCACCGGTGTCAAATTCCGCCGGGCAGACAAGATTGCCCACGTTTTCCAGAATGGCAAGCTCGATGCCTTCGGTATCCAGCCCTTCCAGCCCCTGCCGGGTCATTTCCGCATCCAGATGGCACATGCCGCCCGTGTGCAACTGAATTGCCTTTGCACCGGTCTGCGAAATGGTTTTTGCGTCCACGTCGGAATCAATATCAGCTTCCATGACGCCGATTTTGAATTCGTCCCGCAGCGCTTCGATCGTTCTTGTGAGCGTCGTTGTCTTGCCCGAGCCCGGGGACGACATCAGATTGAGCAAAAAGACCTTTTTCTTTTTCAGTTCTTCGCGCAGAAGGCGTGCCTGCTCGTCGTTATCCGCAAAAACGCTCTGCTTGATTTCCAAAACCTTAACTGCCTGCATAGTTCCTCCTTACGTCAGTACGGGCTGCCTGCACCCGTCTGCCGCTTTTAAAAAAATCCAAAGCATCCGCGCCCCGTCTGCACAAGGACGCAGATGCATTTTGTACTGTTTTGAATCGTGCGCCTTACTCAGTCCAGAAAGAACGGAGAAAATTCAAAGCCGACGCCGCCGTGCATCATGGTGATGACGATGCACGCACCGATCAGCACAAGGTTGATAAGCATTGCCGCGATCTGCACATTGCGTTTTTTCGTCCACGCCACAAAGCGGGAGAATCGCTCGGATCGAAATTCGCGTTCAAACCAATCCTTTGCGCCGATCTGCATCCAGCCGCCGATAGCAAGGCTGTTTGCACGCAGCAAAAGCCACATGCCAAGGCCGCCGTAAACGCCCATGCCCATGGTGAACAGACACCCAAGCAGCGGTGCGGAAAGAAAACCCACATGCATCAAGGCAACGGAATCGCTGAATTCGTTTGTGACAAAGATCCAGTTCCAGATCGTATACGCAATCGCATACATCAGCGTAACGGCGGGAATGACGCCGCGCGTCAGGTAGTAATCACCAAACGGGGCTTCCCACTGCCACAGACCGCGCAGCGCAGCGACGCCGACTGCAACCGCAAAGCCGGATACGGCGTTGAAATATTTTTTGTAGCGCAGAAGATCCGTCAGCGTGGCCTCCAGGATATTGACGATCAGGGCAAGCATGATCAGATCCACATACACCTGCGGGTTGAACAGGCGCAGCGCGGCAAATACGATCAGCACGCGCATCGTCAGCAGCGTTGTCAGCTTCAGCCGTTCAAAGAAAACCGGTTTTGCGAAAATAAGTACCAGAATCGAGGGAACCACGATCATCGGCACGTTTCCCCAGATCGGATAAAATGCGCTGAAGATCGCCATTCCCAGAATGGCCGCCGTGAACATGATCCACTTGATCAGGACGTCCGCTTTACCGCATGCGGGAGTTTTCGGGTCTTTCATAAAAGATTCCTCCTAAAATAATATATCCTTCGCCCTGTTCACCACGAAAAGGCGACAGAATCCCCGTTTTGCAGGCGCACCTGCAAGGCAGAGCGCGGCTCTGCTTGAAAATAAACCCCATTGTATTGTATAATAAAGGTACTTACCCGCAGAAAGGAGTGGCTGACGGTGTCTGCCTCTGATCTTACCAAACAGACTATCGTTGCCCGAACAAAGGAGCTGACCGCGCAAAAGCCCTTTGAAAAAATTTCGGTCATCGAAATCACCCGTCTTTGCGGAATCAGCCGCAATACATTCTACTACTACTTCAAGGACAAGTATGCCGTAATTGAATGGATCTTTGATTCCGAGATCGAGCCGATCCTTCGGCCGTATATGGATCAGGACAACTGGCCGGACAGCGTCATTGCGCTGTGCGAAAAGATGAAGCTGGAAAAAGATTTTTACACAAGCGTTCTGTATGACCAAAACTGCCGGTGTCTGCATCAGATCCTGATCGATTATTACAAAAAATTCCTAATGAACTGCAGCCGCGTGCGGGAACACTGCGAAAAGCTGCGTGTCCCCGACGAAAGCCGCGAGATCATCGCACGCTTTTACAGTCATGCCGTGATCGGTCTGATCTGTGACTGGGTGCGTGCCGGCATGAAGCGCGACGCCGATCTTGCAACACGCGCCATCCGCCTTGCCGCAAAAGAGCGTCTGTTCACCTAAATTCTGCCGTTTACACCACATTCCGGCAGATTGTGATTTGTTTCACTATTCTGATTTAAGCATAATCGATTGTCCGGAAATTTGATACTGTCAAAATGAAAAACTGTTTGTTTTTTGCGCACATCTCATTTTGTGCACAAAAATATTTTAACGCACGCTCTGTTTTTGTTAAAAAGCAGCACATAACATCAAAAAGGCTTCCGCACTTTGCATATACCGGATATCGCTACATCTCAACACATTTCCGTTTGTATTCATAGCTGCAGCGCATGAAAATACCCCCTCTGCTGGTTGTCCAGTAAAGGGGGTATATATCATTTTTCGGCACCTGCTGTTTCATTGCGTAAAAAGATACGGTACAGTCCCGTTTTCGGGGTGCACCGTATCTTTCAGAAAACTTCCTTATGGGGCGTACTCTTTAGGGCTTGTTTGAAAACAGAGAAATTGGCGGATTTTGCGCAGGGAGCGGACGGCCACAAGGCAAAAAACGCAGGAATCCTTGTTGGGTCACGAGTATTTTTAATGCAGTGGATGCTGTTTCCTGCCAAAAAAGTCAAAGCTTCGATTTTCCGAACAGACCCTAGGCAGGGTCCTCTTTTTTTGCCGCATCGGAACCGCGTTTTTTCGGCTTTGCCGCTGCCGCAAAAAGCAGCAGCACACCTGCCGCAAGCAAAAACGGGACCGGCCATTTCAGCTGGCCCGTCTGGATAAACGGGATGCAGCCTCCGGCGTGGGAATTTGTGATCGTCACCGTTTTCGGCCGCGTCGCATACTGCACCGTATACCCTTTCGGAACGCTTGCTTCCGCCACAGTCCATGCGGCGTCCGGCTGCAGATTTTCCCATGTGTGCTTCCAGTGTGTCTGCGCGCAGAGCACCGCAGTGTCTGCCTTGACGCCGTTTTTCAGCAGCCACACCGTAACGCGATCCGGTCGTCCGCTCCGGCTGCCGCACCATTGCTTTTCCACTGTCAGGCTGCCTTGCGGACAGTCCGGCAGCAGCTTCGGGTAAACGTCCAGATCATAGATCCAGTTCCCGTTTTCATCGTGTGACGGGATCGTAATTACAAACGGTGCCGCCTTTGCCGCGCAGGTGCCTTCGGGTACGGCAAGATACAGCCCTGTCGGAAGCGTTTGAAAAGATACGCTTGCCCCGCTGCTGTGTTCCCGCGCGTAAAACGGTATATTATTGTATGCGGCAAACGCATTCAGGTGGTTTGCCAGCCCGTCTGCACGCAGATCGTCAAACGGCATCCCGCATTTCCGAAATTCCGGCGTCGGTGTGCAGTGCAGCGTTTTTCCCTGCACCGAAACATTTCCCGCACGGTACAGCCGAAAGGAAACATCCGCAAGACCCGTTCCTTCCTTTTGCAGCGTGATCCTCATGCTGCCCTTCGTCGGTTCGGGCAGGGTGCTTTCTGCCTGCACCTGCGTACAGAACACCGTAAAAAAAACACACAGCACAGCTGCCAAAAGCGCCTGTGCACGGTATCGTTTCATGCTGTTTTCCCCCTTTCCTTCTTTATCGCTTTGCCGCAGCGGACGCGGGACACGCCGGTCATCCGACCCTTTTGCCGCGCACCAAAAGGCGGTGCGTATTGATGCCGTAAGGCGTACAGGTCATCAGCGTGCAGTAGTCCTTTTCCGGCACCGGATACAGCTGCTCCACCTGTTCCGGCGTGACCACGGAAATCTGATCCACCTGATAGCGAAGCGTCCGGTTCAGTATGGTCAATGTGAAATCATCCCCTGTTTTGAGCCGGTCAAGGTCGGTAAAAAGCCGCGCGGATGGCAGACCCCGGTGCGCCGAAAGCACGGTATGTGTGCCCGGCCCGCCCGTGGGCAGGCTGCTGCCCCTTAAATGCCCGACTGCATCGTTCAGCACATCGGCGCTTGTTCCGTGGCGGATCGGCAGATGCACATGAATCGTTTCGATGTCGAGATACCCCATGGTGCCGTCGCCGTCGATGTTGAAGATTTCCCCGTAGCCTTCGATCTGTCCGAAATTCATAAACGGAAAAGAAATCGTTTCCAGCTGTTTATTGTACTGTTCCGCTGCCGAAAACTCCCTTTCCAGCTCATCGTCCGCCATGCTTTGCAGCGTCTGCTCGTATTGATCGATCACACGCGTCTGCACCATCCGGTTCCATATATTGCTGATGCACGGATACGCCAGCACGGCGACCCCCGCCAGCATGATCCCCGCAAGGCAAATGCTGTACCAGTGTTTTTTCATTTGCTTTTCCCCCGCTGCCGCATTTTGTACAGCCTGCGGAGAGAACTGCCGCCCTCTCCGCGCCGTACTGTATTTTTTCTGCGTCTGCGCTGTGTTTTATTTTTCCCGCTTTGCGTCATATTTCTTTTTCACTGCCAGCATCACACCCGCCAGGATCAGCAGCGCCGTGCCGGTGACATAGAAAATCACCGTGCCTACGCCGCCTGTCGAGGGCATTTCCGAACCGGATTTGTTTTCGATCCGCACGGTGATATCTCCGCACGACATCGTATCCATGTTGATTTCTCCCTCTGTGCCGATTCGGATCTCCACCGGATTTTTCAGTCGGTTATAGCCATCGGGCGCTTTTGTTTCTTCCAGATAATACAAGCCGGAATCCAGTCCTTCCAGATGCAGATTTCCGTTTTCGCCGGTCGTCATCTCTGTGATGTGCACATGGCTGGCAGGATCATCGTCCTTCGTGCAGACACGGTAGGTCCCGTTTTCGGCAGTTTGAGTGAAATTTACGAGCGCCCCGTTTTCTTCTGCCCGATGAAGACGGAACGATGCACCGGCAAGCGCCTTTTTCCCGTTGGCATGTTCTGCGTATTTATGGATTTTAAAATCCCACGTCCGCGTGTCGGTTTCTGACGGTGCGGTCGTCAGGGTGTCCGTATTATGCCCGTATTCAAGCCATGCCCTGTTCCGGTTTTTGAGGCTTTTTTCGGTGCGGATCTCCGCGTGCTCGCTCAAAAATGCTGTGTAATAGACTGTCAGGACATCCCCCGGCTTGAGCGTCCGAATGTATTCGTTTTCAAACCGCACGCTGAACGACGCACCCTGTCCGGTGATTACGGAATAATTCTTATTTCCGGCATTATCGACGATCCGCTCCTGCGGATCTGCGCCGCTTTGCAGTGTGATTTTCGTCACTTCGATAAAATCGAGCCCTTTGCCCATATCGTCTTTCAGCACATAATTTTCAGCGCCTTTTCCAACCGTGACGATCGATTTGAATTCGATCGTATCCCCGATGTTTGCATCGTTTTTCTTTTTCCATTCACAGCCTTCCTTTACATGCTTCGCAAGGGTCGGCGCGGTGCTTTTATCGGCCGCCGTGAAATCCGGATGCGTGGAATCCAGCATGCACAGCGAGCCGACACTTGTATCAACAAGATAATATCCGTGCAGAAGATTCGTAAACTCGGCTGTGCAGTCCGACTGCTTCACTGTGCCGACAGCCGATGCGTCCGGCACGATCCGGTTCTGCGGGTTTCCCGCATAGGCCAGCGCAAGCTGTGCAAATTCTGCGGCAAAGGCGGTCTGTTCTGCCTCTGTGCCTTCCTTTTTCCACGTTATGTAGGTTTTGTCGTCGATCGTTTCTGCCGTCAGATATCCGTCCGGCCCGCTTATCACATCCTGTGCGGCAAAGCCTTTCCACTGTTCCGTAACCGTATAGGAATACGATTGATTCTGTTCGTTATACGTCAGGTCAAATAAGCGATACGCCTTGTATTCCGCGCCTTTCACGGCCTGTGTTATGGTGATCTTTCCGGTTCGGTCTTCGCTTCCTCCCGCTGCAAAAGCCTGAACGCCGAACGACATGCACAGCGTCAGTACAAGCAGCATTGCCAGTAGTCTTTTCATGATGCTCTTTCCTGCCCTTCTTCTGTTTATTTGCATCGGGAAATCCGGTTTCCCGTCTGCAGCGTGTATCGTCTGCCTTTGCGCCGGTGCATCATGCACAGCGCAGAGGCCTGTAAAAAGCCGCCCCACAGGAGAAAGCCCGCGCTTCCTCTGCCGCCCGTCGGCGGCATGCTGCTTTCGGCTTCGTTGATGACATGCACCCTTGTCTGTGCAGGCTGTATCACACCGGAGCACTCCTTGGTGTACACAGGCTGACCGTCATTCGTCTGCATCGTTGTGGTGCACGGCGGCGTTTGTTCGCTCGTCAGTTCCTGTACGCGGTATTTTGTCTGCAGCGGCAGCTCCACGGTCATGGATTCACCATGCTTTAAGGAAAACCCATACTGTCCCGGCTGAAAGCTTCCGGCAGCTGTTTGTGTTCCGTCTGCAGAACAGATCCGGTACGGATACGTTCCGGCAAGCGGATTTCCGCCGGCATCCTGCAGTTCCAGCAGGAAATCAAAGGGGATTTCCCGGGAAACCGGGCCGCGGACTTCTTTTTCAACCTGCAGCATGCCGGTTTTGACGATCGGCGGAATGACGGACTGTGCATTGGGCAGGGTAAACTGCATATAGCAGGTCGATCCCGATGCACCGCGTTCGGTAAAGAAAATATTGATGCGGTGTTTTCCGGCTGCCCCTTTCGGGATGTAATCCCAAAGATCGACATACATGCCCGTTGCGCAGTGCACTCCTCCGATATCCATGATCAAAGTATCATCCACAAATGCCCACAGGTCGTCATCCCCATAAAAAAAGAAATCCAGCGGCCCGACGTAATCGGCCGATGCTTCAAATTCCAGTGTGCAGTGCATTCCGAAATAGTTGTTGTGGTCTTTTGCCGGTTTCCCCTGTGCTGCATCCGACCGCGGCGGTTCGCTGCCGCCGTATGCCGGTACCCTGTAAATTTTATTGTTCGGCCCGCCCAGCATAGGGTCTGCCCCTGAAGTGATTCCGTCCAAAGGCCAGAACTCATTCGACCAATGTCTCGGCCAGCCCCCGTTATCCTGAAACACATCCAGGTTCTCCGCATCGGTGCCTTTGACGGCAGCAAGCAGATAGGTATCCCCCTCCCGGTGGAACAGCAGCGATTTACCGTCGATTTCGGTTTTTCCGATTGCCGCCCCTTCCCCGAAAAGCAGCGGAACGTTCAGCCCGGGCGCATAGATCGGGGCTTCGTGTTCGTCGATTCCGGTCACCATGCCGTAGCATGCCGCATCCGCACAGTGTCCCCTGCCGCCGTTCTGCCTGTTTTTATCGTTGAAGCGGTTGATCTGGTTCCCGTTCCAGTGTTCGCTGCCGAAGTCGGTTCCGATACTGGAGTTTCCGAATGCAAAACGGGATGCCCCGTTTTCTTTGCAGTTTTCCGGTGAATTGATGCCGTAATGTTCGGTATGCAGCATCCAAAGCCCATTTCCCCACGGTGTCGGGTTTCCGTCCGTTACGTCATAATCGTAAAACACAACCGGATTTTCAAAGCTTTTTTCTTTTTTGACCGTATCGTATACAAACCGCAGCACCGTGTCGGAATCGATCTGTATCGTTCCGGTTTCTGCCGGGTCCTGGGCAAATTGTGCTGTCGGCGCAAAAACGTCCCAGTCCCGAACATCGGTGCTTTCCGCGTCTGCTCCGTCCTTCAGCCGCCAGATTTCCCGCAGGCGGTAGTACAAAGCGTCATGCAGCGGATCTACACTCTGCACCGTTTTGTATTCGTCAAAAGAATAGTCCCGCGATTTATAAAGCGGCTGCAGGGTCGGCGTCAGCGGAATCCTGTACCCCTGTGCGCCCGGCTCCAGATAAACGTCGCGGAACTTGAGCGGTTCACTGCCGTTTTTCGGCAGCTTCGGTCTGCCCCCGTTTGCCGCAGCCGAAGTATCAATGAACGGCGCTTTGTAATCCGCCCATTCTGTCGGCGGCTGATACTGCGGTATATTTGCGTAATACTGCACCCGGTACACCCATTCTTCCGGCGGTACCGCCGCAGGCAGTTTTTCTGCCGCTTCTTTCGGTGCATCCGGTTCCTGCTGCGG